>JBJDXP010000154.1:0-35223 GCA_051866735.1 Candidatus Limivicinus sp.
AAACCAAGCGGGGCGGCATCTGGTACACGCCCCAGAGCGGCATCTGGCAGACCGTATGGATGGAGGCCGTGCCCGAGGATTACGTCAAATCTCTCCGCATTACCCCGGATTTCGACAAGGGGACTGTGGAAATCGCGGCGGAAACTGTGGGAGAAGCTCCCGCCTTTGCCCAGTTCGGCGGCTTTTCCTATGAACTGCCGGCGGAGATCCCCGTGCCGGATTTTGAGGCCTGGTCCCCCGACCACCCCAAGCTCTACGGCTTTACGGTCAGCTGCGGGGAGGATCTGGTCCAGAGCTATTTTGCCATGCGCAAATTCTCCGTGGAGGAGGATGAAAAGGGCGTAAAGCGGCTGTTTCTTAACAACATGCCCCTTTTCCACAACGGTCTGCTGGACCAGGGCTACTGGCCCGACGGGCTGTACACCGCCCCCACTGACGAGGCGCTGGCCTACGATATCCGTGTGGCCAAGGCCATGGGCTACAATATGCTGAGAAAGCACATCAAGGTTGAGCCTCTGCGCTGGTACTACCACTGTGACAGGCTGGGGATGCTGGTGTGGCAAGACATGCCCTGCGGTGGCGGAAGCTACAATCCTGTTGTGGTGTCTGCCCCGCTGCTGACCGGCTCCCATATGAAGGACAGCGCCTACGGTCTGTTCGGCCGAGGCGACACCGCCGGCCGGGCGGAGTTCAAGGCGGAGTTGGCAGAGATGGTGAAACACCTGTATAATTGCACCTGCATCGCCATGTGGGTCATCTTCAACGAAGGCTGGGGCCAGTTCGACGCGGAGAAGATGCACGATTTTGTCCGCTCCATGGACCGCACCCGCACCATCGACCACGCCTCCGGCTGGCACGACCAGCACATCGGCCAGGTGAGAAGCGACCATGTCTATTTCAAAAAATATTCCTTTAAGCCCGACAAGTACGACAGGGCCGTCCTGCTCAGTGAGTTCGGCGGCTACGCCCACAAGGTGATCGGCCACTGCTTCAGTAAAAAGGACTTCGGCTACAAGAAATTCGAGATGCCGGCCCAGCTGGAGATCGGCCTGGAGGAGCTGTACCAGCAGCAGATCAGGCCCGCTGTGGCCCAGGGGCTGGCCGCCGCGGTGTACACCCAGATTAGCGATGTGGAGGATGAAGTGAACGGACTAATGACATATGACCGCAAAGTGGCGAAAATAGCACCGGAAATCATGCAGAAAATCACCAAAGTGGTGTAATATCGAAAACAGCAAGGCGGGGAGACCCGCCTTGCTGTTTGCTCAAATAAGTTTACATAATAAAGTATACATAAAATAATAGACATAATATAATTAACATAATATAGATGACGTAATATAATTTACATAATATTTATTTACCCGAATGTACAGCCTTGTTTTAAGCCGGGGGAAAAGCCGACGAGAGGGAAGAGGGAAGTAATAGGTAAAAGTGAATAGTGAATAGGTAAACAGTTTTCAAGGGAAAAGCTCCTCCGTATGGCATACGGAGGAGCTTTTCCATTGAAAACTGTTTATGCGCCCTGGCCCCAGCGGACGATTTCGTCCACATTCCAGCTGGCAGGCTGGCCGGAGCCGGTGGAGGCCATGGTGTAGAGGGCCTTTTCCTGCTCATTGAGCGCGTCTTTCGCTTCCAGACGGGAGACGATATCCTTGCACTTGATCTTCATAATGAGCTTATAGGGTAGGGGCAGCTTGTTCAGGTCAAAAGCGCCCTGGAGGCAAAATACTTGTGTGGACGCAGGTATGCCGTTCTTCTCCCGGGCAAAGCCTGCGCTCCCTTCGCTGACCGCGCCCATGCCCACAAGGACAGCGGCGGCCACATCATATTTTTCGGCGGCCTTCTTATAGCCCTTGATGGTCCCGGCAAAGGCCCAGCCGATAAAGATGATTTTTCCTCCATCCTTGACGTGTTCTTTGCCCATGGGGAAAGCGGGGATGTGCAGCGCGGCGGACAGCAGCTCCGCGTATTTTTTGCAGGAGCCGGTGAGGGAGTTATAGACGATGGCAGACAGCATGTTTGTATCCTCCTGTTTGAATTTTCCCGTGTTGATAATATTATTTTATGGTTTTCTTCCGCCCTTGTCAACTTACAAACAAACTTTCATGTCCAAATTCGGGCGATAAAAAACGGCCTTGTCCTCTTTTCGGACAAGGCCGTAGATTTTAACTTACAAGCTCTACGCCTTCGTCTGTTCCGTAGACGGTGACAGTGAGCTTGTTCGGCAGGCAGGTGATGCACTGGCCGGCATAGCGTACCTTTCCCTGACTGACGCAGATATGGTCAGGACAGTCGGCCTCCAGCATATAAGCCGCCCCATCCTCGATCACAAGGATGTTGGTTCCGCCGTTCAGTTCATATCTGCCGTCGTCGGACAGGGAATATCTGGCAATCTCCACACCGTCCACCCGGACGATGACGCCGGCGCCCTCCTCGCCTTTGTTGAAGTACAGGAAAAACAGTACTCCGGCGAGGATGAGCAAGCCAAAGATAATGCCGAGGTCGGCAAGGCGCTTTTTGTTTGCGGGAACTTTCTTCATCAGAAAGCAAACAGGGCCAGGGAGATGATGCAGGCGGCCAGCAGGCTGACAGGCAGACCGCGGAAGGCTTTGGGAACGTGCTTCTCATTGATCCGGCTCTGCACACCGGCAAACAGGAACATGGCCAGCATAAAGCCCAGACCCACGCCCAGAGCGGCGATAAGGGACTCAAGGAAGTTGTAGCCCGCAGTCACATTGTTCACCGCAAGGCCCAGCACAGCGCTGTTCAGGGCAATCAGGGGGAAGTAGACGCCCAGGCACTTGTGCATCAGCTTTTTCACCACCAGGTCCACCAGGTAAACCACAATAAGGATCAGGGCGATGAATACCAGCGTCTGAAGATAGCTGAGACCCAGCTTGGCCAGAAGGAAGTTCTGAACCGGCCAGGTGACGGCGGCGGTGAGGATCATCACCACAGTCACCGCAAGGCCCATGCCCGCAATGCGGCTCTCGTCCTTGGCGTAACCCAGGAAGGGCGTGACGCCCAGGAACTTCTGCAGCGCGTAGTTATTGGCCAGAACGCCGCCAAGCAGGATCAAAAGCAGAGATTTGACAGTCATGCTTATTCACCCTCCTGTTCGTTATTTTCGGGCGCGGCAGTGATTCCGGCTGCCGCGCAGGCAAGTCCTCCGGCTTCGCAGCCGCAGTCATCGCGGCGCAGTGCCTGGATCACCGCAAGCAGAATGGCAAAGACCAGAAATCCGCCGGGCGCTTTGAGGAGCAAGGGAATATTGTGGCTCTCCAGGAAGGGGATGGCCAGGCCCGCAAAGCTGCCGTTGCCGAAGATCTCCCGGACGGCTGCCATGCAGAACAGGGCCAGGGTAAAGCCCAGACCGGTCAGGAGGCTGTCCAGAACAGAGGCGCCGAAGCCGCGGGACGCGGAGGCCTCCCCGTTGGCAAAGACAGCCAGGTCAACGGCCACAACGGCCAGGTACACGCCCAGCATCTGGTACACACTGGGCAGGAAAGCGTTCATCAGAAGCTGAACGATGGACACAAAGCCCGCCACGATCAGCACATAGGCAGGGAGCTTTGCCCGCTCAGGGATCAGGCGGCGCAGAGCGGAGATGAGCATAGCGGACAGCAGCATCACCAGCAGCACCGCAACGCCCATTCCCAGGGCGGAGATCACGCTGCCGGTCTGGGCCATGGCGGGGCAGGCGCCCAGAAACAGCACCAGAACAGGATTTTTCGCGATCGCGCTGAAAGCAAGAGGGCATTTCTTATTTTCGTTCATCAGTTATTCCCTCCATCTGTTGCAGAAATGGCCTGAAAGGCGGCAAACACGTCCTCGATGGCCACCGTCATGGCGTTGGTGCTGGCGGTAGCGCCGGAAATCAGGGTCTGCTCGCCGGTAAAGCTGCCGGCAGTCAGTCCGGTAAGGCCTTCCTTGTACTTGGCCTCATCCAGCTCATAGCTGGTGAAGTATTCGCCGAAGAGGATGATCTCGTCGCAGGCCATGGAGACGATAGCGCCGTTTTCATCCAGCACATAGTACACGGCGATGGGCTGGTTGCTGTAGGCATAGGGCCGGGCGCAGAAGCCGTAAAGGGTGGTCTCGCCGTCGGTGACGCGGTATGCGCCGGTGACGGAGTTGAACACATCGCCCAGAGGAAGGGCGGTAAGCTCAGCGCCCTCAGACACCATGGTCTGGAGCTTCTTCAGCTCTGCGTCGGCGGTGGACACGGTGTTGGCCGCGGCGTAGGAGGAAGCTTCCTCCACCATGGCGGCATTGGCCGTGTCGGTGACGTCCTTGCCCTCAATGTCGTAGACGCGGACAGCGCCGGAGACATTGCAGATCAGCAGGTAGCTGCTCTCGCCGTCTTTTGCGACGAAGGCAAAGCCGGAGCCGTTCAGGGCCTTCATGATCTTCTGGATGAAAGTGAACTGACCCTCGGCGATCTCAGGCTCTTCCACCTGAGCCACGCCGTCCCGGTTGGCAAGGCCGGTAAAGACCTGCGCGGACAGCTCGGTGAGGATCTGGGCGTCGCTCTTCACGCCTGCGCCCACAAGGCCATTTCCAATCAGAGCGGCGAAGCCGTCGCTGACAGCGTTTTTAAAGGCGGAGGAGGAATAGGTTACGCCGGCAACCAGGCCCACGTCGCCAAGTGTGGAATCCTGGCCGATGAAGCTGCCGGGGTAGTCCGCGCCGAAGTCCTTGGTGTCGGGATAGGCGGTCAGCTCCGTTCCGGAGATCTTTCCCTCGGCGTCGATGGCGATGGTAAACTCGATAGGCTCCTTGGTGTAGCCCTGGGTGGTGGACAGGCGGATGGCGTAGCCCAGGCCGGAGGTCTCGCTGTAAATGGCCTGTACGGTCTCCGGTACATCGACCAGAGCGGAGGCGGCGCTGTCGTTTGCGTCGTAGATCAGCTCAAAGCCCTTGGCCTCGGGCATGACGCTGTACAGCGGGGCAAACTGCTGGGCGGAGCCGTTGGCCTCGATCAGGGGGGCGGCGAAGATGTTTATGCCGAAAAGCACCAGGGCGAATACGGCGAAAATAAGCACCAGCACCAGAGCCGAAGCGGCAAAGCCGGTTTTTTTATTAGGCATTTTTCGACCCTCCCAACGGTTTATTTCCGGTGAATCTCTCTATGTAGGGGACCAGAAGGTTCATAATCAGGATGGAGAAGGACACGCCCTCGGGATAGGCGCAGAAATAGCGGATGATAAAGGTGATCAGACCGCAGCCCAGGGCGAATATCACCCGTCCCTTGGTGGTGATGGGGCAGGTCACATAGTCCGTGGCCATGAAGATGGCGCCCAGGAACAGACCGCCGCCCAGAATCTGATACAGGGCATACACAAAGTCGCCGGAGGCGATCAGATAGCAGACAAACACTGTACCGATAAAGACCACGGGGATGTGCCAGCGGATGACCTTGCGGACCAGCAGGTAGATAAAGCCCAGCAGCAGAGCTGCCGTGCAGGTCTCGCCGATGGCGCCGCCGTAGGTACCGATGAACATGTCCAGCAGAGAGGGGAGCTGGGAAGCGCCGTTGGCCAGCTGCTCCAGGGGAGTGGCGGAGGCTTCCAGCTCGACCACCGCGGGCATAGCGCCGCCGGCCACGGATGAGAAGGCGATGAGCATGAACACGCGGGCGGTGATGGCGGGGTTGGCGAAGTTGCGGCCCAGGCCGCCGAAGAGGCCCTTGACCACCACAACGGCGAACACGGAGCCGATCACGCACTGCCAGATGGGCACATTGGTGCTCAGGTTCAGGCCCAGCAGCAAGCCGGTGACCACCGCGCTGAGGTCACCCACGGTCTGCTGACGGCGGGTGATCAGGTTAAACAGGAACTCCGCCAGAACAGCGCTGACAATGCAGGTGAGCAGGATCACATTGGCCCGCATTCCGAAGATGACCGCCGAAGCGATGGCAGCCGGAAGGAGGGCAATGATCACATCCAGCATGATCCTGCGGGTGGAAGCGCCGCTGTGGATATGCGGAGAGGCTGAAGTGATAAGCTTTTCCATTTTACTTTTCCCCTTCCTTCTTTTCTGCGGCCTTTTCTGCGGCGGCCTTGTTGTATTTCCGGATGAAGCTCCGGGCCGCGCTGTTGTTTTCTGCAAGGGGACGGTGAGCGGGGCAGACGTAGGAGCAGCAGCCGCACTCCATGCACAGCTGAACCTTTTCCTTGTTCAGGATGGCGGCGCGCTTGTCCTCATCCTCCAGCTCCATGGCCTTGGCAAAGGCGGTGGGATTCAGGCTCAGGGGGCAGGTGGCCACGCAGCGGCCGCAGTGGATGCAGGGGCTGGGCTCCGCCTTCTGGGCGTCTTTCTGATCCATGACGATGATGGCGTTGGTGGCCTTGATGACCGGCTCGTCCATGGAGCGGGCGGTTTTGCCCATCATGGGGCCGCCGTAGATGACCTTGCCCGGCTCGCTCTTCAGACCGCCGGCCTGCTCCACCAGATAGCGGATGGGAGTGCCGATGGGGACGATCAGGTTCTTGGGCTCCTTGATGGCGGAGCCGTCCACCGTGATGCACTTTTCCACCAGAGGCATACCGTCTTCGATATACTGGGCCATCTTGGCCAGGGAAGTGATGTTGATAATAATCACGTTCAGCTCCGCAAGACGCTGGCCCTCGGCCACCACCTTGCCGGTGGCATTATAGAGCAGCACCTGCTTTGCACCCTGGGGATAGACGCTCTTCAGGGGCATGACGTTCACGGTGCTGTCGCCTGCGAATACGCGGCGCATCTCCTCAATGGCGTCGGGCTTGTTCTCCTCAATGCCGATAATGAACTCCTCGGCCTTCAGATACTCTCTCAGCAGCTCCACGCCCTTGACGATATAGCCGCTGTTTTCCACCATGGTGCGGTTGTCGCTGGTGATGTAGGGCTCGCACTCCGCGCCGTTGACCAGTACAGTCTTAATGGGGTTGCGGCGTACCGCGTCCAGCTTCGCCCACAAAGGAAATGCTGCTCCGCCCAGACCTACGATGCCGCTTTCCTGCACTGCGGCGAGGAAGCTGTCCAGATCGTGGATCTGAGGAGGGACGATGTTGGGGTCCTTCTCCATTTTGCCGTCGCTCTCGATGCGGATGGCAAGACCGGGCCTGCCGCCGTTAGGCGTGAACGTCTCAATAGCCTTGACTGTACCTGAAATAGTTGCATGGACCGGGGAGGAGATTTTCCCGTCCTCCCGGGCAATAAGCTGACCGATGCGCACATGGTCGCCGACTTCCACTACGGGGACAGCCGGACCGCCGGAGTGCATGGACATGGGGAGCAGGACTTCCTTTGGCGGCGAAATGCGTACAGAGTGCATCCCCGCCGTGTTTTTATGATGGGGGACTTTCAGTGCGGAAATTTTCTTTCTGAAATTCATCAGATAATGACCTCCATATTGTTGATACGGATAATGAAACGATCAATCTGTGATAAGGCTTGCCAGACCTTCGGTGTAAGCCATGGACCCGTCAGGGTAGATCCAGAGTATCTCCACGCCGCCGATTTTCTCCACCAGCTTCTGCCCGTCCTCCTGGGACATGCAGAAGAGGGCCGTGGACAGACAGTCGGCCAGGCCGCTGTCCGCCGTGATCACGGTGAGGGAGGAGAAATAGTCCGCCGGGTACAGCGTGTCCTTGTCGATGATGTGGTGATAGCGCACGCCGTCAACGGTGAAGTAGCGCTCGTAGATACCGGAGGTGACGCAGGCCGTGTCGGACAAAAGCAGGCTCAGGGCAAAATTCCCGTCGGGATCGTTGGGGTCCTTTATGCCGGTGACCCAGCCGGAGCCGTCGGGCTTGGTGCCTATGATACGGATATTTCCACCCACGTTCAGCACATAGCCATAAGCCTCCTGGGCAAAGAGATAATCCGCCGCCCTCTCGGTGGCGTAGCCCTTGCCCAGGGCGCCTACATCGATGGAAGCTTGCGGATCGGTGATCCTGACGGTCAGATTTTCGCTGTCGATCTCCAGCAGGGAGATGTCCGTGTGTTTTGCGGCCTCCTCCAGCTCCTGCTCCGACGGCACACAGGCGGCGGAAGGGTCGTCGCTTGCGGCCGTGCGGCAGTCGTGCCAGAGACGGAGAACCGCGCCCATCATCACGTTCATCTCGCCGCCGGTCTGTTCATACAGCTCTTTGGCATAGCTGAGAAAGCTGATGAGCTTTTCATCCACGGAGACAGGCTCCCCGCCTGCCTGCTTGTTGATGGTACACAGATTGTTGATGCCGGAATACTCATGGTATATGTCCAGGAGCTGGTGATACTCCTCAAGTATACCTGAAACTTCGGCAGAACGGTTATCAAACCGTTCTGCCGAATCTCCGGAATAGTCGAACACGTAGGAGACGGTATCGAAATATGTGAAATAGGATTTGCCTTTCGGCTCTATCTTATCCGGCTTACCTGAGCAGCCGGCGAGGGGGAGAGCCAGCACCAACGCAAGGCACAGGGCCAAGACGTTTTTTATTCGCTTCAATACCTTCATCTCCAGTGGTCAGTTTTTATCTTGCGTAGTTTGCAGCCAGGGCGATAACGGCCATCATGCCGCTGATGTCCATGGTGCAGGAAGCGAGCAGCTTCTCATCAGTAGTCACATTGTGGCCGCTGTCGTTTACAGTGGTCTCAATGCCGGCAACCTCAGCTGCGGTCTTGCCCACGGTGTAGTCGGCAAAGGCCTTGGCCTGAGCGTCCCACTCAGCGATTGCGCTGCCGTAAGCGACCATGCCGTAGTCAGCGCCCAGCTCTCTCTTGGTGCCCTTGAAGTCAGCGCCAGTGATCTGACCGTTCTTGTCAGCGGTGATCTTGGGCTGGGTGGCGTCGGTCAGAGCGGCCAGGATCTTGCCGTCCTTGCCGACAACAGCAGCGGCGTAGTTGGTGTACATCTTGACCACAGCGTCATCGCTGTCGGTAGCGGCAGTGGAATCCTCAGCGTCGGTGATGGCGGCCACGCCCAGAGTGAAGTCCTTACCGGTGAAGGTGGCGCCCTTCTCGTCGTTGCAGGCCTTGACAACAGCAGCCTTGAAGGCGGTGATGTCCATGGTGCAGCCGGCCAGCAGAGCCTCATCGGTAGCAACATTGTGGCCGCTGTCGTTGAGGACGGTCTCAATGCCTTCCACCTCAGCGGCGGTCTTGCCAACAACATAGCTCTCAAAGGCCTTGGCCTGGTCGTACCACTCAGCGATGGCGTTGCCGTAGGCTACCATGCCGTAGTCATCGCCCAGCTCCATCTTGGTCTGGAAGGTCTTTGCTGCGTCAACGGCGCCGCCGGTGACGTCCATCTTGCTCTGGGCCACGTCCAGACGGCAGGCAACGATCTTGCCGTCCTTGTCGGTGACGACAGCGGCTACGGTAGCGTCGACCTGAGCATTGTTTTCCTTGGAGGAATCGGTGCTGAGGTTAACGCCCATGCCCAGCTTATACTCGCTGCCGGCAGAAGCGCCGCAGGCGGCCAGGCTGAGCATCATGCATGCGAGAAGAAGAAAAGCAACAAATTTTTTCATGATTTACTCCTCTGATCATTAAAATGGTTTTGTCCGGAGCTGTCCTGAGACACCGGACATTTTTTCGCGGGGATAACACGTTCAGACCGGAAAAACGCTCCCCCTTCACGAAACGCTCGCCCGAAATCTGCCCGTGCCTGCTCCGTCCGGAGGGACAGAGCCATCACAAAAAGGCTGGTGGAAATTCCTTCCTTCTGTGATTCTTTTAACATTATAGCATTAAATGCTCCGCAGGTCAATATTATACCGTATTTCTTTGCATAAAAAATGACGAAAGTAAATGAAATGAAAAATTCCCGGAAAACTCGTACCTTTCCGGGAATGTGGATTCAAAACTTATTAATGCTCTTCCAGCCAGCGCAGGGCGGTGTAGGCATAGACCGCGCTGCCGCCGGGCAGGGCGCTCTCGTCGAATTTCACCATGGGGTGGTGCTGGGGGTAGCAATAGCCCTTGTCGGGCTGGCCGCTGGCCAAGGCCAGCATGACGGAGGGGACCTGCTGGCTCACATAGGCAAAATCCTCGGAACCGGCGGTCTTGGAGGAGCTTCCGCCGCCCATGGCGTTCAGCTCCGTGACGGAAAAGGCCTTTCCGGGACCCAAAAGCTCCTTCACATACTTTTCGCAGCTGAGGGACATGTCCCTGTTGTTCACCAGGGTGGGGCAGCCGCTGCCGAAAATGACCTCCGCCTCCGCCCGGAAGGCCTGGGCCACGCCCTGGGCGATCTCGGTCATGCGGTTTTTGATATAGCTGCGGCTCTCCTCGTCAAAGGTGCGCAGGGTGCCGCCCATGGTCACGGTGTCGGGGATGACGTTGGAGGCGGTGCCGGCGTTCATGGTGCCGAAGGTGAGCACGGCCTTTTCGCCCATGGCCAGCTCCCTCGCGTGGATCTCCTGCAGGCTGATGAGGATATGGGCCGCGGCGGTGAGGGGGTCCACGCCGGTATTGGGCATGGAGCCGTGACAGCCCTTGCCCTGGACCTTGATGTCAAAATAGTCCGCCGCCGGGGCGCTGACGCCGGGAGCGGAGACCACCACAGTCCCGGCGGGGAAGGGCATATTGGCCATCACATGGATCATCAGCGCGGCGTCCACTTTCGGGTTTTCCAGAAGGCCTGCTTCGATCATGTCCTTGGAGCCCTCAAAAACCTCCTCTGCCGGCTGGAACATCAGCTTGATGGTGCCCTCGATCTCGTCCTCGTGCTGCTTCAGCAGTCTGGCCGCGCCCAGGAGCATGGCGGTGTGCATATCGTGGCCGCAGGCGTGCATCCGGCCGTTTTTGCTGGCAAAATCCAGGTCCGCCTCCTCCCGGATGGGCAGACCGTCCATGTCCGCCCGGAGCAGGAACACCTTGCCCGGCTTCTTCCCGCCGGCCAGAGCCACAAGTCCGGCCCGGCCGCACTCTTTCGGCGCATAGCCCATGTCCTCCAGCTCTTTCTTGACATAGGCCAGGGTTTCCCCAATGTCAAACTCCGTCCCGGGCATCTGGTGAAGGGTACGGCGCTGATTTATGATGATCTCACTGATACTCTCCGCTTCGGAGAGAAGTATCTCAGGTTTCATTTGTTTTACCTCCATAAGGATTGATCTTTTTTCCCATCTTATCACAATTATTGGCAGCTTTCTATCATTATTCTATGAACAGAGGGAAAAAATTCATTGTCAGTAAATACAAATAAAATTACCGCTCCGAATGCTTTCTTATTCGAAGCGGTATGTTCATGAAAACAGTTTCCATTGGCCGGTGTCGCCCTGGCCCTGATCCGTCTCGCCAAAGACCTTTACGCTGCCGTCGGCGAGGACAAAGGCCCAGTGTGTGCCCCCGGCGGCGAGGGCTACGGCGTCTGTGACCGAGGAGAAATCCACCGCGTCCTGACTGCGGAAGAAATAGCTGTGGACATGGCCGTTGGCGTCCAGCCCCAGCACGGCTGTGCTCCCGGCGGAGACCGTCAGAATGTCCTGCCAGTCCTCCAGCGGGAAAGCGGGGGAGACCACAGAGCCATCATTTTTTACGCCCACGGCGTAGGCGGTGTTTACATCCAGAGCCTCAAGCTCCTTGAAATCGTCAGAACGTGCAGTTTCATGGGAGATGAGGGCGCTGCCGTCCGCTTTTACGGCGGCAAAGGAATAGGACCCGGCGCAGATACTCTCCAGACCCGTCCAGGCCGACAGGTCCATGTCGCCCAGAAATCCGGTGTATACCAAGGTCCCGTCCGCTTTCAGGCCCAGGGTGGCGTAGTCTGCCGCGGCGATCTGCACGATGCCGGTCCAGTCTGCCACATCGCACTGACCCTCGCTGCTCCGGCCCACGGCTTTCACTGTGCCGTCCGCCATCAGGGCCACGCTGTGGTAAGCCCCTGCCGCCACGGCCTTTACGCCCTGCCAGCCGGAGACCTCACACTGCCCATAGCTGTTGTCGCCGCAGGAGAGCACTGTTCCGTCATCCTTCAGCCCCAGGGTGTGGAAAAAGCCCAGAGCCAGAATATCCTTGGGCAGAGCCTTCCGCGCCTGCGCCAGCGCGGCTCTGTGCTCCGCCTCCTGGGGCGACATGCCTTTCACCGCGTTGATGGCGTCCTCCGGGTCTGTCAGACCGCTGATCTGCATAGCGTACTGCTCCATCAGCGCTTTCGCGCCCGGGTAATTACCCAAAGAGGAGAGCAGCATCACCGCGTCCACCCCCTGGCCCTGCTCCATCAGTTGGACGGCCAGGTCAAAGCGGCACTGGTCCCGGCGCTCCGAGGCGTCCCGGAACCCGGCAATCTCCCCGAACAGCGTGGAGGCCTGTTCAAGACTGCCCTCAGCGGCCAGCACCTCCGCCTGAAGATAGATACAGCTCCGGGCAAGCTCCGGCGCGTCCAGGGTGTTGCCCAGGGAATAGAAAAGGGCGGCGGCTTCTTCATACTGTCCCTTCTCCATCAGTTGATTCGCGGAGAGGTAGTCGCACTGCTCCACGTAGTACAGGGACAGCTCTGTGTCGGAAAGCCGCAGGGCAATGCGGCGGGCCTTGTCGGCATTGCCCTGGGCCAGGGCGGCTTCAATCCGCTCCACCCGCCATTCCGGCATACGCCGGCCCACATACACCCCGACGCAGAGCAGCAGGGCAAAGACCATGGTGGCTGCAAGCAGGGTCAAGATCACAGTCCGGCGGAGGGAGCGCTCTTTTTTCTCGGTCATGGTTCCGCCCTCCTCAGTATTCCATGTGCAGATAGCTCTCCATGTACTGCTGCATGGTGGAGCTGTCAACGGGGGTATAGGTGCAGTAGATCATATAGATGTCGTCCACATCGTATTCGGCGATGTAGTCCGCCGCGCTGGCCCCGGCCAGGGAGGAGACGTATTTGCCCCGGCGGAAGTCGGTGGAGATGATCTGGTCGTAATAGGGCGTCAGATAGGGGATAAAGGCGTTGGAGAAGCTGTCCCCGATGACCAGGGCGTTTCGCCCGGTGTGATATCCGGTGATAAACAGACGCCAGGGGGTGTAGGTGCCGCCCAGGTACTGCCGGTAGCCCGTGTCGCTCCGGTCGATGAACACACAGTCCTTCCGCTCGGTCAGGTTGGTGAGAACGTAGCTCTCCACCGGGGCGATGGGCTTCATCACCGGCACGTCGTTTACGTCCACCTCCATGTTCTCCAATGCGCGTCGGTCATAGGCCTCGCCCGTGGGCCGGGAGGCCAGATAGTAGTCATATTCATAGTAGTCCGCCGTCACCAGGCCCTGTCGCTCCAGCATGGCGGAGAGCACATAGTTTGCCCCCACCGGGTGCCAGTGGTGGTCGGTGATGGGGTAGAGGGTCTCTTCGTTCAAGTGGGGACGGAGAATATCCGAGGCGTCGTAGATCAATACCCCATCAGCCACAAGGGGCTGCAGGACATCTTCCACGTCGCTGCCCCAGTCGGTGTAATTGCCGTATACGATGCTGTAGGCCAGCTCGGAAGTGGGGGCGCAGACAAAGTTTACGGTGCCGTCTTCCGGCAGACAGGCCCGGTATTCATCCAGCACATCGGCCAGATGGGCAACGGCCTCGGCGGAATAATTCTGATAATCCACCCGTTCACCGGCGGCATTGACCAGCCAGATGGCGGCGGGGCCAGCCTCCTGGTTTTCAGGGCTGTCTGAGGGAACGGGGGAGGGGGTTGCCTCGGGAAGGGGGTCTTCCGTCTCCTCCTCGCTGAGCTGGAAAAGATTCTCCTCGTCGATGGTCTGGGGCATGGCGTCCTCATCCTCCAGACGGAAAAGGCCCATGATCCCGTCGGTGATGTCCGCGATTTTGTCCCGGGCAAAAAAGCCGTCGGACAGAAAGGCCTCAAAATCCTCCATAAAGCTGCCGTTGAGTATGCTCTGGACGCTGAACTGGGGAAAACCCTGGAGCATACGGTTCTCCGTCATCGAGGGCCTTTCCTCCTTATCCGTCAGCAGCAGCTCCGCCGCGCCCAGGGTGAACAGGCTCAGGAGGCAGAGGTAGATGATAATCAATGAAGTGCGGTGTTTCATTCTCTCGCCTCCTAAAACCGGAAATAGATAAAGGGGTTGTAGCTCTGGCCCACAAGAAACAGCAGAGACACTGCCAGCAGGGACACCGTGCCCAGATTCTGCAGGGTAGTGCTCAGCTTTTCATGGGCTGACAGCCGGTCTTTCAGCCAGGGGAGAAGGGGCAGGCTGAGCACAAAGGCCAGAAGGGGATAGACCGTGTATTTTTTCAGCACCGCCGCGGCCGCCGCGTCGGACAGGGCGATGGCATGGAAGCCTCCGCCGCTGTATTCCAGGCCGATCAGAGCCAGGACGTGCTGGGCCACGTTGGCAAAGTCGGTGTAGTAAAACAGCACCCAGCCCACCATGACGATGACAAAGGTCAGCGCCCAGCGCAGCAGCCCCGGCAGCTTATCCAGCAAATTCTTAAGCACGAAGCGTTCCAGAATCAGCAGCAGCCCGTAGTAGGCGCCCCAGGCCACAAAGTTCCAGCTGGCGCCGTGCCACAGACCGGTGAGGGACCAGACGATCAGCATGTTCAGCACGGTGCGGGCCGCGCCTTTCCGGTTCCCGCCCAGGGGAATATATACATAGTCCCGGAAAAAGCTGCCCAGAGAGATGTGCCAGCGCCGCCAGAACTCGGTGATGGAGCGGGAGATGTAGGGGTAATTGAAGTTCTCCTTATAGGTAAAGCCCAGGGTTTTGCCCAGGCCGATGGCCATGTCGGAATAGGCGGAAAAGTCAAAATAGAGCTGAAGGGTGTACAGGAAAGCGCCCATCCAGCCTCCGGCCAGGGACATGGAAGCGCCGGAGCCGGCCAGCGTCAGCTCCTCCAGCGCCGCGCCGCAGATATTGGCGAGCAGCACCTTCTTGGAAAGACCCAGCACAAAGCGGCGCATACCTGTCACAAAATCATCGGGCAGGATAGAGCGGCTGTCCAGCTGGTCGGCAATGTCGCCGTACTGGACCACAGGGCCCGCGATCAACTGGGGGAAGCAGCTGATATACAGCAGCAGCTTCATGGGATTTTTCAGCATGGGGGCCTTGCCTCGGTACACGTCCACGGTATAGGTCAAAATCTGGAAGGTGTAAAAGGAGATGCCGATGGGCAGCTTGGGCGCCTGTAGACGCAGACTCAGATGCAGAAGCCCGGCCAGGGAATTGAACAGAAAGGCGGAGTATTTAAAGTAGAAAAGAAAGCAGATGGAGGCGATCACGCCCAGGGTGAGATAGAGTTTTTTCAGAAAGCGGCTCTTCGCGGAGCAGAGAAGCCTTGCGCAGATATAGTTTACCGCCGTGGAAAACAGCATGGCGCTGATCCACACCGGCTCGCCCCAGCCGTAAAAGAACAGGGAAAAGACAATGAGTACGCCGTTTCGCCAGTGCTTGTCTTTGAACAGAAACAGCGCCAGATACAGCAGCGGCAGAAACAGCAGCAGAAAAGTCAGGCTGGAGAAGACCACCTTTTTTATCCTCCCGAAAAACGTCGTTGCCCGTATTCTAAGCTTTTTGGGCAGACTTTGTCAACTATAGCGGAGATGGACGGATAGAAAAATCCCCGGCACAGCGTGCCGGGGAATCAAAATCAGCTGATCTTCAGGGTCTCCCAGAGGGTGTTCAGGTAATCCATGGTCTCGCTGTCCAGATTGCGGAAGGCGTATTTGTTGTAATACTGGCTGAAATCGCCGATGTCGGGGTAGAGGATGGCCATGGCCTCCTCGCCCAGCTCCTCCTGATAGTCGGCGTTGTTGTACACCAGAGAGTTGGGGGAGGCGTAGTAGATATATTCGGCGTTGGCGATAGCCGGCTCCTCGGAGAGCATGTAGTTGATGAAGATCTCCGCCAGCTCCTTGTTCTGGCAGCAGGAGGGGATGCACATGGCGTCCACAAAGTAGTTGGTCACTTCGGGGACGTAGCACTGCAGATCCACGCTGTCGGCCTGGTTGTCGGCCATGGTGAAGTAGTCGCCCACATAGTAAGCGGCCACGGCGGCCTCGCCGGACTCCATCATGTTGAACACTTCGTCCATCACATAGCTTTTCACCAGGGGGGCCTGGGTCTTCAGCTCGGCAAGGGCGGCGTCCCAGGAAGCTTTGTCGGTGTCGTTCACGTCCAGACCCAGCTTGTACTGGGCGGTGGCGAAGGCGTCGCGGGAGTTGTTGAACTGAAGGATGTTGCCGGAATATTTGTCGTTCCACATCAGCTCCCAGCCGCTGATGTCGGCCTCGTCCACCAAGTTGGCGTTGTAGATCACGCCCACCACGCCGTAGGTGTAGGGCACGGAGTACTGATCCTGGGGATCGTAGTACAGGCCGCGGAAGCTGTCCTCAATGTACTGGTAGTTGGGAATATTCTCAAAGTCCAGAGGCAGGAGCATACCCTCGTTTGCCATGCGGGCGATCATATAGTCGGAGGGGATGATGACGTCGTAGCTGACAGCGCCGCTGGAGATCTTGTTGTACATATCCTCGTTGCTGGCATAGGTGTCGTAATTCACCTTCAGCTTCTGGCCGTAGGTCTCTTCATACCAGCTCTCAAAGGCGTGGATGGTGTCGAAGGAGCCCTCGGAGCCGTCGGAGATATACTCGCCCCAGTTATACACGTTCAGGGTCAGGGTGTCAGAGGAGCCGCAGCCGGCCATAGAGACGGACAGGCAGCAGAGCATGGCGACGGCCAGCAGGATGGAAATCATTTTTTTCATTTGGTGTACCTCCGGATGGTTAAGATTTTGCTTTTTTCTTCTGCCTTGCCAGCTTCATCTGCCGGTAGGTTTCCCCGTCGGACAGGTTGGAGATGAGCAGCAGGGCCAGAATAACGAAGAAGGTGATGGTGGCAAGGGCATACATCTTCGGCGTTACGGTTTTTTTCGTCATGTTGTAGATGCGGATGGGCAGGGTCTGGAAGCCGTTGCCCGCGGTAAAATAGCTGATGACAAAGTCGTCCAGGGACAAAGTAAAGGCCATAATCAGTCCCGTGACGATGCCGGGCATGATCTCCGGGATCTCCACCTTGAAGAAGGCCCGGACGGGAGTGCAGCCCAGATCCATGGCCGCCTCGGGCAGGGATTTGTCCATCTGCTGGAGCTTGGGCAGCACCTGCAAAATCACATAGGGCAGGCAGAAGGTCACATGGGCGATGAGCATGGTCCAGAAGCTGAGACTGGTGGCGGCCCCAAAGAGCCGGCCTACAAAGACGAACATCAGCATCAGGGAGATGCCGGTGATGATCTCCGGGTTGATCATGGGGATATTGGTGGCCGTGTCCATGACGGCGCGGACATAGCGGTTTCTCAGCTTGTTCATGCCCACGGCGGCGGCGGTGCCCATGACCGTGGAGATGGCTGAGGCGCAGCAGGCCAGCAGCAGGGTGTTTTTCACCGCGTTCAGGGTTTCCGAATCCCGCAGCAGCTCCTTATACCAGTACAGGGAGAAGCTGGAGAACACGGAAAGGCTTTTGGATTCGTTAAAAGAGAACACCAGCAAAATGACGATGGGGGCGAAAAGAAAGAGCATGATCAGCGCGGTATAGATCTTGGATGATGTTTTCATTCTCTTCCTCCTCTCACATGACCATGGCCTTTTTGTTGGCGCCCCGCTGCATCAGGGCCATGCAGACCAGCAGGATCACCATCAGGATAAAGGCGATAGCGGCGGCAAAATGCAGGTTGTTGGCGGCGTACTGCCCCTCGATGGCGTCGCCGATCAGGTAGAACTTGCCGTTGCCCAGCTTCTGGGAGATATAGAAGGTGCTGATGGAGGGGATGAGCACCATGATGACGCCGGAGATGACGCCGGGCAGGCTGAGAGGCCAGATCACCCGGCGAAGAACGCCCGCGCTGTTGCAGCCCAGGTCGCGGGCAGCTTCCAGAAGCTTCACGTCCATTTTCGCCATGACGGAGTAGATGGGCAGGATCATATAGGGGAAATAGTCGTAGACCATGCCGATGATGACGGCGGCCTCGGTGCCGATGATATGGACCGGACCCAGACAGATTTTAGCAAGCAGGCCGTTTAAAATGCCGGTGTCCTGCAGAATGGTCATCCAGGCGTAGGTGCGGATCAAAAAGTTCATCCACATGGGGATCATGATCAGGGTGATGAGAACATTCTGGGTGCGCTGGGAAGCGCGGGAGATGATATAGGCCATGGGATAGCCCATGATGAGACAGATCACCGTGGAGATGACCGCCAGCTTCAGCGAGCGGGCGAAGATCACCAGATAGGTGTGGATCTCCTTGGTGGCCGCCCCGTCGTTTACGGTGGAGGTGGCGGTGAAAAAGCGGGTGATATTGTCAAAGGTGAAGTTGAAATTCTGGTCGGTAAAGGCGTAGTAGGCCACGAAGATCAGGGGTACTAAGATGAACAGCAGTGCCCACAGGGAATAGGGGGCCAGCACCATCCTGTACACAAGGCCCCGCCGTGCGGAGGAAGAGGTGTTTTTCATTCCTCACTCTCGCTTTCCGCGTCGCTGAGCTCGTCCAGCTCGTTGGAGAAGGAGGAGTAGTCGCCGAACATGCCGGAATATTCCGACTTTTTCATGATGTGGATGGCCTCCGGCTCAATAAACAGGCCGATGTGCTCGTCCACGTCCACAAAGTCCGTGGTCTGGATCATCCACTTGAAGCCGTTGATGTCCACAATGATCTCGTAGTGTACGCCCAGGAAGGTGACGGAGGTGACCACACCGCGAAGCATACCCTTGTCCTCGGGCACGATATCCACATCCTCGGGCCGCACCACCACGTCCACAGGCTCCTTCTTTTCAAAGCCGAAGTCCACGCAGTCGAAAACATGGCCGGAGAAGGCCACCTTCCGGTCCTCCAGCATCACGCCGTCCACAATGTTGCTCTCGCCGATGAAGTCCGCCACAAAGGCGTTTTTCGGTTCGTTATAAATGTCGATGGGGGTGCCGATCTGCTGGATGCGCCCCTCGGACATGACCACCACGGTGTCGGACATGGACAGGGCCTCCTCCTGGTCGTGGGTGACGAACACGAAGGTGATGCCCATGGCCTTCTGGATGTTTTTCAGCTCCTGCTGCATGTCCTTGCGCAGCTTCAGGTCCAGGGCCGCCAGCGGCTCGTCCAGAAGTAGCACCTTGGGGCGGCTGATCAGGGCCCGGGCGATGGCCACGCGCTGCTGCTGGCCGCCGGACAGGCTGGTGACACTGCGGTGCTCAAAGCCGGTGAGGGCCACCATGGAGAGCATTTCCTTAACCCGCTGCTCCACTTCCGCTTTGGGCACCCGCTTTTCCCGGAGGGGGAAGGCCACGTTTTCAAAGACGTTTAAATGGGGAAACAGGGCGTAGCGCTGAAAAACGGTGTTCACGTTGCGCTTGTGGGGGGGCATGTTGTTGATGTTCTCGCCCATGAAGATGATGTCGCCCTCGTCCGCCGTCTCAAAGCCGCCGATCAGACGGAGCGTGGTGGTCTTGCCGCAGCCGGAGGGACCCAGCAGGGTGAGAAACTCGTTGTCATAGATGTCCAGGTCGATGTGGTCCAGCACGACCTCCCCATCAAAGGACTTGGTGATATTTTTCAGCTCGATGATTTTTTTCATTCCCGTACCCCCAAAAAACAAAAAAAGATGATGTATGCGTATGTGCATACATCACCTTGAAAAAATCATGATAAGCGGCCGCTCCAGGCGGCTGCAACGATCCCAATGGGTTTTAGAGTCTATATAGCAAAGATTACTTTTACTACTCTTATTGACCATTTCACAAGTTTGTATGCTCTGATAGCACCGGTTTATAGTAACCAACTTATAAAACTTGAGCTTTTAACTCAATCAATAAGGCAACAGAAGTTGCCACCGCACCTGCGGTTCTTCGGCATTCGACCCGGCTGTCCGTGTGGCCTTGGCTGCAAAGCAGCGGTCGTTATCTTGCTTATACGCATTTTCAATTAAAATCATTAACATCAGCTTGATCTATTGGCGCAATACTGCGTTATCGTCGCTTGCCATACACAAAGTATGGCGGCGCTCCGCTGCCTTGTCTTGCACCAATATCCCTGCGCTGCTGATTCAATCTTTGAATCAAAAATGCGTATTAGGATAAACTCATATCCAATCGAGACGACTTATTTTAGCAATATTCCACCCCGGTGTCAACAATAAAAAAGAAAAAACTTTAAAAAATTTGAACAGAGGGAAAAACACAGCGGCAGTTCCTACCTTATTGTAATAAAGGACTTGAAAATAACGGCAAATGTGTTAAAATGTCACCGAATTCGGAAACTGGATGATGCTGTGACAAGGGCAGGACGCCCTGCCGCAGCTTATTTGCTTATGGACAGGATAACTTCAAGAAAAAATTCAACCATCGCCCATGTGCGTGCTCTGGCGGTTGACGGGGCCTGCCGCCGGGAAAAGGGGCAGTATCTCTGCGACGGGATCAAAACCCTCAAAGAGGCGCTGGCCTTCGGCGCGGAGGTCTGCCTGGTGCTGTGGAAGGAGCAGGCCCAGCAGGTGGAGGGGCTTTCCTGCCGGGAGCAGTATATCCTGCCGGCGGAGCTTTTTGACTATGCCTCCACCATGAAAAACAGCCCCGGCCCCCTCTTTGCCGTGGCTATGCCCCAACGGCAGAAGGACGAGCCGCTGGAAAACGCGGTGATCCTGGAAAATGTGCAGGACCCGGGCAATGTGGGCACCGTCATCCGCACGGCCAACGCCTTCGGCATCGGCGCGGTGCTGCTGGTGGGGGCCTGCGCGGATCTGTACAATCCCAAAACGGTGCGCTCCACTATGGGGGCCATCTTCCGCCAGCGGGTGGAGCAGCTGGAGATGGGCGAGCTGAAGGCCCTGCTGAGGAAAAACGGTCTGCCCCTCTACGGCGCGGCCCTCAGCGATCAGGCCCGGGACCTGCGGGAGACGGCGCTGCGCCGTGCCGCCGTGGCCATCGGCAGCGAGGGACAGGGCCTGAGCCGGGAATTTCTTGCCCTGTGTGACGGGCAGATCATCATCCCCATGCAGCCGGACAGCGAATCGCTGAACGCGGCGGTGGCCGCCTCCGTGCTGATGTGGGAGATGTCAAAATAATACTGATTTTCAATAGATTCAGACAATCTTTCCGGCCAAAATTGCGTCATCCTGATTGCGTCATCCTGCGTTGACGGCTTTGCCCATATATGTCCATTATGCGCTGCAGCCGCCGCCTTGTCTGACACAATTTTGCCTCGGAAATCTTCGTCTTCATCTTATTGAAAATCGGTAAAAAAACAGAAAGAAAGCGTGGTGAAAGGCAGTGGCATCCATCAAATACTGGGTCTGGCTCTCCGCCCAGACTGGGGTCAGCGCTGCCTCGAAAGCCGCGCTTTTGCGCCATTACGGCGACGCGGAGACAGCGTTTTTCGCGCCCTCCGGGGACTTTGCCCAAATCCGGGGCGTCACGGCCGGGGACGCCGCCGTTCTGGAAAACCGGGATCTGTCCCGGGTGGAGGAGATCCTGGCGGAGTGCCGGCGGCTGGACCTGCGCCCGGTCACCATGCAGGACGCGGATTACCCCCGGCGGCTCAGGAATATCTTTGCCCCGCCTGCGGTAATCTATGTCAGGGGAAAGCTGCCGGAGCTGGATGATGAGGCCGCCATCGCGGTCATCGGCACCCGGAAAGCCAGCCCCTACGGCCTGAAAACAGGCAGCAGGCTCGCCTGGGAGATCGCAAAGTGCGGCGGGGTTGTCGTCTCCGGTCTGACCGCGGGCATTGACGCCGCGGCGGCCAGGGGAGCGCTGGAGGCAGGGGGCCGGTGCATCGGTGTGCTGGGCACTTCCCATGAGCAGGAAAAGGGGGCGCTTGCCCGGGAGGTCGCCGGGCGGGGCGCGCTGCTCAGCGAGTATCCGCCGGGGACGCCGCCGCTGAAAGTCCATTTCCGGGAAAGAAACCGCATTTCCGCCGGACTCTCCGTGGGCGTGGTCGTGGTGGAAGCGCCGGAGAAAAGCGGGGCGCTGCTGTTCGCGGCGGAGGCCGCCGAGCAGGGCAAGGAGATCTTTGCCGTGCCCGGCAATGTGGACTCGCCCAACAGCGCAGGAACCCTGGCCCTCATGCAGGAAGGGGCCAAGCCGGTGCGAACCGGCTGGGACGTCCTCTGCGAGTTTGAAGCCCTGTTTCCCGGAAAGCTCCGGCAGGCGGAAGCTGTCGACATGCCGGAAATCAGCGAAAACCCGCCCGAAAACCGGGAGAAGGATACTGAAAGCGGGAAAAAAGGCATTGACAAGGAAAAGAGCAGAGGATATATTGACTTGAAAGAGCAGCTTGCCCAGCTCAGCGAAGAGCAGCTGAAGATCATCAGCGCCATCGACAAAGGGGCAAGTCACATTGACGATGTGATCGAAAAAACAGGGCTCAGTACCCCAAAGGTACTGGCCCAGCTTACTGTGCTTGAGATAAAGGGCTTTATCAAGCGTGAGCCCGGAAAGCGCATATCTTTGAATACAGCAAAAAAGTGAGGACGCATAATGGCAAAAGCAAAGGATCTTGTCATCGTCGAATCGCCGGCGAAGGCAAAGACCATCGAAAAATATCTGGGCGGAGACTATAAGGTGAGAGCCTCCATGGGACACCTGCGGGATCTGCCCAAGAGCAAGATGGGCGTGGATATCGAACACGGCTTTGAGCCCCAGTATATCCCCGTCCGGGACAAAAAAGAGCTGATCGCGGAGCTGAAAAAGGAAGCCAAGTCCGCCAAAACCGTGTATCTGGCCACCGACCCTGACCGGGAAGGAGAGGCCATATCCTGGCACCTCAAGGAGCTGCTGGACCTTCCGGACGACAAGGTCAAGCGGGTCACCTTCAACGAGATCACGAAAAAAGTGGTCACGGAGAGCATCCAGAACCCCAGGTCCATTGACCAGGATCTGGTGGACGCCCAGCAGGCAAGGCGTATCCTTGACCGCATTGTGGGCTATAAGCTCTCCCCGCTGCTCTGGAAAAAGATCAAAACCGGCCTTTCCGCCGGCCGTGTTCAGTCGGTGGCCACCCGCATGGTGGTGGACCGGGAAGAGGAAATCAAGAATTTCAAAAGCCAGGAATACTGGCTTCTGGATGCCAATCTCAGCCGGGGCGACGACGCCGGCAGCTTCACCGCCCGCTTTTACGGCAAAAACGATAAAAAGCAGGAGCTTCACAGCGAGGAAGAGGTCAACACGGTCATCGACGCGGTTAAGGATGAGCCCTTTATCGTCAACACCGTGAAGCGGGGCGAGAAGCAGCGCAGCCCCGCGCCCCCCTTCATCACCTCCACCTTGCAGCAGGAGGCCTCCCGCCGCCTGAGCATGACGCCCCGGCGCACCATGTCCATCGCCCAGCAGCTTTATGAGGGCGTGGAGATCAGCGGCAGGGGCAGCATCGGTCTGATCACCTACATGAGAACCGACTCTCTCCGTCTTTCCGACGAGGCCTTGAGCGCCGCCCGCGCTTTCATCACTGAGCGCTACGGCAGCCAGTATACCCCCAGCCAGCCCCGCCGCTTCAAGACCAAGGCAGGGGCCCAGGACGCCCATGAGGCTATCCGCCCCACCGACGTGTTCCTGACCCCGGAGCTGGTGCGAAAGGACCTGACCCAGGAGCAGTACCGCCTTTACCGGCTGATCTGGGGCCGCTTCACCGCCTGCCAGATGGCAAACGCGGTGTATGACAGCGTGGCGGTGGACGTGGTGTCCAACGGCTACAATTTCCGCGCCAATTACTCCGAGATGAAATTCCCCGGCTACACCGCCGTGTATGAAGAGGCCAAGGACGAGGAGAGCGCCGAGCTGGCTAATCCCTTGCCCTCTCTCAGCCAGGGGGAGCAGCTGACGCTGGAAAAAATGATCCCGGACCAGCAGTTCACCCAGCCCCCTGCCCGCTATACCGAGGCCACGCTGATCCGCGCCATGGAGGAGAAGGGCATTGGCCGCCCCTCCACCTACGCGCCCACCATATCCACCATCACCTCCCACGACTATGTGATCAAGGAGGGCAAGTACCTGCGCCCCACGCCTCTGGGCGAGGTGGTGACAGGCCTGATGAAGGAGCACTTTGCCGACATTGTGGATCTGAAATTCACCAATCAGATGGAGGCCGAGCTGGACGAGATCGAAAACGGCAGAGCCCAGTGGCGCGAGGTCCTGGCGGACTTCTATAAGGACTTCGATAAAGAGATGAACCAGGCGGAGACCGCCATGGACGGCGTAAAGCTGAAGGTGCCGGACGTGCTCAGCGACGAGTACTGCGAGGTCTGCGGCCGCCAGATGGTGGTGAAAAAGGGCAAATTCGGCCATTTCCTGGCCTGCCCCGGTTTCCCGGAGTGCACCTTTACCAAGCCCATCGTCATTGAAATGCCCGGCAAATGCCCCAAGTGCGGCGGCAGAATATTGAAGCGCACCTCCAAGAAGGGCTATGTGTTCTACGCCTGCGAGCGGGGCGTGGACTGCGGCTTCATCACCTGGGACGTGCCCACCAAGGACTATTGCCCCGCCTGCGGCAAGACCATGTTCAAGCGAAGCGGCAGGGGGCCCCTGAAGTCCTTCTGCATCAACGAGAGCTGCCCCAACTTCGTGCCCGAGGACAAACGAAGCTATAAGAAAAAGACCCCGGAGGAGAAGGCCGAGGCGGAGGCCAGGAAGGCCGCGAAGAAGGCGGAGACCGAAAAGAAAACCACCGCCGCGAAAAAGACTGCCGCGGCGAAGAAGACAACGGCGGCAAAGAAAACCACAACCGCAAAGAAAACCACAGCCGCAAAGAAAACCACTACGGAGAAAAAGCCGTCCACGGCCAAAAAATCTACCACAGCAAAGAAAACAACAGCGAAAAAGCCCGCCGCAAAGAAAACGGCGGAAGCAAAGGAATAAAGAATGAAAACAGTAACGGTACTGGGCGCGGGACTGGCCGGCAGCGAGTGCGCCTGGCAGCTGGCCCGGCGGGGCGTCAGGGTGCGCCTCGTGGAAATGAAACCGAATAAAATGACCCCGGCCCACACTTCCCCCCTGTTTGCGGAGCTGGTGTGCTCCAACTCCCTGCGAAGCGACGAGCTGAGCAACGCCGTGGGCCTTCTCAAGGCAGAAATGCGGAAGATGGGCTCCCTCATTATGGCCAGCGCCGATAAGAATCGGGTTGCCGCCGGGGGCGCTCTGGCCGTGGACCGGGAGGGCTTTTCCCGGACCATCACCGAAAAGCTGAGAAGCCATCCCAATGTGGAGATCATCCAGGCCGAGGCAACGGAGATCCCCGAGGGGGAAGTGGTCGTCGCCACCGGACCCCTGAGCAGCGACGCTATCGCCGAAAAGATCGCCGGGCTCTGCCCGGACAGCGACCTGCACTTTTACGACGCGGTGGCCCCCATCGTCACCCTGGAGAGCGTGGACATGGACAGCGCCTTCTTCGCCTCCCGCTACGACAAGGGAACGGCGGATTATGTAAACTGCCCCATGGACAAGGAGGAGTATCTGGCCTTTGTCAAAGAGCTTGTCTCCGCCAAAGAGGCGGAGATCCACGGCTTTGACGACGGCGGCGTGTTCGAGGGCTGTATGCCCGTGGAGGTCATGGCCCGGCGGGGCGTGGACACCCTGCGCTACGGACCCTTAAAACCGGTGGGCCTGAAGGACCCCAGAACGGGAAAGGAAAATTACGCCGTGGTCCAGCTCCGGCGGGACAATGCGGACGGCACCATTTACAATATGGTGGGCTTCCAGACCCACCTGACCTGGGGCGAGCAGAAGCGGGTGTTTTCCATGATCCCGGCGCTGCGGAACGCCGAGTTTGTGCGCTACGGGGTGATGCACCGCAACACTTATCTGAACAGCCCCAAGCTGCTGGACCGGTACTACCGTCTGCGCACGGAGCCCCGGATCAGCTTTGCCGGGCAGATGACCGGCGTGGAGGGCTATGTGGAGTCCGCCGCTTCCGGTATGCTGGTGGGCATTGAGACGGCGGCCAGAGTTCTGGGCCTGCCCCCGGTGGATTTCCCCCAGGAGACGGCCATCGGGGCCCTGGGACTGTATATCTCCGGCGGCAGCGTGGGAGATTTCCAGCCCATGAACATCAATTTCGGCATCATCACACCCCTTGACCACAGGGTAAAAGGAAAGAGAAACAAGAACGCGGCGATCTCCGCCCGTTCCCTGGAGATTATAGACAGGCTCATTGAAGGGGAGGTATTTCAAGTTGAGGATCATCATTGACGCAATGGGCGGCGACAACGCCCCCGCAGAAATCGTTAAGGGCGCAGTCATGGCAAAGCAGCGCCTGGGCGTGGAGGTCACGCTGGTGGGCCGCGCGGAGGATGTGCGCGCCTGCCTGGAAAACGAGGGCTGCACAGAGATAGATATTGTGGACGCCAGAGAGGTCATCTCCATGGAGGACGACCCCAGCACCGCCACCCGGCGGAAAAAGGACTCTTCCATGGCCGTGGCCCTGACCCTGCTCAAAGAGGGCAAGGGCGACGCGGTAGTTTCTGCCGGCAGCACCGGCGCTCTGCTCACCGGCGCGACCCTGACGGTCAAGCGCATCCGGGGCATCCGCCGGGCGGCGCTGGCCCCCGTGCTGCCTGCCGGGGAGCATGGGGTCATGCTCATCGACTGCGGCGCAAACGTGGAGTGCACGGCGGAGTACCTCTTACAGTTTGCCTTTATGGGCAGCTTTTACGCCAAAAAAATCATGGGCTGCGATTCGCCCAGAGTGGGCCTGCTCAACGTAGGCACCGAGGACACCAAGGGCGGCACTTTGCAGCACCAGGCTTTTGCCCTGTTGAAAAAGGCCGGTGAAGAGGGCAGGATCAACTTCATCGGCAACGTGGAAGGCACCGATGTCTATGCTGGCAAGGTGGACGTGGTGGTAACAGACGGCTTCACCGGAAACGTGATGCTTAAGGCCACCGAAGGCACCATCAAGTACATAATGAAGCAGCTGAAGGGCGTGTTCTACAAGAACACCAAAAACAAGCTGGCCGCCGCGGTGCTGAAAAAGGATCTGGGCATCATGAAAAAGTCCATGGATGTGAACGAAGTGGGCGGCACCGCCCTTGTGGGCATCAGCAAACCGGTCATCAAGGCCCACGGCTCCTCCAACGCGGACAGCATCTTTGCCGCCGTGCGGCAGGCAGTGGCCTTTGTCAACTCCGGCATCATCGGCGATATTGAAAATAACATCGATTACATGAGGATAAACACGGAAAGCAATGGAGAAGCTTGAACAGAAAATCGGATACAGCTTCAAAAACCGCGCCCTGCTCCAGACGGCTCTTACCCACAGCTCCTACGCCAACGAGCGGCATGACCCCGATTGCCAGAGCTATGAGCGGCTGGAGTTTCTGGGCGACTCCATTCTGGGCCTGGTGACGGCAGATTTCCTCTACCACCACGAGCCCAGACTCCCCGAGGGGAAGATGACCCGGCTCCGGGCGGAGCTGGTCTGCGAGAGCAGCCTGCACAAGGTGGCCCTGGAACTGGGCCTGGGCGCCTATATGCGCCTGGGCAAGGGCGAGGAGCACACCGGCGGCCGGGAGCGGCCCTCTATCCTTGCGGATATGGTGGAGTCCATCATTGCCGCCATGTATCTGGACGGCGGCCTTGACCGGGCCAGGGAATTTGTGCTGTCCCGGGTGCTGAACAACGTGGAGATCAGCGAGGCCCACCGCTCCGCCGACTATAAGACCGAGCTGCAGGAGCTGGTGCAGCAAAAGAGCGGGCAGCAGATCCGTTATGAGATGGTGTCTCAGTCCGGCCCGGACCACAACAAGGTCTTTACCTTCCGGGTGTCCATCAACGGCCAGAGCGCGGGAGAGGGCAGTGGCCGCACCAAAAAAGAGGCGGAGCAGATGGCCGCCTGCATGGCGCTGGAGGCGCTGAAAAAATGAGCGCCAGAGAGAGCATCATCCCGGTTTTCGTGCCACATCTGGGCTGCCCCAACGACTGCGTTTTCTGCAATCAGCGCCGCATTTCCGGCGCACAGCAGCCCGCCACCGCCCAGACAGTTAAAGAAGCAATCAAGCAGGCAGCCGCCTTGCCCCGAAACGGGGCAAAGCGGCAACTGGCGTTTTATGGGGGCAGCTTCACCGCCATTCCGGCGGCGGAGCAGACCGCCCTTTTGTCCGCGGCGAAGGAGGCCCTGGACCGGGGAGAGATCGACGCCATCCGCCTGTCCACCCGGCCGGACGCCATTGACGCCGCCGTGTTAAAGCGGCTGCGGGACTACGGCGTGGAGACCATCGAGCTGGGCGCTCAGTCCATGAATGACGAGGTGCTGCTGCTCTCCGGCCGGGGACACAGGGCGGAGGATGTGGAAAAGGCCTCCCGTCAGATCAGGGCGGCGGGCTTTCAGCTGATCCTCCAGATGATGACCGGCCTGCCCGGCGACACCGACCAGCGCAGTCTGGAAACCGCCCGGCGCATCGCGGCCTTAAAGCCCGACGGCGTGCGCATTTACCCCACGGTCATCGTGCGGGACACGGCTCTTTATGACCTGTGGCAAGCCGGCCGGTATGCGGAGCACAGGGTGGAGGACGCGGTGCGCTGCTGCGCAAAGCTGCTGCCGGTCTTTGAAGCGGCGGGCATCCCGGTGATCCGCCTGGGGCTGAACCCCACGGATGAGCTCTCCGGCGGCGACGCAGTGGGCGGGGCCTATCACCCGGCCCTTGGTGAGCTGGTAAAAAGCCGCATCATGCTGGAAAAGGCAAGGAATCTTTTGCAGGGAATAGCTCCCGGCAGCGCGGTGGTTCTGGCCGTTGCACCGGGGAAAATTTCTCAGATGGTGGGCCAGCACAGGCAGAATATTCAGCGTCTCTGCGCTGAATTTGGGCTTCACAGCCTGAAAGTTGCAGGAAAACCCTTAAAAAATGATGAGATCGAAATAGTTTCCGTTGAAATACCGGAAAAAATATAATATAATAAATTGGTTAATTTAAAATAATTGAGGTTATTCATTTGTATTTAAAAGCATTGGAGATACAGGGCTTCAAGTCCTTCCCGGACAAGACCCGGCTCACCTTTGAAAAGGATATCACGGCCATCGTGGGCCCTAACGGTTCCGGCAAGTCCAACATATCCGACGCCATCCTCTGGGTCATGGGCGAGCAGCGCAGCAAGGCCCTGCGGGGCGCCAAAATGGAGGACGTGATCTTCGGTGGCACGGAAAAGCGGGGCAAGCTGGGCTTTGCCCAGGTGTCGCTGATCATCGACAACTCCGCTCACATCTTTGACTCCGACAGCAGCGAGATCATGCTCACCCGCCGCTATTACCGCAGCGGGGAGAGCGAATACTATATCAACCGGGAGTCCGTCCGGCTGAAGGACATCAACAGCCTGCTGATGGACACCGGCCTGGGCCGGGACGGCTATTCCATCATCGGCCAGGGCAGGATTGCGGACATCGTCTCCACCAAGAGCACCGACCGGCGGGAGGTCTTTGAGGAGGCGGCGGGCATCTCCCGTTTCCGCTACCGCAAGGAAGAGGCCGAGCGGAAGCTGGAAAAGACCGAGGAGAATCTGCTCCGCATCAACGACAAAATTGAAGAGCTGGAAATGCAGGTGGGCCCGCTGAAAAAGCAGGCCGAGACTGCCAAGCGCTACCTGGTGCTGAGAGACGAGCTGCGTGTTAAGGAGATCTCCGTCTGGATGGAGACCCTGGACAAGCTTCACGCCCAGGTTCAGGCCATCGCCCTGGAATACAGCCAGACCACCGGCGAGCTGGAAAAGGCCCGGGAGGAATTGAAGGCGTTGTATGCCTCCTCCGGCAGCATCAGCGAGCGGATGCACCAGAAGGACGTGGAGACCGAGCAGGCCAGAGAGCGCCTCTCCGCCGCCGAATCCTCCGCCGCTGAATGCGATTCCGCCGCCGCGGTGCTGCGGGCCAATGTGAAAAGCAGCACCGAGAGTATGCAGCGTATGCTCAGCGACATTGCCCAGCAGGAGACCCGGGCCGCGGAGATCCGGAGCCAAATGGACGAGGGAAATAAGCGCATTGCCCAGATCGGCCAGGAGCTGAAAGCCCTGGAAGAGCAGACAAAGCAGAATAACAACGTGCTGGACGGCTGCCGCATGAAGCTGAAAAGCCGGGAGGATATGGTCAACCAGCTCTCGGATAAAGTGACCCAGCTGGCGGTGGACGGCAGGAGCATGGACTCCCGCATCCACATGCTCAGCGAGATGGAGAAGGACTACGAGGGCTATTCCAAAGCCGTCAAAACCGTCATGCGTGAGGCCGAGCGGGGGACCCTCAGGGGCATCCACGGGCCGGTGGCCAATCTGGTGAAGGCGGACGAGGAGTGCGCCCTGGCCATTGAGACCGCCCTGGGCGCGGCGGCCCAGAACATTGTTACCGACACACAGAATGACGGCCGCAGCGCCATTGAGATGCTGAAGCGCCGGGACGCCGGACGGGCTACCTTCCTGCCGGTGGACACCATCCGGGGCAGCGTTATGCGGGACGCCCCGGTGAACGACCCGGGCTTTGTGGGCGTGGCCTACGATCTGGTACAATTTGACCCCAAATATAAGGATATTTTCGCAAGCCTTCTGGGCAGAACGGTGATCGCCGAGACCTTGGGCGACGCGGTGCGCATGTCGAAGGCCAACGGCAACCGGCTCCGCATTGTCACGCTGGACGGCCAGCTCATTAACGCCGGCGGCTCCATGACCGGCGGCAGCACCGCCAGAGGCAGCGGCATCCTCTCCCGGGCAAACGAGCTGGAAAAGCTGAAAAAGCAGCGGGTAAAGCTGGCGGAAAAGGAGCGGGACAGCAGCAGTGAGCTGGAGCGGGCCAAGGCCAATCTCTCCGGCATCCGCTATCAGCTGGACATGGCCCTGGAGGACCAGGCGGAGCTGAAGAGCAAGGTCTCCTCCTTTGAGGCGGAAAAACGGGCCACGGAAAATTCCGTAAAGCAGCTTCAGGTCTTGCTGGACAGCCTGTCCGGCGACAGCGAGAAGCGGCACCAGGCCGTGGAGAGTGCGGAGCGGGAGATCGAACAGCTGAAAGCGCGCCTTACCGAAAAGGAAAAGCGCCTGGAAGAGATCAACGGCAAAATCAGCGCCATCAAGCAGGAAATCGCCCAGATCAGCGCCAATAAGCTGGAACTGGAAAAGAAGCGCACCCGTGCGGAAAAGGACGCCCAGCAGCGAAACGCCGACATTATCGAGCTGGAGCGCCGGGCGGCCAAGACCGAACAGAAAAAGCTGGCCTCCGAAATGGAGGAAAAGCAGATATTGGACAAGCTCTGGGACAACTATGAGCTGAGCCACAGCGCGGCGGAGGAGCTGCGCCGCCCGGTGGAGAATTTACAGAAGGCCAACCGGGAGATTAACGAGCTTCGCCGCCAGCTCAGCGCGCTGGGCAATCCCAACCTGGGCGCTATCGACGAATATGAGCGGGTCAACACCCGATATGAATTTTTGACCGGCCAGCGGGACGACGTGGACAAGGCCAAGACCGAGCTTGTGGACATCATCAAAGACATCACAGGCGAGATGAAAGAGGTCTTCCTCCGCCAGTTCAAGGCCATTGACGAGAGCTTCCGCCAGACCTTCCTGGAGCTTTTCGGCGGCGGCAAGGCGGCTTTGGTGCTGGAGGACGAGGACAATGTGCTGGAGTGCGGCATTGAGATCAAGGTCCAGCCCCCCGGCAAGGCCCTGGCCAACATCAGCCTGCTCTCCGGCGGAGAGATGGCCTTTGTGGCCATCGCCCTGTACTTTGCCATTTTGAAGGTGCGGCCCACGCCCTTCTGCGTCATGGATGAGATCGAGGCCGCCCTGGACGAGGCAAACGTCACCCGCTACGCCCAGTACATGCGCCGCATGTCTGACAAGACCCAGTTTCTGGTCATCACCCACCGCCGGGGCACCATGGAAGAGGCGGACATGCTCTACGGCGTCACCATGCAGGAAAAGGGCGTATCCACGGTGATCGAACTTGACCTGGAAAGCGCACAGAAAACCATTGAAGAATGATTGGAGAATAAATCATGGGATTTTTTGATAAAATCTTTTCCGGACTGACCAAAACCAGACGGAATTTAGAGGAGCTTGAGGAGATCTTCCAGGACTACGCGCCGGACAACGAGGATTTTTACGAGGAACTGGAAGAACTGCTGGTCATGGCCGATGTGGGCGCCGCCACGGCGGAAAACGTGGTCAAGGGCCTGCGGAAAATGACCTGGGAGCGCCGCTTCCGCCACGGAGATGAGGCCAGAGCGGGCCTGGTGGAGCTGCTGACCAGGCTTCTGAATGTGGGCGACACCGGCTTGAAGCTGGACACCAGGCCCTCCGTGATTTTGATGGTGGGTGTAAACGGTGTGGGCAAGACCACCACCATCGGCAAACTGGCCCACCAGCTGAAAGAGCAGGGCAAAAAGGTCCTTCTCTGCGCGGGAGACACCTTTCGCGCCGCAGCGGCGGAGCAGCTGGGCATCTGGGCGGAGCGCTCCGGGGCGGATATCGTCCGCCACGAGGAGGGCAGCGACCCGGCCGCCGTGGTGTATGACAGCATCTGTGCCGCCAAAGCCAGAGGGGCGGATGTGGTCATCATCGACACCGCCGGCCGGCTCCACAACAAGCAGAATCTGATGAACGAGCTGAATAAAATTCGCCGCATTGTGGAGCGGGAGCTGCCCGGGGCCGATGTGGAGACCCTGATGGTCTTAGACGCCACCACCGGCCAGAACGGCCTGATCCAGGCAAAGCAGTTTTTGGAGACCTCCGGCCTGACCGGCATTGTGCTGACCAAGCTGGACGGCACAGCCAAGGGCGGCATCGTCTTTGCCATCGCCAATGAGCTGAAGCTGCCGGTCAAATATGTTGGTGTGGGCGAGGGAATGGACGACCTGATCCCCTTTGACGCCACCAATTTTGTTGAAGCATTGTTTAAATAAGGAGAAAGTCATGGCACTGACAAGCAAACAGCGCTCCCAGCTCCGCGGCATCGCGGCAGGGGAGGACACCATTATCCAGGTGGGCAAGGGCGGCATCAACGACGCGCTTGTCGCCTCAGTAAACGACGCGCTCCGGGCACGGGAGCTGGTGAAGGGCAAGGTTCTGGAAAATTCCATGCTCACGGCCAGAGAGGCCTGCGACGCCCTGTCCCAGGCCTGCGGCGCGGAACAGGTGCAGGTCATCGGCACCAAATTCGTGCTGTATAAACGAAACCCCAAGGAGCCGAAAATCGTTCTCATAAAGGACAAAAAGAAGACATGAAAATTGCCGTCTACGGCGGGAGCTTCAACCCGCCGCATCTGGGGCATACAGAGGCGGCCAGAACCGTGGCCGAAGCCCTGCGCCCGGATAAATTTCTCATCATCCCCGATAATCTGCCCCCTCATAAGGAAATGGAGGGGGACAGTCCCACGCCGGAGCAGCGCATGGGCCTGTGCAAGCTGGCCTTTGCCGGTATTCCCGGCGCGGAGATCTCCGACATGGAGATCAACCGGGAGGGGAAAAGCTATACCGCCGACACGGTGGACAGGCTCCGGGAGTTTTACCCGGAGGATGAGCTGTTTTTGGTCATGGGCACCGACATGCTTTTGAGCTTTGAGCAGTGGTACCGCTTCCGCTATCTGCTGGACCAATGCACCCTGGCGGTGCTGGCCCGGGCTGAAGAGGACGGGGACGCCATCCGGGCCCACGCCGCATATATGGAGCGGGAATACGGTGCGAAGATTGTCATTTTGCCCCATGAGCCTTTGGAGATGAGCTCCAGCGGTATCCGGGAGCGGCTGAAGGTCCGCCTGGGCTCCGAGCTGCTGGATGACGGGGTCTATTCCCAAATCATCCGGTGCAGGTATTACGGCGCCCAGCCAGAGCTGTCCTGGCTTCGGGAAAAGGCCTACGCCTGTTTAAAGCCCAAGCGCATCGCCCATGTGGCGGGCTGCGAGAGCGAGGCGGTAAAGCTGGCCATGCGCTGGGGCGAGGACCCGGAGACTGCCGCCGAGGCGGGGATTCTCCACGATATCACCAAAAAACTAAATTTGGATGAACAGTTGATATTGTGTGAAAAATATGGTATTATTAACGACAATTTGGAACTGAACAGTCCAAAACTTCTCCATGCCAAGACCGGCGCGGCCCTGGCAAGGGACCTGTTCGGCGTCAGCGACCGGGTCTATGAGGCCATCCGCTGGCACACCACCGGAAAGCCCGATATGACCCTGCTGGAAAAGATCATTTACCTCGCCGATTATATCGAGCCCACAAGGGACTTCCCCGGCGTGGAAAAGCTGCGGGAGCTGTGCTATGAGGATATCGACGAGGCCATGGCTCTGGGCCTTTCCATGAGCCTGGAGGACATCCGGAGCTACGGCGAGGAGCCGTACAAGGTCACGGTGGAAGCCTGTGAATGGTACAGCCGTGATGAATGATTGAAAAGATACAAGGAGGCAAAACACAATATGCTTACTTCCGCTCAGATAGCCGCCATCGCCGCAAAGGCGCTGTCGGACAAAAAGGCAAAGGACGTTAAGGTCCTGAGAACCGAGGAACAGACCGTTTTGGCGGATTATTTCGTCATCTGCAACGGCACCTCCTCCACACACATCAAGGCTCTGGTAGACGAGGTGGACAAGCAGCTCTCCGAAGCGGGCGAGCCGCCCATCCGCCGGGAGGGCCTGCGCTCCGATATCTGGGTGCTGATGGACTTTGGCTGCGTCATCGTCCATGTGTTCACCGACGAGGCCAGAAAGTTCTACGACATTGAACGCCTCTGGAGCGACGCTGAGGTGGTGGATGTCTCATCCCTTCCCAGCCCCTGATTACAGGGGCATACGGAACAGAGAGACAGAAATGACAAAGGAGAGTTGATCACCATGAAATATGATTTTACGGCCATAGAGAAAAAGTGGCAGGACAGATGGGAAGAGTGCAAGCCCTACGCGGCTGAGACCGGCAGCAGCAAGCCCAAGTTCTATGGCCTGATAGAGTTCCCCTATCCCTCCGGCCAGGGTCTGCATGTGGGACACCCCAGACCCTTCACCGCCATGGACATCGTCACCCGCAAGAAGAGAATGGAGGGCTACAATGTCCTGTTCCCCATCGGCTTTGACGCTTTTGGTCTGCCCACGGAGAACTATGCCATCAAGAACCACATCCACCCGGCTGTGGTTACCAAGAAGAATATTGCAAACTTCACCAGCCAGCTGAAAATGCTGGGCTACGGCTTTGACTGGGACCGCTGCGTGGACACCACCGACCCCAAATACTACAAGTGGACCCAGTGGATCTTCCTCCAGCTGTTCAAGAAGGGTCTGGCTTACAAGACCACCATGCCCGTCAACTGGTGCACCAGCTGCAAGTGCGTCCTGGCCA
>JBJDXP010000155.1:0-7777 GCA_051866735.1 Candidatus Limivicinus sp.
CTCCGTCAAAAATCAAAGATTTTTGACACCTCCCTCGTCAGAGGGAGGCTTTGATCCGGCGCAAAATCGTAACGCCCCGGTAAATTCCAATTTGTCGGTTTATTTAATCATATCATACGGCTTCAATTTCTACAAATACAGTCCTGGCAGACTTTTAGATAAACCGATAATACCGGCTGGATTTGGCCAGCCGGTATTACTTTGTGTTACGACAGCGCCCGCACGGCTTCATAGGCTTCCTCCACAGCAAAGAGGATCTTTCTGGGGCTTTGGCTGTCTCCGATTATGCTCACAGGGGCAATGGCTTTGAAAGGCTCCGCCTGGTCTGCGGCAGGCAGAAAGCCCAGGGCCAGCAGCACCGTGTCACAGTCCAGGACACGCTCCTGCCCCTTACTCTCCACAGTGACACGGCAGCCCAGCGCGTCCCCCTCCACCTTTTTCAGTCTGGTGCCGGGCATGAAGCAAACCCCGGACTTGTCCATATACTGCTTCATCAGCATGTCGTTCATCTTAAAGCCCGGCTCCGAGGGGATGGTTCTGGCCATGTCGATACAGCTGACCTGCTTGCCCCACATGTCCATCTGCAGGGAACATTCCACGCCCACCAGACCGCCGCCTACCACCACGACACGGTCTCCCACATCGCACAGGTCGTCCAGGGCCTGAGTGGCAGGATATACATTGGGCAGCGCCAGTCCGGGGATGGAGGCGGGCAGAACCGGCCGTCCGCCGGCAGCCCAGAGGATATGATCCGGGGCAAAAGCCCCGGCCTGCTCCGGTTTGGCCTCCCGGTAGTAACGCACAGGGATGCCCCGCAGGCTCAGCTCCCGCTCAAAGTAGCGCAGCATACTGTGCATATCCCGCTTGAAAAAGGGCTTGCAGGCATAGCGGGCGTTGCCCCCCAGGCGGCCTGTCTTTTCCCACAGCTCCACCTGGTGCCCAGCGTCATGGGCATAGATGGCCGCCATGCAGCCACCGGGCCCGCCGCCCACCACCAGAATCCGCTTTGGCCGGGACGACTTGGGAATGTCCCGACTGCCGTCCTCATGGCAGCAGCGGGGATTCATGGCGCAGCTGGCCTGCTGCCCGGCATACACCCGGCCTATGCAGCCCTCATTGCAGGAAATACAGGGGCGGATGGTCTCCGGCCTGCCGGAGAGCACCTTGTTGGGCAGCTGGGGGTCTGCCAGAAGGCCCCGGCCAATCACCGCCAGGTCACACACGCCGTTGGTGATCGCCGCCTCCGCCTTGGCCACGTTGCCAAAGCGGCCATGGGTCAGCACCGGCACATCCACCGCCGCCTTGATGATCTTGGCGGAACGGGATTGCAGCGTGGTCATCTGCATACCCGCCGGGGGCATGGCATGAAACCAGTTCTCATGGCAGCCCGCGTCCACATGCAGGGCGTCGGCCCCATAGCTGACGATCAGCCGGGCCAGGGCCAGACCCTCCTCCATGTGCCGGTAGCCCTCACCCTCCATGTAGTGGTCCGGGGTGAACTTCACGATCACAGGGAAGCCGGTTCCACCCTCCTCCTTACAGATCTGGATCAGCTCCTTCAGAAAGCGGGCCCGGTTTTCCAGGCTGCCGCCATAGCTGTCTGTCCGCGTGTTCCAACGCCGGGTCAAAAACTGATCCGTGAGATAACCGCCGTAGGCGTGGATCTCCACACAGTCCGCCCCGCAGCGCAGGGCCGCCTGAACAGACCGGCGGTAGTCGGCCTCCATAAGGGCGATCTCCTCCGGACTCAGCTGGTGGCACTTCAGCTTGGGCGCATGCATCCAGCTGCAGGGACTTGCGCTGACCGGGACTTTATAACGGGTGCTGGGCCCGCCTATGCGCCCGTCCCCGGGCATGATCTGGGCGCCCACCATGCAGCCGCAGCTGTGGCTGCGCTCTACGATCCGGCGAAACAGCTCCTCCGTCTCCTCCGTGAAGAAGATGGAATGCTCCACGGACTCGAAGCTGTCCGAGCCCTTCACATTGCAGAAGATCAGGGCGGCCCCGCCCCTGGCCCGTTCCACAAAGTAGTCCACAGTGGAGGCGTCCATATTTCCTACGGTCACGCCCATGGGGGCCATGACCATTCTGTTTTTCAGCTCCATCCTACCGATTCGGATGGGCTCTGCCAATACGGATGACATATCAAAACTCCTCCGGAATTGTATTTTTTTCGTGAGGACAGGCGCTGTCCCTCATTGATTTTTCCGCAGTTCCCCGTCCAGCAGCCGGTAGCTCAGCCGCAGGGTTTGGATCCGCCAGCGGCCGTCCGGGCATTTCACCAGATCGTCCACATACAGGCCGAAGCCGGAGTAGGTCTGGCCATTGTCCTTATAGGTGTGGTAGTCGTGCATTTTGGTCAGCAGCTGGCAGCTGTCCTCCCCGGTGAAGCGGACGATCTGGTTGTAGCCAAAATGCATGGGCACCATGTCCTCCCCGCAGGTGTGCCGGTTCTGCTCCACCTGGGCCAGCCTGTCCTTCAGGCCGGGCCGCCCGCCCCAGAAGGTCCGGAAGCCCTCCTCCGTGAAAACGTCCGGCATCAGGTCAAACTCCTGGTTATCAATACACCAGAAATAGCGGCTCTTGGCCGCCAGGATCGCCGGGATCTCCTTCAGCTGGGCCTCCGTATAGGGCAGTCCGGCGTCCTCTATGATGCGCCGGGCCAGCTTCTTTATGTTTTTATCCGCGTCAAGGATCATGGTGCATGCCTCCCTGTATGTCATATTATTCATTATGATACCATACCGCTGTCCATATCTCAAGGTCTGTCCGTTTTGGCGAGAGCCCCGGACGGTTTTCGCTTTCCGGGCATGATCGGACAAAAATTTGCAAAACCCTTGAGTAAACGCTGAATAAATCGCCTGCGGCGTCTCGCGGAAAATTTGCGCCCTGATTTCGTCACTTTTTCTTGCAATACACAAAGTATTTCTGCAAAAAAGTGTCATCATCAGAACGTAAATTTTCTCGCGATCCGCTCTTGCCGATTTCATCATCGTTTACTTGAATTGTGGACTAAAAGACAGGCGGACGGGGGAATGAAGAGTGAAGAGTGAAGAAGTAATAGGTAAGGGGGGAAAGGATGATTTCACGAATAGCAGGGGCCGGACGGGCATATAGTATCAGGGGTGATGGTATTGAAAAAACCTTTGAAATGGCAGAAAATGCTCATCTGCATATTGATCCCGCTGGCGGTGGGCGCTCTGGCGGGATGGCTGATCCGGGACGGGATGATCTATTATCAGGCCCTGTATAAGCCGCTGCTGTCGCCGCCGGGCTGGGTATTTCCGGTGGTGTGGACGCTGCTGTATATCCTGATGGGAATTGCCAGCTGTCTGGTGTATTGCTCAGACGCGTCTCAGCCCAGAAAAAAACGGGCCCTGATCCTCTACGGCGTGCAGCTTTTAGTAAACTTCATCTGGCCGCTGCTGTTTTTCCGCTTCGGTCTGCTGTGGCTGTCCTTCTTCTGGCTGCTGCTTCTGATCGCGCTGGTGTGGGCCTGTATGACGCTCTTCCGCTATATCCTGCCCAAAGCCGGCAAGCTGATGCTGCCTTACCTGATGTGGCTGTTCTTTGCCGCCTATCTGAACCTGGGCGCGGCCCTTCTCAACTGAGGCCGCGCCTCCCCTTTTATAAGAACAAAAAATGATTAGACACTTTTCTGACAATGTCTAAACGCCGGATTGAGAAAAATAAAAAAATATACGAATTCTTGTACCTTTTGAACTAAAAAAATGTTTTTTTACGGGTTGTTCTTGCATATTCAGTATGAACATGTTAAAATAACAGCGAATAAAAAGCCTGAAAAAACGGTTTTAACAAGGGGGGATACATATGGAAACGAAAGCCAAGATCATCACTGTGGCTGGCAAAGGCGGCGTGGGCAAGACCTCGATCTGCGCGTGCATCGTCAGGCTCCTGGTGGAAAAATACCCGGACAAGAAGATCCTCGCCATCGACGCGGACCCGGCTGTGGGCCTGTCCGTTGCTCTTGGCGTGGATGTCAAGCTGACGCTGGACGATATTCGCATGAGTATCGTGGACAGCGTGGAAAACGGCGAGACGAAAGAGGCGCTGGAGCTGCTCAGTGAGGCCAGGTTCCGCATTTTCGACGCGCTGGTGGAAATGCCGGGCTTTGCCTTTCTGGCCATCGGCCGTCCGGAGAGCTCCGGCTGCTACTGCAAGGTGAACTCCTACCTGAAGGAGGTCATCTCTCTGCTGGCCAACAGTTTTGACTACGTGGTTATTGACGGAGAGGCGGGTATCGAACAGATACAGCGCCGGGTGATGGAGAAGGTCACCCATCTGCTGCTGATTTCGGATCAGAGCAAGAAGGGCGGCCAGGTCATTACCACCATAAAAGGTGTGGCGGACGAGCTCATCGGCTACGATAAGATCGGCGCCATCATCAACCGGGTCACAAACCCGGAACTGACGGACATGATGAAGGTCCCCGGTGTGGACATCCTGTCCTTTATCCCCGCGGACAGTACCTTTGCCGCCAACGATATCAGGGGCAAAAGCGTTCTGGAGCTGTCTGCGGATTCCGTTATGCTCAGCGGAGTGGAGGAAGCACTCCGAAAAATAGAAATACTATAATAAGAAGAGGTGTAACATTTGAAAGATCTTAAGCATTTGATCTACTTTGAAAGCCTGCTTGAGAATGCTGACAATGAGCTGGTCAGAAAAGCCCAGGAGGACGGCGGTCTGGCCATGGGCTATACCTGCTTCCACATCCCGGAGGTACTGCTCAACGTCGACAACTGCTTCTCAGTAAGGCTGCGCGCACCCAACACCGGGTCCATCGACATCGCCACCTACTACATGTCCAACTACACCTGCGAGTTTGCCAGGGCACTGCTGGAGAGGGCGATCGAGGGGGGCTACCAGTTCCTGGATGCGCTGATCGGCGTTGACGCCTGCTCCATGATGAACCGCTCCATGGAGCACTTCGAGATCCTGCAGGTCAACGACAAGCCCAACTTCTTCGTGACCCACACGGACATGCCCTACAAGATCACGGACTACACGCTGGACTCCTACATCAAGCAGATGCGCCTGCGTGTGCTGGACAGAATGACCGAGGTATTCGGCGTTGACACCTCCGACGCCGCCATCCGCAAGGCTGTGGAGGAGCACAACGAGGTCTGCCGCATTATCTCCGAAATCAGCGAGATGCGCAAGGCCGACAACCCGGTGATCACCGGCTATGAGTTCCATGTGCTGAACCTGGTCACCTACTGCTGCCCCAAGGCTCTGATCCTGCCCTACCTGAGAGAGACGCTGGCAGAGCTGAAGACCCGCAAGCCCGACAAGAAGAGCCCCTTCCGCGCAAGAGTGGCCATCGTCGGCTCCGAGATCGACGATCCCAGCCTGACCAAGCTCATCGAGGGATGCGGCGCGCTGGTGGTCTCTGACCGTTACTGCTTCGGCTCCACCCCCGGCCGCGAGGTCATCGAGCTGACCGAGGACGAGGACGCCCTGACCCAGATCTGCCGCCACTACATGGAGGTCTCCGAGTGCGCCCGCTACATATCCGACGAAAAGGTGCTGCAGCGCCGTGTCACTGCCGACAGACTGGCCAAGGAATTTAAGGCCGAGGGCATCATCTACGAGCAGATGAAGTACTGCGACTACTGGGGCTTCGAGCGCGCTCTGGTCAGCCATGTCATGCACGATGAGTACGGCTGGCCCGTGCTGAGTATCGACAGGCTGTATAACAACGGCAACTCCGGCCAGCTGCGCACCCGCGTACAGGCCTTTGTGGAATCCCTTGAGATCAAACGTATTCACAAAGAGGAGGGTAATAAGTAATGGCAAGAGGTGCGAAATATCCCAACCCTGCCTTCTGGAAGGCAAAGGATAATATGAAGCTGGGCGACCAGGTCAAGAACCTGAAGGAAGTTGGCTCCATCGTCGTCGACATGCTCAAGGAGACCGACTTCAAGGCCTTCGGCAAGGCTCAGCTTGGAAAAATAAAGGCTGACGGCCAGCGCGTCAAGGAAGAGTATAAGGCTTTCATGGCGCTGGACACCGCCAACAAGGTGGACCGCATTATCAACGGTGAAAAGAGCCTGGGACGTCTGTACCGCTCCGGCGATATGGCCACCGTCCGCCGCGAGTGGCGCGGCATCAAGGACACCGCCTACGATTTCTATGAGTGGGCCCACATGTGGGGAATGCTCCTGATGACCTTCTCCAAAGACCTGATCCCCGCCCTCAACGGTATGCTTTACTACCGCTGGTATGTGTCCTATTTCTGCTGCCACGGCTTTATGGACAAGTGCCTGATGGGTATGCGCGGCAGCAACCTGCGCATGAGCCATATGGTTATCTATGATGTGTTCCGCTATGTGGCGGAGAACCTGGTGTTCCTCTCCAAGTGCGACGCCAAAAACGGCAACAGCGAGGAGCTGAACCGCAAGGTGGTCCTCTTCGACGAGATGACCATGGGCCAGATCATGGCCGGTTTCCCCGACCTTCTGGGTATTCCTTACCAGCTGCTGCCCGTGTTCCTGGTGTCTGAGATCGACCAGCTCACCTGCGTACCTTATATCGACGCGGTAGAGTCCTACGGCCTGCCCTCCGATACCTGCCCCGTGCCCTCCTCCGAGTGCGGCGCAATCGTTGTGGACGCCCTGCCTCACATGGGAAGCTGCTTCATCTCCAGCTCCATGCCCTGCGACGGCTCCACCATGGCTTCCTCCTACATGGCCCGCCGCTTCCCCGACCTGCCTGTGTTCCACCTCTGCTTCCCCGTCCGCTACTACGACGAGGAGACCGTCCAGATGGGCGCGGAGGACATCAAGGCCTGCATCAAGTTCGTTGAGGACATCACCGGCGCCAAGTGGAACTGGGATGCTTACTTCGAGCAGATCAAGCGCTTCAACAATGAGACCTGCTACGAGCTGCAGAAGTGGGAGATCAACAAGAGCTCCACGCCGCAGTTTATCGGACCTCCGTACGAGCTGTTCCGCAAGTGGAACTACGAGATGGACGGCGGCGCCGATCCCCGTGCCTTCAAGACCATGCAGAAGGTCAATAAGCTCCTGCTGAAGGCCTATGAGAAGAAGGAAGAGCCCTGGCCCGGCAAGATGAAGTACCGCGCCATCGTCTGGTCCTGCCCCGCTCACTACTATGCCAACTTCTCCAACTGGGCAGCCAACTGCTGGGGCATCAACGTGCTGGTTGAGATGGAATCCCTCAACTTCACCAAGATGCTGGAGACCGAGGACAAGGAAGAAGCTTTGCGCGACCTGGCCAGACTCTACGAGCGTATGGTTATGCGCCGTCACACCAACGGCGGCTACCAGAACGTGGTGGACGAGCTGTGGCGTCAGTGCGAGGAGTGGAACGCGCCTCTGATCATCATGTACCAGAACGTGGCCTGCAAGAACATGGCTACCGTTCAGGGCCTGCTGGACGAGCAGGGCCGTCAGCGCGGCTACGATCTGATCTGGGTCGAGCACGACCTGATGGACCCCCGTACCGTCTCCCGCCGCACCATGCGCGACAAGGTGAACAACTACATGCGCACGGTCAAGAGAGCCGAGCCTGTTGATCCTTCCCTCTGCGACTTCGAGGATGATATCTGCATGTAATTGCGATGAGCAAACATGCCGGTGGCATGTTTGCCGCAATTACCGCAGGAGCTATGCTCCGAGGATGGCACCATAATTAATAAATACATAATGGAGGAATAATATAATGAAATACTTCGGCGGATGCGACGTAGGCTCCACCTACACCAAAGCAGTTATTCTGGATGAAACCGGCAAAA
>JBJDXP010000156.1:0-7775 GCA_051866735.1 Candidatus Limivicinus sp.
CCTTGAAATCGTTTCCGCCATGCCCCAAAACGGCGTGATTTTCAGCGACGGGGTTGAGCAGGATTATCTCCAGTTCAATTCCGGAGCCATCGCAAGGATAGGCCTTGCCGAAAAGCAGGGACATCTGGTGGTTTAATTTCCCCTGATTATCCGCCCTGTTCGGCCACATATATTCCCACTCTCGACTGGATCAGCGCGGCGGTTTCCGCCGCGCTTTTTCTGCCGTCGAAGAAGGCCGCACTCTCCTGCATGATAAGGGAAAGCACTGTCTCGTCGTACATTGCGGTGTTTTCCACCGCGGACAGCAGGTCATAGAGCCGCCGGGCGTCCTCCTCCGTCATCCGGACGGGCAGGATCTCGTCGGCTTTTGCCTCCTCCACCCGCTGACGCAGCAGAGGCAGAAAAACAGGCAGGTCCCCCTGACTGTTTTCCAGCATAAACCGGATAAATTCCCAGCAGCCTGCCGGATTTTCGCTCCCTTTCAGCACCCCCACCGGGGAATTGAGCCAAACATCCGAGCCGCAGCTCCCCTCCGGGCTGGGCCAGCCGATAAAGCTCAGGGCACAGCCCGCCGTTTTCTCCTCAAAAGCCAGCTTCCACACCGTGTCCACCCAGCTCATTGCCGCCGTAAGGCTGCCCTCCGCCACCTTTGCAGCGCCAAAGCCAAAGTTCATATTGTCCGCGTCCTCCGGCGTCTCGCAGATCCGCCCGGCAGTCTCCAGAACGGAAATAAATTCCGGGCAGTCAAAGCGGCATGTGCCCTCGTCCCAGTCGATGGCTGCGAACAGATACCGGGCAGAGACGGTGCGAAGGAAGGTCTCCCTTGTCATGTTGTTGAGCATCTGTCCTCCTTCGGGCAGGGTGCTCTCCCGGCGCAGATACTCCTCCAGCGTCCAGCCATAGCGGTCCCCAAAATCCGAATAACAGGCCACCATGGTCTCCAGCGCGAAATCTCCGCTGAGAAAATACAGGCCGCCCTGATTCAGCAGAGCCTTTGCAATGGCCAGATCGTCAAGGCTGATCCCCTCTTCGCCGCTGAAAAAAGGGCTCAGGTCCATAAGAAGCCCCTGCCGGATATAGGGATAGGGCGACAGGCCGGAAAAGCAGAGCATGTCCGGGCCTTTCCCGCTGACGATCTCCGTATTCAGCTTTTTCTTTGCTGTCTCAGCGTCCAGAGCGCCCCCGTCGCTGTAATCCACAACGGTCACCACATAGCCCTCGCTTGCGTAATTGAAGCCGGCAGCCATGCTCTGCAGTCTGCTGTCCGGGGAGACCGTGGCCAGGATAAGCGCAGTCTTTGGCTTCAGCGCCGACGGGTCCACCGGGCAGAGCAGCCCCAGACCGGAGGCAGAAGCGATGAGCCAGCCGCCCTCGCCGCTGCTCTCCGCGCCGTATAGTCTGCCGGGGCTGAGACCGCATTCCGCCCAGATCACCAGCGGGCGGCTGCTGCCGTCCTCCTCCAGAGCGTACAGGCCGTCCTCTGCCGACAAAAGCAGAAAAGCACCCCCGCTGCCGTTGAAAATCTCTCCTTCGCCGCAGGAAAAAGCCGGCGTCAGTTCCCCGCTCTCCCCGTCAATTTGATACAGGAGGTTTCCGCCGCCGGTCTCCTGCACGGCATAGACCTGTCCGTTCCCGGCGGCTACCGGATAGCTCTGGCTGTCCGGCAGGGCGGCTGTGTACAGCAGCTCCCCCGCCGGACTGAGGGCCAGCAGCTCCGCCTCCTCCGTAAGCAGAACCAGTCTGCCCGCGCAGCACAGCAGAAAGCGAGAAAATCTTTGCCCGCTCCACGCGGCGCTCAGGTCCAGACTGCAAAGCGTGTCGCCCCCGGTGGAAATCAGCGTGAGCACGTAGCGGTTCTCGCCGTCATAACGGTTTTCCAGCAGCCAGATTCCCTCCGGTGCGGCTGCGGCGGCATAGAATAAGCCGGGCAGGGCGTAAATTTCCGCCCCATCCCGCCGGAGATGATAGACAATGTCGCCGGAAAACTCCTCCGAAACGGTGTAGAACACCCCGTCCACGCAGGCGGCCCACAGCGTTTTTTCCGGCACAGGCGCCTTTTGGAGGATAAAGCTGCCGCCGGACAGACTTTTTACCTCCTGCTCACCGGCGTTCTCCGCTTCTTTTGGGGCAGCGCAGGCGGAAAGCAAAAGCGCCGCCGCCAGAAGCAGCACAAAAATCCTTCTCTTTTTCATTATCCCACCACCACATCCATAAAAGCGTATTTGTTCTGAAAATCTGCGGACTTTACCGTCTCCCCCGTGGGCTCCACCTCCAGCTCCAGGGCGATGTGCTCCAGCGTCTCCATATCCGCCCGACCCCGGACGGCGATGATCCAGCCCTCCGCCGGGCTGAAGAGAATGAGGTAATTGTTTTCCTGCTCCCGGCCCTCCGGGTCCGTATGTGCAGTGTGGTATTTCAGCACCTGCAAAGCGCCCCAGGTCTCCTCTTCCACCTGTCCGGGGCTCTGGTCCAAGACAAGCAGCGCGCCGCCGCCGGCAAACTGGGGCGCATAGTACACCGTGGCCATGAAAGCCTGGGTCTTTCCCCGCAAGTCCTCCGGGCGCTCCGCGTCCGGCACATGCTCGGACACCAGCGTACTATACCAGCCCTCCTCTATGGGGTAGGGGTGGTTCTCGCTGACCGGAAAGGGCAGCCATCCGGGCTTAAAATGCACGGCGGCGCACTCCTCCGCCCCCTGAAATTCCAGCACCAGTCCCGCCCGCCACTGGCCCGTGACCAGCTGCTCTCCGCTTCGGAAGCTGACCGCGAAGCGCTCTTCCGGGTCAGCCCTGCGCTGGCTCATGGAGAAGAGAATGGCGGAACAGGCCGTGACCGCCAACAGTCCCACAAGCACGGCGGCGATCAGGAGGGCACGCCTTGCGCCGGGATTAAACCGCCGGGGCTTTGCTCTGTCCTCCAAAAGTGCCCGGGCGGCGCTGATCTGTTCCTCCTTGATGCCGTTCATGGCAAGGAGGAGAAAATACGCGTCTACCATAGTCCTTCCTCCTGTAAATAACGGCTGAGTCTCCGCCGTAAGCGAAGCAGCATACTTTTTGTCTTGCTCTGGCTGAAATGCAGCTTTTCCCCGATCTCCGCCACCGGGGCCAGAAAATAGTAGCGGGCGGTAAAGACCTGCTGTTCCGTCTCCGAAAGGCTCTCCACAAAGCTGCCGATGGCCCGCTGAAACTCCCGCTGTTCAAAGCTCCGCTCCGTGTCCAGCGCTGCCGGGATGCAGTCCGACAGCTCCTCCAGGGCCAGCTCCGTCTCTCCGCTGCCCCGCTTTATTCTGTTTTTTGTCTTATACCGGTCAATGGCCAGATTTCTGGTTATGCCGCCCAGAAATCCGGGCAGCGCCGCCGGACGCTTGTCCGGCATCAGGTTCCAGGCGCGAAACCAGGTGTCGTTCACGCACTCCTCCGCGTCCTGGCAGTTCATGCAGATATTCCAGGCGATTTTATGGCAATACCGGCCATACTTCTGCTCTGTCTCCGCGATGGCCCGGTCAGAGCGCTGCCAGTACAGCTCCACTATGGCTTGATCCTCCATGCCTGTCCTCCTTTGTCATATGCTTTCTATTACAATATACGACAAAAGGAGCCCTTTGGTTGCAAAAAAATTTCCGGTATCCGCGGATACCGGTTTTTTCCTCTTACGAATAATGGGCGATCAGTTCAAGAAGCTGGCGGAGGCTCTTTTTGCCCACGGCAGCCTGTTCCCCGCCGATGATCAGGCAGGGCACGCTCATCACCCGGTACTTCTCTTTCAGTGCCGGGAACAGGCTGATGTCATAGACCTCCGCGCGGACCTTCTCATTGGCGGCGGCGATGCGCTGGGCGGCCGTCACCATATCCGGGCACAGGCCGCAGGAGAGGGTGACCAAAATCTGCATGTTGACCGGCCGGGTGATGGCGCTGATCTGCCGCTCCGTCTCCTCGTCCAGCTCCTGCCCCGGCCCGGCGGCGTTATATAGTCCCGTCACGAAGGCGGAAAATTCATGCCCGCCGGGCACGCCGTGAAAAGCCAGACCCGTGTCGCTACCGTCGTCGCGCAGGACGCGGACGCAGGGGCGCTCCGTCTCCTCCGCCGGGTCCTTGGCCGTCTCCACTCTAAGCTTGTCCGTCTGGGCGGCAAGGCCCTGCATACAGCGCGCAAGCTCCCGGGAGGCCGGGCGCTCGTCCGGGTAAAGACGCAGAATGAGGCGGCTTTCCATGTGCCGGAAAAGCTGCCGGAGCCGGGCAAGGGTTTCCCCGGAAAAGGGGCTGTTCTCCGGTTTTCCGTGCCTTTTGGGATGCAGTCCGATCTTTTCCTCCATGGCGGCGGCGTATTTTTCCAGCGAAGTTGCCGCCACGGCCCCGTCGCTGACGGCAGTCACCACCTGGCGCAGCTCCTTGGCGCATACATCTCCGGCGGCGTACAGGCCGTCGATATCAGTCTTTTGCTGCCGGTCGGTGAGGACATAGCCCCGCTCATCCAGCGCCGTAAGCCCCCGGAGCAGGCCGGACTCCGGCTCAACCCCGGCGAAGACGAAAAGACCCAGGACCTCCCCTTCCGCCGTCCGGTACTCGGTCACTTCCCCGGTCTTCCGGTTTCGCCAGCGGATGGTGTTCAGGCCCCGATCAGTGCCGGAAACCGACTCCACCTGCACGCCGGTGATCACGCTGATCTTCTCGTGATTCCGGGCCTTATCGGCCAGTGTTTCGGCGCAGGAGAAATCCTCGCCCCGCATCAAGACGGTCACATGGCTGGCAAAGCGGGCCAGAAACACGCTCTCTTCCGCCGCAGCGTAGCCGCCGCCGATGACAAAGACCGGCTTGCCGGTAAATAGCTCCCCATCACAGACGGAACAGACAGAGACGCCCCGGCCCTTGAATTCCTCCTCGCCCTGAAAGCCCACGCTGCAGGGCCGGGCCCCTGTTGCCACAAGGACGCCGAAGCAGTGTACAGGGCCCTGATCGGTGAGGACGGTTTTTACCTCCCCTTCCAGTTTCAGTTCCTTTGCCTCCGCGGCAAGGAATTCCGCGCCGAAACTCTCCGCCTGGCGGCGCATGATCTCCGTCAGCTCCGTCCCGCCGGTGCTGAGGACGCCGGGGTAATTGGCCACCTCCGCGCTGAGGGCGATCTGCCCGCCCAGGCGCTCCTTTTCCAGCACCAGCACCCGGCAGCCGGCCCGGGCCAGATAAATGGCGGCGGAAAGCCCCGCCAGGCCGCCGCCGATAATCACGGCGTCATAAAGCTCTTCCTGTTTCTTGTTTTCCATGGTTCAGCACCCTCCGGGCGGTCCTTTCCTGTTTTTCACAGGGTAGTATAACCCAATTTAGGATAACTATGCCAAAATGGAAAAACTGTCATCCTGAGCGAAGGGAATGTGGGACCGGGCGCTGGTCCAGGCCGTTCACAGCCGGGACGCCCAGGGCAGCAAAAAGGCCGCCACGGAGGGCGGCAGTTCGGCGAGAAATTCAAAATGGGATGAGGGACAGCTTAATGAATATGAGGTGACGTCAGCACTGTATGACGCGCTGGATCACAAGGATGCAGGAGACGATAACCTCATCAGAGTGGGAGAAATACCACTTTTTATCCAGAAACTTACCGGAATAGAGGGAGATTTTTATTTGTACCGGGACCATATTTATGAAAATATGGTGTCTGAGAAACAAGCGATTGAGGAGGGAAGATATACCAGTAAAACTCATTATCATGCCTTAGGCATCGAAAAAATGACAGATGCTATTATGAGTATGGAAAGACCCCTGGTTGCAATAGCAGCAAAAACTTCAAAAGGTAATCCGGCAATATCCATGATTCTGCCGCAGAAAGGAAAAAACGGCGCCCCATTATATGCGGTATTGAGTTTTTACAGTAAAAAAGGTATTAACGGAATATTTAAGAAAAGGCCGCACATTGTTCTTACGATAGCGGAAAGGGATTTCACGGGGACACTAAATCGGGACGGGCACGCAGAGATCATAAGAAAAGCTGTAGAAAGCGGAAAGATTATCAGCTTTGACAAAGAAAGAAGAGCTGAACTGTCAGTGATCGCCCAGCAAGCAAGGCTGGGAAATATAACAGACTCAACTCTTGAGAAGAATATAGCACAATTTCAAAAAGAAATCAAGGATTTCAAGGAAGAAAATAATATCCGTTATTCCCAGTGGGATGAGGGAGTCAGCGACAGGGAGCTGCTGCTGGACGCGGCAACAGAAGAGAATGCTTCTGATGCGGTGCTTGCCTATGCACGAAAGTACAAGGCCTATGAGGGGCTGCTGCGCCGGGAAGAGCGGCTGAGGGCAAGGCTGGAAGCGGCCAGAGCAGCGGAGCAGAGCCGGACGGGTTCAGACGGGCCGTCGGGGACGCCGGCCCCTACAAACGCTCAGGATAACAGGTCCACCTCATCCGGCCCTGCGGGCCACCTTCCCCTCGAGTAAACGATGATTAAATCGGCAAGAGCGGATCGCGAGAAAATTTGCGTTCTGATGATGGCACTTTTTTGCAGGAATACTTTGTGTATTGCAAGAAAAAGTGACGAAATCAGGGCGCAAATTTTCCGCGAGACGCCGAAGGCGGTTTATTCAGCGTTTACTCAAGGGGAAGGCTACTTCTGGGCGGCCACGCAGGGCCGCCCCTACGGCTTCCCGGAAAACTGACGGTAACAATGTAGGGGCCGCCCTATGTGGCGGCCCGCAAAAGCTCCCCATTAAGGGAAGACAAAAAAACAGGACGGAAAATTCCGTCCTGTTTTTTTTGAATTGTTTAGTGCTTGCCCTTGTCGCCGACGCCGAAGTGCAGTTCCTTCATGCCCTCCACCTCGTCGCAGATATCCTTCAGCGCGCACACGGAGCAGTCCGTGGGCAGGCCCTCCAGGATATGGGTCAGGGTGCCGGTCACGTCGTTTGCCTTTTTGGCCAGCGTTTTCATGGCGCCGTAGTCAAAGCCCGGGTCGGTGACAAAAATCACCGTTGCGTTGAGGACGTTGGGGTCCTTCTTATAGGCCGTGATGTAGTTTGCGCCGATGTTCTTGAAGCTGATACCCTTTTTCAGAGCCTGCTTGCTGACGCGCACCTGCTCCCGGTAGGATTCCGGGGACATGCGCACCATGTAGCCCTCGGGGTACACATGGTACTTGGCAAACTCAATGTCCTTCAGCGTGCGGTAGACCGCCTCATCGTCGCCGTCGATCAGGCCGACGCGCAGCAGCACGATGCGGGCAAAGTCCACCTCTCCCTTGATCTCGCTCAGATCAGAACCGTAGAGCAGGATCTGATCCTTGTCCACCAGCTCCGGGCTGGAGGTGAAGAGCACATAGTTTGCCGAGCCCTTGCCCATGGCGCCCAGCTCAAAGGCCGCGTCCTTCTGGAGCACCAGCTCGCTGGAGCCAATGTCCTTCCAGGCGTCGCCCGGCCTGTATTCCCAGACTCTGGGGCTGCCCTTTTCCAACAGAGAATTGCTCTCTTTGATGAGAGAATTGTATAGCTCCATAACTTAGAATACCAGGTCGACCTTCTTGCGGTCGAAGATCTCATTGACACGCATGTACAGCCAGCTCATCAGCTTCTGATCCAGATTCCAGAAATAGACCACGAACAGCACGCCGACTGTGACAAGAAGCACCTTTAACAGTTTCTTGAAAAATTTGCACATATCCGGAATATGCTCCTTTCGTAATTTGGGTTCAGAGAGTATTATACACTCTGCTTACTTCTTTGCAAGACCCTTCTGGCGAGCATACTCGGCAGCGCCCAGAGCGCCCATCAGCTGCGGGTCGGTCTTCAGCTCGA
>JBJDXP010000157.1:0-1567 GCA_051866735.1 Candidatus Limivicinus sp.
CTGCCACGAAGTCGTGAAGCCACTGCTCATCCGGGTAGAATTCCGCGTATTTTTCACCCATTACGGATTCCCCGGGCAGCTTGATGATCGTGTCGGAGTTGAAACTCATCTCAAATCGTTGTATACTGCCGCAGCTCTCTTGGCGAAGATTATTTTGGCGGAACTACATATTCGTACACTGTAACCGATCTCCCTGTGGGCGAAAACACCGTCGTTGATGCTGCGGAATGCATCCTAGCACAGCGGAAGTGGTTCGCTTTGTGGTAAACCGACAAAGAATGAGAGGTATTGTTTATGAAAGCGTTTTTGGTATCGTCGTCCACCATCACCAGCACATGCTGCAAATCCGCCCGGGCGAAGGCGCTGTTTTCCACCTTGTCGATGCTGCCATTCTTGGCATTTGGGCCGAACAGGGTGTGCATCACCACGCCAATCCGGGACTTTCCCTCGCCGCCGTTGCCCTTGATGAGCAGCATCACCTGACCCCGGGTGCAGGGAATCAGGCAGTAGCCCATGAACTCCTGCAAGGTCAGAATATCCTCCGGTTCCAGAAGCTCAGACAAAAACCGCAGCCAGACCTCCGGCTGCGGTGCGTTGGGATTGTAGGAGATGGGCAGGCGGTTCAGGCAAAAGCCCCTTTCCTCCACGAAGCTGCCGTCCAGAAACAGGGTGCCGTTGGCGAGGAAGATACGATCCTGATGCTTTTCCAGTTCTCCCCGGTCATAGCACTCCATGCGAATGGCTTCCAGAAGATTTTTGGCTTTCGTGACCAGTCCGCCGGTCAGGTGCTCCTTGATATCATCGAACACATCCCGCAGGAGCCGGTCTTTGTCGGTGACGACGCCCTCCGTGGTGAAGAAGTCCTCTCCCTTGCTGAGCAAAGGCTGCTTTTCCAGAAAACAGCGGCAGTATTTGTGCTCAATGATTTTCCCCTTTTCATCCAGCCACTCCGGCGTCTCATTCATGCACATTCCCTCTCTTTCTCAGATAGTGTCCCGAGACATTCGGACAGCCGTTGAATATATCCCTCCTCGCAGAGCAGGTCTGCTGTTTTTTCTGCCAAAAGCAAATCATTTCCCAGCAAACAGTCGAGAAGGTGATTTACCGTGGGCAGCATCTTCATTGACTCAGCAAAACGGGGATGAATGGGGTCTCCCGGTTCCTCGGGACGATACCTCAGCTGCCAGATGCGAAGGTACCGGAGATATTCCCGCAAAACGCAAATGCAGAGCCGCTCCCTGTCCCCGGAAGGCTCTGCATGGTTGGGGAACAGAAGCGGTTTTGTTTCCGCTTCAATTCCAAAGTCGGTTTCCAGTTTCTGTGCTGCGGCGTAGGGCGAAAGTCCAAAAAGACGGGCGGTGAAGTCAATCACATCCCCGCTGGCGTGACAGCCGAAGCAGAAGAAATAATCCTCGTTCAGCTTCAGACTGGGGTGCCTGTCCTCGTGAAATGGGCAGCAGGTCATGCCGTTTGGCAGTACCCGCAGCCCATAGTGTTCGACAGCCTGCCTCAGTGTGACAGCTGCCTTGATGGTTTCAAATACGCTCATTATCTTGCCTCCATAAAA
>JBJDXP010000158.1:0-1559 GCA_051866735.1 Candidatus Limivicinus sp.
AAGGCGCTGCGCTCAAACACCTCCCGGCTGACGCCCAGCAGCGCCTCACCGCAGTTCTGGCCCGTCAGGCCGGGAAAAGCGTCGCCGGTCCCGGCGTGGAGAGCCTGAAAATCGCCCATGGGGGCGGTCTGGCGGCGGGTATTGCGAAGAAGGGTCAGTTCGTCGGCCCCCACCCGGCAGTCGATCCGGCCGCTCATGGCGGCGCCGCTCCAGGGAGCGTACCGGTTCTTGTCCGCAATGAAGCCCGCCTTGTCCCGCTCCCGGCTGTTGATGCCGTACAGCATGGCCAGAAGAAAGGCGCACCAGGTGGATTTACCCGTTTCGTTGGGAGCCTCCAGGATGTTCAGACCATCTTTCAGCTCCAGTGTGCGGTTTTGCAGTTTGCCGAAAACGGCAGTCATGCGATGAATCAGCAGAACGATCACTCCTACAACATACATATAAATAAACCAACAAGGGCATTATAGCACTATCGTCCGGATTTGCCCAGCCTGTTTTCCAATTTGCACAGAGGTCATACTGCAATAAGCAGGGTGAATAGGTGATATCAGCAAAACGAAAAAAAGAGCGAAAAAGGTGTTGACAAATCGAGATCAGTTTGGTATTCTAACAAAGCTGTCTGACAGCGCTGCTCCGGATGTGAGCTGCTTGAAAAACTTCGAAAAAAGTTAAAAAAGTGGTTGACAAATGAAGGAGAACCTGTTATAATAGCAATGTTCCGCCGGAAAGCGGCGTGTACCTTGTAAATTAAACAACGTAACGAAAAGAAAGCACCAGACGGAGACGGTCCTTAGGGACTGTAACCAAAAGTTGCTTGAGGAAGGTTAAGTCAATTACTTCCGAAGGTAACTATAAAAATGAAGCTATGACAAATAGCTCTGTAAAAGATTTGAACGGGTGAAAGCTCGTTTAGATACCATTTTATAGAGAGTTTGATCCTGGCTCAGGACGAACGCTGGCGGCGTGCTTAACACATGCAAGTCGAACGGAGTGCCTATGACAGAGGTTTCGGCCAATTGATTAGGTTACTTAGTGGCGGACTGGTGAGTAACGCGTGAGGAACCTGCCTTTCAGAGGGGGACAACAGTTGGAAACGACTGCTAATACCGCATGACACATCGGAGCGGCATCGCTCGGATGTCAAAGATTTATCGCTGAAAGATGGCCTCGCGTCTGATTAGATAGTTGGCGGGGTAACGGCCCACCAAGTCGACGATCAGTAGCCGGACTGAGAGGTTGACCGGCCACATTGGGACTGAGATACGGCCCAGACTCCTACGGGAGGCAGCAGTGGGGAATATTGGGCAATGGACGCAAGTCTGACCCAGCAACGCCGCGTGAAGGAAGAAGGCTTTCGGGTTGTAAACTTCTTTTAAGGGGGAAGAGAAGAAGACGGTACCCCTTGAATAAGCCACGGCTAACTACGTGCCAGCAGCCGCGGTAATACGTAGGTGGCAAGCGTTGTCCGGATTTACTGGGTGTAAAGGGCGTGTAGCCGGGCCGACAAGTCAGATGTGAAATCCGCGGGCTTAACCCGCGAACTGCATTTGAAACTGTTG
>JBJDXP010000159.1:0-1559 GCA_051866735.1 Candidatus Limivicinus sp.
GTGGAAGCAAGAAGTCTACCCCCTTCGCCGCACAGACCGCAGCCGAGACTGCCGCAAAGGCAGCCATGGAGCACGGCCTGAAGACCGTTGAAGTTTTCGTTAAGGGACCCGGTTCCGGCCGTGAAGCCGCTATCCGCGCCCTGCAGACCGCCGGTCTGGAAGTAACGATGATCAAGGACGTGACCCCCATTCCTCACAATGGCTGCCGTCCTCCGAAACGTCGTCGTGTGTAATTGAAGGAGGTAAACGAAAATGGCAAGATATACTGAAGCAGTATGCCGCCAGTGCCGCAGAGAGGGCCAGAAGCTCTTTCTGAAGGGCGACCGCTGCTATACCGACAAGTGCGCAATGACCAACAGAGCCTTTGCTCCCGGTCAGCACGGTCAGGGCCGCAGCAAGAGCTCCGAGTACGGCCAGCAGCTCCGTGAGAAGCAGAAGGCCAAGAGGTTCTACGGCGTTCTTGAGAGCCAGTTCCGCAGCTACTTTGAGATGGCCGAGCGCCGTCCCGGCCAGACCGGTGAGAACCTGCTGGCCATTCTGGAGTGCCGCCTGGACAACGTGGTCTACCGTCTTGGCTTCGCCATGAGCCGTGCCGAGGCACGTCAGATGGTCAGCCACGGCCACTTTACCGTCAACGGCCGCAAGGTCAACATCCCCAGCTACCAGGTAAAGCCCGGCATGGTCGTCGCACTGAAAGAGAGCAGCCGCGGTATCGAGAAGATCAAGGCCAACATTGAGGCAAACGCATTCCGTCCCGCCCCCAAGTGGCTTGAGTATGACGCAAATAACCAGATGGCAAAAGTCGTTGCAGTTCCTGCAAGAGACGATATCGACCTGCCCATCGAAGAGCACCTCATCGTCGAGTTGTACTCCAAGTAATAAAGACACCCTCAAATTGGTAAGCTGAATCACCGCAAGCGCCGATACGGCGCAAAACGAAAAAGGAGGGTTATATAACTATATGATCGAAATTAAAAAGCCGCGTATTGAATGCATCGAGACCCCCACAGACAGCTCATATGGCAAATACATCATTGAGCCTCTGGAGCGCGGCTATGGCACTACACTTGGTAACTCTCTTCGCAGGGTACTCCTTTCTTCTCTCCCCGGAACCGCCTGCACCAGCATCAAAATTGCCGGTGTACAGCATGAGTTTTCCACCATCCCCGGCGTGAAAGAGGACGTGACGGAGATCGTTCTGAATGTCAAGAGCATCATCGCCCGCCTCCACAGCACTGGCCCCAAGACCGTCTACATTGAAGCCTCCGGCGAAGGACTTGTCACCGCCGGCGACATCAAGGCAGACGCTGAGGTGGAGATCCTCAACCCCGAGCAGCCTATTGCAACACTTGGACCTGACGGCGCTCTGAATATGGAGCTTGTTCTCGACCATGGCAGAGGCTATGTTTCCGCTGATAAGAATAAGACGCCCCAGACACCCATCGGCACCATCCCTGTCGACTCCATTTACACTCCGGTCCTCAAAGTCAATTACACGGTGGAAAACACCCGTGTGGGCAACCAGACCGACTTTGACAAGCTGACCATCGAGGTATGGA
>JBJDXP010000160.1:0-4172 GCA_051866735.1 Candidatus Limivicinus sp.
ACAGGGCGCTGAGCCGGATGAAGGCGATGCACAGCGCGGCGCCGGGGGCCAGACAGTCAAACAGACGGCCCAGATTCTGGGTAAAGCCCAGCTTTTTTACCAGCAGCCCCGCCAGCATGGTGCCGAAAATGGCGCCGTGGAGGAAATAGTCCCCCTGGGAGTAGTCCAGCATGGCGCTCATAAAACCGGCGTACTGCTCGTCATGGCAGTACCAGTGGATCAGCCGGGCCAGGACCACGGAGAAAAACAGCGCCAGGGGCAGAAGCAGCCAAAGGGCGGAGCCCCGCCCGCCGTGGGAGGTGTACAGGGCGTAGGTCAGGGCAAAGCAGGCGGCGATGCCCAGGAAGATGATCACGGAGCTCCAATAGATAAAGGTGTCGCCGATGCAGACAGCGATCTGATTCATGAGGACGCCTCCTCTCCCGGAATGGCCGTGGCAAAGTAGATGATGTCGGTCATAATGCGCTCGTTGCCCCAGTCAGGGCGGTTGAAGGTCTCGCCGTTCATGACGATGGTGGCGGTCTGGCCACCGTCCAGGGCGTAGGCATTGGGCACGCCCTTGGCGTAGATCAGATCGGCCGCCTGGTTGATGGTGACCCGGTTTTTGTACCGGCCCTCCTCGTTGATGGACATCAGCAGATAGTGCAGCTTGTCCAGCTGGCCGATGGCGGCGCGGGAATACTGAATATCCACTTCACCAACCAGATAGGTGTTGGTGGTCTTTTTCTCCCCGTTTTCCACCAGGATGGGGCCGAAGGAGATGGAGAAGGTGATGTCGTTGTCCTGAACAAACTTTTTCACATCGTCCTCGGTGTTGAGCTCGCCCACATGGGTGAAGATCATGTCGCCGGAGGCGGTGAAGAAGCAGCTCTCCAGCGTTCTGGGGTTGAAGCGGTAAAGCTGCCGCTGATAGATGGTGATGCCGCAGGAGCGGTGGCCGTAGAAGTCGCCGTTAATGGCGACCACGGCATTGGCGTTCTGGGCCATCTGGGTGGGGTACATGTAGACGCTGGAGCCGTAGGTGTTGTCCGACAGCGCCCGGCGCAGCTGGGAGCCGTGGGCGATCTTTACCTCTACAAAGGAGCAGGCGGAGTTGTTGATGGCTTCCTTCCAGGCGATCACCAGGATGGTCTCGTCGCAGTAGTACTCGATCTCCGAGCCTTCCATCAGCACGATATCCGGGCTCCAGACCAGCTCCTGGCCTTCCAGCAGCTCAGAGGCTGAGTCCACTACAGCCTGAACCACCGCAGGGTCGGTGGTGGAGCCGAACTTGCTCTGGTCGGGCTTGGGGGCCACAAGGTCGCTCTCGGGGATAGTGTAGATCTTCTTGATATAGGCCACGTTTTCCAGCGCGTCGCTGGCGGCGTTATTCATGAATACGTCCAGCTTGCCCACCAGGTCCAGCCGGTTCTCCGTAGAGCTGCCGGTGTTGGTGCCGGTGCCCGGGTGGACGTTCACCAGCGCCCAGACCAGGGCGGCGATGGAGAGAAGGATCAAAATCAGATAGCCAAAGGAAAAAGAGGAGCGGGGAACGCGGACAGGGGTGGCCTCCCGGGGCGGCTGGGGCTTGGACTGGGCGTCCCGCTCTTTCGGCCGCTCCGGCTCCCGCCTGGTTTCCCGGCGGGGCTCAGGCTGGGGCGTGCGCTCTCTTGCCCGTTCCGGCTCCCGCCTGGTCTCCCGGCGGGGTGCAGTCTGGGGCGTGCGCTCTTTTGGACGCTCCGGTTCCCGCCGGGGACTGCGCTCCGGTGCGGCGGGGGCTGCGCTCTCTCTGCGCCGGGACGCGGCGATTTCCGCGGCCCGGGACTCCTGCTGTTCCGAAAATTCCCGAAGGATGGCGTCAATATCCGCGTCGCTGATTCTGTTGCTCATCGGGACGCCTCCTTTCAGTAGGCCGCTCCGCCGCAGAGGGCGTTGAGCATAAGGGTATTGGTGACAATGCGCCAGCCGCCGGTGCTGTAGCTCAGCTCCAGCTCCAGGCCGGTGGTGGTATAGTAGTCCTCCACATGGGAGAGCAGGGAAGTCACCGCACTGGCATAGGCTGAATCCGTCACGCTGGGCAGATAGTTGTTGTTTTCGTCATACAGCTGATCTCTGGGCAGAGACTGGACCAGCTGGTTCAGGGCGGCTTCGGTGGCGTCCTTCAGATCGGCCTGCAGGGCGGTGACATCCAGATGGGTCAGCAATACCTGCTGACTGGCGCTGAGACCGTTTTTGACGCAGTCGCCGTAGAGCTTATAGGAATAGCTATCCCGCAGAGCCTGATAGATCTGCTGCCCCGCCTCGCTGTCCGGCCTGTTTTCCAGACCCAGGCTGGTGTAGTCGCTGAGACAGGCGTAGGCGCTCTGGTAATCGCCGGAGATGACCGAGTCAAAAAATGCCGTCACCGTCTCCTGGGGGTCGCCGGCGGGCACCGTCACCACGGTGCCCAGACTGGGGGCTATGACCGCAAGGATCAGCGCTATTCCGCTGAAAATCAGGGCGAGGATGGCCCAGGAGAGCCTGAGCTTCCCCTTTTTCGCCCGGTGCAGGGCGGCAGCCAGCACCACCGCCATCAGGGCGATGATCATCGCGATCAGAACGATCATACCGGTGCTGCCTCCTTTGTCAGAAAGAATGACGGCTGTGGGCCCGTCGGCGCCGCCGATGACGCCAACAGAGAGCTCAGAACCGCTGCTTTGCGTCTCCTGTTCGGAACTGCTGTTTTCCAGCGCCTGGATCGCCGCCTCCTCCGCCTGACGGGCCTCCTCCTCACGGCGCAGGGCCGTGTGATACTGGGTGTAGTCGCACATGAGGGAGCAGAAGTCCGTCATGGTCAGATAGGGGTCCTTGATGGTGTCGGTGAAGAGGACAATGAGGATGGGGTCGTCGGTGTAGCAGATGGCACAGTCGTTCATGTACAGGTGCCAGCCCTCCACCAGATAGCCGTACTTGTGGGCGATCTCATAGTCCTGCTCGTGGAACTTGAAATAGTTCTCCGGCTCGGCCCGGAGCATGGTGTCGATCAGCCGGGGGAAGTTCTCCTGGTTTTCATACAGGGTTTTCAGACAGTAGATCATCTGCTTGCTGGTGAAGTAGTTGTTCACCCAGTACATGGCGTCCACGGTCGCTGGGTCCACGCCCATGTAGGGGCAGATCAGCTCCCGGTAGGTGCGGTAGCTGCCGGTGGCCTTCCACAGAATCTCCGCCATCTGGTTGTCGGAGTTGATGATGCTCCACTCCAGAAGATTGGAATAGGCGATGCCGCCGTACTTGGTGTCCCAGTCGATTTCCCCTTTGGCCACCTTCTCGGTGTACAGCATGTTCAGAGGGACCTTGAACATGCTGCCGGTGATCATATATTCGTCACCCCGGTGGTAATGCTCCTCACCGGTGACGGTGTTGTAGTAACCGAAGGCCACAAGATCCGGATCCGTGCCGTGCTCGGCCATGAAGGCCTCCACCACCTCTTCCCAGGTCTTGTCCTTGAAGCGTTCGTCGCCCTCCTCCGCAAAAGCGGTGGGGAGCAGACTCAGCAGAATACAGAGCGCCGCCGCAAGGCAGAGCAGTTTTTTCATCAGCTTCATATCATTTCCGTCCTGCTTATAGTTAAACATAACTATTTTATCATCATACAGCATATTTTCAAGAGAAATTTCATTTCCCAAGAAAATTTAAGCCCGGCGGTTTTCCTGAAAATTTTCCTCCGGATTGGGTATAACATAACAGAAGGATAATAAAGGGAGGAACAGAACGTGAATATCCCCAATCTGATCAGCGCCGCAAGGATCTTCCTTGTGCCGCTGTTTGTGAGCTACTACCTGAACGGAAAAGTGACCGCCGCCATGGGCGTGGTGCTGCTGGCGGCGGCCTCGGACGTATTGGACGGGGCCATCGCCCGCCGCTTCAACATGGTCACCAGGCTGGGCAAGATCCTGGACCCGGTGGCGGACAAGCTGATGCAGGCGGCCATGATGCTCTGCGCCGCGCTGGAGACCCCGGCGGTCTGGCTGCTACTGGGCCTGCATGTGCTGCGGGAGGCGGTGCTGGCCCTGACCGGGCTGCACGTCATCCTGGTCACAGGGCAGGTACACAGCGCCAAATGGTACGGCAAGCTGTGCACGGCCCTGATCTACGCCTGTATGGGGGCGCTGCTGCTCTTTCCCCGGATGCCGGAGCACACCGCCTCGGTGCTG
>JBJDXP010000160.1:4272-7690 GCA_051866735.1 Candidatus Limivicinus sp.
GTGCTGCATTGTGCCTGTCTCCGCCTGTCTGGTGATGTATCTGGGCAATTTCCTGCGCATCCTGCGGGAGTACGACGAGGGGCGCAGCGCTTAGCAATCAGCCCAGGCCCAGAAGCCAGAGTACGTCCGTGTCAAGGGCCCGGGCATAGTATTCCAGCTCAAAATCCGGCACTACCCGCAGCCCGGTCTCGACCCGGCTGATAACTTTCTGGTTCAGATCCAGCCCCAGAAGCTGGAGCCTGGCGGAGAGTTGCTCCTGCGACAGCTTCAATTCCTCTCTCCGCTGCCGGATCCGGGCGCCGGAGACATTGCACAGCCCATTATGCTTGTATAGTTTCATCCTGACAAACCTACTTTAAAGATGAGTAATTATGGTTTGACAGTATCATTAGAATTATGCTAATATTATCCCAAAGATGACTAAAAGGAGAAACCAAGATGGCTGAATTTTGCCTGGCGTGCCTGAATAAGCTCAGCGGCACAAGCTATACGGAAGCGGACTTCCTCCTGTCCCGGGAAGCGGATCTCTGCGAGAACTGCGGGAAATTGGTCCCTGTTGTGGTCAGGCGACGGCGGCGTTTGCCGATAACCGTTTTTGGAAGAAAAAAGGAATGAAAAAGCTGTTGCCCTTCTTCCGGCAGGACAACAGCTTATCTTCGTTTTGCAGGGGATGACATGGGGCCTTAAAGCTTGCGGGAGAAATAGAGCTTGGAGCAGGCCATGAGCAAAGACAGGGCCAGCACACAGCCGATGCAGGTGATAAACACCGTCACATTGAAATAGCCCAGGATGATGGCGGCGGGCACCATAAGCAGAAGAAAAATGGTGGCTCCGGCGCTCTTGCCCATGGCTGTGATCTGCCGGCTGCGCTCGTCCGTCTCCTTGATGTACTGCTTTTTCATGGCTTTTTCGTTTCGCAGAGCGCGCAGATTCATCACCAGCCCCACGATGAACAGGGCCATCACGCCGAAAGCCGCCCCGGCGATGAAGCCGTTATAAAAGCCCTGCCATCTCTCGTCCGCGCCCACCGGGCTGACAAGGCCGGAATAGGCCAGGACCTGTATGCCCAGCAGCGCCAGCGCGCCGATGGCGTAAAGAATGTTGTGTATTTTCAGTTTTTCACGATAGTTTTCCATAGTATACTCCTTCAATCATTCATCCAAATCGGAAAAATCAAATACCTCTTCGATGCTCAGCCCGAAATAATGGGCGATCTTGTAGGCCAGAGGCAGGGAAGCGGTGTACTTTCCCACTTCAATGGAGGTGATGGTCTGCCGCGTGGTACCTACCGCGTCAGCCAGCTCCTCCTGAGATAATTTCCGCTGCTTTCGCAGCTCGCGTATTCTGGTTTTCATCCCGCGCCTCCCTTTTTTATGTTATGCTAAGTTAACTTTGCAAATTTAGTATAGCAAGCTTTGCATAAAATGTCAAGCGTACTTTGCAAAATTGGTGAAAAATTTTCGGCAGCTTTTTACGCTGCCGGAAAACTACCAGTAAAGCTCCGGATTGCTGCTGGAGCAGAAATAAGTATAACCGTAAAGGCTGTCGTAATATTTGGCGTAGACGCCGCCGCCCTGGGGGAAGTTGGCTTGAAAGACCACCCAAGGGTCCATCAGCCGCTCTCCCTGCAAAAGCCGGAGGGCTACGTTGACGCTGTCCTCTGTGGGGTTCAGGTAATAGGTGAACTCGTCCGTGTTTACCCCGGCGTACTGGCCCTCCTGCAGGATGACCTCCTCCACCGTGTCGGGAAACTCCGGAGAAGCCACCCGGTTGAGCACCACTTCTCCCACACACATGCGCCACTCGTCGCTGAGTCTTTCACTGCCGGCCTCGCTGGTGATGATCTTGGCCAGAAGAAACAGGTCCTGAAAAGCGATCTTTGTCTCGCCGGAGCCGGTTTGGTCGATCATTTCGTTGCGGCAGATCTCCGCCGCCCGACCTGCCTCAATGTCCCCGCAGGCGGCGGCCCGGATCATGATGGACAGGTAGTCCACCTCCGGGTCGTAATCTGCCCCGGCCTTGCCGGAAAGAGCCAGAAACAGCAGCAGCGCGGCAAGCAGGGGAGCCATCTTTTTCACCTTCTCACCTCCATGACCTGTGTTCCCAAGTATAATCACTGGGCTCCGGGAAATTTGTCAGAAGGGGAAGGGAAATCAAGGGCAATAAAAAAATAGGATTAAAATATAAAATAAGACTTTGTATTGGCAAGAAAATATTGTATAATATAAATAAGGGCAATATAGCCGCGTTACCAATCTTTAAATTTATTTGATAAACAGAAGGAGAGAAAAACTATGATAATGGATTGCTCAAAATACGTGGGCAAGTGCGTCTGCGGCAGGGAACATACTCTGGAGACCAAAATGGTGGTCGTGGAGTACGATGCGCTGAAAAACTTCGAACAGTACATGGCCGATGTGGGTCTGGCGGGCAAGCGCCGCACTGTGGTGTACGACAGCAACATCTATAAGCTCACCGAGGGCAAGCATGTTCAGGCCGATCAGGAGATCGTCCTCCCGGCTGAGGGCCTGCGCTCCGAGGATGTGCTCATTGAAGATATGATGACCAAGCTGGACGCCCCCGAGGTCATCGTCGCCTTCGGCGCCGGAACCATCATGGACTTCGGCAGATACCCCGCATACAAGCTGGGCATCCCCTTTGTGGCCATCCCCACCCTGGCCAGCTCCGACGGCTTTACCGCTGACATCTGCTCCGTCATCCTGAACGGACAGAAAAAGTCCATCCCCATGCTGGCTCCCGTTCTGGTGGTGGCCGACCTGGACATCATCAAGGGCGCTCCTGCCCGCCTGGTGGCCAGCGGCATAAATGACATCCTTTCCAAGTACATCTCCCTGGTGGACTGGAAGATCGCCAAGCTGGTGGATGGCGAGTATTACTGCCCCATGGTGGCGGACCTTGCCCAGGAGGCTCTGGATATCATGCGCAAGGCGGCCGATGAGTACGCCGCTACCGGCAAGGCGGATATCGAGGCCATGACCATGGCCCAGATGAAGAGCGGTCTGACCATGCAGCTGCTGCACCACTCCAGAGCGGCCTCCGGCGCGGAGCACCTGATGGCCCATCTGGTGGAGATGCACCCGCCCCGCTTTGAGGGAGCCGAGGGCATCCACGGCGAATGCGTGGGCGTGGGCACCTTCCAGTGCGCCAAGGAGTATCACCGCCTGGCGGCCCTGACCCCCAAGGCCAAGCCCTTCCAGCCTCTGACAAGCGACTGGGTCATGGAGAAATTCGGCCCCAGGCTCTACGAGGGCATCATGAAGGAGAACGAGAACGACGTTCTGGGCACCTTCGATCCCCAGAATATTGTGGACCACTGGGACGAGATCAGGAAGCTGATCGCCACCATTCCTCCCGTGGAGGAGCTGGAGGCCCTGTACAAGGGCGTGGGCGCAAAGTA
>JBJDXP010000161.1:0-1539 GCA_051866735.1 Candidatus Limivicinus sp.
CTGCGCACCCTGGCCTTCAAGCCCAAAGCGGAGGAGAGCACAGCCTTTGAGGAGATGAATTTTGACGCCGACGCCGCAGTGAAGGCCCTGGCCGAGCTGGTAAAGTGCCGCACCGTCTCCAACGCGGACAAGAGTCTGGAGGACGACCGGGAGTTTGAAAAGCTGATCGCCCTGGTGCCGGAGCTGTACCCCAATGTGGCAAAAACCTGCCCCATGCTGCGCCTGGCGGACCGGGCCCTGCTCTTCACCTGGAAGGGCAAGGGCGAAGGGGAGCCCGCCGTGCTGATGGCCCACTACGACGTGGTGCCGGTGGAGGAGGAAAACTGGGAAGTGCCGCCCTTTGAAGCCGTCATCAAAGACGGGGCCATGTGGGGCCGGGGCACGCTGGATACGAAAGTGACCTTCAACGGCATCCTGTCCGCGGCGGAGAACCTGATCCGTCAGGGCTTTACCCCGGAAAACGACATTTATTTTGCCTTCTCCGGCGGCGAGGAGGTCAACGGCAAGGGAGCCGTCAACATCGTCAACTGGTTTATGGAGAAGGGCGTCAAGCCGGCGCTGGTGCTGGACGAGGGCGGCGCCGTGGTGGAAAATGTGTTCCCCGGCGTGAAGGAGCCCTGCGGGCTGATCGGCATCGCGGAGAAGGGTATGCTGAATCTGGAATACAGCATTTCCAGCGGCGGCGGCCACGCCTCCGCTCCCGCGCCCCACACCCCCGTGGGCAAGCTCTCCCTGGCCTGCACCAAGGTGGAGGCCCACCCCTTCAAGGCACACTTTACCAAGCCCGTGCTGGAGATGTTCGACATTCTGGGCCGCCGCTCCAGCTTCCTCTACCGGATGATTTTTGCCAACCTCTGGTGCTTCGGCGGGCTTCTGGACCTGATCTGCAAAAAAAGCGGCGGCGAGCTGAACGCCCTGGTGCGCACCACCGTGGCCTTTACCCAGATGAGCGGCAGCAAGGCGGCCAATGTGATCCCGCCCTCCGCCTCCATGGTGTCCAACATGCGCCTGAACCCGGAGGACTCGGTGGAGTCCGCCGTGGAATATATCCGGGGCGTCATCGGCGACAGCGACATCAGGCTCACCGTGGGCGACCACATGGAGCCCAGCCCCATCTCCCGCACCGACTGCGAGGGCTGGAAGCGGGTGGCCTCCGCCGTGGCCGGCACCTGGAAGGGCTGCGTGGTGGCCCCCTACCTGATGGTCCAGTGCTCCGACAGCCGCCATTACCGGGACCTGTCCGACCGGGTGTACCGCTTCTCCGCCATGGACCTGACGGCGGAGGAACGCCATACCATCCACGGCAACAACGAGCATATCCGCCTGGAGACCGTCCATCACGCGGTGGAATTTTTCATGCGGGTCATGAAGCAGTGCTGAGTTGCAGACAAGCCCGGAAAAAGGGCGTTTTCGTGCGGGCCGCCCGCATTTCCGAGCGATGTTCAATATGATGCCAAAACCGGCTTTGCCAATGCAAAGCCGGTTTTTCAGTCTGTCAAAAAACTTTTCAAAATCCCCGAATATCTGTATAATGGAGGA
>JBJDXP010000162.1:0-1528 GCA_051866735.1 Candidatus Limivicinus sp.
CCGCCCCGGGAATGGAGCCGATGCCGCCGAACACCGCCGCCACGAAGGACTTGAGGCCCGGCATAGCTCCTGCGGTGGGAGTAATGGCAGGATAGGTGGTGAAGTACAGAATGGACCCGATGACCGCCAGCCCGGAGCCGATGATGAAGGTGGTGGAAATGACGTTGTTGATCTTGATGCCCATCAACCGGCTGGTCTCAAAGTCCTTGGACACCGCCCGCATGGCCATGCCGATTTTGGTATGGTTGATCAGGGCGGTCAGCAGCACCACCAGGATCAGCACCAGGAAGGGCGTGGCGATGACCACCAGCTTGGTGTTCGCCCCGGCAATGGTGACGGTCTTATTCAGGAAGGAGATGGCCGGGTAGGTCATGGGCTGGCCGCCGGTGACGTAGGTTGCGGTATTCTGCAGCAGGTAGCTGACGCCGATGGCGGAGATCATGACGGACATTCTGGGTGCCTCCCGCAGGGGCTTGTAAGCCGCCCGCTCGATGAAGAAGCCCAGGCCGATGGTCAGAGCAATGACGGTAGGAATGGCGACATACATGGGCAGGGCAGCGGAGATATAGATCCCCAGCAAACCTGCCACCATGAACACGTCGCCGTGGGCAAAGTTGATCAGCCGCAGGATACCGTAGACCATGGTATAGCCGATGGCGATCAAAGCCAACTGGCCTCCCAGGGAGATACCGCTGAGCAGGATCGAAACGAGATATTCGGTGGTAAGCAATTGTTCCATAAGGAAGCCTCCCAGCTTTCTTTCCGGTTACGGATATTCTGTAAAAAACTTCGATTTCCGAGCCCAATGTCACGAACTGTTACTACCCTGCGATAAAAAGCAGACACTTTTTATCGCAGGGACATCGCGAGGCCGCGATGTCGCCCCGGTACGGCAGCGCCATACCTTCCCCCGTGGGGGAAGGTGGCCCGGCGAACGCCGGGTCGGATGGGGGAAGCCATGGCGCTTCGCGCCTACGTGAAAGGAACGCGGAAATCGACTTGCGCAGTCATCGTAGGGGGCGGCATCCCTGACGCCCCTCCGGTCATGATCCAACATCGTACCGTAAGGGGCGTCAAGGATGCCGCCCCCTACGCATTAGGAAAACAGTTTCTTTCAACATGCCATACGGTTATGGATTGGCCGGCGATGGGCAAATTCTTTTGAAGTCCTTTACGGAATATCCGTATGATCAAACAGAAACGACTGTTGGCGGGGGCAGAAAACCCCCGCCAAATGGATGATTCTTACGCGGTCATCAGCTGCCGGAACCGGTCTGGACGGTCTCCAGGACCCAGGTGCCGTTGGAAGTGTCGGCAGTCTTGATGTAAGCGGTGTCGCGGACCGCGTCGCCAACCTCATCGAAGGCAATGGAGCCGGACACGCCGGTGTAGGTCACGGAAGGCAGGATCTGCATCAGAGCCGCCTTGTCGCCGCTGTCGGCCTGCTTCATGGCCTCCAGAGCCACGAAGTAAGCGTCATAGCCCATGGCGGTGACAGCGGAGATGGTGTCGTTGCCGCCGTTGGCAG
>JBJDXP010000163.1:0-1526 GCA_051866735.1 Candidatus Limivicinus sp.
CAGTGGACACATAGGAGGAATCCCAAACGCCGTCCTTTTCGGCGTTGGTCAGGTCGTACTTGTAGATGGTCAGGGAGCCGGTTCTGGATTCATCGATGGGAGCATCCTCCAGCTCGGCGGCGGAAACAGCAACAGGGAAACACAGCAACATGGTCAGCGCCAGAAAGAGGGACAGAATTTTGGTAAGTTTTTTCATTTCGCATTTTCCTTTCTTAAATCAAAATAGTTTGTTGTGAATTAGGGGATTTTGAAGAATGGTTGGCATGAAAAAAGCCAGGGCTGATCCCTGGCATGATAGACGGTGGTCATGGGTTACACCTCCCTTTTCCGATATGTGATGATGCCCAGACAGCCGATAGCAGCGACCATGCTGAGAACTCTGAGAATCAGCCCGGTGCTGGCTCCGGTGTCGGGCATGGTAAAGGTGCGGGTGTTGGTGACACGAACCGAAAGCGTAAGATCATCCGCAGGCAGCTCACCTTCATAGGCAGGCTTCGTGAGCAGCTTGTAGCCCTCCGGTGCTTTGGTTTCCGTCAGGCGGTACTGTAATCCGGGATAGAGGTTGTCCCATTCCAGAAGGCCGTCTGCTTCGGTGGTCAGGCTCCCGTCCGTTACATCTGGATTGGAGCAGCCGCCCCGGACAATGCTTTCGGAGTAGGTCACGGGATACCACAGGGAACCCTCCGCACTCCATTCCAGCCGGAAGGTGGCTCCCGCCAGAGGGCTGCCGGTAATGTCAATCTTCTCCACAGTCACCTTGCCGGTGCGCAGCGCATTGACAAAGGTTACCTCGGCAACTTCACCCTGTTTTACGGTGATGGTCTGGGGGTTATCCCCCTTGCACTCATACAGACTGTCCTCCGGGAGCAGTTCTTCTACCGTGTACTGTCCGGGCAGCAGATTCCCGGACAGAATGATGCCATCCTCGTCGGTGACAAAGGGAGAGCCGTCCAGAATCTTTCCTCCGGCATCGGTGATCTTGAACTGCCAGCCCTCTACAGAGCCGCCGCCCTCCACGGTTTTGGTAATTTTCAGCCTGCCGTACTGAACATTGGTGAAGGTGATGGAAACGTCCTCATGGGGTTTGATTTCAAACTTCTGGACCGTTTCATCCACCATCCAGTATTCATCCTCAAAACGCCCATGTTCGTCGCCGGTTTCCTTTGCCCAGTAGGTGCCGGGGTCAAGGTAGTAACCAGCTTTGCCGTCTGAATTGGTGATAAGGGTGCCGACCTTCTGGGTGCAGGCTTCATCCGAATACACAGTGATGTGCCAGCCCTCCACCGACTCGCCGGTATTGGTCTTTTTGTAGAACCAGGCCAAGCCCTGCTCCTTATTGAGCCATGTGTCCACGGTGGTTTCACCGGCTTTCACGGTCACATCATGGAAGCCCAGCTCTGTGAGCCAGTAGTTATCTTCGGTAGGAAGCTCCACTACTGTGTACCGCCCTAATGGAAGATTGTCCGTGCAGGCATAGCCATTATCATCGGTGGTGAAATCTCCGTAGGAATTGCCCTCGGAATCTC
>JBJDXP010000164.1:0-7481 GCA_051866735.1 Candidatus Limivicinus sp.
CCATTCCTCCCGTGGAGGAGCTGGAGGCCCTGTACAAGGGCGTGGGCGCAAAGTATCTGCCCGAGCACATCGGCATTGACCCCGCCCTGTCCGACGAGATGCTCACCGTCTCCGCCGCCATCCGCAACCGCCTGACCCTGGTGCGTATGCGCCGGGTGCTGGACTTTGAATAATTGATTTATACAGACAATAAAAACCGCCCCCGGCGCATCGTTCTGATGTGCCGGGGGCGGCCATAGCTGTATCTTTTTTGCACGGCTTTTATATCAGGCCCATCTCATGGAATGTGCCAAGCGTCATAATCAAAAACCAAACGATATAATTAATCCAGATATGTCCGTCGGTTTTGCCTCTCCTCAGGACGAAGCCCCAGCAAGTTATATAGGCAAAGATTTCAACAATTAATGCTGACACGCAGCTGGAACCAATAATAAACGAGGGCATGCTATGAAAACTGGGATTTGAATAACAATGAATGAAAACCAAACTAACAAATAGAATTGTTGCAGGGATTCCGATGCGACGGAAATAATCTTTTTTAAACATATTTTCCTCCTCCAAAAAAGATTATCAACTATTGTTATACTTGTATTAATATATTAGCACATCACAGGTTAAAAGAAAAGATTCCTTTTCCAATTTTTGAAATCAATGTTGACCCATAAAACCGCCCCCGGCGCATCGTTTGATGTGCCGGGGGTGTTTATATCTCCGTGCGTGAGGGCCGGAAAGCCCTTTTCTTTTGTTATTTACGCCCTGCGGCAGTTCAGCTCACTGGGCGGCCTGTTTTCTCCGCAGGCTCAGACAGTCGGCGATCATGGCGATAAACTCCGAGTTGGTGGGCTTGCCCTTGATGTTGGAGACAGTGTAGCCGAAGAATTTTTGCAGCACCTCAATATCGCCCCGGTCCCAGGCTACCTCGATGGCGTGGCGGATGGCCCGCTCCACCCGGGAGGGCGTGGTGCCGAATTTCTTGGCCACCTCGGGGTAGAGCACCTTGGTGACGGCGTTGATCATGTCCATGTCGTTGATGGTGAGGATGATGGCCTCCCGGAGATACTGATAGCCCTTGATATGGGCGGGCACACCGATCTCGTGGATAATGTCTGTGACCACGGCCTCAAGGTTCATGGTCTCCCGGTTCTTCTGCTGGGCAACCGCTGCGCACTCAATGCCTGCGGCAGGGACAAGGCTGTCCCCGGAGGAGACCGACTGGCGGATACGGCTGAGCAGCACCGGCGTGTCGCAGGGCTTGGGCATAAAGTAGTCCACGCCCATGTTGGAGCAGTCCGCCACCACCTTGTTGTTCACAAAGCCCGAAAGAATGATCACATGGGGCTTGACCCCGGTTTCGGGCAGCCGGCGCAGCACCTCCAGCCCGTCCAGCTTGGTGAGGACCAGATCCAGCAGCACCAGATCCGGCTTCAGTTCGGTAATAAGCGCCAGGGCGTCCAGGCCGTTGTCAGCCGCCGCGACCACTTCCATATCTTTCTCTGCGGCAATAAGGTCGGTGAGGAGACTGCAAAAATCCTGGTTCGAATCGGCAATGAGTATGCGCACTTTGGTTTCCATAATTTTGTCCTCCCTTATATGATGTTTACAGGTGCGTCTGCACGTTTCAAAACAGATTAACCGCTGTGTCGCAGTAAATTTACCATAATTGACACTGCTAAACAACAGAAAATTGTCGAACAACGCAGGCTTCTTGTTGACATAATATGATAACCTTCGCGCGCTGGCAAGAGACTTCGACAGGCTCTGCTAAAAAATTTTCAATCGAAATGTCGAAAGATGTCGAATACCCAATAATTGGGATTTACGGCTGGCCGTAAAGCAGGGTGAAGCTCTCGTAATGGTCGCCGGTGTAGTAGATCAGGCCGTCATTGGAGAAGACGATGCGCTCCGCGCCCCGGGAGTCCGCCCCCAGGGTGTTGATGTCGCACTCGGTCCAGCTGCGGCCCTGGGCCTTGGGCAGCAGGCCCTCCCGGTTGCCGAAGCTGTCCCCACCGATGCACATGCCGGGGCAGTAGGGCTCCAGAGAGCCGCCGTTCCAGCCGGCCTGCCGGGCCTGGTCCTTGGTAATGAAGTTCTGGGGCAGACAGCCGTAGGTGTGGATATAAAGCGCCACGTCCTCTTTGGTGGTGTAGCTGCCGTATTGGTCGATCACCGGTGCATCGCTGTCTTCCTCCGCCGGTGCGGCGCAGCTTTCCGCCGGTGCGGCGCAGCTTTCCGCCGCAGAGACGGCGGGGACATCCTCTCCCGTCTGTTCCGCCGGGGCGGAGAGACAGCCGGTAAACAGGACGGCCAGCATCAGCAGGGCCAGCAGATAAGCTGAAAATTTTGTAAACTTTTTCATAACTCTTCATTCCTTTACCTGTTTTCCCCTCGATAATACCATGTGCGGGCGGGCGGCGCAATTGCTTTATGGGAATAATTATGATAAAATAACAGGGCATTTACAAGGAGAACGGACAATGCTTAAAACTTTTGAAGCAATTTTGCTGAGCGCCATGACCCTGGTGCTGTTCACCCTCTGCGGCTGCAGCGACAGCACTGCGGCCCCGGAGAAAACGCCGGAACCCCAGGTGACCGTCATCGAGAGTGAGGCAGGGCTTTCGACAAATTTCGACACGGCGTCTTCCCTGCGCATGGCCTCCTTTATGGGCGCAAACCGGGCGCTGATCCACGGGGATCGGCTCTGGTGCTTTGACTATGATGAGAATGCCTCTCCGGTTCTGGCCTGCTATACGCTGAAAGAAGGCGTGCCGGAGGACTTCACCATTCTGCAGACCGGCTGTGTGCCGGAATATATCTGCATGGAGGGCGACAGGCTGTACTATATCAACAACAACGGCAGCGCCTCCATTGAAAGTATCGGCACGGACGGGAAAGATCATCAGGTCCTGGTGGAGGAGCCCTGCGGCTTTTTGCAGATCAGCGGCGGCGAGCTGTATTTCTGCGACGCCGCCGGCCGTTTCTGCAAGGCGGCGCTGGACGGCAGCGGCAGGCAGGTGCTGATCGACGATCTGTGCTGTTATCCCTATGTTTTTGACGGTATGGTGCTGTACCAGAGCGGCAAAGACGGCGAGAGCCTGCACCTGCTCACGCTGGAGAACGGAAGGGACCGGAAGCTGACAAGCACTGTGTCCTATGCGCCGGTTATCATTGAAAATATGCTTTACTATACGCAGAAGACCGATGAAGGCAGCCGGATCTGCCGCATGGCGCTGGAGACCGGCGCAATTCAGGTGTTTGATTCGCCGCTGATCCATGGCGCGGCGGAGTTTATCCTTGTGCCTGGGCAGGGCTGGACCGTGAGAGCGGTCCCGGCGGATGCGCGGATTTCGCAGAGCAGCATCCTGCTGTCCCAGCTGGACAGCGGCGTCTGGAGTCAGGGCGGGTACAGCGGTTACCGCCTGTGCGACTGGGCAGGGGACCAGCGGGTAGACGCCTTCTATGAAAACGGCGGCCGGCTGAGAAGCTTCGTGCTGGTCAGCGCCGACGGCAATGAAACGGAATATATGGCCGGCACGGTACGGCAGAAATAAAACGGCATTTCGGGGGACAGATATGGCAGACAGTTTTATCCGTTTTGAAAACGTAAAAAAGGATTATCAGGCCGGCGAGGTGACGGTGACGGCCCTGCACGACGTGAGCTTTGCAATCGAACAGGGCGAGATCTGCGTCATCGTGGGCGAGTCCGGCGCGGGCAAGACCACATTGCTGAACATTCTGGGCGGCATGGACAATCTGACCGAGGGCCGCGTGGTTGTGGACGGGGCGGTGGTCAGTTCCTTCGGCAAAAAGGAGCTGACGGCCTACCGGCGCAACGATGTGGGCTTTGTGTTCCAGTTTTATAATCTGATTCCCAACCTGACCGCGCTGGAAAACGTGGAGATCGCGGCCCAGCTGAAAAAGGACTCTCTGGACCCGGCAACCGTGCTGGAACAGGTGGGGCTGAAGGATCGGATGGGCAATTTCCCGGCCCAGCTCTCCGGCGGCGAGCAGCAGCGGGTGGCCATTGCCCGTGCGCTGGCCAAAAATCCCAAGCTCCTGCTCTGCGACGAGCCCACCGGCGCCCTGGATTACAACACCGGCAAGGCCATTTTGAAGCTCTTGCAGGACACCAGCCGCAGTACCGGCATGACGGTGATCATCATCACCCACAACAAGGCCCTCTGCGCCATGGCAGACCGGGTGATCCGGGTGAAGAGCGGTACGATCTGCTCTGTGCAGAAAAACGAGGAGATCATCCCCGTGGAAGAGATCGAGTGGTGAGCGGATGGACCGGTTCAGTATGAAAATGCTGCTGCGTAGCATCAAAGGCTCTCTGGGGCGCTATCTGGCCATCGTGGCCATCATCGCCCTGGGCGTGGGCTTTTTCGCGGGCCTGCAAAGCTCCCAGCCCGCCATGCTGGAGACGGCGGACAGCTATATGCACGACCAGCATATGTATGATTTTCAGCTCATGTCCACCCTGGGCCTGACCCGGGCGGACGTGGCTTCCTTCAAGCAGCTGGAGGGCGTAAAGTACGCGGAGGGCGCCTACTTTGCGGACGCTCTGGCGGTTCTGGGCAGCCATGAGGAGCCCTACCGCTTCATGTCCATAACCGAGTATGTCTGTACCCCCTATCTGACCGAGGGACGGATGCCGGAAAACGCCAACGAGTGTCTGGGCGATGCCGGGGCCTTCAGCAGCAACGATATCGGCAGAAGAATAACCATAAGTGAGGCCAATGACGAGGACACCCTGGGCCTTTTTGAAGAGCGGGAATTTACCATCGTGGGTCTGGCAAAAAGTCCCCGGTATATCAGCCACGACCGGGGCAGTACCTCTCTGGGCTCCGGCAATCTCAGCGGCTTTGTGCTGCTGACGGAGGAGGCTTTCGACCAGGAGGTCTATCAGGAGATCCTGCTGTACTGCGACCTGCCAGGAGAGATGTATTCCACGGAATATATCTCCGCCCGGGACAAGCTGGAGCCGGAGGTCAAGTCTCTGCTGAACAGCCGGGGCGCCAAGCGCTACAAGCAGCTGCGCGATAAGGCGGACAAGGAGCTGGCGGAGGCCAGAGCGGAGCTGGACGAGGGCTGGGAGGAATACCATGAGGGCGAAAAAGAGGCCCAAAAGGAGCTGAGCAGCGCCAGAGCAAAGCTGTATCAGGGCCAGAAAGAGATCGACGACGGACTGAAGGAGATCGAGCAAAGACAGAAAGAGATCGACGAGGGCTGGGAGCAGATCCCCGGCGCTTTGCAGGAGATCGCGGACAACCGGGCCATGCTGGACGAGAAGGAAAAGGAGCTTCAGCAGGGCAAGGCGGCGCTGGAACCGGCCATTGCGGAGATCCAGGCGGGTGAGCAGCAGCTGGCAGAGGGCAAGGCCCAGCTGGAGGCGACAAAAAACGCCGTGCTCTGGCCTTTGGAGCAGGCCATCAGCCTGATTGACGGCCAGATCAGCCAGACCCAGCAGGAGATCGACGCCCTTGACCCGGAGGATCTGGGCTATGAGGCCCGGCTTGCCATCCTCAACGCCCGGATGGAGCAGCTGCAGGGCCGCCGGGAGACCGCGGTGGCCGCCCGGGACAGCGCGGCGGAGAAATTCGCGCCCCAGGAGGCGGAGATCGCCGCGGCGGAAGCGGAGCTGAACGAGGCAAAGGCTCAGGTGTCAGCCGCCCAGGCGGAGATCGCCGCCGGGGAACAGGCCATTGCCGAGGGCAGAGCCCAGCTGGACGCCGCCGAGGCGGAGATCGAAAATTCCAAAGTGACCATGACCGAGGGCCAGAAGCAGCTGGACGAGGGACGGGTGCAGCTGGAACAGGCCCAGCGCCAGGTGAACCAGGGCTGGGAAGAGTATGAAGAGGGCAAGGCCCAGGCCGAACAGGAGCTGGCCGATGGCAAAAAAGAGCTGGAGGACGCGGAAGCGGAGCTGGCCCAGGCCATCATCGACACCGATGAGAAGCTGAAGCTGGAAGTATACACCCTGAACCGGGAGACCAATTCCGGCTATGTGACCTTTGAAAACGACACCAGCATTGTCACCGCCGTGGCGGGGGCCTTCCCGGTGTTCTTTGTGCTCATTGCGGCGCTGGTCTGCGTGACCACCATGACCCGCATGATCAACGACGAGCGCACCCAGATCGGCACCTTGAAGGCCATGGGCTTCTCCGGCCGGGTGATCATGCGAAAATACCTGTGGTATTCCGGCAGTGCGGCCTTTGTGGGCTGTGTTCTGGGCTTCGTGCTGGGCGTGACGGTGATCCCCTTTATCGTCTGGTATGCCTACAATATTATATATAGCTACACCACGCTGAAACCCTATTTCAGCGTGGGGATGTGCGCCGCCTGCATGGCGGTGGCGCTGCTGAGTACCATACTGGTGACGGTGCTGACCTGCCGCAAGGAGCTGAGCGAGCGGCCGGCTGAGCTGATCCGGCCCAAAGCGCCCAAGGCCGGCAAGCGCATTCTGCTGGAGCGGATAAAGCCCCTGTGGAAACGGCTCTCCTTCCTGAGCAAGGTGACGCTGCGAAACGCCTTTCGCCATCCCTCCCGCGTCATGCTGATGATGCTGGGCGTGGGCGGCTGCACCGCCTTGCTGGTGGCGGGCTTCGGTGTGAAGGACTCCATCGCCGATGTGCCGGATTACCAGTACGGTGAGATCAGCCGCTATGAAATGCTGGTGAACTACGACCCGGATGTGCTGGACACCGACGGGAAGGCCGAGGCGCTGTGGAAGGACCGGGCGGATACCTGGGCCCTCAGCTATCAGGTGAACGCGGAGCTGTCTACCGATACGGATAGCCACTCTGTCAAGCTGGTGGCCGCTGAAGGGACGGCACTGAAAAACGTGGTCAGCCTGAAAGACGACAAAGGCGAGCTTGCATACCCGGGCAAGGGCGAGGCTATTGTTACAGAGCATCTTGCCGACCTTCTGGAAATCAGCGTGGGGGATCAGGTGACGCTGGAGACCGACGACGGCGACAGCCTGCGTCTCACGGTGACGGGCATAGCGAAAAACTATCTGAGCCACTACATCTATGTGTCGCCGGAGTCGGTGCCGGGGGCGAAAAATAACGCCGCCTATCTCTGCGACAGCAGCGAGGATGAGGGCGAAGGGCTCGCGGCCTGGCTGCGCTCCCAGGACGGCATCAGCTATGTTTCCCTGACGCTCAGGGAAAAGGAGACGGTCAGGCAGTCCATGCAGAGCCTGAATATGATCGTGGTGCTGGTGGTGGTCTGCGCCGCCGCCCTGGCCTTTATCGTGCTCTGCAACCTGACCAATATCAACATCATGGAGCGGGTCCGGGAAGTGGCCACAGTCAAGGTGCTGGGCTTCAACCCGGGGGAGACCGCCTCCTACATTCTGCGGGAAAACCTGCTGCTGTCCATTCTGGGCGGCGCTGTGGGTCTGCTGCTGGGTAAGCTGCTGCATCGCTTCGTCATGGAGCTGATCCAGGTGGACTACATGTGCTATGATGTGCGGGTTT
>JBJDXP010000165.1:0-1523 GCA_051866735.1 Candidatus Limivicinus sp.
GGTAACCGAAGGAACGGTCGCCGTCCTTCAGAGCGGTGCGGCGCACCAGGACAGCGTTGGCCAGGGTCTCCTTGGCGGTCTTGCCGGTGACGTCCAGCACCAGATTCTTGTTGCCGGCGGCTTCCAGCTTCTTCACAGTGTCGTACAGGTCGGAGAGGCTCTCGGCGTAGACGCCCAGGGTGACGCCCGCTTCCTTGGCGACGGCGTTCATGGCCTCCCAGTTGGCGGGGGTAGCGCCGTCCAGGATCACGTTCTTGCCGGCCACAGCCAGGGCAGCCTTAGCGCACTCCACGTCCCAGCACTCCAGGATCAGGTCGCGGCCGGTAGCGGCGGCCTTCTTGACCAGCTCGGCATAGACGGCGGGATCGCTCTGGGTGTTGGCGACGAAGACGAACTCCACGTACATCCGCTCGCCGATACGCTCGTAGTCCACCTTCTGCAGGTCAGCCAGCTTCTTGTCCACTTCCTCAGCGGACATGCAGGTGCAGACGGACACTGCGTACAGGTTCTTGTTGACCAGGGTCTTCTCGTGACGGTACAGGACAGTCTCGCCGCCCAGCTTGTGGTCGCCCACAGCGATGGTCTTCATGGGAGGCGCGGTCTGCTCGTTCAGCATCGCCTTTGCGTCGTCAGAGAAGTAGGGGCACTTGTCGATGGAAACAGCGCCCTGGGCCACCTTCATGCAGAATGCCATACAGGTGGGGCTGCCGCACTCCTTACAGTTCTTCTTAGGAGACAGCTTAAAAATGTCAAGACCTTTCAAAGCCATTGTATGTATCCTCCTTCCGATTAGACAAGTTCTTCGATGAACTTCTTGATGGTGGCAATGGCCGCGGGATGACGCATGATAACAGCGTCAGCGCCGCCGGTCAGGTTGGCAGCGGCAGTGGAGACTTCCATCTCGATGGCGCGCTCTTCCCGGCTGCCCCATGCGGGCTCATCTTCTTCGGTAGCGGAGGACTCCTTCACAGCCCAGGTGTCGGGAGACACGGGAGCCATGATGGGCATCTGCAGGTCGGCATCGGACTGGGCCAGGGCCGCCAGACGGACCCGATCCAGGGTGGAGGCCACATACTCGTAGCCGTAGCCCACGGCGGCGGTGCCGATGTTCATGACGATGTTCTCGGGCTGGATGGACAGGCCCTTCAGCATGATGTTCAGCTGCTTGGCCAGGTTGATGTCGTCAGCGGTCTCCGCGCCCACCTTCTGGCCGTAAGCCAGGGCCACGGAAGCGCCGACAGTCTTGTAGTCCTCGGATCTGGCGGACAGAACCAGGATGTTCTTGCCCTGCAGAGCCTCAGAGATCTTGGAGAACAGCTCGCCGTCCTTCTCGATGTTCTTGCAGCCCATGATAACGATGGGCATGGAGACGGCCTCGGCCACAGCCTTGGCATCGGCCACGCAGTCGGCCACAGAGCGGTTGGCACCGTTGGGGTCCGCGGACTCAAAGTGCAGGCACAGGAAGTCAGCGCCGGGCATGGTCTCGGCCTTCTTGGCGTAGTCGGCCATGGTCACGCAGCCAG
>JBJDXP010000166.1:0-1516 GCA_051866735.1 Candidatus Limivicinus sp.
TACCGCAATGATGATCGCAGGGACCAGCTTCAAGATGAACTCCATAATTTCCTCCTACAATATAGTTTAGGTGATAGGCGCGGCAGCCAGCCGCGTCTTTTACCATCTCAAAGCCGAAGCTGTTAGAATGGGAGAGTAAATGGCCTGACAGTAATTTCCCTGGGCCAACACGCCCGTAATGGAGTCCGTCAGCCGTCTCTCTCATTCGCAGCATTCGATTTGCGCAGGTAGAGCCACCTTGTGCGCTCGTGTCACCCAGGAGATTGAACAGGCAATGAGGAAAGGGCGGACAGCCATATCCAATCAGAAGGAGGAACAAAATGAACGCAGTAGGGATCGATGTTTCCAAAGGGAAAAGCATGGTGGCTGCCCTGCGGCCAATGGGTGAAGTGGCATTGCTGCCACAGGAATTTCTCCACACCGAGGTTGGTCTGGAGAAGATGGCTTATGCCATCATTGCGCTGGGCGAAGATACCCGCGTTGTCATGGAAGCCACCGGCCGCTACCATGAGCCGGTTGCGGCGGCGCTACACGAATACGGTATTTACGTCTGTGTCCTGAATCCGCTTTACATCAAGCAGAGCGGAGGCGGCTCCATCCGCAAGGTCAAGACCGATAAGGCGGACGCCATGAAGATCGCCAAGTACGGCCTTGACAACTGGGTGGATCTGCGGGAATATACTCCCATGGACACTGTAAGACAACAACTGAAGCTGTGCAGTCGCCAGTACAATCTCTACATGAAAACGGTGGTGTCGCTGCAAAACAATCTCATTTCTCTGACCGACAAGACCTTTCCCGGCGTGAACGAACTGTTCTCCAGCCCGGAGCGTGCGGACGGTCACCAGAAATGGGTGGACTTTGTCATGACTTTCTGGCATTGCGACTGCATCTGCCGTGTCAGCGTGAAGGCATTCACCGAGCGCTACCAGAAATGGTGCAAGCGCAAGGGCTACCAGTTCAGCACGGAGAAGGCTATGGATATCTACGCCGGAAGCTGTGGTCATTTCACCACGCTACCGAAGAATGACAACACCAAATTGCTCATTACCGCAGCGGCGCAGCAGCTTCTGGCGGGCAAGATGACGCTGGCCGCTCTGCGGGCCGAGATGACAAGACTTGCAAAGCAGCTTCCGGAATATGAAACTGTGCTGGCCATGTACGGCGTAGGTGAAACTACTGCCGCACAGCTCATGGCTGAGATCGGGGATGTGCGCCGCTTTCCTCGCCGCAGTTCCATTGTGGGCTTTGCGGGCGTCGATCCAGGCGTGGACGATTCCGGCAAGCATAGTTCCAACAGCGTTCCCACGACCAAGCGCGGCTCACCGCATTTGCGGAAAACACTGTACCAGATCGTCTGCACCTACCTGAGAAAAGTCCCAGCAGATGAGCCGGTATACCAGTTTCTCGATAAGAAACGCGCCGAGGGCAAGCCGTACTTTGTCTATATGACCGCCGCTCAGAACAAGTTCCTGCGCATCTACTATGCTCGTGTGAAAGAGTGCCTTGAGGCGTT
>JBJDXP010000167.1:0-1515 GCA_051866735.1 Candidatus Limivicinus sp.
CTGGCCCGCTGTCCGGCCCCATTGGCCCTTTTCAAGCCTTTTCCCGGGTGATATAATCGGGAAAAACGATTGTGGGGGGAAGGATATGACCACACGGGAAGAGGCGATCCGCCTGTGCATGGAGCTGCCGGGGGTTTATGAGGACTATCCCTTTGACGACGGGAACTGGACCGTCATGCGCCACGGGAGCAACAAGAAGATGTTCGCGGCCATTTACCACCATCAGGGCTGCATGTGGATGAACGTGAAGGCGGAGCCCTCCTGGGGCGACTTCTGGCGCAGCAGCTTTGAGGCGGTGGTGCCGGCCTACCACATGAACAAGCTCCACTGGATCAGCATTATTCTGGACGGCAGCATGAGCGACGAGGAGATCCGCCGCCTTGTCCAGGACAGCTACCATCTGACCGCGCCCAAAAGTCGCAGATAAATAACTTCCGGCTGTCTTTTCCCAGCTTTCAGCTGTCGTATAAACCGGAAACGGAGGGAGTTTTCTCCCTCCGTTTCCGGTTTATGAATCTTATTGAAACTCCTTTTCATGCTCCCGGAAAAAGTCCCGGTAGCTGCGCACGCTCTCCAATTCGGTCCACTTTCGCCGGCAGGGGACTTCCGCGTCCAGGTCGTAGATGGCCGCATGGGGCAGCGACAGCAGAAAGGGCGAATGGGTGGCGATCACAAACTGGCAGCCGTAAAAGCGGGCGGCGTTATGCAGCATATCCCGCAGCTCCAGCTGCTTCTGGGCGGAGAGGCTGTTTTCCGGCTCATCCAGGAGGTAGAGCGCGTTCTCGCCGATGGTCTCCGTGAAAAAGCGCAGGGCGCTCTCCCCATTGGAATGCTGGGGCACATTGTCCATCAGGTTTCTCTTCACATAGCCTGAGCCGCTGCAGCGGGCAGCGTCCACATGTTTTCTCAGCTCCTCATAATCGTCCAGTGATTGGAGCCGGTAATCGGAATACCGGTAATCCGTATACTCCTGCAAAAGCGCTTCGCGCTTGTTGTCAATGCCCTCGTTCAGGCAGCGCAGGTTCAAAAGATAGTCGAACACATCGTCGCTGGTGATGACCCGACTCCCGGCAGGCGGCCCGGAGGCACAGCCGGGCGACAGCTCGCAGCGGCAGAGGCGCACATAGTCCTCAAAAAAGGGGCTGCGGTTTCCGCTTGTGCCCCGTTTCAGCTTCAGCTTTGCTCCCAGCACATTCAGAATCGTACTTTTCCCGCTGCCATTGCCTCCGCAGAAAATGGTGACCGGTTCAAAAGTAAACTCAGGCATCTCCCGGTATCGGAACACATTGAAAGGATAGCGGTCAGGGTAACAGGTCCGCTTGATCTGCCGCAGGAAGCTCTCCTCCTCTCCCCGGCCGGGCAGGCGGAAGGACTGCAGATAAACACGCGCGCTCATTTACACCACCTGGAAGATATAGAACTTCAGATAATCCGTCTCCGGCACGTTCCAGAGGATGGGGTGGTCGGGGGCCTGCTGGCGGGCTTCGATCTGGCGCAGCTCCACCCCCGCGTCCA
>JBJDXP010000168.1:0-1505 GCA_051866735.1 Candidatus Limivicinus sp.
ATAGTCTGCCCATTTGCAGCTTGTCATGTGGATCTCTGATGTAGAAAGCGGTTGCGTAAAGGCAGTTGTTCAGCAAATTGCCTCGACTCTCCTGATGGCGGCCAGGTATGGGAAGCACCGGTTGACCTTGAGGACCAGAGTATTCGCGTGCCTCACAAGCTTGCATCCGATCTTGATGAAGCTTAGCAGCACGGTGCGCAGTCGCATCCGCTTCGGGTCGGAATCCTTTTTCGGCGGGACAAGCGCCGCGTCCCCGATGAGGCGCAGGCAGTCGAATGCGATTGTGGCCAGTCCCAGCACCAGTGCGTTGGTCGCCATGCTTCCGCTGGGCAGCAGCTCGACGCACATGTCGCTTTTCAGCTCGCTGTGGAACTGCTCGCTGGTCCCGTGGTCGCGGTAGAGCCGCACGCACTCCTTCACCGAGAACGGAAGGTTCGTCCACCAGCTGTCGATCTCCACGGACGGAATGAGCAGGCGCTGGCCGTCGGCCTGGATGGTCCGCTCAACACCCTCGACAACGAGAAAACCGTTGAAATCCTTCATTTCGCCAGGCTTCCTGTCGCTGCGGATGCCGCGGTAGACGGTCTTTCCGGGACGCGGGCATTCCGGCTCTTCGTAGCTGCGGATGCTGTCCAGCAGCTGATGTTCGTCCTCACGGCGCGGATTGTGCTTGACAAGGTACTTGATGCCAAGCGCCTCCGCCGCCTCGATGAAATCGGCGCTGTCATGCCCGGAATCCACGCGCAGAAGCAGTTCACTGGCCTTGTGCCCTGCCTTCAGCATGATCCCAACGCATCGCCTGAGAAATTCCACGGCACCTTTTTCGCAGTGCTGGTTGCCTGGACGCATTTCGTCGGCGACCATGTAGCCCTGCGTGCCTGCGTAGCAGAAGATGGGGGCGTAGCCCTTCACCTGATGGTAGGACATGGCGACGCCCTCCTTGTTTGAGGACGTGTCCTCCATGACGGCGACGTCAATGTCGATTGGGATGTAGTCCGTGCCATGCATGCTGATGCGACCGAGACTGGCTTTCCGCAGGAGTTCAGCCACGATGCCGTCCACGACCGGCGTCCAGCTTGTCTCCGACAGCAGGTTCATGCGCTGGCGGAAAGTCTCCTGCGAGGGAATGTCCTGCCCGACGAGATGCCTGAACATGGCGTCGCCGCAGAATTTCTCAATGTCCGCGAAGTCGCAGCAACCCGCCGTCATCAATCCGATGGCACTGCGGACTATCGTCTGATGGGAAAAGCGCGTGTTACAGTGGACCGCAAGAAGCCTGTCCCACAGAGACATCCCGGAAATGGAGTCCAGGATGCCAGAAACAAAGGAAAATCCGCCGTTCGACGAGATGTTGTCAAAAGATGTGCTAAATTTGATCATTGACATGATAACCTTTTGGGTGAATGCATTTTATTATGTAGGTAGCAAACATAATATACTGCATTTCAATTGGTTATCATGTCATTTCGTTAAATTTTCCATGAATTAACTTCACGGATTCAGGT
>JBJDXP010000169.1:0-33368 GCA_051866735.1 Candidatus Limivicinus sp.
CCGGGAGGTGGTCACCCGGATGCTCCGTTATTTTCAGAGCGAGGGTCTGGTAAAGCTATCCCGGGGCACAGTGGAAATTACAGATGCAGACAAGCTGGAGCAGCTTCTGCACGCATGATAAAAAGGACATTCTCCACGGATTATGTGGGAATGTCCTTTTTATCACTGATCCATGCCGCAGGCTGTTGCCTGTTCAATCAGGCAGCGGTCATGGGTCACCGCGTCGTAGAAACGGAAGCCGCCGGAAAAGTTATAGCATTCAAAGCCATATCCGCTGAGAATGCGGCAGGCGATGTAGCTGCGCAGGCCGCTCTGGCAAATGACATAAACCGGCTTGCTTTTGTCCAGCTCACCCAGGCGTTCCCGCAGCTGGTCCACCGGGATGTTGGTAAAGCCGTCAATGTGCCCACCGGCATATTCTCCCACCGTGCGGGTATCCAGCAGCGTTACGCTGCCGTCCCGGGGGAGCTTGTCCACATCTTCCAGATGCCACTGCTTCAGGACACCGTTTGCGATGTTTTCGATCATGAAGCCTGCCATATTTACCGGGTCTTTGGCGGAGGAATAGGGCGGCGCATAGGCCAGCTCCAGTTCTTTCAGCTGCGTGGCTTTCAACCCTGCGCGGATGGCCGTGGCCAGCACGTCGATGCGCTTGTCCACGCCCTCATAGCCTACGATCTGTGCCCCCAGCAGACGGTAAGTCTCCTTCTCAAAAACCACCTTCATGGTCATCACCTTGCCGCCGGGGTAATAGCCCGCATGGCTCATGGGCGACAGAACCACGGAGTCCACAGAAAGCCCTGCCTTTCCGGCGTTGGTCTCGTTGACACCGGTAGCGGCGGCGGTCAGATCAAAGACCTTCACAACGGAGCTGCCCTGACTGCCGGAATACCGGCTGTCCCCGCCGCAGATGTTATCCGCCGCAATGCGCCCCTGCTTGTTGGCGGGGCCGGCCAACGCGATCAGGGCGTCCTGACCGGTGACAAAATGCTTCACCTGCACGGCGTCGCCTACGGCATAAATATCCGGCACAGAGGTTTCCATCCGGTCGTTGACCAGGATGCTGCCCTTGATGCCCAGCTCCAGTCCCGCATCCTTGGCAAGACCAGTGTCAGGAGAAACGCCGATGGCCAGCACCACCATGTCGGCACGGAGGGGCGCTTCGTCTTTCAAAAGCACATCCACGCCAAGCTCCTTTTCCTCAAAGCCCTCCACTGAGTGGCCCAAAGCCAATTTCACGCCGTGCTTTCGCATCTCGCCGTGGATGAATGCGGCCATGTCCGCATCAAAGGGGTTCATCAGCTGCTTGGGCCGCTGGACGATGGTGACATCCATCCCCAGCTCCCGCAGGTTTTCCGCCAGCTCCAGGCTGATGAAACCGCCGCCCGCCAGCACAGCGGACTTGGGCTGCTTGGCGCGAATGTATTCCTTGATGCGGAAGGTGTCCTCCACTGTGCGCAGGGTAAAGATTTTTTCCGAACCAAGGCCGGGGAGCCGGGGCTGGGTAGGCTTGGCGCCGGGGGAGAGGAGCAGCTTTTCATAGCTTTCCTCAAACAGTTCCCCGGTCTCAAGATTTTTCACGGAAACGGCTTTCCGCTCCGGGTGGATGGCGGTAACCTCATGGCGCACCTTCATGGTAACACGGAAGCGGGAGAAAAAGCTCTCCGGGGTCTGGAGGGTCAGCGCATCCGGGTCTTCAATGACGCCGCCGATATAATAGGGCAGGCCGCAGTTGGCATAGGAAATATAGCCCGACCGCTCAAACACCACGATCTCTGCCTGTTCATCCAGTCTGCGGATGCGGGCCGCGGCGGTGGCACCGCCCGCTACGCCGCCTACAATAACAACCTTCATCTCAACGCTCCACCTTTCCCTTCCAGGCGGTGATACCGCCGATATTTTTTGCCTTGCTGTAGCCCATCTGCTGCAGCAGGGAAACCGCCTGGCTGCTTCTGGCACCGCTGCGGCAATACACATAGAGGGGTGTTTCCCGGTCAGGAATCAAGTCGCTGACCCGGTCAATGCTTTGCAGGGGCACATTCCGGCTGCCGGGGATATGCCCCTCCCGGTACTCCTCCACCGTGCGCACATCCAGCAGCACCGCACCGGCGGTGTTCCGGCACGCTTCTACGCCCTGATGGATGTCAGGGGATTTGAGAAAATCGAAGAATCCCATGGTTCCGGCTCCTTACAGCATACTGAGGATGGCGTTCTTGGGCCGGGCGCCTACCGCCTGATTGACGATCTTGCCCTCTTTCATCACCACCAGGGTGGGGATGCTCATGACGCCGAACTGGGCGGCCAGCTCCGGCTGCTCGTCCACATTGATCTTGCCTACTTTGATGTCGCCGCGCTCTGCCGCGATCTCATCCACAATGGGGCTGACCATCCGGCAGGGGCCGCACCAGCTGGCCCAGAAGTCCAGCAGGACAGGCTTTTCGGAACGGATCACTTCTTCCTGAAAATTGTTTTTGGTAATGGTAAGAACGGACATTGCTTTATCCTCCTTGTTGTATTTCTTTTGTGATTCTATGATAACCGGTTTTTTCGTTTTGTTCCGTGATTTTGTCACCCTTCGCCGGAAACCGTCTCCCCGGGCCAGCTGTTGATGCCGCCGAATTCCACAACGTTGGTATAGCCCAGGGCCGCCAGCTTTTCGGATGCCTGTTTGCTGCGGTTCCCGCTGCGGCAGTAGACCAGGATCAGCTGGTTCTTATCCGGCAGGGCGGGGAGGTCTTCCGCGCCGATGCTTTCATTTGGAATGTTCACGGCCTTGGGGATATGCTTTTCGCTGTACTCCTGGGCCGTGCGGACATCCAGGATGATGTATCCGCTTTCCTTCTCCATCAAGGCGATGGCTTCTTCTGCGGTGACCTGACGGTAGCTGCTTTCCTGCGCGGGGGCCGCGCAGCCGGCAATCAGCAGCAACGCGGCAAAAAATGGGACCAGTTTTCTCATAGAGTATCCTCCTGTTTGTTTCTTAATGATATCAGTATACCTGCTTCATACCCGGTTTTCCGTGATAACGTCACACAGCTGATGGCGGTATTCCGGCACAACATCCAGAATAGTCCCAATCTGCGAGTGAAGGATTTCCAGTATCGGGTAATTCCCGTCCTTGCAGACCCAAATGAGAAGATCTGCGGAAGCGGCACGGACCAGGATGGGAACTAACAGCGAGGGGTTCTGCTGATTGAATTGCACCCCATTTGTTAGACAGTATGATATACTATCTAACAAGTTTTTACGGATCAAAGACTTACAAAAATGTACGGGCTATTTTGGGGAATTATCGCCCGTGTAAATGAAAAAAAGGCCTCGCTGCAGCCGTGTTGACCGCGCCGAAGCCCCGTTTTGCTTGTTTTTTCCCATTTTGAGTCGATTTGGTCCGGAAACATGAAAAGACTGCACTCTTGTCGTGGTAGACAAAAGTGCAGTCTTTTATGCCAAAGAGTAACCAAAGGTCGCAGAATCGAGGTAAGAGTAAGTAAAAGTACACCTTTTACCGTTTTCGTTTTGGCGTAAAGCCTATCTTTGATTGAATGTTGATAAAACCTCCGACTTCGGGTACTTTTTCATATAACTGTCAATTATAGTTCTATCTTTACTAATGATTAGTATCCACGAACTATCGCAAGGAACAATTTCAACAGAAGAAAGAGGGTGTTGAAGAGATACTGGGTTTTGATAATATCCGTTATAATTCTCTGACGACGGCAACGAATGTTTTAACACTTCTTCAAGCGAGATGTCCTTTTGAAATCCGCAAAGGCAACCCCAAATCCATTGAAAATCCTCTTTTGCAACTATATCGGTTAGTTCTTCTCCGGATAGCCAACAATATTCTTGCTCAAGAAATTGTTCAATATCTTTGTTTTTTGGGTAACATTCCAAGTCTGTAATTAACCAGTTGTATTGTTTTTGCACATTTTCGATTGCCTGAAAAACTGTACACATATGGGTGTAGAATTTATGACTTTTCCTATCAATTAAACCGTATGTCATTTTGCATTCTCCTTTGCGGTGTTGATGGAGGAAATAAGCATAACACGAATACTTGTGCAGGCGGAATCAAGTGATTTATATTCTGATTCAGGAATATAATTTGTTTTGTAAAGCAATTCAAGCCAATAGCCTGTTTCATTTGCTTCCTTGAGAGCAATCTGAAGTTTTGCAATAAAGTCAGCTTTTCCATGAGCATACTGCGCTTCCCTGATATTTGCGCCGATAGAAGTGCCGCTTCTGCCGATTTGGTTAGAAATGATAGACTCGCGTTTTTCTCTCAGATATTTGACGAGGTTTATGATGGATACGGCGAAATCCATAGATTGTGTTCTTAATTTGCTATCGGACATATTTGCACCTCCTATTTCACAACTATTATACTATAGGAAGTTTTCTTTTTCAATATTCCGTGAAGTCCGGCTGCGCCGGGTGAAGTAGCGGCAATGCCGCTGTGAAGTATCGTGCTTACGCGCGAAGTGAAGTTCAGTGTGTCACCCACTTCCGCAGATACTTCACTGCGAAGCAGCTTCACTATGAGAAGCATTACTTCACGTGCCGCAAGGCACACTTAGTTCGAAAAATCCCACATTTGTCAGGTAGACAAATGTGGGATTTTTCGTGGCGGAGAGTAAGGGATTCGAACCCCTGTGGCGTTGCCGCCTAACGGTTTTCAAGACCGCCCCGTTATGACCACTTCGGTAACTCTCCGTATTCGCTTATACTATTCTTCAATAAAACGCTTTGAATTTTCAGCGAGGCAGAATTGTGTCAGACGAGATGCTTTCCGCAGCGAATAATGGAAATATATTTGCAAGGAAAGCAACGAAGGATGGCGCAATTTTGACCGCTGAAAAACAAATGGTTGTTTGAAGAATAGTAGAAATATGATTTATCCCCTGCTTACGCAGGGGATAAATCATGGCGCAGAAGGAGGGATTTGAACCCTCGCGCGCTTTATACACGCCTACTCCCTTAGCAGGGGAGCCCCTTCGGCCTCTTGGGTACTTCTGCAAGCCGAAATCAGCATACTTAAATGCTGCTAAAGTATGATAGCACATAGGCCCGGCCTTGTCAAGACAAACTTTGGGGAAAGCCTACTTTCCCACGCAGAAGCGCTGGAATATGCGGTTTGTCACATCCTCCCGCACGGTGCGTCCGCTGAGTTCGCCCAGGGCGGACATGGCCCCTTCCGTCTCCGTCAGCACGATATCCGGTGTGGCGCCGCTGCCCATGGCTTCCAGCGCCGCGTCTAGATAGTCAAGGGCGCGCTTTACCGCCTCGGCCTGGCGGGCGTTGGTCAAAATCTCCCCGGCGGGCACCTGGGGCACGGGGAACAGCGCGCTGATGGCCTTTTCCAGCCGGTCGATGCCCTCGCCGGTGACGGCGCTCAGCTCCACCACAGGCAGACAGGTGTCCACCGGGCCGGAGCGCTGGGCCAGGTCCTGCTTGGACAGCACCAACAGACCGTGAGGCGCGGCCTCGGCGGCGGCAATGATCTCCCGGTCCTCCTCGCTCAGCTCCCGGCTGCCGTCGATGACGGCCAGAACCAGCATGGCCTTCTCCATGGCGCTGCGGCTGCGCTGGACGCCGATGCGCTCCACCTCGTCCTCCGTGGCACGGATGCCGGCGGTGTCCGTAAGCCGCAGACAGATGCTGCCGATACGGAGCTTTTCCTCAATGGTGTCCCGGGTGGTGCCGGGGACGGCGGTAACGATGGCCCGGTCATAGCCCAAAAGGGCGTTTAACAGCGAGCTTTTGCCCGCGTTGGGCCGCCCCACAATGGCGGCGGGGATGCCGGATTGCATCAGCTTGCCCCGGTCAAAGGTGGCAAGCAGGGCGCGGAGGGTGCGGATGGCCTCCTCCAGGGTGCCGCGGTAGGTCTCCAGCCGGAAATCCTCAATGTCCTCGTCCGGGTAGTCCAGCACCGCGTGATAGTGGGAACTGATATCCGTCAGCGCGGAATAAATTTCCTCCGCTTTCTGATCAATAGCGCCGGAGAGCTGCCCGGCGGCATTTTTGGCGCACTCCACGCTTTCCGCGTCGATCATATCCACCACGGCCTCGGCGGCGGTAAGCTCCATGCGGCCATTGAGAAAAGCCCGCTTGGTAAACTCGCCGGGCCCGGCCTGCCTTGCTCCCAGGGCAAAGATCTCCTCCAGGGCGGCGCGGAGGATCACGGGAGAGCCATGGCACTGCAGCTCGGCGGTGTCCTCGCCGGTGTAGCTGTTGGGGCCGCGGCTGATGGTGCACAGGCACAGGTCCAGAAGCTCGCCTTTTCTGTCCCGCAGGCTGCCGTAGACCAGCTTGCGGCTCTCACTGTCCCCCATGGCTTTCCCGGAGACCGGGAAAAACAGGCTGTCCACGATGTTGATGGCCCGGTCGCCGGAAAGGCGGATAATGCCGATGGCGGAGACCTGGGCTCCGGTGGCGATGGCAGCTATGGTGTCTGACATGTTTCCCCTCCTATAAGGAAAAAAGCTCCCGATAGGGAGCTTTTTGAAGTTTGTATCGCTCAGTTTTTCTCCGCCCTGGCGGCGCGGGCCGCTTTTTCATCGTTGCGCTCAGACACATAGTAGCTGAGAGCCAGCAGACTGTCGGAGAAATGGACGTTTTCCACGATGGTGCTGCTGTTGGGCTCGGTAAGCTCCACATTGGTAAAGTTCCAGATGGCCTCAACACCGCAGGCGGTGAGCCGCTCGGTCACAGGGATCGCCACGCTCTTGGGCACGGAAAGCACCGCCACGTCCACCGGGTTGCTGGCAATGTAGTCCTCAAGATCGTCGATGCTGCGGATGGAAACACCGTTGAACTCCGTTCCGATGAGCTCGGGCTTTACATCGAAAGCGCTGGAAAGGTTAAAGCCCCATTCACTGAAGCAGAAATTATCCATAAGGGCGCGGCCAATGTTGCCCACGCCGATCAGAATGGCGCTGAATCCCCGGTCCATACCCATGATGGAGGCGATCTGCGCACGCAGAGCAGGTACATTATAGCCGTAACCCTGCTGGCCAAATTCACCGAAGCAGCTGAAATCCTGCCGGATCTGGGAAGGCGTCAGACCGAGCTGCTGACCCAGATCGAATGAGGAAATACGGCTGACACCGTTCTCGGACAGCTCGTCCAGCTTGCGAAGATATCTGGGCAGACGCCGGATAACATTGTTGGAAACCTTGACACGCTTCACTTAAAAATCTCTCCTTATATCCTGAGAGTACCGAATGGTGGTATTCCCCTTTTTATCTCGATTAACAATTATATCACAAGCATGTACCGGTTTCAAGGCAAAAATTGTGATTTAGCTGTCATTTCCGAAAAAAATCAGGGTACTTCCGGGAAAATCAGAGCAAAAAATTCCGATTTTGAGGAAGAGCTGAGCGTAAACAGGGCGTTGTCAAAGCTGTAATAAACCTGTTCGCCGAAAACACAGAGAGAGACGCAGTATTCCACATCCTGCACTTCATAACTGACAATATATACGGCGTCCGCTTCCCGCTCCGGCAGCGGAGCCTCGCTGCCGCTGAGCAGCACGGCAAAGGTAGCGGCCCGGTCACCGTCAAGGGCAATGTATTCTCCACCGGAGGTCCTGCTGGCCCCGGTTGCATAGACTTGCGCGGAAGGGGCCTCTTCCATTTCCGCGGCGGCCTCTTCCTCCATACTGTAAGCCTCGGCGGCTTCGGCGGGGGCCGTTTCCAGGTCGGCTTCCTCAGGTGCGGCTCCGGCTTCGGCGGAACCTGAATCAATCCCTTCCGCCGGCAGGGCGTATTCCGGGGCCTGGGGCGCGGCATAGTCGCTTGCTGCCGCCGACATTTCTGCCGGGGCGGCAGAATCGGCCCGGAACATGTTGGGCATCAGCCAGGCTGCGGCGATGACCACGGCAAGACAGGCCGCCGTGGCCAGGGGGCCTTTCCAGCGGCGCTTTTTTCTGTTTTCGGTTTTGATCGCTTCGCGGCGAAGCTCTGCCATCACGTTCTCCGACAGGGCCTCCGGCGGCTCCGCCAGATCCTCCGCGATGACGCCGGAAATGCTTTGAAAAGCCTGAACCAGTGTGGCGCAGTCCGGGCAGTGTTCAAGGTGCGAAACCAGAACAGCCTGCTCCTCGGCGGAAAGCTCATCGTCCACCAGTCGGCTGATCAGTTCCTGATAATATTCACAGCTGCTCACGGCTCGTCACCTCCTCCCGTATTGCATGACGAGACAAACTCGGGAATGTTCCCGTCCCGGAGCAAAAAAGCGCAGAGCCGTTTCCGGGCGCGGAAAATGCGGGACTTCACCGTCCCGGATTCCAGATTCAGTGTTCCGGCGATCTCCTCATAGCTGAAGCCCTGGATCTCCCGCAGCAGCAAAATCTGCCGCTGCTCCTCGGGCAGACTGTCCAGCCCCCGGCGCACGGCCTCCCGGGTGAGCTTGCGCTCCAGAAGGGCCTCCGGCGACTGGCTCTCATCGGCAATGTCCAGCTCCACTTCCTCGCCGTCCTCGTTCTCCGCAGAGAGGGAGACAGTGGGGCGGCGCTTTCTGCTCCGGAGAAAATCCAGACAGAGGTTGGACACGATCCGGTACAGCCAGACGGAGAATTTGCTGTCGCCCCGGAAGCTGCTCAGGGAATGATAGGCCTTGATAAAGGCCTCCTGAGAGAGGTCGGCGGCGTCCTCCGGGTTTCCGGTCATTTTCAGGGCCAGATTGTATACGTTTTTCTCATATTCCTTTACGATGGGTTCAAAGGCGTTCACGTCGCCGTCCAGCACCAGCTGTATGGCTATGGCTTCCTGCTCCCGTGTCAAGCCTTTCGCCTCCTCTCGTACAGTGCGGGCTCACTTCAGATCCCGTTTCATTTCCTTTGCCAGGCGGTGTATATCCTCCAGCGTTTCCACATGCACCAGCTGCTGCCGGTAGAAGCCGGAGTAGGGCACGCCGTGGAGATACCAGGGCAGGTGGTGCCGGGCCTCCAGACAGGCGATCCGCTCGCCGCTGAATTCCGCCAGGCGCTCGATCTGGGCCACCGCCGTGTCGATCCGCTCCGCCAGAGGCGGAAGCGCCGGTTCCGGCTTACCCTCCAGCACGGCGTTTGCCTGCATGAAGAGCCAGGGATTGCCGAAGCTGCCCCGGCCGATCATGGCCAGGTCGCAGCCGGTATAGCGTAAAATGTGCGCGGCGTCAGCGCCGGTGAAAATGTCCCCGTTGGCGGTGACGGGAATGCGCACGGCCTTTTTGACCTCACGGATGATGTCCCAGTCGGCCTTGCCGGCGTACATCTGCACCCTGGTGCGCCCGTGGACGGCGATGGCGGAGGCCCCCGCCTGCTCGCAGACCCGGGCAAACTCCACCGCGTTTATGCTGCCGCCGTCCCAGCCCTTGCGGAACTTCACCGTCACGGGCTTGTCCACGGCGGCGCAGACGGCCTCGATGATGCGCCCGGCCAGCTCCGGGTCCTTCATCAGGGCGGAGCCGTCGCCGGATTTGACGATCTTTCCCACAGGGCAGCCCATGTTGATATCCAGAATGTCCGCCCCGGAATACTCCAGGGCCATACCGGCGGCCTGGGCCATGACCTCCGGCTCGTGGCCGAAGATCTGCACGGCGCAGGGGTGCTCGTCCTCGGGGATGTACAGCAGGGATTTGGTCTTTTCGTCGTGGTAGACCAGGGCCTTGGCGCTGACCATCTCTGTGGTGGTGAGAGCCGCGCCCTGGGCCCTACAGATCTGCCGGAAGGCAAAGTCCGTCACTCCGGCCATGGGGCCCAGCGTCAGCCGCCCCTTCAGTTCCACATTGCCGATCTTTACCATGTGATGTCCAGCCCCACAGGGCAGTGGTCGGAGCCCATGACCTCCGGCAGAATATAGGCGTCCTTGATGTTTTCCCGCAGCCGGTCGGAGACCACAAAATAGTCGATACGCCAGCCCACGTTCCGCTCTCTCGCGGCGGCGCGGTAGCTCCACCAGGAGTAAGCGTCTGTCCGGTCGGGGTACAGGAAGCGGAAGCTGTCGGTAAAGCCCGCTTCAAGCAGCTCGGTAAACTTGCCCCGCTCCTCATAGGAGAAGCCCGGGTTGCCGATGTTGGTCTTGGGGTTTTTCAGGTCGATCTCCTCGTGGGCCACGTTCATGTCCCCGCAGACGATGACCGGCTTTTTCTTGTCCAGGGACACAAGATAGTCCCGGAAAGCGTCTTCCCAGCTCATGCGGTAGTCGATGCGTTTCAGCCCGTCCTGGGCGTTGGGGGTGTACACGCAGACCAGATAGAAGTTTTCATACTCCAGGGTGATGACCCGGCCCTCAGTGTCATGCTCAGGGATGCCGATGTTGTAGCTGACGGACAGCGGCGTATGTTTGGTAAAGATGGCGGTGCCGGAATAGCCCTTCCGCTCGGCGTAGCACCAGTAGCTCTCGTATCCGGGCAGGTCCAGGTCGATCTGTCCCGCCTGGAGCTTGGTCTCCTGCAGGCAGAAAAAGTCCGCGTTCAGGTTCCAGAAGATGTCCTCAAAGCCTTTTTTCATCACGGCCCGCAGGCCGTTTACATTCCAGGAAATCAATCTCATGTTTCGTTCTCCTCTGTGTTTGCGCTGACGCTCTCCGCATAGCCCCGGGCGTCGGACAGCGCGGCGTTGTGAAGTCTGGGGACGGGCCCGGCGGCGGTGCCCTTGGTGTCCGGCGTCTTTTCCGCCGCCAGCCGGTTGATTTTTAACCCCTCGGCGTAGAACTTGGCCTCATAGTCCGTCATCACGCCCACCGGGCCGCTGCCGTGCAGGTCGTGGGTCAGCTGGGAGAGCTGCCAGAGTTCGCTCTGCATCTGTTTGACGGACCAGTCGAACAAGGGGGTGTTGTCGGTCTTGAAATGGATCTGCCCGCCGGGCTTCAAAACGTCGGCGTACAGGCGCAGAAATCCGGGGGAGGTCAGGCGGAATTTGGCGTCCCGGCTCTTGGGCCAGGGGTCGCAGAAGTTGATGTATATCCGGTCCGCCTCGCCGGGGGCGAACATGTCCAGAAGCCCGGCGGCGTCGCCGTTGATAAAGCGGACGTTTTCCAGCCCCCGCTCTTTTACCCGCTCCATGGCGATGATCATGGCGTCAGGGACCTTTTCCAGGGCGATGATCAGGGTGTCCGGCATGGTCTGGGCAGTGTCGGCGGTAAAGCGGCCTTTGCCGCAGCCCAGCTCCAGCTGCAAAGCCGAGAAGCCGGGAAAGCTCTCCAGCCAGCGGCCCCGGTATAGGCCCGGCTCGTCGATCATCAATGCGGCGCATTTTTCCATGCGCGGCGCAAGGTTCGGTCTTTTTCTCATCCTCATTGGTGAACTCACACTCCTGCCGACAGCATACCACAACAGAGAAAAAACATCAATCAATAAATATCTCCGGGAAAAACGGAAAACTGTAAAATTCCCTCTTGAAATGTTGGGAAAGATGTGATATCATATACAAGCTCTGGAGGGCTAGCTCAGCTGGTTAGAGCGTCCGCCTCACACGCGGAAGGTCAACGGTTCGAGTCCGCTGCTCTCCACCAGAAAAAAGCACTTGCTTAAAGCAAGTGCTTTTTTCAACGAAATAAATCCCTTGCGGGATTTGTGAAATGTGCTTCGCACGTGAAATACGCCTTCGGCGTGTGAAATGCCTGCGGGCGTGAGGGGATTTATTTCATTTCACGTTCCGTTGAAACGGAACATTTCACAATGCCCAAAGGGCATTATTTCACATTTGCCGAACGGCAAATATTTCACTAAGGAAGCGCTGATTAAATCAAAGTGCCCCAGATTTGCGGCAGAAATTTTTGCTTGCGAGGAAGAAAAGTGCAGGAATACTTTGTGTATTTCAAACTTTTCTGACGACGTCCAGCGGGAATTTATGCCGTGAAGATGGGTGCTGGGATTAAATCAGAGGTTCCCAAAAAATCCCTCGTCATTCTGAGCCGAGAAGCGGCGAAGAATCCCGTAAACAGAAGTCACAGCGTAACCATACGGGAACCTTCACTTTGTTTCAGCACATCTCCCCTCCGCGCATGGCGGAGAGGAGTTTTTTCATTCTCCCTTGTATTTTCTCCTGGTGGCCAGGCCGCCGCGGATGTGGCGCTCGGCTTTGTTCAGGTCTAGCAGCTCCCGTACCTGGCGGTACAGCGCCGGGTTGACCTTTGAAAGCCGCTCGGTGATGTCTTTATGTACGGTAGATTTGGAAATGCCGAACCGGGCGGCGGCGGCCCGGACGGTGGATTTGTTCTCGATGATATACACAGCCAGATCGCAGGCGCGCTGTTCGATATTTGTATGCACATATACCACTCCCCATACTCTCGTGTTTCATGTATATGAGCGGGGGAGGGAGGATATGAGGTGCAGCGTGAAGGGGAATTTCTTTGACAACAGGAAACAGATGAGATAAACTTTAAAACAGTACAGCATGATTTGCGCGTCCAAAATATTGGAAATGCGAGGAAAGCATGTTATACTGTTTTTTACGGAAACGCAGATGGGAAAGAAGGCGAGCTTACATGCCCTTTGAGATCGTGAGAAACGACATTGTCAATATGCCCGTGGACGCCATTGTGAACACCGCCAACCCCAAACCGCAGATCGGCTACGGCGTGGACGCGGGGATCCACCAAAAGGCTGGGCCCGGGCTGCTGGAGGCGCGGAAGAAGATCGGCGATATCCGGGTGGGCGACGCGGCCATCACTCCGGCCTTTGATCTGCCGGCAAAGTATGTGATCCACACCGTTGGCCCGGTATGGCAGGACGGCAGGCACAATGAAGAAAAGCTGCTGCGCTCCTGCTACGAGCGGAGCCTGAAGCTGGCGATGAGATACCGGAGTCAGTCCATTGCGTTCCCGCTGATCTCCACGGGCAATTACGGCTTCCCCAAGCCCCTGGCACTGCAGACCGCCATGAAGGCCATCAGCGAATTTCTGCGGGATAATGAAATGCAGGTCTATCTGGTGGTGTTCAGCCGGGACGCTTTCCAGCTGTCGGAAAAGCTGTTCCGGGGCGTGTCCAGCTTCATTGATGAAAACTACATCCGGGAAAAGACCCTTCAGCAGTACGGGCTGGAGGACGAAGGGGAAGGCATCGCCGACCTGCAGGAGCGGATCATCCGGGAGCGGATAAGCCGCCGTCAGATGGAGGACACCGCCTGCTTTGACGAAGCCCCCTGGGAAGCAATGGCAGCGCCGCCGGAGAGTTTCCCGGAGCAGACGGAAAACACAGTCCGCTATAACGCCATGCCCTGCGCGCCCATGGCCGCACAGCGGGGATCCGGAACGGCAAAACCGGAAAACAGGGGCTTTTCTCTCCGCAAGGCAAAGCCCAGCCTGGCCCAGCTGCTGGCGGAAACCGACGCGGGCTTTTCCGAGACTTTGCTGAAGCTCATTGACCGGACCGGGAAAAAGGATTCTGAGATATACACCAAAGCCAACCTCTCCCGGCAGCACTTTTCCAAGATCCGCAACAACCCGGAATATAAGCCCACCAAAACCACCGCCATCGCCCTGGCCCTGGCCCTGGAGCTGGATCTGGAGCAGACCCGGGACCTGATCGGCCGGGCGGGCTATGCCCTGACCAACAGCAGCAAATTCGATGTGATCATCATGTACTTCATCCGGGAGAAAAATTACAATCTTTTTGACATCAACGCGGCCCTGTTTGAGTTTGACCAGAGCCTGTTGGGCGCGACCTCGTGAAATAAAAAATGTCACCTGACAGTTGACCATACATAGCAAAAAACCTCCTATAATGTGGACGTAAACAAGAAAACCACATTACAGGAGGTATTTTTTATGAAGAAGAATCTGACTGAGCTGGTATTTATCCTTGACCGCAGCGGCTCCATGATGGGCCTGGAGGCAGACACCATCGGCGGCTTTAACGCCATGCTCGAAAAGCAGAAGAAGGAAGCCGGAGAGGCGCTGGTTTCCACCGTCCTGTTTGACAACGACGCCCAGGTCATCCACGACCGGGTTCCGCTGGACAGAGTCCCTGCACTGACGGAGAAGGAATATTTTGTCCGCGGCTGCACCGCTCTGCTGGACGCGGTGGGCGGGGCCATTCACCACATCGGCAACGTCCACAAGTACGCCCGGGAGGAGGACCGGCCGGAGAAGACCCTGTTTGTCATCACCACCGACGGCATGGAAAACGCCAGCCGCCGCTACACCTATGACATGGTCAGATCCATGATCCATCACGAGAAGGAAAAATACGGCTGGGAGTTTCTGTTCCTGGGCGCCAATATCGATGCAGCCCGGGAGGCTGCCCGCTTTGGCATCGGCGCAGACCGGGCCGCCAATTACCACGCGGACCATATGGGCACCGGCCTGATCTACGAGGCCGTCAGCGATGCGGTCTGCCAGGTCCGCAGCTGCGCCGCGCCCCTGTCGGAAGACTGGAAAGAGAAGATCGACGCGGATTACAACGAAAGGAATATCGAGAGATAAAACTGACCGGCAAAAACACCGCGGAAACCATGTTGAAAAGGTTTCCGCGGTGTTTTTGCGCGGTCAGATCGCCGCAGGCGCGGCGGATCTGGCTTTCTCCGGCTCCATGGCCTTCTTGGCGGCGGAGAGCATCAGCTTGATGCGGTTGAGCTGATTGACCTCGCTGGCGCCGGGGTCGTAGTCCACGGCCACGATGTTGGCCTGGGGATAGGCGCTTTTCAGGGTTTTGATCACGCCCTTGCCCACCACATGGTTGGGCAGGCAGGCAAAAGGCTGGATGCACACAATGTTGGGGGTGCCGTGGGTGAGCAGCTCTGCCATCTCGCCGGTGAGGAACCAGCCCTCGCCGTACTGGTTGCCGATGGACAGGAAGGGTTTGGCCAGCTCCGCCACCTTGCGGATGTGGATGGGTGCTTCAAAGCGGCGGCTGGCCTTCAACGCATCCAGAGCGGGCTTTCTCAGCCGCTGGATGGCGCCCACGGCGATTTTCGACACCTGGGCCGAGACCCAGGTCCCGCCCAGAAATTCGTGCTTGTAGCCGGAATTATACAGGCAGTAGCACATGAAGTCCATCAGCTCCGGCACCACAGCCTCCGCGCCCTCCCGCTCCAGCAGGTCCACCAGGTGGTTGTTGGCCAGGGGCATGTATTTGACCAGAATTTCGCCCACAACACCCACTCTGGGCTTGCGCATATCCTCGTGGATGGGCAGCGCGTCAAACTCATCCACAATGGTGCGGCAGAGCTCGGCGTAGCTGTGCATACTGCGCTGATTCACCAGAGAGTCGATGCACATGGACAGCAGCTTCTGATGCAGTTCGTTGGCGGAGCCGGGCACCAGCTCGTAGGGGCGCACCCGGTACAGGCAGCGCATGAACAGGTCCCCGTAGACCACCGCTTTCCCCGCGGCCATGACAAGAGGCAGGCTCAGCTTGAAGCCGGGGTTTTTCTCCATGCCGTTGGCGTTGAGAGAGATGACGGGGATGTGGGACAATCCCGCCTTGTCCAGAGCCCTGCGGATAAAGCCCACATAGTTGCTGGCCCGGCAGCAGCCGCCAGTCTGGGTCATGATGATGGCCAGATGGTCCGTGTCGTACTTGCCGGAGAGCACCGCGTCCATCACCTGCCCCACCACGGTGATGGAGGGGAAGCAGGCGTCGTTGTTCACATATTTCAGCCCCGTGTCGATGGCGGCCCGGTTGTCGTTGTCCAGCACCACTAAATTGTAGCCGTATTTGCGGAAAACAGGGGAGAGCAGGTCAAAATGAATGGGACTCATCTGGGGGGCCAGAATGGTGTAGCCCTGACGGAACATCTCTTTGGTAAACTCGGTGCGGTGGTAGGCCACGTCCCCGGCGGAGGAGAGGCTGCTCCGCTCCTCCCGCTGCCGCATGGCGGCAAGCAGGCTCCTAATGCGGATGCGCACCGCGCCCAGATTGTTCACCTCGTCGATTTTCAGGCAGGTATAGATCTTGCCGCAGCGCTCTAAAATATCGGAGACCTGGTCGGTGGTGACAGCGTCCAGGCCGCAGCCGAAGGAGTTGAGCTGGATCAGCTCCAGCTCCGGGTGCAATCCCACGAACTGGGCGGCGGAATAGAGCCGGGAATGGTAGACCCACTGGTCATTTGCCCGCAGGGGCCGCTCCGGCGTGAAGTCCAGGGGCAGACTGTCCTCACTGAGCACTGCAAGACCATAGGAGGCGATGAGCTCGGGGATGCCGTGGTTAATCTCCGGGTCGATGTGGTAGGGACGGCCAGCAAGGACGATGCCCTGCCGGTGGTTGTCCTTGACCCACTGCAGCACCCTTGCGCCCTCGGCCCGGATGTCCTCTTTGGCGCGGATCTGCTCCTGCACGGCGGTATGTACAGCGGCGCGGACCTCCTTTTCCGGGATGCCCCACTCCTCCTGACACATACGGACCAGCCGGTCCGCGGCGGTCTTTTCGCTGGTGAAGGCGATAAAGGGGCGGATGTAGTGCACCTGGCCGCTGGAGACTTCCTCCACGTTGTTTTTCAGGTTCTCCGGGTAGGACACCACGATGGGGCAGTTATAGTGGTTCTGGGCCCCCGGCGTCTCCTGGTGTTCATAGAAAACACAGGGGTGGAAAATGGTCTTGACCCCGTTGTCGATGAGCCACTGCACATGGCCGTGGGAGAGCTTGGCGGGGTAGCACTCAGACTCGGAGGGGATGGACTCCATGCCCCGGGCGTACATTTTCCGGTCCGACAGGGGGGAGAGCACCACGGAAAAGCCCAGTTCTTTGAAGAAGGTGGCCCAGAAGGGGAAATTTTCGTAAATATTCAGCACTCTGGGGATGCCGATCACGCCCCGGGGGGCTTCATTTTCGGGCAGCGGCGCATAGTCGAAGAGCCGTTTCAGCTTATAGGCGATCACATTCGGCCCCTTGTCCTGGGAAGCGCTGCCGCCCAGACCCTTTTCGCAGCGGTTGCCGGTGATATGCCGCCGGCCGCCGGGGAATTTGTTCACCGTCAGCATGCAGTGGTTGGAGCAGCCGCCGCAGCGGCCGGTGGAGCTGGTGTAGGTGAGAGCAAGCATCTCATCCAGGGAGAGCATGGTGCTCTCCTGCCCGTGGTAGCGCTCCCGGGCGATCAGGGCCGCGCCGAAAGCGCCCATGATGCCGGAGATGTCCGGGCAGGTGACTTCCACGCCTGCGATGCGCTCTAAGGCCCGGAGCACGGCCCGGTTATAGAAGGTGCCGCCCTGTACCACGATATGGCGGCCCAGAGAAGCGGGGTCGGTGAGCTTGATGACCTTGTAAAGGGCGTTTTTGATGACGGAATAGGCAAGGCCCGCGGAGATATCCTGTACGGAAGCGCCCTCCTTCTGGGCCTGCTTCACGTTGGAGTTCATAAACACCGTGCAGCGGGTGCCCAGATCCACGGGGTTTTCCGCAAACAGGGCCTCCTGGGCGAACTGCTCCGCCGTAAGCCCCAGGGAGTTGGCGAAATTTTCAAGGAAGGAGCCGCAGCCGGAGGAGCAGGCCTCGTTGAGCATGATGGTGTCCACGTTGTGGTTTTTCAGCTTGATGCACTTCATGTCCTGGCCGCCGATATCCAGCACGCAGTCCACCTGGGGGTCAAAGAAGGCGGCGGCGGTGCAGTGGGCGATGGTCTCCACCTCGCCCTCGTCCAGGCCGAAGGCGGATTTCAGCAGGGCCTCGCCGTAGCCTGTGGAGCAGCCTCTGACGATGTGGGCAGAGTCGGGGAGGTGCTGTTTCAGGTCCTCCACGGCCCGCATGGCGGTTTTGATGGGGCTGCCCTGGTTGTTGGCGTAGAAGGAATATAAAAGCTGCCCCTCGCTGCCGATCAGCGCCAGCTTTGTGGTGGTGGAGCCGGCATCGATGCCCAAAAAGCAGTCGCCGGAATAGCGCTCCAGCTCCGCCTTGGGGACCACGGCCCGGGCGTGGCGGGCCACAAAAGCGTCGTACTCCTCCTGGGAGGTGAAGAGGGGCTGGACCCGGTTCAGCTCAAAGGCCATGACGATGCCGCTCTCAAGCTTTTGGATCAGGGCGGTAAGGGAGACGGCCTCCGCGTCATCCGCTTCAAGGGCCGCGCCCATGGCGGCGAAAAGATGGGAGTTTTCCGGGTCCACCACCATGTCCGGCGTCAGCTTCAGGGTGCGGATAAAGGCCTTTTTCAGCTCCGGCAGAAAATGGAGCGGGCCGCCCAGGAAGGCCACGCAGCCTCTGATGGGCTTGCCGCAGGCCAGGCCGGAGATGGTCTGGTTCACCACCGCCTGGAAGATGGAGGCGGCCAGGTCCGCCTTGGTGGCCCCTTCGTTAATGAGCGGCTGGATGTCCGTCTTGGCAAACACGCCGCAGCGGGCCGCGATGGGGTAGATCTCCTTGTAATTTGCGGCCTCCTCGTTGAGCCCCGTGGCGTCGGTCTGCAGAAGGGCCGCCATCTGGTCAATAAAAGAGCCGGTGCCGCCGGCGCAGACGCCGTTCATGCGCTCCTCCAGACCGCCCTTGAAGTAGATGATCTTGGCGTCTTCGCCGCCCAGCTCGATGGCCACATCGGTCTGGGGCGCGGTAAACTGCAGGGCGGAGGCTACCGCCACCACCTCCTGCACAAAGTCGATCCCCAGCGCCTTGCCCAGATTGATGGAGCCGGAGCCGGTGATCTTCACCTTCAATTCGCACTCGCCGGTCTGCTTCAGCGCTTCCTGAAGCAGCTCTCCCAGCGCTTCCCGGGTGTGGGCCCTGTGGCGTATGTATTTTCCAAAGACGATCTCGCCTTTTTCATCCAGCAGTACCAGCTTGACGGTGGTAGAGCCGATATCAATTCCTGCGCGGTATAACTGCATATCCAATCCTTCCTGCCTGCGCTGATAATAATTCAGCATATCTTAACTCCGTTTGCAAAAGAATAAATTAAAAATATTTGAACTGATTATAAACTTTTTTGCTGTTAAGATTCTGTAAAGAATGGTAAAATGCGCAGCCTTGTGAAAAGGACTGGCCTATGATAAAATAAAAATACAATTTTTGCGCTGCCGGAGGCGAATGTATGAAAAAAACACGTTTCGGTCTGGACTCAACGGCCCTTCGCCTGCTTGCCATTCTGTTTATGGTCCTGGACCATTTGTGGGCCACGGTGGTGCCGGGAAATTTGTGGTTGACCTGCCTGGGACGGCTGGCCTTTCCCATTTTTGCCTTTCAGCTCTGCGAGGGCTACCGGCATACCTCGGATTACCGGCGCTATAGACGGAGACTGCTGGTTTTTGCGCTGCTGTCGGAGATCCCCTTCAATCTGTTTTACGCCGGTTCTGTCATCTTCCCCTTTCACCAGAATGTGATGTTCACCCTGCTGCTGGGCCTGCTGGCCATACGGCAGGCGGACAGGCTCCGCCGGGAAGAGGGCATAAAAAAGAAGAGCCTGCGCTGTCTGGCTCTGCTGCTGATTCTGGCCGGGGGCGTGGTGCTTTTCCCGGATTATGGGCTCATGGGCGTGATGACGGTGTTGTGCTTTTTCGTTTTCCGTGACCACCGGCTGTTCCAGCTGGCGGCCATGGCGGTGCTGAACATCTTTGCCTTCAAAGGGCAGACCATCCCCATAAGCCTGTTCGGCCTGGCCTGTGATTTTCCCATACAGGGTTTTGCCCTGCTGGCCCTGCCTCTGATCTGGCTGTATAACGGGGAAATGGGCCGGGGCGGAAAGGGCCTGCGCTTTTTCTGGTATATCTTCTATCCCCTGCACATGCTGGCGCTGTATTTTATCCAACGGATCATATAAATGGAGGGAAAAGCAGATGAAAGAGCTGATGAGCAGCAACATCTATGACGCTGCCGGAGCGGTACTTATTGCGGGAAGCTGTCTGGAGAGCACCCACCCCAGGGCCTTTGCCCGGCTGGCTGAGGGGATGGACAGGGTGTATACCCTGTGTCTGGAGCAGACCCATATCAACATGGCCATCACCAAAATCGCCGCCATGCTGGGCACGGGGCAGATAAACAGGCTGGTGTTCGCCTCGGTGGACCGCTCACCCCACTGCGTGCAGCTGCACTACATGAAACACGAGATTGAGCGGACCATGGAGCTCAAAATCCCGGTGGAGCACTATGTGGCGGTGGGGGACGACTGCATCAAAGTGAGCGAGGCCGCAATAGAGGCCTCCAAGACCCTGAGCCGCCTGACCGAGCTTTTAAAATAAAAGTGTCATTCCGAACCAGCTCACGATTACTGCGGCCTTTAACTACCCCTCAGTCACGGCTTTGCCGTGACCACCACAGGCGTAAGTTCGGCTTAGCGAAATCGAAGATTTCGAGCCTCACTTAAGCTCCCCTGACAAGGGGAGCCATTGCAGCGCTGTTTCGGTCGAGCCGTAGGGGCGGGGCTTGCCCCCGCCCACCTGTCGGAGCAAAAAATTGCTGTCATCCTGAGCAAAGGATGACAGCGTGTGTTTCAGTATACCGGCCAGCGCAGGGCAAAGGCCACAAGATAAAACAGGGAAAAAAGCGAGAGCAGAACCGTCAGCACATTGTCCGCCCAGGCCCGTTTGCTGAGAGAGGACAGGGCCATGGGCAGGGGGATCAACGCCGCCAGGTATCTGGGGGCGCTCAAAAGCCATGTGGCCCCGATGGCTACTACGAAATAGGCGATGAACCAGGCGGTATAGGAGGGGCGCAGCCACTTTGCCCCAAAGAGCATGGCGGCAAGGCTTCCGAAAATACAGAGCAGATTGGGCAGCCACAGGCCCAGCAGCATGGGCAGGTCGTTTCTGGCGCAGCCCACGGCCTGCTGAAGCTGATAGGAGGCGGTGTTGAAGAAAAGACCCATCTGCTGTCCCCAGTGTTCACGCTGGTATTCCATGAACCTGAAGGGGTCGCCGGAGACGAAATAATTCACCGCGCAGTAGGCCCCAAAGCCCAGCGGGATCAAAAGCAACGCCGCAAAGCGCCGCAGAGAGTGCCGTTGTCCCTCTTTCCCCAGAGAGGACACCAGCTCAAAAAACAGCGGCACGAACAGCATCAGCCCCAGAGAGCGGGTGAAGGCGGCCAACGCCCCGAAAAGACAGCCGGCGAGCCAGCGCCTTTTTCTGGCGCAATACACACAGAGAGCGCAGAGCAAAAGAAAAAGGCTCTCGCTCATGGGGGCGGCGAAGAAAAAGGCCCCGGGCATCAGACATAAATATTTTATCGTCCGCAGAGCGCCGTTGTGGTCCATATCCAGACGGGCCAGCCGGTAAATGACCCAGCCCGCCCCGGCAAAGGACAGGGCGGAGACCAGAAGGCCCGCATAGAGATAATCCCCCAAAAAGACCTGCATCAGCCGGACGGCCAGGGGATAGCCCGGCAGGAACACTAACTGCACCAGCCGGTCGATGCTGCCCTCAGAGAGATAGCCGTCCCTGGCGATGTCCAGATAGTGGGCGCTGTCGGCACAGGTCCAGAAGGAGAGATAATTCCTGAAGCTGCCGCCGTAACCGGCTGAGACGCGGATCAGATAGGTCAGCAGGAGGATGAAAAGCACATAGCCCAGAAGTCTTAGAAAAATCTTCAGCCCTATATGGGGCGGCTCATCGCCGGTTTCGGACAGGGAGGAAGGGCCTTTGCACCAGGAATCCATCCACCTGGGGACAAAGCGCAGGCACACCCCGGCAAACAGGGCGGCGCAGGCAAAGGCCGAGATGCGCCCGTATACCGGCGCGCTGGTGCTGACGCACCAGTAAAGATACAGCCCGCTCAGCGTAAGCAGACCGGCGGTGGAGATCAGAAATTCAGGTGTTTTCTCAAACGCTTTTTTCATGGTGAACGGAGAATTGCCTTTCCTTGTATGCGCCGAGTTTACCACGGCAGAGGACAAAACGCAAATTAATAACAGAATGGGTTTGACAGGCCCCGGCGGCGGCAATATAATAGGAGAAAGAAAAAGCTGGAGGTAAACGAACATGGCGAAAAAACTTGGCTTCGGCCTGATGCGTCTGCCCAGATTGGACCCAAACGACGAAGCGAGCATTGATATTGATCAGCTCAAGAAGATGGTGGATATGTTTATCGACCGGGGTTTCACCTATTTTGACACGGCCTGGATGTACTGCGGCTATCAGAGCGAGAGCGCGGTAAAGCCCGCCCTTACGGACCGATACCCCAGAGACAGCTACACCCTGACCACCAAGCTCCATGCGGACTATATCCATTCTTTCGAGGACAGGGACAAAATATTCAAGGCCCAGATGGAAAAAACCGGCGTTGACTATTTTGATTACTATCTGATCCACGACGTGGGGCCCCTGCACAACCAGGTGTATGAGCAGTACGACTGCTACAACTGGCTGCGGGAGAAGAAGGAGCAGGGCCTGGTCAGGCACATGGGCTTTTCCTTCCACGACACCGCCGAATTTCTGGACAAGGTGCTGACTGCGCACCCGGAGATGGAGTTTGTGCAGCTCCAGCTGAACTATCTGGACTGGGACAGCCAGGGTGTCCAGTCCCGCAAGTGCTATGAGACGGCGAAAAAGCACGGCAAAAAGGTCATCGTCATGGAGCCGGTGAAGGGCGGTACCCTGGCCAGGCTCCCGGAGGAGGCGGAAAAGCTGTTCAAGGCTTACGCCCCAGACCGGTCCATCCCCTCCTGGGCCATCCGCTTTGCGGCCAGCCTGGACAATGTGTTCATGGTGCTCAGCGGCATGAGCAGCATGGAGCAGATGGACGACAACACCGCCACCATGCAGGACTTCAAGCCCCTGAATGAGGAGGAACAGACCATCATCCGGCAGACAGTGGACATCATCAACCGCAGCATCGCCATCCCCTGCACCGGCTGTTCCTACTGTACCGATGGCTGCCCCATGAACATCGCCATCCCCAAATACTTCTCCCTCTACAACCTGGATATGCAGGAGAGCCGGGAGAAGGAGTGGACCTCCCAGGGCGGCTATTACGACAATTACGAGGGCAAGTTTGGCCTGGCCGGGGACTGCATCAAGTGCGGCCAGTGCGAGCATATCTGCCCCCAGCACCTGCCCATCCGAAAATACCTGGAGGATGTGGCGGCCCACTTCGGAAAATAAGCCGCGAAAAGAAACCCCATCGGTGAGCATGCGCTCGCCGATGGGGCTGTTTTATTTGTTGCGGGCTCAGACCGCGCCGGGTTTGCCCAGCATACGGAACATGTTTTTCTTGTAGGCCTCCACGCCGGGCTGGTCGAAGGGGTTGACGCCTGACATGTAGCCGGAGATAGCGCAGGCCACCTCGAAGAAGCAGACCAGAGCGGCAAAGCCCTCCTCATTGCGCTGGGGCACCTCGATGACGATGTTGGGCACACCGCCGGAGATGTGGGCGTCCTTCACCGCGTCGGCGGCGATGCGGTTGACCTCCGCCAGGTCCAGACCGGCGATGTAGTTCAGCCCGTCGGAATTGGCCTCTTCAAAGGGGACGGGGAAGCGGTTTCTGGCCTGACTGAAACGGACCACGGACTCCATCAGAATACGGGGACCGGCCTGGATGAACTGGCCCATGGAGTGCAGGTCGGCGGTAAATTCCACGGAGGCGGGGTAGATGCCGATGCCGTCCTTGCCCTCGCTCTCACCGTAGAGCTGCTTCCACCATTCGGCCATGAAACGGAAGCTGGGCTCGTAGCAGGCCAGGATCTCAATCAGCTTGCCGTTGTTGTACAGATGCTGTCTTGCGGCGGCATACTGCCAGGCGGGGTTTTCGGGGGAGCGCTGATCCAGGGCCTTCAGCTCTTCAACGGCGGCGTTAATGACGCGGACCACGTCGATACCGGCCACGGCCATGGGCAGCAGGCCCACGGCGGACAGCACGCTGAAGCGGCCGCCCACGTCGTCAGGCACCACAAAGCAGGGCCAGCCCTTGGCGTCGGCCAGGGACTTGAGCACGCCGCGGTGGGCGTCAGTGGTGGCGAAGATGTGCTCGTCAGCCTGATCGCCGTACTTCTTTTCCAGCAGCTCACGGAAGATGCGGAAGGAGACCGCAGGCTCCAGAGTGGTGCCGGACTTGGAGATGACGTTCACATCGAAATCCTGATCGCCCAGCTGCTCCAGAATGTCGCTGAGATAATCGGGAGACAGGCCGTTGCCGGCGAAAAATACTCTGGGGTCGTCTTTGCCGGGCAGGGGCTTGAGCAGCTCAATGGCGCCTCTTGCACCCAGATAGGAGCCGCCGATGCCGATGACCACCAGCGCCTTGGAACGGCTGCGGATCTTCTCCGCGGCCTTCACGATGGCGTCAAGCTCGCCCTCTTTGATGCGGAGGGGCAGCTCCATCCAGCCGGTGAAATCGGCTCCCAGGCCGGACTTTTCGGCAAGAGTCTTGTGCGCTTTTTCCGCAAGCGCGTAATCGGGGCCGGACGCCGTGAAAAAGCCGGCGGCGCCGGACAAATCAACTTTAACCATAATGCCTCCTGTAAAAAACATATTTACAGGAATATTATACCGCTTTTTGTAGGGATTTCAAGTATTAAACACCGATCAAACTGCCCGCAAGCTTGGAAAGTATGCCGAAAAAGCCGATCCTGGGCACATCGCTGGCGGCACAGAGGGGGATCTGGGCCACGGTTTCCCCGTTGATGCTCACGGTGAGGGTGCCCAGACGGTCTCCGGCCACCACCGGGGCGTGCACCTTTTCCAGCAGCTTAACATCGTACGCTGTCTCCCCGCCGCCCTTGGGCACCAGGGCGTATTCCTCCCCCGCGTAGTCCACATCCACATACTCCTCCCGGCCCAGCTCCACCGGCACCCGGGGCAGCGCCTCCCCGGAGCGCAGAGAGCAGAGGGTGTAATTGGCGAAAGCGTAGTTCAAAAGTGCCTTGGCGTCGTTGTTCCGGTCGTTGATGCTCCCGGCGTGCATGATGACGGCGATATACTCCACCCCGTCCCGCTCCGCTGTGGCGGACAGACAGTACATGGCGGTGCTGGTGTAGCCGGTTTTCAGCCCGGTGCAGCCCGGATACCAGTAGACCAGCTTGTTGGTGTTGCTCAGCTCAAATTCGCCGTTTCGGATGCTGTCCATCCAAATGGTGGTGTATTCCTTGATGATGTCGTGCTTGACCAGTTCCCGGGACATTACCGCCACGTCATAGGCGGTGGTGTAGTGATCTCCGTCGTCAAACAGCCCGGTACAGTTGGTAAAGTGGGTGTTTTCCAGTCCCAGCTCTTCGGCCCGCTTGTTCATCCGCTCCACAAAGACCTGCTCCGTGCCGGACAGATGCTCCGCCATAGCCACGGCACAGTCGTTGGCGGATACCACGGCAATGCATTTGAGCATGTCGCTGACGCTCATCTGTTCCCCCTCCTCCAGATACACGCAGCTTCCGCCGAAGGAGGCGGCCCTGGCGCTGGCGGTGACGGTGTCCTCCAGATGGATTTTCCCCGCCTCCAGATCCTCCACGATCAGCAGCATGGTCATCACCTTGGTGACGCTGGCCGGGAAGCCCCGGCTGTGGGCGTCCTTTTCATACAGCACTTCGCCCGTTTCCTTTTCCATCAGTATGGCCGAGGGTGCGGTGATGTCAATATCCCCGTCCCGCAGCGGCACGGAGGCCATTGCCCCGGTGGGCAACAGACAGGCCACGGCCATGAGAAATGATAATATGCGGTTCATGCTTGCCTCCCCCAAATCTACTTACAGGAACTTATGAGGGCAAAACAGACCTTATGCCATGGTTTACACAATTATGCATATTTCGACAAAGATAAAATGAATGAGCACCGGGGATCAATTTGCAGACTGTTGGGAAAAACAAGACTTTTTAACATTTTCAACAGGGTTTTCAACACCCGAGAAAGTGAATAAGGCCGGGTAAAACAACAAAATAGTTTACATAATATGAACAAATTTTAAATTAAATCTTAACATTTTCGGTGTTGACGCATGGGGATAAGGAATAGTAAAATAAGTAAGAAGAGAAAGGGGTGCGGTGATGAGACGACCGTTTAAGTGGGATAAACAATATCTTTATTGGGGCATAACGGCCTTCTGCGTGATTGCCGCCTCCATATTTTTCTATATGGCCCTGCGCTATCTGCCGGACATCGGCAAGTGGATCGGGGGCGTTGTAAGGATCCTCAGCCCCTTTATCTGGGGCCTGGTGATCTCCTATCTGCTGATGCCCCTTATGCGGTCCATGGAAAAGAACATTTTCCTGCCCCTTTCCCAGCGGATATTCAAAAAGAGCAAAAAGCACACGGGGAAAAGGCTGGCCAGGGGCCTGTCGGTGTTCATGGCCATTGTGATTTTTCTGGCGGTCATTGCGGCTTTGGTCTACCTGATCCTGCCCCAGTTATACAGCAGTATTGACACCATCGTGAAAAACAGCCCCACCTATCTGGGCAACCTGGCCAAATGGGTGGAAAAGCTGCTGGCGGATTACCCGGAGATTGAGCGCTACGCGCTGGACATGATCAACAACGCCAACACCAACCTGATGAAGTGGCTGCAGGATACGGTGCTGCCGGAGCTGGGCAGCCTGCTCTCCAACCTGACCGCCGGCGTGTATTACGCGCTGAAAGGCATATACAACCTGATTATCGGCATCATCGTTTCCATCTATATTCTGGGCAATTTCGAGGGCTTCAGCGCCAGCGCCCGGAGAACGCTGTACAGCATCTTTTCCATCAGCACCGCGGAGAAGATCAGAGAGAGCATCGCCTTCATCGACAAGACTTTCATGGGCTTTATCAACGGCAAGCTGCTGGATTCGGCCATCGTGGGCCTGATCTGCTATATTGTCTGCGCAATACTGAATATGCCCTATGCGCTGCTGGTCAGCGTGATCGTGGGCGTTACCAACATTATCCCCTTCTTTGGCCCCTTCATCGGCGCGGTGCCCAGCGCCATCATTATCCTGATGGTAAGCCCCATGAAGTGCCTGATCTTCATTATCCTGATCATCGTTTTGCAGCAGGTGGACGGCAATATCATCGGGCCTAAGATCCTGGGCAGCTCCATCGGCATCAACGGCTTCTGGGTCATGTTTGCCATCATTCTGGGCGCGGGGCTCTTTGGCTTCTGGGGTATGCTGCTGGGCGTGCCGGTGTTCGTGGTGATCTATACCGCCATCAACAACCTGATCGTCCGCAAGCTGAAAAGCGACGATTTGCCCTGCGATGTGGAGGAATATCACGAGCTGGACCACATCGACCCTATAAGCCGCCAGGCGGTGAAAAAGCTGAAGGACGAGGAAGCGGAAGAGGCAAAATAAACACGGCATAACAATATATTGTCATTCTGAGGAGTGAAACGACGAAGAATCCCGTAAATAGAAGGACAGGCTTCTAAATACGGGATTCTTCGCTTCGCTCAGAATGACAGCGTTTCTTGTTCATCTGTGGGCCAGGGTATCGTGGGCTTCCTTCAGCGCGGCGCACAGCGCGTCGATGTCCTCCTCCGTGGAAAAGCGGGAGAGACCGATCCGGATCGCCCCGTCAATCACCCGGGAGGACAGGCCCATGGCCTCCAGCACATGGCTCCTGCCGCCCTTTTTGCAGGCGGAGCTGCGGGAGACGTAGATCTCTTTGGCCTCCAGATAGTTCATCAGCACCTCACTGCGCCAGCCGGGCAGGGATATGCTGAGGATGTGGGGAGCGCCGCCGCCGATGAGCACCAGCTCCGGGATTTCCCGGGAAAGCCGCTCCACCGCCCGCGCCCGCAGGGCTTCCATCCGGGCGATGTTCTCCGCCATGCCGGCACGGGCAACTTCGCAGGCCGCGCCGAAGGCGGCGATCTGGGGCATGGCCTCGGTGCCGGCCCGGCGGCCGTTTTCCTGGCTGCCGCCCAGGATAAAGGGCTTCAGCTTCAGGCCGTTTTTGACGTACAGCGCGCCCACGCCCTTGGGGGCGTGGATTTTGTGACCGCTGATACTGACCATGTCCGCGCCCAGGCTTTTGGCGGAAAAGGGGACTTTCATAAAGCCCTGCACCGCGTCTGTATGTACCAGCGCGGCGGGACAGGCTTTTTTTACAGTCTTTGCGATCGAAGAAATATCCGTCACTGCGCCGGTTTCGTTGTTGACCAGCATCAAAGAAACGAGTATAGTATCATCACGGAGGGCGGAGACCACGGAGTCCAGGCTGATCCCGCCCTTTTCGTCGGGGGCCAGGCGGGTCACTTCAAAGCCCCGGCTCTCCAGCTCGTCCTGGGAGCGGCGCACCGCGTCGTGCTCCACGGCGGAGCTGATGATGTGCTTTCCCCGGCGCTTCATGGCTTCCGCGCCGTTTATGATGGCCCAGTTGTCGCTCTCGGAGCCGCAGGAGGTAAAAATCAGCTCCCCCGGTGTACAGCCCAGGGCGGCGGAGACCTGCTTCCGGGCCGATTCCAGCAGACGGTTTGCCTCCCTGCCCTTGGTATGGGTGGAGCTGGGGTTGCCGTAATTTTCCGTCATGGCGGCAAGGGCCGCCTGCGCCGCCTCATCACAGACCTTTGTGGTGGCGGCGTTATCAAGATAGTGTTCCATTGTTTTCAACTTCCGTTTCAATCAAATCAGGAGATCAGTATGAAGTATATTATATCCACTCTTGGCTGCAAGGTCAACCAGTATGAGACCCAGGCCATGGAAACCCTTTTGCAAAGCCACGGCCATGAACCGGCGAAAGAAGGGGAGACGGCCGACGCGGTGATCGTGAACACCTGCGCCGTCACCGCCGAAAGCGGGCGCAAGTCCCGCCAGACCATCCGCCGCCTGCGGGAGGAAAACCCGGGGGCGGTGATCGCCGTCTGCGGCTGCTATTCCCAGCTGGACCCGGACGAGGCGGAGGAGCTGGGCGCCAGGGTGATCTTCGGCGCGGCGGACCGGACCAGGCTGGTGGAGGCCGTGGAAAAGGCCGTCAGCCAGGGTGAGAGCTGCCGGGAGATCGACGCGCCCTTTGAGCGGCGCATGTTTGAGAAGCTGCCTGCCGGAGCCGTCAGCGGACGGACCCGGGCCATGCTGAAGATCCAGGACGGCTGCGTGAACTTCTGCAGCTACTGCATCATCCCCTATACCCGGGGGCGGCTTCGCAGCCTGCCTATCGCCGACGCCGTGGAGGAGACCGCCCGGCTGGACGCCGAGGGATATAAGGAGATCGTACTCACCGGCATCGAGGTGGCCTCCTACGGCCGGGATCTGCCGGAAAAGCCGGGCCTTGCGGATGTGATCTGTGCCGTGGCCCAGGCCGCGCCGGATATGCGCATCCGCCTGGGCTCTCTGGAGCCCACGGTGATTACGGAGGACTTCTGCCGCCGCCTGGCGGAGACCGGCAAGCTCTGCCGCCATTTCCACCTGTCCCTCCAGTCCGGCTGTGACCGCACTCTGAAAAACATGAACCGCAAGTACGATACGGCCCGCTTTTATCAGGCAGTAGAGCTGTTGCGGGCGTATTTCCCCGGCTGCGCCCTGACCGCCGATCTGATCACCGGCTTTCCCGGGGAGACGGAGGAGGACCACCATGCCACCCTGGCCTTCATTGAAAAATGCGGCTTTGCGGATATGCACATCTTCCCCTATTCCCGCCGCCCGGGCACCCCGGCGGACAAAATGCCGGAGCAGTGGGACAATGCCACCAAGTCCCGCCGGGCCCATGAGGCGCAAGCTGTCGCGGAGCGGATGCACCTGCGTTTTCTGGAGCAGAGCGTGGGTCAGACCCTGCCCGTACTGTTCGAGACGGAGGAAAACGGCTTTTGCACCGGCCACAGCGACACCTATGTGCTGGTGAAGGTGGAGGGCACAAAGCTCCGAGGAACTGTGAAAAATGTCAGGATAAGCGCCGTTGAGGGCGACAGACTTGTAGGTCTTGTGATTTGACGAAAAAACCACAAAAGTGGTATAATTTTAACGCAGTAATTCGCTGCAAGTATATGTTGAGGAGATGATCCTGTGTCAAGGGAAAAGGTATTCAATTTCTCCGCTGGCCCCTCCGTCATGCCGCTGAGCGTGTTGGAAAAGGCCCGCGACGAGCTGCTGGACTACCGCTCATGCGGCATGTCCGTCATGGAGATGAGCCACCGAAGTTCCCTGTTCCAGGAGATCTTCGACAGTACCAAAGAAAAATTGAAAGCGGCCTTAAGCGTGCCGGACAGCCATGAGATCTTGTTTTTGCAGGGCGGAGCCACCCTGCAGTTTGCCGCCATCCCCATGAACCTGATGGAGGGGGGCACGGCGGACTACGCCGTCACCGGCAATTTTTCCGGCAAGGCCGCCAAAGAGGCGGAAAAGTACGGCCGGGTGAATATCGCCTGCGACAGCAGCGATACGGGCCACGACCGCATCCCTGCCCAGAGCGAACTGAAGCTCAGCGATGAGGCCAAATATTTCTACTACTGCGCCAACAACACGGTCTACGGCACCGAGTGGCAGTATGTACCGGAGACAAAAGCGCCCCTGGTCTGCGACATGTCTTCCGACATTCTGTCCCGACCGGTGGATGTGGGAAAATTCGGCCTGATCTACGCCGGAGCCCAGAAGAACATGGCCCCGGCGGGACTGACGGTGGTCATTCTGGACAAAAGTCTTGCCGGGCGGGAAATGCCCATCACCCCCTCGGTGATGAGCTATAAAACCCTCATCAAGGCCGATTCTATGCCGAATACGCCGCCCTGCTGGTGTATCTACATGCTGGGGCTTACGCTGGACTGGCTGGAGAGCCAGGGGGGCGTGGCTGGCATGGAGCAGATCAAGCGGGAGCGGGCCGGGAGAGTGTACGCTTATCTGGACGAGAGCCGCCTGTTCAAGGCCCACGCCAGAGCCGATTCCCGCAGCGATATGAACGTGACCTTCCGCACCGGCGATCCGGAGCTGGACGCGGAATTTGTCAAGGGGGCCGCTACCAGAGGACTTTTGAACCTGAAGGGCCACAAGGTGGCCGGCGGCATGAGAGCCTCCCTGTATAACGCCATGCCCATGGAGGGCGTGACGGCGCTGATCGAATATATGAAGGAGTTTGAGACGAAGCACCATGTTTAAGATAAAGACCATGAACAACATTTCCCCCTCGGGCATTGAAGTGCTGACCAAAAAGGGCTGCACCGTGGGGCCTGAGACCGAGCGGCCGGAGGCCATGCTCATCCGCAGCGCGGAGCTGCACGGCCTTGAATTTAACCCGGAGCTTCTGGCCATCGCCAGAGCGGGCGCGGGCTATAACAACATCCCCATTGAGCAGTGCGCGGAAAAGGGCATTGTGGTATTCAACAGCCCCGGCGCCAACGCGGAGGCGGTGAAGGAGCTGGAGCTGTGTTCCCTGGTCATGGCCTCCCGGGATGTGCTGGGCAGCATCGGCTGGGTGAGGAGTATTGCCGACAGGGGAGGGGAGATCCCCGAGTTGGTGGAAAAGGGCAAAAACAACTTTGCCGGGCCGGAGCTTCTGGGCAAGACCCTGGGCGTCATCGGCCTGGGCGCTGTGGGCGCGCTGGTGGCCAATATCGCTTTGGAGCTGGGCATGGTGGTCTACGGCTACGACCCCTTTATGTCCGTGGACGCCGCCTGGAAGCTGTCCAGAGAGGTCATCCACGCTGAGTCCGTAGACGAGATCTATGAGCAGGCGGATTATATCAGCATCAATGTCCCCCACACGGAAAAGACCCACCACATGTTCAACGCCCAGGCCTTTGCCAAGATGAAAAAGGGCGTGCGCATCGTCAATGAGTCCCGGGCCGAGGTGGTAGACGATGAGGACATGACCCAGGCGCTGCTCACCGGCCAGGTAGCCCGCTACGTCACCGACTTCCCCAATGAGACCATCCTGAAAGCGCCCAACGTCATCGCCATGCCCCATCTGGGTGCCTGCACCCCGGAGAGCGAGGACCGCTGCGCTGTCATGGCCGCAAATCAGCTCTATGACTATCTGGCCAACGGCAACATCAAAAACTCCGTGAACCTGCCCTCCGTGTCCTTAAGCCGCATGGGCGTCTGCCGCCTCTGCGTGCTGCACCGCAATGTGCCCAGAATGATCACCAGGATTTTGGACTTCATCAGCGAGAGAAACATCAACGTGGAGCATATGATCAACAAACCCCGGGGAGAATATGCCTATACCATCGTGGACCTGGGCGAGAAAATCGGTGAGGACGTGGCCGACAGCATCCGCGCCATGAGCGATGTGCTGCGGGTGCGCGTGATTTAAGGGAATGGACGGAAAGAAAGACATTTTCGACAGGCTGATGGGGCTGAAGCTGTTCCGGCCCCTTTGGCCCTTCTATGTTAAATACAAGGAGCCGCTGCTGTACCTGTTCTTCGGCGGGCTGACCACCCTGATCAGCATTTTCGTGTTCTGGCTGTTCAACGGCCCCTTCGGCCTCAACGAGCTGGTGGCGAACCTGATCTCCTGGGTGCTGGCGGTGCTGTTTGCCTTTCTGACCAACAAGACCTGGGTGTTTAAGTCCACGGGACAGGAAAAAAGTTTTCTTCAGCTGATGCTGTCCTTCTACGCCGGCAGGCTTCTGACCCTGGGCGTGGAGGAGCTGCTGCTTTTCGTGTTCATCACCTGGCTGGGCTTTAACAGCATGGCGGTGAAGATCGTGGCCCAGATCGTGGTCATTATTTTAAACTATGTGATCAGCAAGCTGCTGGTCTTCCGGGATAAAGGAGAAAAGGCATGAAAAACATCGGTATGGTCGTGGCGGTGGAGATGGATGCGGTGCTGTCCCGCTACGGCGCGCCCAGTGAAAAACGCCGGGAGGCCGGCTTTGACATCTATACCTACACCGGGGCGGATTACACCATCTACGCGGTGAACTCCGGGGCGGGGGAGATCGCCGCCGCCGCGGCCACCCAGCTGCTCATCAGCGTCTTTCACGCGGACCTGATTTTGAATTTCGGGGTGGTGGGCGGCCTGACCGATGAGATGGCAAAGGCCCGCACCTGCGTTGTGGAGAGCGTGGTCCATTACGATTTTGACACCTCCGAGGCCGGCTGGGCGGAGACGGCCCGCTATCTGGACTATCCTACGGTGTACATTCCCGCCACGGCGGCACTGGCGGACCAGGCGGTGGCCATCGAGCCCCGGCTGAAAAAAGTCATCTGTGCCTCGGCGGACAAGTTTGTGGGAAGCCCTGACAGAAAGCGGGAGCTGCACGCCCTGTACGGCGCGGAGATCTGCGAGATGGAGGCGGCGGGCGTGGTGCTCACCTGCAACCGCAGCGGCGTGCCCTGCCTGCTCATTAAGACAGTGTCCGACGGCATCGAGGGCGGCGCGGAGGAATTTAACGCCGAACTCCAGCGCAGCGCAGCGCTGTGCCTTGCCGTGGCGGATAAAATCATCAGAGCGCTGTAACGAGCAAAAAACGCAGGCGTTAGCGGATTGCTCGTAAGACAGAAAAATAAGCAAAAGGCGTGACGAAAGTGGTCACGCCTTTTGCCGTAAGAGAATAGACGCAAAGCGGCGAAAGGGATACGGTCCCGTTTGGAAATGCCCCTTGTATTTGTTCGAGAAATCGGAATTTGTTTTCGGCCTGAGTACAGGAAATGATGAGGGTGACGTCTACAGCCCAAGGCTCCCTCTGATGAG
>JBJDXP010000170.1:0-7224 GCA_051866735.1 Candidatus Limivicinus sp.
GCAGCATATCGTCGGTGAGATATTGGCTGTCCGTTCTCGGATAGGTCAGCAGCTTCTTTTCGTACAGTGTTTGTGCGTAATCAAGGGTTTGTTTGGCGGTAAAACCAAAGAGCCGGTTGGCCTCCCGCTGCAAGGTGGTCAGGTCATAGAGCTTGGGCGGCTGCTCCGTCTTTTTCTCCCGCGTTACGGAAGCACAAACGGCCTGCGCTCCGGCACAGGCCGCCTTGACGGTGTTTGCTTCGCCAGCATCAGAAATCCGCCTGCTTACTGCGTCCGCGCCATCTACACCGATATGGACGATGTGATATTTCTCTTTCTTGAAATTCGTGATCTTGGCGTCGCGCTCCACCAGCAGATTCAGGGTCGGGGTCTGGACACGGCCCACGGTCAGGGTCTTGTGGTACAGCACGGAGAAAAGCCGGGTGGCGTTGATGCCTACCAGCCAATCCGCCTTGGCCCGGCACAGGGCCGATTGATACAGCGGGTCATAGTCCGTTCCCGGTTTCAGGTGGGCAAAGCCGTCCCGGATGGCGCTGTCCTCCATGCTGGAAATCCAGAGGCGCTTGAACGGCTTCTTACAGCCTGCCATCTGATAGACAAAACGGAAAATGAGTTCTCCCTCGCGCCCGGCATCAGTGGCGCACACAAGGCCGATCACGTCGGGGCGCTCCATCAGGGAGCGCAGAATGTCAAACTGCTGCTTTTTCTCGTTGGGGATGATGTACTGCCACGTTTCCGGGAGGATGGGCAAATCCTCATAGCGCCATTTCTTGAAACGCTCGTCATACCGACCAGCGTCAGCAAAGGACACCAGATGCCCGATGCACCAGCTCACCAGATAGCCGTTTCCCTGCAAATACCCGTCGTGCTTCTCCGTGGCCCCGATCACGCCCGCGATACTGCGGGCGACACTCGGTTTTTCTGCAATTACCAACTGATAATTCATTCCTCGTCCTCCTGTTCATTTTCGACTTCCGGCGCTTCGTCCTCCAAATCCTCGTCGTCGCCAAAATCATATTCGTCTAAATCGTCGCTGCCCTTGGTGTCTGCCCTGGGCTTTTTGAACTTGAAGTAATACAGGGCTGCGCCGCCGCCAGCCATTGCTACCACAAGGAACACGATCAGGCCGCCAGCGCCGGAACCGCTGTTTTTCGGTTCCTCCTGCGGGGCCTCGGTTTCCTGAGGCTGGGTTTCCTGCGGCTCCGGCCCGGTACACTCGCTCATGTTATTTTTACAAACCGGGCAATTCGTATTGACGGCCCCGGCCTTACATTTGGTGGTACAGGTGCAGACAGAAGCGGTGCTTCCTTTCTGGCCGTCCTCCATCAGCGCCAGCAGGTCGGCTTCATCCACCTGATTTAAGAAATGGACGGTTTCTTTTCCCTCGTCGTCCCGGTCAATAATCAGGTAAAAGACATTGCCGGTCTTGGTTTCCACGGTGATAAACTGCTTACCTCTTTGGGTGGTGCTGCCGATGTCGTCGATCAGCGTCAGGTTCCCGTCTGGGGTCAGGGCGGCGCTGCCGCCGCTGGTTTGGCTGCCGGTGAACAGCCCCAGCAGTGTAGCAAGTTCTTCTTCATCAAGGGAGAGGGAGAAGCTGCCCTCGGCGGTGCTTTCTTTCTTGGTGTCGCTGACGGTCAGATAGTCGGAATGGACATAGCCGATGCGCTCCGGCAGAAGAATTTTCACCCAATCGCCGTCTGTGCCGATCACTTTCACCTGCGTTCCGTTGGGGAGCTGGGCGAACGCGGTCTTATCAAGCCCCGCGCCGGTACGGACATTCAGCTTTCCGCCGTTTGTAGTCACGGTGCCGGTCTGTGTGGTTTCCTCCGTGCCGCTGGTGGTGATCTGGATGCCATCGTCCGTAGCGGTGATGTTTACCTTGGAGCCGAACAGAGAGGAAAGCAGGTCGGCGGCCTCCTTGCCGGTCAAGCTCTTTGTTTTATCGACCTCCGTTTTGTCTGCGGCTGCGGTTTCAGTCTTGGAGTGATTGTCTGTGTCAGGCTCCACGCCGCCCGTTGCTTCGGCGGCAGCTTCCGGCAAAGGCTCCGGGGCCGGGTCGGTGCCGCCTGCAAAGGCGGTAACAGGAAAGACCGTGACGCAGAGCATCACGGCCAGAATTGCGGTCAGAATCCGGGAAATTCGTTTGGTTTTATTCTTCATGGGCATTGTCCTCCTGTTCATGGTACGCTGTGACAGCAGGGGCGGCCTGCATTGCGCCGGAACGCAGGAATGCGGCAAATTCCTCCGGCTTCATGTTCATGCCGCGCACAAGCTGGATGATCTGCAAATTCTCCTGTTCGGTTTTCTGCGCTTCCAGCTCCCGAAGCTGCTTCTGATACTCCGCGATCTTGGACTTGGTTTTCTGGATGTCCTTTTCGATGCGGTCAAGTTTACTTGCCATAGTCAAAACTCCTTTCTGGCGTCAGGGCAGACGCCCGAAACTGTAAAAATGGGATTGCCAATAGTTTGAATTGAGATTTGTGTAGGAAATGGGGTCGCCGCAATGCAGCATCACCGAATTGCCCACATACAGGCCGACGTGGGACACGCCGGGGGTATCATAAGTGCCAACAAAAAACACAAGGTCGCCGGGTTTGGCCTGCGAACTGGAAACAGGGGTGCAGATGTTGTATAGGCCCTGCGCTCCCAGCCGTCCCACGTTCCAGCCGGAATGATTGATGACCCATGAGATAAAGCCGCTGCAATCAAAACTGGTGCTGGGGGAGCTGCCGCCCCACACATAGGGATAGCCGATGTACTTTTCGGCTTCTTTCAGCATGGCGGCAAACTGTTCATCCTCCAAAGCCTCCGGGGGAACGTCATAATAGGTCGGTTCTTTCAGGGTGGAGGCGTGGGGGTACTGGCTGCCGGAAAACAGATCGGGCCGGTTGCCCAGCGTGGACATATACAGGGAATAGGCACTTAGCGTTTCCTCGTCCATGATGTAGACCGGCACATGGGACAGATTGAAATTTTCCAGCGTCACGGTGCAGATGTAATAGTCATACGGCACTTCTACTTCATACTCGTATTCCTCGGTTGAGGTTTCGCCGGTGTCCGGGTCTGTGACCGTCCGCGTCCCTGTCCGGGTTTCCGTGCGGTAACGCACTTCTTTCACAACGTTTTCCGTCAGGATGTATTGCTTGTCGAACAGCATTTGCAGATCGCTTCGCACCTCTCCAATGGTAAACTGCCCGTCATGGAGTGCCGACAGAATGGAGATCAGCACATAGGGGTCATGCTCGATGCTGTCAAGGTCAAAGTGGTACTCGTCATAGTCATGGGTGGCCTCGTAGTTGTCCAGATACGCTTGCAGCTCGGCTTCCATCTGTGCATAGGCATCCTCGGCGGCCAGCATATCGCTGTCCTCGGAAAAGTAGGAGGACGCCGCAATGCCGCTTCCGGCGCTGCCGAACATGGCGGTGCAGGATTGCAGGCCGGTCAAAACCATCAGCAGCAAAAGCCCCAGCACCAGAACGGCCAGCGAACCTTTCCAGTGACGGGCCACAAAAGAGACAGCCTGTTTGCTTTCCTCGGCGGCTGCCTTGGCCGCTCTGGTGGAGGATGCGGCTGTCTTAGCTGCGCCCTGTGCCGCCGTCCCTGCGGCCTGGCCCGCTGTCCGGGCGGCTTTGGCATACTGGCGCTTTATCTGCTGCTTTTGCCAGAACCGGGAAACGGGATTGGTGGCCGCCTGCGCGATCTCCGGGTTATCCCGCAAGGACTTCTGGTAAAAATACTCCGCGTTTGCGGCAAGGGCCTGACGCTCGGCTTTTTCTGCGTCCCGGTAAGGTTTCAGCTTGTGGTGCCGGATGCTGCTGCGGATGGCCCGGCCAGCCTGACGCTCGGCAAGTTCTTCTCCCTTATGGCCGCCCTCCACCCCCACGTTTTCATGCTCAACTTCGTGGATTTTTCCGTGGGCGAATAGCAGCGCCTCCGAAACGGGCCGGCTTGCCGGATTGGGCTTTAACTTGGGAGGCCCTTTGTCCTGCTGTTCAAAGTGCAGGGCGCTCTTGGCCTTGCCGGTGGCCTCGTCATAGACTGTTTCTTTCACGACAACACGCTTTTTCGGGATGGCGTCACGGGCTACATCCAGCTTGTCAGCTTTCTTATCTGCTTTGCGGATATAGGGCTGCAAGTCCGGGTCGGCCCGTTCTTCCTCGGTCAGTTGGAGCCGGGAAGATGGCCGGTGCAGGGCGGCGTCCCCCTCGGCAGCGGTGGCCGCTGCCTGCTTTGCGGACTTTTTGGCCTTGTGCCGGTCATAGGCATTGTCGGCCCGTTCCAGCAGCTTTTCCGCTGTGCCGCCTGCCTCCGGGGTATAGTCCTGTTCGGCCTCCCGGCTGGAAATGTTCTCCACCTCGCCGGTGGCCTGATTTTCCAGCGTCAGGCCGTCGCGGGTCATGGCCTGTGTCACCTTGGGCTTTGCTTTCAGCTCTTTCAATGGCCGTCACCTCCTTTGCTGTTTGGGGTCATTGGCTTACCACCTCATTTAACCGGGTCGTCATAATCTTGTAGAGCTGGGTGTTGCGGGGGATCGGGTTGGTAAAGGGCAGCACCACATTTTCAAAGATCAAAAGGCCCTCGCCGGGTTCGGAATTGTCGATGTACTTCTGCTGGTCTGCCGACAGGTTGAGCCGTTCCGCAAGGATTTTTCTATCCCCGGATGCCTGATTGAGCAGCGTGATAAAATCGCTGTTTTCCAGAATGTTTTCGATCTCCGGGGAGGAAAGCAGGTCTTTCACGTTCTGCGTCGCGCCGGTTGGGATGCCGCCCCATTTCCTGAACCGCTTCCAGATTTCAGCGGAATAGGCTGCCGTCTGTTCCTCTTTCAGAAGCAAATGGAACTCGTCGGCAAAGTACCATGTGGCCTTGCCCTGGCTGCGGTTGGCGGTGACGCGGCCCCAAATCTGGTCTTGGACAATGAGCATTCCCAGCTTTTTGAGCTGCTTGCCCAGCTCCTTGATGTCAAAGGCCACAAGCCGGTTGCCGATGTCCACGTTGGTACGGTGGTTAAAGACGTTTAGGGAGCCGGACACATACAGGTCAAGAGCCTGCGCCACACGGTCAGCCTCCGGGACATGCTGATCTAACAGGGCTTTGTGGAGGTCGGACAGAATCGGCATATTTTCCGGGCGGGGGTCTGCCAGATAGGGCCGGTAGATCACCCGCACGGCCCGGTCAATGACCGTCTTTTCAATGGGTTCCAGCCCGTTCTTGCCGCCCATGACCAGCTCGCAGAACGACAGCACAAAGTCGGATTTCAGAGCCAGCGGGTTATCATCCTCGGAATAGTTCAGGTTGATGTCCAGCGGGTTCACATAGTCCCGGCTGGTAGGCGACAGCCGGATTACCTGACCGTGAAGCCGTTTTACCAACGGATAGTATTCAGCCTCTGGGTCGGAGATAAAAATATCGTCAGGCGTCGTTAAGAACACACTGACGATCTCGGATTTACAGCTCATGGACTTACCGCTGCCGGGGGTGCCTAATTTCAGACCGTTGGGACACCGGGCCTGTTTCCTGTCCAGCATAATCATGTTGTGGGACTTGGCGTTGACGCCGTAATACATGGCTGCGCCGCCCTGAAAAAGCTCCTGCGTCACAAACGGCACGAACACGGCCACGCTGGAAGTGGTAAGGCCCCGCTGAATTTTGATCTGGTTGACGCCCAGCGGCAGGCTGCTCACAAGGCCCTGTTCCTGCTGGTAGTCCAGACGGACAAGGGAACAGTTGTATTTCTGTGCCACACCGGCGGCCTGAAACACATCGTTGCTCAACTTCTGCTTGGTGTCGGCCACGTTCAGCACAAGAAACGTCAGCATGAAAAGGCGCTCATTTCTGGTTTGCAGCTTGGTCAGCAGCTTCTTGGCGTCCTCCCCGTAGGTGGCAAGGTCGCTGGGCAGTATGTCCATATCGTAGCCGCTGCGGACAGCCTTTTTCTGCTCCTGTATCTTCATGGCGTCAAGGTCGGTGATCTTGCGCTTGATGGTCTTGATGGCCTCGGTCTGGTCGATGGCCTGCACATGGAGGTTCACCAAAATGCTGCTGTCCGTATTGAGAAAATCGGCCAGCATTTCATCCGAAAGCTCCGGGGCGAGGATTTGCAAAAAGCTCACCGCACCGTATTTGCCGCCCATGCCAAAGGTCTTTGCATTGCCGAAGCACAGGGAGGATGGAGCGATAAAGTCCTTGGTGGAAAGGCCGGAGGGGGTCATCCACTTCCAGTCAAAATTGAACAGCTCCCCGTCCGGGTGGAACACGCCATGGAGCACCGCAAGCCGTTCTTTGCCGTTCATCACATGGGCCACAGCTCCCATCGTCTTGAAGTAACCTAAGAGGTCAAGGCCGATGCGGTTCAGTCTGGCCCTTGCAGATTTCGGGCTGTCGGCCTCAATGGTGAACGTCAGGTACTTGGTTTTGACGATACCGTTGTTGCCGTTTGCAAGCTGCTTTTGCAGGATGCCGGTGTACTCGGCCCGGATGTCGTCGAAGTCGTCCCCCTGCGGTGCGATCTCAAAGCTCTTGGCGTACTGCACCGGGTCAACCCTGCGGTTCAGGAACGAAAACTGGACGTGGATAGAGGCGTCCACATAGTTGTAGAGGTCGCACAGGTGTTCAAAGATGGCCGTCTTGGTGTCCGGCTGGGCCAACTGATAGCTGATGTCCTCAAAGGCAATGCACTTGGAAAAGGTGTTTTTCGTCAGGCGGCACACGCCGTCCGGGTACATGGCCTCATAGGGGATGGTGGCCTGCGCCGTATGGGGCTTGCCGTCGCCCTTGTACTTGCGGATCACCGCGTCAATTTCTTTTCGCTGGGCGCGGGTCAGCTTTGTTTTTTCTGATTCTCTTGGGATTTCTTTTTTGGACAATGGCCTTTACCTCCTGTTCCATTTGATGCTGCCGCATAAGGGCGGCGTAGGCGTTGTTGGTCTGGTAGGGGCGCTCCTTGGGGCGGAGGAAGCAGCACTGAATCATCTGCATTACCACCACTTCAAGGGGCTGGCCGTGACGCTCATACATGGCAAGCAAAAAGCCCGGCAGCATGATAAACACCATGAGCAGGGCCGCCGCACTGGTGGAGAGATAGTCACGGGTGAGAAAGTATAACGGGACGCCTACCAGCAGCGCCCCGCCAAAACAGATCAGTTGCCGTTTGGTAAGGCCAAACACAACCTTGGATTTCACATGGGTTAAGTCCTTGGGGACAGTTACATAAGCCATCTG
>JBJDXP010000171.1:0-7113 GCA_051866735.1 Candidatus Limivicinus sp.
CTGGGCCTGCTGGTGGTGGACGAGGAGCAGCGCTTCGGCGTCAGCCACAAGGAGCATATCAAAGAGCTCTCCAAGGGTGTGGACGTGCTGACCCTCTCCGCGACCCCCATTCCCAGAACCTTGAACATGGCCATGTCCGGCATTCGGGACATGTCCACCATCGAGGAGCCGCCGGAGGACCGCCTTCCCGTGCAGACCTTCGTGATGGAGCACGACTGGGGCGTGATTGCCGACGCCATCCGCCGGGAGATCCAGCGGGGCGGGCAGGTGTACTACCTGCATAACCGCATCGACGACATCGAGCGCACTGCCCGGAAGCTGATGGACCTGCTGGAGGACGTGACCGTGTCTGTGGCCCACGGGAAAATGGATAAAAACATGCTCTCCTCCGTGATGGAGAGCGTCTCCAACGGCGAGACCCAGGTGCTGGTGTGCACCACCATCATTGAAACAGGTATAGATATCCCCAATGTGAACACACTGATCATTGAGGACGCGGATCATCTGGGCCTTGCCCAGCTCCACCAGATCCGGGGCCGGGTGGGCCGCTCCACCCGCCGGGCATCCGCCTATCTCACCTTCCGCCGGGACAAGGTGCTGACGGAAGTGGCGGAAAAGCGCCTGAACGCTATCCGGGACTTTGCCCAGTTCGGCTCCGGCTTCAAGATCGCCATGCGGGATCTGGAGATCCGGGGCGCGGGCAATCTTCTGGGCGCGGAGCAGTCCGGGCACATGATCGACGTGGGCTATGATATGTACATGAAGCTTCTCAGCGAGGCGGTGCTGGAGGCCCGGGGCATCGAAGTGCCTGCCCGGGCGGAGTGTTCGGCAGACCTGGCCGTGGCCGCCAATATTCCGGACCGGTATATCCCCTCCTCCGAGCAGCGCATGGATATCTACCGGCGCATCGCCCTGATCCGCACCGAGGAGGAGGCGGACGATCTGACCGACGAGCTGATCGACCGTTTCGGCGATCCGCCGCCGGGGGTGAACGCCCTGATTCATGTGGCGCTGCTCCGGGGCGAGGCCGGCCGGGCTGGTATTACGGATATCTCCCAGAAACAGGGTTATCTGCGCTTTACGGTGAAGGATTTCGACATGGAGAAGGTCTCCGCGCTCTACGCCACGCCCGAATATAAAGGCCGTCTCCGTGTGGAGGCAGTCTCCAAGCCCTGTCTGAGCCTGCGGATCAAGTCCAAAGGCCGCGTAATCGATGAGGCGCGGCGTTTTGCCGCCGCCTGGGCTGAAAAAAGTCTGAATAAAGCTTAAAATAACTTGAAGAAAAGGCCCGCCGGTGTTATAGTGCAGGAAAGCCTATCATGAAAGGATAAGATCAAATGAAAAAACTTGTTGTCATTCTCGCGGCGGTCTGCATTCTCTTTGCAGGCGTTGTGGGATATATGAGTTATATTAACCGTCCGGTTGAAGATGAGCCTGCTGCCGAACCGGAGACCAGCCAGGCCCTTGACGCAGAGGAAAGCGGCACTGAGGTTCAGACCCTGTCCGTAGATTACGACGCCATGCGTGCAAGCCATGAGCCGGATGAGGTCGTTGCCACCTGCAACGGTCGGGACGTGCGCTGGGACGAGTATTTTTACTGGGCCAGCTATAACGCAGCCCAGGTGGAAAACTACATCAACACCATGGCGACCTACGGTCTGTCCGTGAGTTGGGATGACCCCTGGAGCCAGGATTCGGCGGAAACCTATGCCGAATTTGTCACCGCCAATGCGGAGGAGCAGATCAAGCAGGTAAACAGCGTTGAGGACTTTGCCGCGGAAAACAACGTGGTGCTCAGCGATGAGGTTCTGGCCGAAATGGATGAGCAGCTGAAGAGCACTATCGCCAGCGTCTGCGGCGAGGATGCCACTGAGGAGGATTTCAACGAATATCTGGATCAGGCCTATTTGACCCGGGAGCTCTATGACCGGATGAACAGGATGAATTATCTCTACCAGCAGGGCTACACACAGCTTTACGGCGAGACCGGCGAGCTTGTGGACGATGCGACGGCGATCGCCTATCTGGAAGATAACGACTATATCTCCGCAAACCACATCCTGCTGATGACCGTGGACAGCGCCACCGGCGAAGCGCTGGATGAGGAGACCATCGCCGCCCAGGAGCAGAAGGCGCAGGAGATCGCGAAAGAACTTCAGGCCATTGAGGACCCCCAGCTGTTGCTCACCCGCTTTGCCGAGCTGAAGGAGGAGTACTGCGAGGATACCGGCAAGGCCACCTACCCTGACGGCTACACCTTTACCCCCGGCACCATGGTCACTGAGTTTGAGGACGCCAGCAACGCGCTGGAGGATTATCAGGTGTCTGACCCGGTTCTCACCAGCTACGGCTATCATGTCATCATCCGTCTGCCTTTCGACCCCGATAGAGTGATGGAATATTCCAATGAGGGTACGCCGCTGACGGCCCGCAGCCTTGCGGCCAACGCCGAATATGCCAGCCGCATGGACGCCCAGTATGAAAAGACGGTGTTTGAACTTGTCCCCGGATTCAGCTTCAATATCAAGGATTTTCTGAAATGAAATAAGTAAACGGAAAAAGGCTGTCTCGCCAGGAGGCAGCCCTTTTTTGTGCTTATAAAGTCTTTCTCGCCCGGCCCACAAGATACACCTCAGGCACGAACAAAAGGGCGTAGCCCAGGTTGATCAAAGGGATCAGCTTCTCCGACCAGAATCCCAGACTTTGTGCGTTGGGGGCCACAAACACCGAAGCCACGGTAGAGGCCAGGCCGCACAGGGGGATCACCCATCTCCCCCGGCGGAGGTCAAACAGCTTTTCCCCCTGATATTCGCCGCTGTGCCCTAAAACCCGGCGGATGCAGTGCTGCGCGCAGTAGAGCAGCAGGGAGATCATCAGAAAATCGGGAAAGACCCACAGCGTACCCACCAGCGCCTCCACCCGTTCCAGCGTGCGGAAGAACACAATGTTTCGTACCAGAGAGAAAAAGGGCTGGGTCAGGCTGGCCGCAAGCTCAGGGCTGAAATTTCCAATAATATCAAAACTGATGACGCACATCAGCACGCCGATACCCAGGGCCCATAGGGAGTAAGACCGGACCCGGCCGGGACTTTTCGGCGTCAACCCCTCAATGAAGCAGACCAGGTACAGCACCACCGTCAGCACGTTTACCGCCGCAAGGCCGCCCTCCGCAATGGGGAGGATGTCGTGCCTTGTCACCGGCAGCAGATTGCTCATGTCCACGGAGAAAAGGGCCGTTACCAGCACCAGCAGCAGTACGCCCAGCACCACCGGCTGCACCATTTTTGCCACCCGCACCAGGGACCTGACCGCGCCCATGGCCGCCACGGTGCCCAGAATCCCCATGGTCACGGAGAAAAAGGGGGAGGAGCTGTTGGGATAGATGGTGGTGATAAACCGGTCTGCGCCGGCGCGGAGCATAAACCCGCCGTAGAACAAAAACCACAGGGCGGAAAAGCCCAGCGCGATCTTCCCGGCGACAGGACCCAGAGCGCGCATAAGCAGCTCCGCAAGGCCTTCGCCCTCCATCCGGCGCGCCATAAAGTCGTCAAGAAACAGAATATACAGCAGCACCGGAAAAAGGGCCGCCGGGGCGGAGAGCCAGGCCGCCCGCCCGGCAAACTGCGTGGCGACCGAGGGGAAAAGCCGCAGAGCGGGGACCAGTACGATCACGGTACACAGGGCGATCAGCTGTCCCCGGTCAAAACTGTCTTTGAATTTCACGCCGTCTCATCCCTTATATCGTTAGTGTGCTTGATCTGACCGCTGACGCTGATGCGCACCGGCAGGCCCGGCAGCAGGGAGGCGAAATCCCCGCCCAGCGCCCGGTATTTTTCCGCGTCGTCCATCTCCACGATGCTCCCAAGCCCCAGAAAATCCGCCTGAAGGCTCTTGGAAAGCTGGATCACCGCGCTCACCCGTTCAGACACTGCCGTCTCCAGCTGGGCTGTCAGATAGTCCTCATAATCCGGCTCGCCAAAGTGACCACCGCCGCCGATCTCCGCGATGTTCGCGGCCGCTTTGATCTGGATGTCCAGTGTCTCCAGACTGCCGTCCTCCGCCCATAGGGGCTTAATTACGGAGCTGCCCTGGTCCAGCTCCAGCGTGACCGGCGTGGCGTAGCGGTCAGTCACCACAATGTCGCTTATCCCTACAATGTTCAGCAGCAGTCCCACGCCGATGGCCTGCTCTTTGTCGAGGTAGGCGCAGAGCTTGTCGCCCCGGATCACGCCGTAGCCCACGGCGGCTGCGGTAAGGGCCTTTTTTTCCTGCGCCTGTTTTTCTCCGCCGCCGTCGGAAGTGCCGGCCTTGTCCGGGCTTTCCATGCCGCCGGCGCCGGCGGAGGAGCCGCTGTCGCCCTCCTGCTTGGTTCCGCCCTCCTGAATGGAGGGGCTGCACTCTATGGCGCAGATCAGTCCGCTGCCGTTTCGCTCCAGATTTCGCAGAAGCTCAGAAGCGGAAAAGGCCTTGCTGTCTCCCCTCTCGTCAACGTTGGCGCGGACGGCCTCCAGAACCTCGGAAATGCCCTTGCTGCCCTCGCCCACCTGCATCACCGCCTCCTGGGCGGTGCCGCCCTTGACGATATACAGCGGAATGTCGGTCCGCAGGTTGGGGGAGCGGCAGATGTAAGAGAGATAGCCGTTTATCCCGTTTTTGGCTGCCTCCTCCCCCAGCACCACATGGCTGGTGTGGGAGAGAAACAGCTCCTGCTCCTGGGAGTAGCTGAGGATGTGGGCGATGGCGCTGGTGATGGATACCCCGGGAGAGAACAGGCGCACCGGGGAGCTGCCGTCGCTTTTGGCGCCGGAGGCCAGAGAGATGCCCACACCCTCCTCCGCGTAATCAATGCCCATGGTCTGGATCACCAGCAGCCGCTCCAGCTCCCGGAAGTTGGAGTATATGCCCGAGCAGCCGCTGAGGGACAGCAGCATACATATTATAATAAGAAGAGATAGGCCTCTTTTCACTTCTGCCGCCTCCTGTCAGGGGTGTTCAGGTCTGGGTTTCGGAATTTTCGGTCCGGTATGGGCCGCCGCAGCAGCATCCGCAGAAGGCCGCCGGGTCGGCCGCCGCTGAGGGGAGCGGTGTAGTTTACGCCGAAGCTGTCGATCCCCGCCAGGTGCAGCAGCAATATGCAGCAGAAAATGCCGATGCCGAAAAAGCCCGCCGCAATGGCCGCCAGCAGCATGAGCAGCCGGCACAGTTTGATGGCCGAGCCCATGTCCTGGCTGGGCAGGGTGTAGCAGGCGATGCCGGACACCGCCACAACGATGATGGCGATGGGAGAAACCAGCCGGGCCTCCACCGCCGACTGGCCCACGATCAGCGCGCCGATGATGGACACCGTGTCGCCGATGGGGTTTGGCAGCCGCAGGCCGGCCTCCTGCAAGAGGCCGAAGGCCACCAGCATACTCAGCACCTCCAGCGCCGTGGAAAAGGGCACGTCCTGTTTAGCGTCGATGATGGAGAGCAGCAGCTTGGTGGGGATCATCTCCTGGTGGTACATGGCGACGGCCACATACAGGGCCGGCAGAAACAGGCTGAGGACCAGCGCCAGATAGCGCAGCAGGCTCAGGGAGCTGGAGAACAGAAAATGCATCCCGTTGTCCCCTGTCACCTTCATGAATTCGCCGAAGCTGGCAGGCAAAATGACGCCCACCGGCAGACCGTCCACCAGCAGACCGATCCTGCCGTCACTGAGATACATGGCAAAGCGGTCCGGCCGCTCCGTGTGGAGCAGCTGAGGAAAGGGCGAGAGAGGTGCGTCCACAATGTGCGCTTCCAGCATCCCCGTGGAGAGCAGGGCATCCACGTCAATGTTGTCCAGTCTGGCGGCAATCTCCTCCACCTTGGCCGGATCGGCCACGCCGTCAATAAACATCATGGCCACCCGGGTGTTGCTCTTTCTGCCAATACTGCTCTCCACCAGCTTCAGCTTGGGTGAGCAGATGCGCCGCCGCACCAGAGAGGTGTTGATGCGCAGGGTCTCCACAAAGGAGTCCTTGCCCCCTTTCAGGGATTTCTCCAAAGTGGGCTCGGAAATGGAGCGCACATTGGAAGTGCGTACCTCAAAACACAGCGCCAGCTTCAGCGAGTCAAACACAATGGCACAGTGGCCGTGGGTCAGGTCGCTGACCACGTCGTCCATCTCTGTCCGCTCGTTAGGGGAGTAGGAGTAGACAAGGCCCTCCTTGATCAGCCTTGCACATTCCTCTATCGTCTGAGCCCGGGATCGGAGCAGATCGGTCAGCGGGCGGATGATGTCCTGGGAAACGCTGTCCCCGGAGACCACGCCGTCCAGCCAGCAGACCTCCGGGAAAATTTCTCCGCCCAGACCGAAATCCAGCGTCCGTAATTGAAAATCACTGCAGCTGGCAAAGATGTCTTTCAGGTTTTTTATGGTGACGTCACAGTCGTACTCCGGCATCTTTTTCGGATGTGGGCCGGGGTAAAAGGATTGAAAGTTATACATGTTGTGTAGTATATCCCAAAGTGCACGCAATATTTAGAACACGAAAAAAAGTTCGAAAAAAATGAAAAAAAGTGTTGACATAACGGGATCCCGGTGGTATATTAAACAAGCTGTCCGAGAGGACAGCGGTTAATTGTAAGACCAAGAGAAAAAAACTTCAAAAAAAGTTGAAAAAACTCTTGACAAGCGCGAAACGCTGTGTTACAATAATCAAGCTGTCGCCCCTGAGGGCGGCGGGAGATGTACCTTGAAAATTGAACAATGTAAGAACAGCTTATGCAAATAAGCACCAGAAAAGGGTTCTTAAAAAGTCAGAAATGACTATAAAGATTCTTTTGAGAGCTAGAAAGCTTCAATAGATTTTAGCAGAGCGAAAGTTCTGTTAAGATACAATATATTGAGAGTTTGATCCTGGCTCAGGATGAACGCTGGCGGCGTGCCTAACACATGCAAGTCGAACGAAGCACTGCAGACGGAGATTCGTCGAAGCCTGCTTTGACTTAGTGGCGGACGGGTGAGTAATGCGTGAGCAACCTGCCTTTCAGAGGGGGACAACAGTTGGAAACGACTGCTAATACCGCATAATGTATTTTGGGGGCATCCCCGGGATACCAAAGGAGCAATCCGCTGAAAGATGGGCT
>JBJDXP010000172.1:0-32776 GCA_051866735.1 Candidatus Limivicinus sp.
TGTTCATGCAGCCCTCTTTGATCGCCATGTTGTTCTCGAACACGGCCTTGCCGTGGAGACGGATCCAGGCATAGCTGGGGCTGGATACGGAGACCTCCACATAGGGGTTGGCCTGCATGTCCTTGTAGACGTCCTTCTGGTTGTTGGTGCAGAACCACAGCTTGCCGTCCTGCTCAAAGCAGAACATGAAGGGGCGGCACTTGGCCTTTCCGTCCCGGCCCACGGTGGCCAGATACTGAACAGGGTTGGCAGTCAGAAATTCAACAACTTTTTTCATAAAAAATACCTCCAATGGTTTTTGCAGCTTGACTTGCGCCTTGCATGGCTTTACAATAAGGTTAAAAGTATCATTTGTAAAGTAAGCACAATATTGTGCTGTAGTTACCGAAAAGAAACTATAGGAGGTTTTGTGATGGATTTGCCTGCATGTCCGGTGGAGACGACCCTGATGCTCATCGGGGATAAGTGGAAGGTGCTGATCCTGCGGGATCTGATGAACGGCACCATGCGCTTCGGCGAGCTGAAAAAGTCCATCGGCACGGTGTCCCAGAAGGTGCTGACCGCCCAGCTGCGGGATATGGAGGAGAAGGGCCTGCTGACCCGCAAGGTCTATGCCGAGGTGCCGCCCAGAGTGGAGTATACCCTCACGGAGACCGGCTGCAGCCTGAAGCCGGTTCTGGACGCCATGTGGGCCTGGGGCGCGGAGTACAAGGCGAAGAACGGATAAGGAGGACAAACCATGATTCGGGAAATTTGCAGGGATCAGTTTTTCCTTGCCCGAAAGGCAGAGCCTGCCACGGCGGTTGATCTGGTTGTGGGGCAGGACTTGCTGGACACTTTGGCCGCCCACAAAGACGGCTGCGTGGGCATGGCGGCGAATATGATCGGCGTCAACAAACGCATCATCGCCTTTGACAACGAGGGGGAATACATGCTCATGTTCAATCCCGTCATCGTCAAGCAGTCCGGGGCGTATGAGGCGGAGGAGGGCTGCCTGTCCCTCAGCGGCACGCGAAAAACGAAGCGTTACAAGACCATCAAGGTCCAGTGGCAAAACGAGAAGTTCCAGACACGGCTCAGGACCTTTACCGGCTGGACAGCAGAGATCATCCAGCACGAGATCGACCATTGTGAGGGGATTTTGATATGATTTTATTCTATTCCGGTACCGGGAACAGCCGGTATGTGGCAAAGCGCATTGCCGCCGCCCTGGGCGATGAACTTCTCAGCATGAATGACCGAATCAAAGCGGGCGACACTTCGCCGGTCGAGGCGAATGAGCGCCTGCTTATCATCACGCCCACTTACGCGTGGCGTATTCCGCGCATCGTACGGGATTGGCTGACAAAAACGGACTTTCCCGGCGCAAAACAGGCATGGTTCATCATGACCTGCGGCAGCGAGATCGGCAATGCGGCACAGTATAACCTCGGGCTCTGCCGGGAGAAACAACTCACCTATATGGGCACGGCGCAGATCATCATGCCTGAAAATTACATTGCCATGTTCGACGCACCCCAGGCGGACGAGGCGCGGCAGATTGTGGTCAGGGCGGAGCCGGACATTGACCGTGCGACCACTGCCATCGCGGCGAATCAAGCCTTCCCGCCGCCCCGCGATAATCTTTATGACCGCTTCATGAGCGGCCCGGTGAATCCGATTTTCTATTCTTTCTGCGTCAAGGCCAAGGCTTTCACTGCCGGTGATGCCTGCATCGGCTGCGGGAAATGCGCCGCGCTGTGCCCGACGAACAATATCACCCTTCAAAACGGCAAGCCTGTCTGGGGCGCCGACTGCACCCACTGCATGGCCTGTATCTGTTACTGTCCTGCGGAAGCCGTGGAGTACGGCAAAAAGAGCCTGGGCAAGCCCAGGTATCATTTCGAGGCGCTTTGAGAAAAATTCTCTTGATTCTCACGCTTCGGCAGGCAATTCATGCGCATTGCGAAAAGTAACTTTTCTTTGTTTATCGCCCCGCAAACTTTGAACTGCGTTCCGGGCAGAAAACATTTGCATAGCCTCCCTTATAGAGTTACAATCCAACAAACGTGAAACGAAAACGCTTCCTGTCCTGGGCCGGTGAAAATCACCGATTTGGGGCGGGAAGCGTTTTTGATTATGAGTTTGACTACGATCTGGGGTGCTGAATATAAGGCATAGAAAGGCTTTTCAAATGAATGAGGTCATGGGTATGGATAGCATGCCGCTTTTAGCTTAAATATCAGGAGATTTTCTTTTCCGATGGGTCATGAGATACAGATCTTTACGCTGAGCCTTGGCAATATTTACGCTATGAATAAAGCGATCTGCCGGATTTGGATATGCTGCTGCCACCTCACGGCTACTCGCCAGGGCGAAAATGTCGCTGCACTCTTTTTCAGTGCAGCTTCTCCGGAGCCATCGGAAAGCAGCTTCACACCCCATACGATGCGGGACCTCAGATGCAGGCATTCCATCGCAGAAGAAACCGATCTGATTTGCGTTTTTCTTGTATGCTTCCAGGCAGTATGTGATCACATATCCGTCCCCTTTTACGGTGAAGCATTTATCTGCATAATTCAGAGATTCCCCGGGAAAGAGTTCATCAAGCAGAAAATCGCGGAAGCTTTGCACGCGCTGTATTAGAGGGCGATCCGGACATTTCCTGAGCGTGACAACATAGGCGTAAGAAGCGCTTCCCGGAGGCTGATAAGCTGGCAGTTTCCGAAGACGATATATCGGTTTTTGACTATTTAATATGGCTGTGTTCAGCTCTTGTGCCCGTAAGATCAAGGTAATGTACCACCTTTCAAATCAGGGGATTCTGCTTCAAGGAATCTGTGTTCTCTTATCATCTTTTTGCCCCTTTTCAATATCGGTCGTCCGGATTCTTCACATAGATTATACATACTGAATTATTTTTTCTATTCTAATATTATTTGGATATTCAGTCAACAACGGAAAACAGACGCTCCGGCTTATTGCACCGCAAATTAAGTACTTCCCTCCGGTCAGAAAATACTTGCATAACCTCCCTTACGGAGTTACAATCCAACAAACGTGAAACGAAAACGCTTCCCGTCCTGGGCCGGTGAAAATCACCGATTTGGGGCGGGAAGCGTTTTTGACCACATGTCTGACCACAGCCAGGGGCGGAATGGGTGGAAAATGCGAGATTAAATAGGGCTAAAAAGTGAGAGAAAACGAACAGAAACGAGTAAAAACTGCTATAAACGACCATAAAAAATTTTTAGTCGCACTTTGGGAACAGGATGCTGCAGGTTCGAATCCTGTCACTCGGGCAAACGTTTTTTGAGAAACCGCCTTTTTATCTGGTTTTCCTGCGTTAAAAGTTCGATTCTTTGTTTGTACCGGACCAAATTCTCGATGTGGCCAGGCTGGCAAATCAGCGGAGACAGCCGAAGCGGAGATGAGCTGCGATAACGCAAAATCCTTAACCAACCACTAATTGTGTGAGAAGGTGGGAAACAGCTTTTCTCGAGAAATATATTGACAGATTTCGATATGTTATGTATAATCAGAACACATCGAAGACAAACGATTTGAGGTGATGGGCATGGGGTCTGAATACGCGGAAATGGCGAGGGTGTTCAAAGCCTTCTGCGATGAAAACCGGCTGCAGATCCTGGCGCTTTTGCGAAGCGGCGAAAAATGTGCCTGTAAGCTTCTGGAGGAGCTGCAGATCGGGCAGTCCACCCTCTCCCACCACATGAAGATCCTCTGCGACGCCGGCGTGGTCCGGGGCCGCAAGGAGGGGAAGTGGGTCCACTATTCCCTTGACCCGGCGGGAGCCGCAAGGGCAAAACAACTGCTGGAACAGCAGCTTGCGCTGAGCGGCAACGGTGTACAGGATGATGGGCTGTGCTGCGGCAGTAAGTAAAGAATAAAAGCCATCTTTGCAGATGGCTTTTGATTAGGATAATACTTCGATACTTTTCAATTTGTCGATTTGACAGGGGAGAACAGGATGAACATTTTCCGTTTGGTCTGGGATTTTATCCAGAATCAGGTGCTGGGCATGAAATGGCTCAACGAATTGATCGGCAGGGGACTTGCGGCTCTGGGGCTGGACACCGCCGGGAGAGTGGGCGGCAGCATACGGTTTTTCCTCTATGACACCGTCAAGATCATGGTTTTGCTGGGCGTCCTCATCCTTGTTATTTCCTATATCCAGAGCTTTTTCCCGCCGGAGCGGACGAAGCGGATCCTGGGCCGCTTCCGGGGTCTGGGCGCAAACTGCGTGGCGGCTCTGCTGGGCACGGTGACGCCCTTCTGCTCCTGCTCGTCCATCCCGCTGTTCATCGGCTTTACCAGCGCGGGGCTGCCTCTGGGCGTGACCTTTTCTTTCTTGATCTCCTCGCCCATGGTGGACCTGGGGAGCCTGGTGCTGCTGATGAGCATCTTCGGCTGGAAGGTGGCCGTTATCTATGTGGTGCTGGGCCTGGTGATCGCGGTGTCCGGAGGTACGCTCATTGAAAAGCTCCATCTGGAAAATCAGGTGGAGGAATATATCCGTAACGGCAAAGCCATAGACGTTCCCCAGGAAGAGCTGCACTTCAAAGACCGCATCCGGTATGCCTGGGGCCAGGTATGCACCACGGCCAGGAAGGTGTTCCCCTATGTGCTGATCGGCGTGGGCATCGGCGCGATCATCCACAACTGGATCCCGGAGGAATGGATCGTGAAGCTTCTGGGCACCGGCAACCCCTTCGGCGTGATTCTGGCAACCATAGCCGGTGTGCCCATGTATGCGGACATTTTCGGCACTATCCCCATTGCGGAGGCTCTGCTGGCCAAGGGAGCCCGGCTGGGCGTGGTTTTGTCCTTTATGATGGGCGTCACCACGCTGTCCCTGCCCTCCATCATCATGCTGCGCAAGGCGGTAAAGCCCAGGCTGCTGAGTATTTTCGTCGGGGTCTGCACCGCCGGGATCATCATCGTCGGTTATCTATTCAATGCAATTCAAATATTTATTCTTTAAAATCAGGAGGAAAAATCAATGGCACTGTTCAATCTGGGAAAGAAAAACGAGGAAAAGAAAGCAGATAATTGCTGCTGCGGCTCCGGGGCAACGGCAGAGGAAGCGGCTTCCTGCTGCTGCGGCTCCGGGGCAACGGCAGAGGAAGCGGCTTCCTGCTGCTGCGGCGCTCCGGTGGAGGGAATCTGTTGCGTCAAGGTTCTGGGCGCAGGCTGCAAGTCCTGCCATGAGCTGTACGAAAACGCGCAGGCTGCGGTCAAGAGCCTGGGCCTGCCCATTGAGGTGGAGTACATCACCGATATGGAGAAGGTCATGGCCTACGGCGTGATGCGTATGCCGGCCCTTGTGGTCAACGAGCAGGTGGTCTCCATAGGCCAGGTGCTGAAAGCCGCCGAGGTGGAAAAGCTGCTGCGCAAGCTGGTGGATTAAAAAAGCAGAAAAAGCGGGGGGCATTTAATTTTGAAATGCCTCCCGCTTATCTGCGTATTCAAAGCTGGCGTGATTGTCTGTATGCGCGAACAACAGCCTGTCGCCGTACCAGAAGCAGTAGCGCATCTTTGCACGCAGGCTCTCCCGGATGCTGCGGTCCATGCGGCCCGCGCTGGGCGCTCGCAGGGGGCAGGCCTGTCCCTCCAGAAGCTCCGCTGTCAGGCGGTATTTTCCCTGGCGGATCACCGCGCCGGTATCTGACCATTGTTCAATACAAACGCCCCGGTAAGTGGCCAGCCGGTATTCCCGCCCTTGGTAAATCACCGCGCAGATACAGCCGGTAAAGTGCCAGACCGGCAGGGGAATTTGGGCGATGGAGAGCATCAGACTGCCGCCGGGCCAGACGCATTGAGTCCAGAGGTAGGCGCTGGGAAAGGAGCGGCCCCGGTCGCTCTCAATGTATCCGACGCCGCCGGAGAAGTCCAGATTTTCACCGTTTAAAGTCAGGCCTCCCGCCAGCGTGTGCCCCATGCTGAAAACGCCGTGGGAACATTCCATCCCGGGGAGAAAACGAAAGGGGCCCATAATGTCCGGCTTCAGGGGCGTGAAGGGCCCGTAACCCAAAGCGCCGTGAAGGGACAGACCTTCCTGCTCAATGTCAAGCTGTATGCCTGCGCGGGAAAAGACGTTTTGTTCCAGCCGGATCTGAAGGGGCTTTTCGGCGGCATGAAATTTCGAAGCGGGATATTCCAGCCACCAGCTTTGCCCCTCTGCAATGACCTGGAGGGAGGCGCTGCGCCGCCCGGCGGAGTCAGTATGCATTGCCGGGATCAGGGCGAGAGCGCGGCCCGTTATGGTCTGGTGCTTAAAATACCAGCCTTCAAAATAAGGGCCGCGCTTTCCGGCGGGGAGAGGATTTTTCAGCATATGCGTTTATACGTCGTCATTCGGGATGGACTTCTTCTTGGCGTTTCGGTTCTGGTTCTGGTTTTCCCGGGTCAGCGGGGTCTGGCCCTTTGCTTTTTTCTTCCGGACGGTTTTCGGGTCCGGCTGACTGTCCTTCGGCATATTTCCGCCTCCGCCATGATATGGTTTTCTGTTTTGTAATCATAATATGTGTATTGCAAACAAATTTTATACTGCGGCACGGCAGAAAGAAGGATCCCCCGGCCCATGCGGGATAATGCACGGGCCGGGGGATCGGCATATGAAAAACAGTTATACCTTCCGGCAGGTGAAAAGGATCACCTGGCGGTCTTTTGCAATCTCGCTCAGCAGCTCCATGGCCTGGGCCTGCCGCGTCTCATCCAGATTCACAAGGGCGTCGTCAATGATGAGCGGGCAGGGCTCGCCCTCGGGCAGGGCCAGCTCGCACACCGCAAGGCGCACGGCCAGATACATCAGATCCAGGGTCCCGGCGCTGAGGTACTCAGACTCCCGGGCCACCGCGTCGCCGGAGGTGCGGGTCAGGGCGGAGAAATCCCGGTTGATGAGTACGTCGGTGTAGCGCCCGCCGGTGACCTTCGCCATGTATTCCGACGCCACGCGGCCAAGCGCAGGGGAAAAGCGGCTCTGGATCTCCCCGTCTGCCTCACGGAGGACGTCGATGGCCAGACTCAGCGCGTCGTATTCCTCCTGAATACGGTCATGTTCCTCGTTCATACAGCTTAAGTCGCTGGAGAGGACCAGCGGGTCGCCCATGGCGGCAAGTCTGCCGTTGAGACTGGCGATCTGCCCGGCCAGCCGCTCGGCCGAGGCCCGGGCGGCGGAGAGCTGGCGGCCCAGCTGGGCGGCCTCCGTGCTGCCGCTGGTGAAATCCAGGTCGGCGAGAGCGGCCTCCTCAAGCTGCTCCTGGCGGGCTCTGGCGCTCTCATAGGCGTCACGGCTTTCCCGCTCGGCCTGTTCGGCCTGTTCCACCGCCTCAAGGCGACTGTGGTAACTTTCCAGCTGGGCGGCAATGTCTTTGGACGAGTTCACCTGATAGGTTTTCAGCAGCCTGCGCCTGGCCTCCCGGGCCTCCAGAACAGCCCGGCGGGCCTTGGAATAGCGCAGCAGGAACACCACCGCGGCAACGCCGAACACGGCGGCGCAGATCATGTAAATGACGGAATTATAAGCGGTATACAGCGCGGCCCCGGCCACGGCGATGACAAAGAGGATGATGGCGATCAGGGGGGAGACTTTTTTCTTGCTCTCCGTTTTCAGGCGGGACAGCTCGGCAATGTCCTTTTCCACACGCCGGTCCACCTCTTCCCGGCTTTCGCCGCCGAAAAGGCCCTGGCGCAGCTCCTCCCGGCGGAGGGACAGCTCCTCCATGGCCTCGTCATGCTCATCACTGCGGGCTTTCAGCACGGCCCGGCCGGAATTTAAGCGGTCAAGGGATTCCCGGCGCTGCTTTTTGCGGCTCTCCGTCACGGCGGCTTCCAGCTGGGCACACTCCTGCCGCGTCTTTTCCAGCCGCTCCTCCAGCAGGGAGACGTCCTGCACGGAGCCGCTCATCTCTTCAAGGCGGCGGCTGGTCTCATCCATGCGGCCTTCCAGCTCGGGCAGCATGCCCCGGCGGTTAAAGCGCCGCTTGCGCTGCCAGGCCCGGAGCCGCTCGTCTGCCTCACTGTAGGAGGTCTCCTCCTCGCCGGTGGAGACGATGGCCGCAATGCGCTTTTCCAGCTCCGGGTTTCCGCTGACGGTCACAGAGCCCTGTTCAATAAAGGCGCTGCGGCGAAACACATCTCTGGACACGCCGGTGAGCATCTCCCCGGCGTTGGCGCCGTTCATGCCCTCCACCTTCACGCCAGTGCCGGTGTAGGTGGCGGAAAACTCCCGCATGGGGGCGTTCTTGGCCTTGGTGCTGCGGGTGAGGGTGATGTCGCAGCGGTCAGCGGTCAGCTCCATGGTGCCCTCCATGGGCGCGCCGGACCAGGGGGCGTAGCGCAGCTTGTCCGGCAGATAGCCGGCTCTGGCCCGCTCCGAACTGTCCACGCCGTAAAGCATGGCCCGGATAAAGGCGCACCAGGTGGATTTGCCGCTCTCGTTGGGGGCGTAGATCACGTTCAGCCCGCTGTGGAAGCTGAGACTTTCATTTTCCAGCTTGCCGAAGGAGGCAGTGAGCTTATTGATCTTCATGCCGTACCACCTCTTCTCTGTTGTCCAGGGCGGCCAGACCCCAGCGGGCCGCCTGCTCAATGCGGCTGCGTTCGTCATCTGTTCGGGCACGCTCATATTTTGCGCGGAGCTTTTTCAGAAACAGGCCGCGCAGGGTGTCCTCCCCGGCCTTTTCCCACACGCTCTGCTTCAGCCGCGTGTTGTCCCGGAGCTGTAGTTCAAAGAAAAACTCCTCTAAATTGCGCCGGAGCTTGTTCAGATCGGGGGCAGTGTCCACCTCGCCGCTGAGGACGATACGGTAGATATCCCGCACGGTCTCGTCGGTGAGCTGGGTATGTATGGCCAGCAGAGGGTCCGAACCGGTCACGTTTACGTCCAGGATCTCGTATTTCCTTGAGGCGATGGACGCTGTGTGCAGGGTGCAGCCCTCGTCCGGGAGATCAACGATATTTACGGTTTTTTCCCCGGTCTCGTCAAAGCCCCGCCCCTCCGGGCAGCCGGGCCAGGCGTACCAGGTGGAGCCGGCCTGCCGCAGCCCGCTGGCCTTGTGAATGTGGCCCAGAGCGGCGTAGTCTATGCCGCTGGCGGCAAGCTGCGCCTCGCTGATGGGGTTATAGATCGACTCCCTCACCCCGAATTCACCGTGGACGCACAGCAGATTTTTTGTGCCCTCCTGCCGGGGAGCGGAAAAGCCCTCCAGCAGAGCGGGGCTGCGCTTGTCGGTAAAGGCGGCGCCGTATACCCGCAGGCCCAGGAAAGGCAGCTCAACACATTCGATCTGCCCGTTTTTGAATATATACACGTTTTCCGGCAGCTTCAGCCGGGCATAGGGGGATTTATCAGAGTAGTAATCGTGGTTGCCGGGCGCGATAAAAACAGGCACGCCCATGCTGCCCAGACTGCGGATCAGCTCGTCCCCGGTCTCATAATAGGCATTGTCGCTGTCCAGCAGGTCGCCGCTGAGCAGGACGATATCCGCTTTTTCCCGGAGGGCAAGCTCCGCCAGACGGCCCAGCAGCCCCCGCTGCTCGCTGCGCCGTACGGAGGCTTTCCCGGAGGGGAGCCCCTCAAAGGGCGAATCCAGATGCAGATCCGCCGCATGCAAGATCTTCAGTGTGCTCATCTCAGTCTTATTCCCTCTGCGCTAAGGCATCTGCCCGTCTCCGGGTCTATCTCGAAAACACAGCCCTCCAGCTTTACCGGCCCCTTGGCCGACTCGTAGCGCCGGGGCGGGTCGCCCATAAATTTGCCAATGCTCTGCTCCGGATCAATGCCTAAAACGGAGTTTTCCGCGCCGGTCATGCCCAGATCGGTGATATAGCCGGTGCCCTTGGGCAGAACGCAGGCGTCGGAGGTCTGCACATGGGTGTGGGTGCCCCATACCGCGCTGGCCCGGCCATCCAGCAGAAAGCCCATGGCCCGCTTCTCACTGGTGCCCTCGGCGTGGAAGTCCACAAGAATGATCTTCTCGCGGATCTCATCCATGAAGCCGTCGGCGATGACGAAGGGGTTGTCGGTGTTGCTGTCCAGGGTAAAGCGGCCCATCAGGTTCAACACGCACACGTCGCCGAAAGGGGTCTTGAACGCGTCGATCCCCCGGCCGGGGCACTGGGGCGCGAAGTTTGCCGGGCGCAGGATCTTTTTCCGCTCGTCCAGATAGGGCTGCAGCTCCGTCCTGGTCCAGGTGTGGTTGCCCAGGGTGATCACGTCCGCGCCGGCGCGGAGAATGGCGTCCGCCTGCCGGGGGGTGATGCCGACCACGTTCGCGTTTTCTCCGTTTACCACCACAAAATCAATATTGTTCTCTTTCCGGTAATCCCGCAGGCGCTTTTCCAGAAAGCTCAGCCCCGGTTCGCCGCATATATCTCCCACCGCCAGAATTTTGACGCTCATATTTCGCCTCCAGTTAAAAACTTTTCACTTTATTATCCTATAATACCACAAATTGCATATAGGGTTCAATGGAATTTATGCACATAATAGGATCGAAGAAACCAATGGAGGTGCAAAGCATGAACAAAAAGAATTTTCTGATTGGCATGGGTATGGGACTTACCGTGGGCGGCGTGATCGCCATGGCCACCAGGCCCAAAAAGCGCTGCATGAAGAGCGCTGTGGGCAAAACCCTGAAAACCATGGGTGAAGTGGCCGATTCCATTTCCGACAGCCTGGGCTGGTAAAGGGAAAAAACAAAAAAACCTGATTTTTTTCGAAAAACCACTTGCAATTCTATCTCAGCTGTGCTAATATATCAAGGCTTCAAGAAATGCGCCGTTAGCTCAGCTGGATAGAGCGTCTGGCTACGGACCAGAAGGTCAGGGGTTCGAATCCCTTACGGCGTGCCATCAAAAAACCCTGAAATCTCAACGGTTTCAGGGTTTTGGCTTTTCCTGGAGAGAACACAGAAAAACCGGATTTGGCGCACATTTGGCGCACAAGTGCAAAAAAACGGCGGTTATCACCCCTAAACCGGGACGGTAACTGCCGCTTTTTTATGCCTGCCGGCGGAGCAGTACATCGGCGATGCACTCGCTGGCCTCCGCGTCGGCCTCGTCGATCATGTGTGAGTATATGTCCAGCGTGGTGGAGGTGCGCGAGTGGCCCAGCCTGCGGGAGACTGTGACAATATCCTGCCCGTTGTTGATCAGCACCGAAGCCACGGTATGCCGGAACGCATGGGGGTTAATGTGGGACAGTTCGTGGCGCTTTGAAAAATCCGATACCCAGGCCGATATGCTGTCCGGGTTTATGGGCTTTCCGTCATTTTGGACGAAAAGGTAATCTGTCCCGGCCCATCTGTCTCCGTTCTTGAAACGCAGCTCCACCCACCAGCGGCGGTATTCCTTCAGAAGTGCCATCGTCTCAGCGGGGAGCTTCAGATATCTGACGTCGCCGGTTTTGGTGGCGTTTTCATATATGCCCTTTTTCGGGTCATAAAGCAGGGTGGCGTCAACGGTGATCTTCCCGCTCTCATAATCCACCTTTGACCATTTAAGGGCGGCGATCTCGCCGCGCCTGCAGCCGGTGACGATCAGCAGATTGACAATGGCCCGCCATTTGTCTGAGGTTTTTGATCTCTCTCCCCCTGTTGTGTCTTTATTATAATACTGACGGCAGTATAAATCAAGCGGTAAAACACATAGATATACTGCCGTCATATTGTTCAAAATGTATATTGACGTCAGTATACAAACGTGCTATTATATTGCTATAATGGGAAGGGAAGACACAACAAAAAGCCCGCCCGGAATGGAGAAATATATGGCAATTAGCGATTCACAGAAAAGGGCCGTTGCAAAGTATAACGCGGCAAATTATGATCGGATAGAATTGCGAGTCGAAAAAGGCAAAAAAGATATAATAAAAACTCACGCCGAGAAGAAGGGCGAGAGCGTCAACGCGTTTATTAACCGGGCCATTGATGAAACAATGGAGCGCGACAATTCCTGATTATCATTCGTGGCACAAATAGAAAGACTGGAAGGTAAATCAATATGGACAGTAAAGAAATCCAATTTCTGATATACAAATCAGAGCAAGATGATGTGACCGTCAATGCGCTGATTGAGGATGAAACGATTTGGTTGACGCAAAAGGCCATGGCTGAGTTGTTCGGTGTGGAAAGTAATACCATCACATATCACCTGAAAGAAGTCTATGAGAGCGGTGAACTGACTGAAAGGGCAACTGCTCGAAAAATTCGAGTAGTTCAAACTGAGGGAACACGGCAGGTTCAACGGGAGATTTTTCATTACAATTTGGATGCTATTATTTCTGTTGGTTACCGTGTCAGCTCCCGGCGGGCCACACAGTTCCGCATTTGGGCTACCGGTGTCTTGAAGGAGTATATGATAAAGGGGTTTGCCCTGGATGACGAACGCCTGAAGCAAGGGAAGACGGCCTTTGGCAAAGACTATTTCAGGGAACTGCTTGAGCGGGTACGCTCGATCCGGGCAAGCGAACGGCGTATCTGGCAACAGGTGACGGACATATTTGCTGAGTGCAGCATCGACTATGACAAGAACGCTCCGATTACGCATGAATTTTACGCAATGGTACAGAACAAGTTCCACTATGCTATTACCGGCAAGACTGCACCGGAGATCATATACGCCTCTGCAGATCACAGCAAAGAGAACATGGGATTGACCACATGGAAGAATGCCCCGGATGGGCGTATTCTGAAATCGGATGTCGGCATAGCAAAAAATTATCTGGACGAGCGCCAGATCCGACAGCTGGAGCGCACGGTCTCAGGTTATTTTGACTACATCGAGGATCTGATTGAGCGGGAGAATGTGTTCACAATGGAGGAGTTTGCCGAAAGCATTAATGCGTTTTTGGCCTTTCGCCGTTATGATATTCTCCCGGACAAGGGACGTATCACCCGGCGGGCAGCTTTGGAAAAAGCCGCCGCAGAATATGACCAATTCAATAAGACGCAGCGCATCACTTCCGACTTTGACCGGGAGGTAAAGAAGCTGCTGGAGAGCGGGGAACAATAAAAATTTTTGGCGCACATTTGGCGCACAAGCGTGCGCTAAATTGTCGGAAGTTGTCAGAAGCTATGAAAAGGGCGATCCCGGAAACCCTTGAAATATCAGCGTTTTTTGCAAGATATGAAAAGCGGCGAAAAGGGAAAACCATAGCTACGGACCAGAAGGTCAGGGGTTCGAATTATGTCTGAAAGCCCCAGTAGGACTTTCAGATGTCAGTGCAAACACTGGCGAGTACATGGCAACAGGGAGGAAAACAAATGCCCGAAAGCATAATGGAACTGGACATACACGGCATGACCCAGGTGCAGGCGAAAACGGTCATTGACGCAAAGCTCCGCCGGGCCGGAAGCGGCGTATACCGCCTGCGCATCATCCACGGCTATCACAGCGGCACTGCCCTGCGGGACATGATCCGCCGGGAATATGCCGGACACCCGAAGGTAAAGCGCGTGGAACTGGGATTAAACCAGGGCGTAACGGAGCTTGTCCTCCGGGAATATTGAAAGGGCTGCCTCTCCTGAGACAGCCCTGTTTTCTGTTCTGTTGTTATGCCTGAACCGTTGCCTCTTCCTCCTGGGCCTTGATGCGGGCCAGCTCCTCTTCCTCAAGGACACGGTAGGCCACCTTACCCACCAGGGTTTTGGGCATGTCCTCTCTGAACTCAATGTCGTAGGGCATGGCGTATTTGGCGATATGCTTGCGGCAGTAGTCCAGCAGCTCCTTCTTGGTCTCCTCGTTGGCGGGCACGTCGGGGGAAAGCTTCACAAAAGCCTTTACCTTCTGCATCTTATAGGGATCGGGCACGCCGATGACGCAGCTCATCTGTACGTATTCATGGGCGTCCAGAATGTTCTCCAGCTGGCTGGGGTACACATTGTAGCCGGAGGAGATGATCATCCGCTTGGCCCTGCCCCGGAAGTAGATGAAGCCTTCGTTGTCCATGGTGCCCAAATCGCCGGTGTAGACCCAGGTGAGCCCGTCGGCGTGGGTGCGGAGAGTCTGTGCCGTCTCCTCCGGGTGGTTCATGTACTCCTTCATCACGGTGGGACCGGCCAGAAGGATCTCGCCTTCCTCACCGTAAGGCAGCTCCTCGTCGGTGCCGGGCCTGACGATCTTGATGTAGGTGTCCGGGAAGGGCAGGCCGATGCTGCCTTCCTTGAACATGTGGGGCGGGGTCAGGCAGCAGGCGGTGACGGTCTCGGTGGTGCCGTAGCCCTCACGGACCTGAATGACCGCCTTGTGGTCGTACAGGAACTTGTCAAACTTCTTCTTCAGCTCGATGGACAGGGAGTCGCCGCCGGAGAACACGCCCTTCAGACAGCTCAGATCCGCGCCGTCCATGGAGGGCAGGCGCAGCAGAGCCTCATATAGCGTGGGGACGCCGGCGATGAAGTTGCACTGATACTTGGTGATCTGCTTTGCGTAGCTCTGAGCGGTAAAACGGGGGATCAGGATGCAGCGTCCGCCCTGAGACAGCATGGTATGTATGCACACGCCCAGACCGAAGCCGTGAAACAGCGGCATGGCGGCCAGCATCTTGTCGCCCACGCGGAACATGGGGTTTGTGGCGATGACCTGCTGGCCCAGGGCGTTGAAGTTGCGGTTGGTGAGCACAATGCCCTTGGTGGTGCCGGTAGTGCCGCCGGAATAGAGGATGACGGCGGGATCGTCGCCCTTGCGGGGCACGGCGTAATTGTAGAAGCAGGCTTTGCTGAGGCGCATGAAGTCCTTCCAGCGGATGACCGGCGCGTCTTCCGGGATCTTCTTGATCTTGCGGCCCTCGGTGAGCATATAGCCCGCCTTGATGGGCTTGGAGAGCTCGTCCTTCACGCTGGCGATGATGATGTTCACCACCTTGGTGTTCTGGCGCACATTTTCAAACTTGTCATAGAACTGGTCCAGGGTGATGGCGGTGACGCTCTCCGACTCGTTGAGATAAAACTCAATCTCCTTCTCGGCAGAGAGGGGGTGGATCATGTTGGCGATGCCGCCCACCAGGTTCACCGCGTAAAACATGAAGATAGCCTGGGGGCAGTTGGGCATGGCGATGGTCACCTTGTCGCCCTCGCGCACGCCGATGGTCTTGAGGGCCTTGGCGCACTGCTCCACCTGCTGGATCAGCCGGCGGTAGGTGGTGGAGCTGCCCATGAAGTCAAAAGCCACATTATCGGGGTACTGGTCGGCGATCTTCTTCACGGCTTCAAACATGGAGCCTTCAAAATAATCCAGATGCATGGGCAGGCCGCCCAGATGGCCGGCCCAGGGGGTCTTTGCGGTAATATCACTCATCAATATTCAACCTCTTCATTCAGCGGCAGTTCCGGCATGCCGGGATTTTCCGGGAGCTTGCGGAAAAGACGCATGGTTTTGAAATCGTTACAGCCATCAGCCAGATGTTTTTCGACAGGCTGATGCGGACTTGCCAAAACAGTATACACCCTTTTTTTCGCTTGCGCATCTTTTTTTGAAAAATATTAAATAGATTTTAATTGTTTAACGCAGGGCCAGACTGCTGTTGAGAAGAGTACTGCTGTACAAAAACAGCACATCCTGAGCCTCAAAATCCACAAAGCGGTCCAGCGAGGCGCTCTGCACATAGCGGATATCCACCAGCGTGATTCTGGAATAGCCGCCCACAAGCAGGGGAGCAAGGGAGCTGGCATAGGAATCCCGGAAGATGATCAGCTCCCGGTGGGTTTCGGCCTTGGGATTTTCTATGGTGATGACAGGCTGGGAGCCGGACAGAAACAGCTCATAGGGGTCGCGCCCCTGACCCTTATCCATGTCGTACATGGGCAGCGCCTCTGCCGCGCCGCTGCCGTAGCCCGTGACGGTACAGCCGTCCGTGGTGTCACTGGTCAGGTAGACCAGCGTATCTGAACTGACCGGCAGGGCGGATTGCCCGCTGTACACCCCGTAAAAGGGCGTGTCCAGGGTGTTCTCCCTGTATTCTGCCTGGGGCAGTTCTGCGCCCATGGCCCCGGCAAGCCTTTCCGCCACTGGCAGCAGCCGCTCCTGCCGCCAGTGGCTGTCGGTGCGGTAGTAATCGTCCAGGGACAAAACAGAAAGCAGGTCGATATATTCCATATAGTCCGCCTTTTCCCGCACAGCGGACACAAGGGCCTCATAATCATAGGACAGCCGTCCGCTCTGCCCGGCCAGAAAAACATTCTTGTCCGGGATGACGGCAAGATAAATATTCATGTCCTTACCGGCCAGATAAGTGTCATACAGATAGCGGAAACGCTCCGCCGTGTGGTCCAGCATCTTTTCGCTCAGGGGATAATCCAGCTTGGAAAGATGGCCCTCCGCAAGATACAGGCCGTTGTTGTCCAGCTTGCCCAGAGCATAGGTCTCCGTCAGGGCTTTCAGGCGGCGAAAGCCCTCCCGGAGCGGGAACTGGTCCTGAACATAAGTCTCAAAATCTTCGGCGAAAGCGCCGGACAGGAGGTTTTCGGCGCTGAGCTCCGGCATGGCGGCCAGCTTCCGGCGCTCACTTTGGGAAAATTCCCGGTCAGGCAGGAGCAGGCAGCAGAGGAAACCGGCCAGCAGCGCCCCGGCCATCAGAACGGCCAGCAGGATATTTTTCGTTTTTAAGCCCATAAGCCGCCCTCCTCAGAAACGGAAATACAAAAAGGGGTTGAAGGAGCCGTCCACCAGATAGGCGGTGGACAGCGCCAGAATCAGCAGCAGCGCCGGGACCTCCAGCAGGTTCCGCAGCTTTTCACCGCCCGGGCTGCCGCCCAGGCGCTGAAGCAGAACTTTGGGCAGAGGCGTGGCGCCGATCACGCCGATAAGGAGCAAAAGCGCGTAGCTTTTCAGATAATACAAAAACTCCGCCGACAGCAGCGGCAGTCCCCCGGCGCCGAACAGGGAGCCCAGGGAGGACAAAGCCTGGCCCATGTTCTCCGCGCTGAAAATGATGAAGCTGAGCATCACGGTGAAAAGCACATAGACCCGACCCAGAACAGGGGCCTTTTCCAGCGGCTTCAGCAGCCAAAGCTTTTCGAGGATCAGAAAGACCGCGAAAAACAGGCCCCAGACAATGAAGTTCCAGGCGGCCCCGTGCCAGAAGCCGGTGAGCAGCCAGACCACCAAAATGTTCAGCAGCCAGCGGGGCTTGGACACCCGGTTTCCGCCCATGGGGATGTACACATAGTCCCGAAACCAGGAGCCCAGGGAGATATGCCAGCGCCGCCAGAACTCGGTGACGCTGCGGGAGATGTAGGGATAGTTGAAGTTTTCCGGGAAATCAAAGCCGAACAGCTTCCCCAGGCCGATGGCCATATCGCTGTAGCCGGAGAAGTCAAAGTAGATGTGCAGCATGTTGGCGATGGCATAGAGCCAGAAAAACAGGACGGACTTGTCCTGAGAGACGCGGAAAATCTCACAGAGCTGGCCCAGGGTGTTGGCGATGAGCACCTTTTTGCCCAGACCCAGCGTGAAGCGGCGGATTCCCAATGCCGCCTTGTCCCAACTGTGCTGCCGGGAGGAGAGCTGCTCCGCGATCTGGGAATAGCGCACGATGGGGCCTGCGATCAGCTGGGGAAAGAGGGAGATATAGGCCGCAAGGTCGATAAAGCTCCTCTGGGCGGGGACGCCCCGGTACACATCCACGGTGTAGCTGATGAGCTGGAAGGTATAAAAGCTGATGCCGATGGGCAGGGCGATTTTGAGCAGGGGCAGGGAAAGGCCCGTGACGGCGTTGAAATTTTGGATAAAGAAGTCCGCATACTTGAAAAAGCCCAGTATGGCGGCGCTGATGCTCACCGACAGGATGAGAAACAGCCGGGACAGCCGACGGCCCCGGTACCGCGCAATGAGCAGGGCGAACAGGTAGCCGCAGAGGATGGCCAGGAGCATGAGCAGCACATACTTTGGCTCGCCCCAGGCGTAGAAAAACAGGCTGGAAAGCAGCAGAACACTGTTTTTCCACTTTTTCGGGGCCAAAAAATAGATAATCAGCACACAGGGCAGAAAATAATACAGAAAACTGAGGCTGGAAAACAGCAAGACAAGCCCTCCCACAGACAGAAATACAGGCGCGGATTTTACCGCGCCTGTTAAAGGTTTACATTGCGTTCACGCGGGACACATGACGAAGAACACGGTGTTCCCCACATGCTCGGCAATGGTCTCGTCCGCCTCGGTGCAGATGTTCCACCGGGGGTCGGCGTTGTCCTTTAAGGTCTGGACAAAGGCCTCCGCGTCCGCGCCCTCATCCAGCACAAAGACATAGCCCACAAAGGGGATGGTGCCGATCATGGGGGCGAACATAGCGCCCTGGGCAAAGCCGGTGATCTCCGTATTGCCAAAGCCGGTGAGCAGGCCCGGCTCCACGGGCAGGGCGTCGCCGGTAAATTCAATCACCGGGTTTTCCAGCAGCGCCTTGGCCAGCTCTTCCGCGCCAAGCGCCGGCTCCGCGTTCACCCTGTCGGTAAAGTCCTGCAGCAGGGCCTGCCCCATGCTCTCCCTGGCGGGCGTCTCAGAGGGGGCGGCGGAGGGGGTGGGCGTCTCGTGGACAGGGGGCTCGGTGGCCGCCGGGGCGCTGCTGCCGCAGGCGCAGAGGGAGAGAAGAAGCGTGGCCGCGATGAGAATGCTGAAAAGTTTTTTCATGTTGTTTCCTTTCCTTCCAGAAGGGCTTCCCGCTGCTCCGCGCTCAGATCCAGAATAGCGAAAAGCCGGTCTGTCATGTAGTTTTCATAGTCAAAGAGGTTGATATAGTCCCGCAGCGCATCCATGCTGGTATACCAGGAACGGAGGCTTAAGCCCCAGCGCTCCCTTTCCCGGGGAACTTCCGGCTCGATCAGGGCCTGCATTTCGTCGATCTTGGCCAGCACATGGGCGTTGGAAAGGGTGCTCTGGCAGACCTCAACGCAGCGCCGGGCGAGAGCCAGGCAAAACTCCTCGTTTTCAAGGAGCGCGTTGATGAGCGGGGCGATCTGCACGGCCCGGGTGGGATAGATGGTGTTGTCAAAGCAGTTGCCGGTCCAGCGGAAGGTCCAGTCCAGATCATAGAAGGCGATCTGCCATTTGCCGGCGTTTTCACTGGTCCGGAAGTAGCGCATGTTGCCGTTGATGTCGGAATTGGCGCAGTAGGCCTCCAGAATGATCCAGTCAATCAGGCTGTCCACATCGAACAGGGAGCAGAAGTGCCGGTAATTTTCCTCCAGGGCCATGTCATTTTCAAAACAGAACCGGAAAACCTCCTGATACAAGTCGGAATCCCTGCTGATCGAGGAGCGGAGCATGGTGACGCTGTCCTTGCTGCTGCCGGTGTGGGAGGCGTAGTACTGGCGGGTGAAATCCTCCTTCAGACAGTAAATGCCCCAGTATTGGCCGTTGATATACAGAACGCAGTATTTGCTCTCCTGGGTCACCACATGGTCGGTCATCTCCAGGCAGAGGTCCTGGAAAAGCTCGTTTCGGATAATGGAGCGGGTATAGTCCTGCCCGGCCCGGAGGGACAGAGAGGAGTAGAGGTCGATGCCGTTGCCGAACACGTCGTATTCCAGGTCCCCGTCGCCGTAGCAGCCCCGGAAGGACACGCCCATGCTCTTTTTCTGCATGTTCAGGCTGGTCCAGCCCTTCATGCTGACGCCGCAGGCGATGGTAAAGCCTTCGCCGTTTTCATAGAGAGACAGGCTGGCCGGGAGCTCCACATATTTCGTCCCGTTGGTGAATATGGCGTTAAACCTGCTGCGGTTGTCGGTGACAAGGCTCAGCACCGGCAGGGTATGGCCCTCATTGACAATATAGCTCAGCGTGAGTACCCGGCTGGGCACGGCGTTTTCTTCCACCGCGATGGCCCGGATCACTGTGGTCTTGCTGATGGTGATGGGCCCGTCATATACCCGGCTGTTTACCGTGGGTACGCTGCCGTCTGTGGTATAATAGACGGTGCCGGGAGAATAAAGTTCCACGCTCAGCGATTCAATATTGTCATATACCCCGTCCGGGGTCACCGCCTCCGGCTTTTCGGAGACAAAGCGGGCCCCGCCGGAATTATCCCAGCCGGGGCTGGGCTGGCGGAAATAGAAGAAACCTGCCTGACCCGCAAGGCGGCCCATGCTGCCGTCAACCGGCATGTCGTGGAGATAAACATAGTCCGCAATGCCCTTTTCGGTGCAGAGGAACAGGTCCTCCTCATTGGCGTCCAGGGAAAAGCCGCTGCGGGTGGCGTCGGTGATGTCGTTGGTGCAGTAGACAATAGTTGTCCCGCCCGGCGCAAGGCTGATCTCCGGCAGCTGCCATTGAAAAAAGTCGTCCTCGTCGTCACTGAGCCAGTAGTCCGAGAGTGTGACCGGGCTGTCGGAGATGTTTTTCAGCTCCACCCAGTCGCAATAGCTGTCCAGATCCCGCTGATAGAGCCAGGACTGATTCGCCGCCATCACTTCGTTGATCGCCAGCGGTCCGGCTGAACTTCGCGTAATACAGTATTCCTCATATCCGTCCCGGGTATTCACTTGGCCGGGCGTGGCCCATTTTGTTTCCGTGATCTCGCCGTTTTCATCCCGAATAAGGGAATGATTTGCCGTGTCGGTGTCACAGAGCAGACTGTCTGCAAGAAGTCCAAAGGGCGTATACAGGCAGACAGTCTCCCCCTGGGACAGGGAGAAATCTACATGGATCTCCCCATCGGAGGAGGGCTTCCCGTCAGCCAGGACCAGCAGCCGCTGGCCCGGCTCAAGGATCAGCTCTTGCAGGGCGCAGCCGTAAGTATCTTCCCCGTCGGACAGATACCAGCCGCCGAGATTTACCGCCGCCCCGGAGACATTTTCCAGCTCGATCCAGTCAGGGAAAGAGCCGTCCGCCGCCTGAAAGACACTGCGGTTTTTCCCCATGATCTCGGAGATGCGCAGACTGTCAGCCTCCCCGGCGGGGATGCTGCGCAAATATTCCTGCCGACCGGCATCATCGTTTGCAAAGCCGGGGGTGGGCGCTTCGCTGACAGCCAGACCTTCCTCTGTGCGCACCAGAGACTTGCCCGCCTCAGCGGGTAAAAGGGTGACGATGTCCAAAAGCCGGCCGCTGCTGCTCATAAGCGACAGGGTCTCTCCGCCGGATTCAGACAGGGAGAAGGGCGCGGAACAGGCCCCGCCGCATTCGCCGCCGAAATGGACAAGGATATAGTCCCCGGCGGGAAGTACGCTGCCTTCGGGGAACACATAGGATTCCCCGCTGCCTAAAGAGAGGGAAAAACCGGAAATGTCCGTATCTTCCTCAAAATCGTTGTAAAGCTCCGCCCATGAACACAATCCGCCGCCTTCCGGGCAGATAAAAGTCCGGGCAGAGACCTCACTCACCGAGAGACAGTCCTCCTGTTTCCTGACGGACTGCAGCCTGTACAGCGCAAAAACGGCAAGCCCCAGCAGGAGAAGCACGGCCGCCGCCGCAATCAGAATGGTGATGAGCTTTTTCCTGTTTTTCACAAAGACCTCCGGGGAAAATAAAAATCTGTGTAAATTCGACGTAAAACAACAGCAAAGCTGTTGATGTGATTTTACCAGTTTGTGGATTGGATATCAATATATAAAATTGACATGAAGGGGAAAATAATTTATAATAACTCGATTTTAATTATAAAAAGATATAATAGGATGGTCAGCTTGACGTATGTGGGGCGGATAGGGCCTCAAACAGCGGCTTTGCAGTTGACGGGACGGAGAGAAAAAGGTAAAATACACATGGCTTGATCTGATCCGGAGGGAACCATGGAAGAACTGCGCTTTTCAGACGCCGGGCGTCTTTACCATGCATATATCATCTCCGCAGCCTCCCGGGAGGAGTGCCTGCGCCGGGCGCGGACCCTGGCGGCGGCCGCGGTGTGTACAGGCGAAGGACCGGTGCCCTGTGGGAAATGCCGTGCCTGCCGGAAGGCGGAGAGCGGCATCCATCCGGATATCACCACCATCCGCCGTCAGACGGACGACAAGGGGAAACAAAGACGGGAGATCACCGTGGACCAGGTCTGCTGGATGATCGGAGATGCCTATGTTCTGCCCAACGAGGCGGCGCGGAAGGTCTATATTATCGAAGAAGCGGAAGCCATGAACCCGGCGGCCCAGAACAAGGCACTAAAGCTGCTGGAGGAGCCGCCCAAGGGCGTCATCTTCCTGCTGTGTACGGTAAATCCCGAGAAGCTCTTGCCCACTGTGCGCTCCCGCTGCGCGGAGTTGAAATGCAATGCGGGAAAGGCGGAAAGGGACGAGGAGGCCGACAAGCTGGCCGCCGCTTATGTCAAAACCATTTCCGGCGGAGACCGGGCGAAGCTGCTGCGCTGGTGCATGGAAAACGAGGGCATGGACAACCGGAGCGCCCTGGCCTTTACGGACAGCACGCTGACCCTTCTGACCGATATGCTCTGCGGCAGAAAGCCCCGCCTGGGATTGACGGAGGAGAGCATTGCGGAGCTGATCCGGCTCATGGAGCGCTGCGGGAGCTATCTCAAAGCCAATACAGGCATAAAACATATATTTGGACTGCTGGCGGTGGATCCGCCGCTGGGCAGCGGAAACAGAGGAAAAGACAGTTGATCGACGTAGTAAGTATTAAATTTAAAAACCGGGGCAAGTGCTATTTCTTTGACCCCAACGGCCTTGAAATTAAAACCGGCGACACGGTGATCGTGGAGACCTCCAAGGGCCTGGAGATCGCAGACTGCAGCCGGGGCAATCACCCCGTGGAGGAGACCGCGGTGGTGCAGCCGCTGCGCCCGGTGGTGCGTATCGCCACCCGGGATGATCTGCGCGTGGCGGAGATCAATAAGCAGCGGGAAAAGGAAGCTTTCCAGATCTGCCAGAAGAAGATCGCCGAGCATGGGCTGGACATGAAGCTGGTGGATGTTGAGTGCAATTTTGAGGGGAACAAGACCATGTTCTTCTTCACCTCCGACGGGCGTGTGGACTTCCGCGAGCTGGTGAAGGACCTGGCGGGTATCTTCCGCAACCGCATCGAGCTGCGGCAGATCGGCGTCAGAGACGAGGCAAAGATGATCGGCGGCCTGGGCATCTGCGGACGGCCCTACTGCTGCAATCAGTTTCTGGACGAGTTCCAGCCCGTGTCCACCAAGATGGCTAAGGTGCAGTCCCTGTCCCTCAACCCCGCCAAGATCTCCGGCAGCTGCGGACGGCTGATGTGCTGCCTGCGCTATGAGCAGGAGGCCTATGAGGACCTGGTGAAGAAGGTCCCCAAGCAGGGCGCGTTCGTGGAGACCAAGGACGGCTACGGCACCGCGGTGCAGGTGAATCTCCTGCGCCAGACGGTGAAGGTGAAGCTGGATAACGACACCGACGACACGCTCCGCCTTTTCAAGGCAAACGAGCTTGCCGCCGTTCCCGGCGGACGGCCCAAGGACGGGGAGACCCCGCCTTCGGTGCTGAAATATGTACCCGAACCGGAGGAAGAGGAGACCGAGGACGAATGGGCGCTGCCCATATTTGTGACCCCTGAGGTACAGACGGAGCCGCCCAAAAAGGAAGAGCAGGAGAAGAAAAAGTCCTCCCGTAACCGCCGGAACCGGGGAAATAAGCCCAAGGCCGAGCAGGAGGGCCAGAAGAAAAAGGAACAGCCCAAAAGCGAGCGGCAGGAGAGCCAGAAGAAAAAGGAGCAGCCCAAGGGCGACCGGCAGCAGACCCGCAAACAGCAGCCCCGCCGGACAGAGGAGAAAAAGAACCCCCAGGCGGATAAGCCGGAGAACGCGGAAAACAAGAAGCCCCGCCGCCGGGGCGGCAAGGCCACGGTAAAGCCCGTAAAGGTGGACACAAAGCCCCAGAACGGGGAGAACCAGCCGGCCCAGCCCAGGGAGAACGCGCCGAAGGAGCAGGGGGCGCACAAAAACAACCGGCGCCGCCGCTACAATAACAACAAGCCCAAGGCAAAGACCGGCGAGGGAAATAAACAACAATGATGAAAAGCCATGGCCGAACCGGCCATGGCTTAACAGCGTTAAACTAATTCTTGATGAAAAGATTTAATCAGCAGCGCAGGGATATTGGTGCAAGACAAGGCAGAGGAACGCCGCCATACTTTGTGTATGGCAAGTGACGATAACGCTGTATTGCGCCAATAGACCAAGCTGATATTGAAGATTTTAATTAAGAATTAGTATGAGGAGATACGGGATATGATTGCCACACACGACCATGAGAGAATGACAGAGGGCTCCATCGGCGGGAAAATGATCCGCTTTGCCTTTCCGCTGTTTATCGGCAACCTGTTTCAGCAGCTGTATAACACGGCGGACGCCCTGATCGTGGGAAACATGCTGGGAAACGACGCCCTGGCGGCAGTCAGCGCCACCGGCACACTGGTTTTCCTGCTCATCAGCTTTTTCGGCGGGGTCTCCGCCGGCGCGGGCGTGGTCATTTCCCGCTACTTCGGCGCAAAGGAGCCGGAGAAGATGCAGCGGGCCATACATACGGACCTGGCCTTTGATCTGGCCTCCGGCCTTTTCCTCACGGTGGTGGGCACAACGCTGACGCCCTTCATCCTGCGCCTTATGGGCACGCCGGAGGACGTGATGGACCGGGCGGTACTGTATGTGCGGGTCTATTTTGCGGGCAGTCTGGGCCTGACGCTGTATAACAGCTGCCGGGGCATCATGCAGGCCGTGGGGGACAGCAGGCACCCTTTGCAGTATCTGATCATCTCCTCGGTCACCAATGTGATTTTGGATATCGTGTTTATCGCGGTGTTTCACATGGATGTGGACGGCGCGGCCTATGCCACCATCCTGTCCCAATTCCTCAGCGTGTTCCTCTGCCTGGGCCGGCTGATGCGCAGCGATGAAGAGCACCGGGTACACCTGAAAAAGATCGGCTTTGACTGGGAGATGCTCAAGCTGATCATCAGCTACGGCCTGCCCTCCGGCCTTCAGAATTCGGTCATCGCCATTGCCAACGTGGTGGTGCAGTCCAACATCAACGCCTTCGGAAAGATGGCTGTGTCCGGCTGCGGCGCCTATTCCAAGATCGAGGGCTTTGCCTTTTTGCCCATCACCAGCTTTACCATCGCCCTGACCACCTTTGTGGGCCAGAACCTGGGCGCGAAGGAGTATGAGCGGGCAAAGAAGGGCGCCCGCTTCGGCATCCTCTGCGCCATACTGCTGGCAGAGCTCATCGGCGTGGCGATGTATATTACGGCGCCCTGGCTGATCAGAGCCTTTACCGCGGAGCCGGAGGCCATTGCCTTCGGCGTGGATAAGTGCAGGATCTGCGCCCTGTTTTTCTGCCTGCTGTCCGCCTCCCACAGCCTGTCCGCCGTACTGCGCGGCGCGGGCCGGGCGGTCATCCCCATGATCGCCATGCTCAGCTTCTGGTGCGTGGTGAGAGTGCTGTTTTTGCAGATCACGGTGCCCATCTTCCATACCATCGCGGTGGTCAACTGGGTCTATCCCCTGACCTGGAGCCTGAGCACCATTTTCCTGACCATATATTATTTCCGGGCAGACTGGGTGCACAGCTTTGAAAAAAGAGGATAAAGCAGTTGTAAAACAGAAAATTATCCGTTATAATTTCAAAAAAACGGGCAGGGAGAGAGAATATGGCAATTGTTGTGGTAGGCAATGTCTTTGTGGATATCAAGGGCTTTCCCGATGATCTGTACATCCCCACCGGCCGCAACGCCGGGCGGGTGGAAATTGTTCACGGCGGCGTGGGCCGCAATGTGGTGGAGGATATCGCCAATGTGGAGCTCCGGCCGGTCTTTGTCAGCATGGTGGACGACAGCGCCGAGGGCGAGGGCGTGCTGCGCAAGCTGAAAAACCACAAGGTCAATACCGACTATGTGGCAGTGACGCCGGACGGCATGGGCATGTGGCTGGCGGTGTTCAACCAGTACGGGGACGTGGCCGGTTCCATCTCCAAGCGGCCCAATATGGAGCCGCTGAGAAGGCTGCTGGAGGAAAAAGGGGACGAGATCTTCAAGGACGCGGACAGCATCGTGCTGGAAATCGACCTGGACAAGGACATTGTCAAGCTCGTGTTCAAATACGCGGAGAAGTACGGCAAAAAAGTCTATGCCGTGGTGGCCAACATGGGCATTGCCTCCCAGCGCCGGGATTTTCTCCAGTCTATCGACTGCTTTGTGTGCAACGCCCTGGAAGCAGGCATCCTTTTTGTATCCGACTTTTCGGAAATGGGCCCGGAGGAGCTGTGCGAGGCTCTGTCTGAGCGGGTGATCAGCGCCCGGATCCCCTCCATGGTGGTGACCATGGGCAGCCGGGGCGCGGTCTATGCCGACATGAACGGCGGCAAAGGCTTCTGCCCGGCGGAAAAGGTGAAGGTCCGGGATACCACGGGCGCGGGAGACGCCTTCTGCGCCGGGGTGGCCATCGGCCTGACCTACGGCAAGAGCATGAGCGAGGCGGTGGAGATCGGCACCCGCCTGGCCGCCTCCGTCATCACAGTGTCGGAAAATGTGTGCCCCCGTTTCCTGCCCCAGGAGCTGGGACTGGACATAACAGTAGAAGAATAATATGAAAATCAGCTTCACCGCCCTCCGGAAGCACGGAGAGCGGTTTTTCATTGGGCGAAACCACCAAAATCAGTCAGCAATTTTGTTCAGCTATCCAAAAATGAAATTGATTCGACCCTTTATTGTTGACTTTGTTGTGCAAGATTGGTAATATCATAAACGTAAGGAACTGAAAACGTTACCGGTATCGTTACCGGGAACGATTTCTCCGGCCTATCGCCGCAGTTTCCGTATTTTTCAGAACAGGGTATATCAGTGTGACGATCAAGGATATTGCCAGTGCATGCGGCGTCAGCGTGAGCACGGTGTCAAGGGTTTTGAATAATCGGCCCGACGTCAGCGAGGAAGTGCGGCAGCGCGTCCTGGCGGCGGTGGAGGCCAAGGGCTATATCCCCAACAACAGCGCCCGGGATCTGGTGCGCAGCCGCTCAGACGCCATCGGCGTGATCGTGAGAGGCACGGGAAACCTGTTCTTCGCGGAAATGCTGAAAACCGTATCCAGGGAGATTGAGAGCAAGGGCTACACCATGGTGCTCCAGTTTATCGACTCGGCCGCGGACGAGGTGAAAGCGGGGGCCATTCTGGAACGGGAGAAAAAGCTGAGAGGGCTGATCTTCCTGGGCGGCCGCTTTGACTACACCCCGGCGGAGCTGGCGCTGGTGGGCGTGCCCTATGTCTGCTGCTCCTATACCAACTGCTTCGGTTCCCTTCGGGAGGAGGACTACTCCTCTGTCTCCATAGACGACTTCCGCACGGCCTACACGGCGGTGGAAGAGCTGATCAAGCTGGGACACAGGCGTATTGCCGCCCTGGTCCCCGGCTGCAGCGACCGCTCCATCAGCGAGCTGAGGTATAACGGTTATCGCGCCGCCCTCCGGGATAACGGCATCGATTTTGACCCCGCGCTGCTGGTGGAGACCGGCGGCTTTGAAATGCCGGAGACCTATGAGGGGATGTCGGCGCTGATCGAAAAAGGCGCGGATTTCAGCGCGGCGTTCACCCTGTCGGACACTACGGCCCTGGCCGCCATCAAGGCGCTGAACGACCACGGCAGAAGGGTGCCGGAGGACTGCTCTGTGATCGCCATCGACGGCCTGCGGGTCTCCGAGTATGTGAACCCCACCCTGACCACCATGGTCCAGCCGGCGGAGGATATGGGCAGGCTGAGCGTACAGATCCTGACTGATGTGCTGGAGAAGGGTGCGCCCACCCGGCATCTGAGACTGGAGGCCAGGCTCCGGCCCGGCGCCTCCGTAAAACAATTTTGATTTTCCGGCCTGACGGCCTGAAGATACCACCTCAAATGAGGAAAAATTTTTATAAGGAGATCGTAACAAATGAAAAAGATTCTCGCACTTGTTCTCTGTCTTGCAATGGTATTCGCCCTTTGCGCATGCGGCGGATCCTCTGCTCCCGCAGAGAGCGCAGCTCCCGCCGAGGAGAGCGCTGCCCCCGCTGAGGAGAGCGCAGCAGTAGCAGGTAAGGTCTATTACCTGAACTTCAAGCCCGAAGCTGATGCCGCTTGGCAGGATCTGGCAAAGCTCTACACTGAGCAGACTGGCGTTCCCGTGAAGGTCGTCACCGCCGCTTCCGGCACCTACTCCGACACCCTGACTGCCGAAATGGGCAAGACTGAGGCTCCCACCCTGTTCCAGTGCGGCAATGCCCAGGGCCTTGCAGACTGGAATGACTATTGCCTCGATTTCACCGGCACCGCAGTACTGGATGAGATGACCACCTCCGACTTTAACCTCACTGACGATACCGGCGCTGTCAAGGCCATTGGCTACTGCTATGAGGCTTTTGGCATCATCGTCAACAAGGCTCTGCTGGAGCAGGCAGGCTACTCCCTGGCGGACATCACCAACTTTGATTCCCTGAAGGCAGTTGCCGACGACATCCACGCCCGCGCTGACGAGCTGGGCTTCGACGCATTCTCCTCCTCCGGTCTGGATAGCAGCTCCAGCTGGCGTTTCTCCGGCCACCTGGCTAACATGCCTCTCTACTACGAGTTCCGCGATGACGGCGTCACCGAGCAGCCCGCAGAGATTACCGGCGCATACCTGGATAACTTCCGTGCAATCTGGGATCTGTACATCAATGATTCCGCAGCGGACAAGACCTCTCTGACCACTGCTACCAGCGAAATGTCCAGCGGTGAGTTCAAGGAAGGCAAGGCTGTCTTCTATCAGAACGGTACTTGGGAGTACTCTGGCCTGGTTGATGCAGGTTTGAATCCCGATGATCTTGCCATGATCCCCATCTACTGCGGTGTTGATGGCGAAGAGGACGCCGGCCTGTGCTGCGGCACTGAGAACTGCTGGGCAGTCAATGCCAAGGCTTCCGAGGAAGACATCAAGGCTACTCTGGACTTCATCTACTGGGTTGTTACTTCTGACGAAGGCACTCAGATGATGGCTGAGCAGTTTGGCCCCATCCCCTTCAAGAACGCAAAGGAATCTGAAAACGTGTTCTTCAACGATGCAAACGCCTATATGGCAGACGGCAAGTACACCGTTACCTGGGCATTCAACCACACGCCCAACGTGGACAGCTGGAGAGCTACCGTTGTCACCGCTCTGGCTGCCTACTCCGCAGACCAGTCCGATGCAAACTGGGATGCTGTTGTTGAGGCATTCGTGGACGGCTGGGCATACGAGTACAACGTACAGAACGGCTGAGCTGTAACTCAATAAGCACTTGTTGTCGGGGGCGGGCAAATGCCCGCTCCCGATTTCAATCAATACCATCCTGTGCCGGGTGAAAGGCCGGTTGATGAAAATCGGCTTTTCACCTGACACAGGCGGGTAAAAATGGAAAGAGAGGGAGACTGTTTTGCGCAAAAAGTCACATGACGATACAACGGTGAACAGTGTATTGCTTCGCCGCCCGATCCAACGGTGGTTCCCGCTGTTTATATTGCCGACCTTTTTATGCTTCCTGATCGGATTTATCTGGCCCTTCCTGCAGGGCATTTATCTGTCCTTCTGCAATTTTAACACGCCCAAAGATGCCCAGTGGGTGGGCTTTTCCAACTATGTAAAAGCCTTTAAAGACGCGGGCTTTATCCATGCATTCTGGAACACTGCCGCCTTTGCCGTGGTGTCCATCCTGCTTATCAATGTGGTGGCCTTTGCCATCGCCTATGCCCTGACCCAGAAGATGCGCGGCGCAAACCTGTTCCGTACCGTGTTCTTCATGCCGAACCTGATCGGCGGCGTGGTGCTGGGCTATATCTGGTCCATGATATTTGACGCGATCCTGAGAAATTACAGCACCTATCTCACAGCAAACGCTACTTACGGCTTCTGGGGCTTGGTGATCCTGGTGGCCTGGCAGCAGATCGGTTATATGATGATCATCTATATCGCCGGATTGCAGGCCATACCCGGTGACATGATGGAGGCGGCAAAGATTGACGGCGCCAACGGCTGGCAGACCCTGTTCAAAGTCACCATCCCCAACGTTATGCCCTCTATCACGATTTGCACCTTCCTCACCCTTACAAACTCCTTCAAGCTCTTCGACCAGAACCTTGCCCTCACCGGCGGTGCGCCCTCTGTTATGATGGCGGGAACAAAGGTGAATATGACAGAGCTTCTGGCATTGAATATCTACTCCACCTATAACATCAACAAGAACTGGCACGGCGCAGCTCAGGCCAAGGCCGTGGTGTTCTTCCTGCTGGTGGCCGTTCTGGCTATTGCCCAGCAGACCGCCACACGGAAAAAGGAGGTACAGCAGTAATGAAGACCCGCTACTCTACCGCCAGCAAGATCCTTACCATATTCTTTGTGATCCTGTGCCTCATCTGGATTATCCCGATCTTTGAGGTGCTGATAAACTCCTTCAAAACCAACAACGCTGTTAACATGGACGCCTTTGCCCTGCCCAACAGCGAGACCTTCGTGGGCTTTGACAACTATGTGAAGGGCATGACCTTCGGCAACTATCCCTTTGTGAAAGCACTGGGCTACAGCCTGCTGATCACAGTGGTGTCCGTTATACTCATACTGCTCTTCACCTCCATGAGCGCTTGGTACATAGCCCGCGTGAACAGCAAATTTTCAAAGTTCTTTTACTACCTCTGCCTGTTTTCTATGATCGTCCCCTTCCAGATGGTTATGTTCACGCTGACTTTCACTGCTGACCAGCTGAAGCTGAACACGCCTTGGACCATTCCCGTCGTTTATCTGGGCTTTGGCGCAGGACTTGCCATATTCATGTTTGTGGGCTTTGTAAAGGGCCTCCCTCTTGAGATTGAGGAGGCGGCCGCTATAGACGGCTGCGGTCCTGTGCGCACCTTCTTCTTAGTGGTGCTGCCCATGCTTAAGCCCACGCTTATCTCTGTGGGAATTTTGGAGACCATGTGGGTCTGGAATGACTACCTGCTGCCTTACCTGGTCTTGGATCGTACAAAGTACATGACTATCCCCATTCTGGTGCAGTATCTGAAGGGTAGTTACGGCACAGTGGATCTGGGTGCCACTATGGCGGTCATCATGCTCAGCATCATACCCATCATTATTGTCTACATCTTCTGTCAGAAGCATATTATTAAAGGTGTGGCAGCCGGCGCGGTCAAAGGCTGAGCAAAAGCAAAACTAAGAAGAAACGAGTTGATTTAACATGGAAAGAAGCAGCGGCATTCTTATGCCCATGAGTTCCCTGCCCTCCAATTACGGAATCGGCACACTGGGAAAAAGCGCGTATAAATTTGTGGACTTTCTCAAAGCCGCGGGTCAGAAATACTGGCAGCTCCTGCCCCTTGGCCCCACCAGCTACGGGGACAGCCCCTATTCCGCCTTCTCCAGCTTTGCGGGCAACCCCTACTTCATTGACCTTGACATGCTGATCAAGGACGGCCTGCTGAAGGCCGCCGAGGTCAAGGACCTGAATTGGGGCGACGATGCGGCCCGGGTGGATTATGGCCGGATCTACCAGCTCCGCTTCCCGGTGCTCCGCCTGGCTTACGCCAGAGGGGCGGAAAAGTATGCGCAGGAGATTGCCGCGTTCCGGAAAGAGAACGCCGGCTGGCTGGAAAATTACGCCCTGTTCATGGCGGTGAAGGCCAACTTCAACATGGTCAGCTGGATCCAGTGGCCTGACGAGGATATCCGGCTCCGCCGCCCTGAGGCCATGGCGAAATACGGCCGGGAACTCAAGGACGATGTGGATTTCTATGTTTTCCTCCAGTATCTGTTCTATAAGCAGTGGGATGCGTTGAAGGCTTACGCGGCCGAGAAAGGCATCAGCTTCATCGGCGACGTGCCCATCTATGTGGCCATGGACTCCGCCGACGTGTGGAGCGAGCCCCAGTTTTTCCAGCTGGACGAGAAAAACCTGCCCAAGGCTGTGGCAGGCGTTCCGCCCGATGCCTTTACCGAGGACGGCCAGCTCTGGGGCAACCCGCTGTATGACTGGGGCCGCATGGCCCAGGACGGCTTCGGCTGGTGGATCCGCCGCATCGGCGGGGCGAAAAAGCTCTTTGACGTGATCCGTATCGACCATTTCCGGGGCTTTGACAGCTACTGGTCCGTGCCTTCCGACGCGACCACTGCCAAAATCGGCGAATGGCTCCCCGGCCCGGGCATGAACCTGGTGGGTGTGCTCACCTCCTGGTTCCGGGATGTGAAATACATTGCGGAGGATCTGGGCTACATCACCCCGGGCGTGAAGAAGCTGCTGTCCGACTCCGGCCTGCCCGGAATGAAGGTGCTCCAGTTTGCCTTTGACGCCCACGGCGACTCCGACTATCTGCCTCACCGCTGCCAGTTCAACAGCGTCTGCTATATCGGCACCCACGACAACGACACCATCCAGGGCTGGCTGAAGACCATGAGCAGAAAGGACAAGAACTTCGCGGAGAAGTATATGCACATCACCCCTGACGAGGGCTGGAACTGGGGCATGATCCGCACGGGCATGTCCACCGCCTCCGACCTGTTTGTGGTGCAGATGCAGGATGTGCTGGAGCTGCCCGCGGAATGCCGCATGAACACCCCCGGCACCGCCACCGGCAACTGGCAGTGGCGCATGCTGCCCGACGCCATCGACCCGAAGCTGAGCAGAAAGATCCGGGAGTATACCGAGCGCTACGGACGCCTTCCCGAGGAGCAGAAGCCCAAGGCCAAAGCGGAGACGAAAACCGAAAAGAAAGAAAAGAAATGATGAAACCGGCGCCTGCATTTGCAGGCGCCGGATCTCAGCTTGTCAAAGAACCCCTGTTTTATCTACGCTAAAACCGGGGATTTGGCGTATATTGGGGTAAAAATCGCGAGAAAAGAGCGGA
>JBJDXP010000173.1:0-6854 GCA_051866735.1 Candidatus Limivicinus sp.
TTTTTGATCTTCTCCGCCATGTGCTGCTGCTGCACCATGCAGCCGCAGACGGCGATGATCTGCTCGGGCTTATTTTTCTTGCTGTGGTTCAGCGCGCCCACGTTGCCCAGCACCCGCATCTCCGCGTGTTCCCGGACAGCGCAGGTGTTGATGACGATCACGTCTGCCTGAAACTCGTCCTGGGTGAAGCCGTAGCCCATCTCCGCTAGGTAGCCCCTGATCTTTTCACTGTCCGCCTCGTTCTGCTGGCAGCCGTAGGTGTCCACCATGGCCAGAGGCCGGCGGCCCCCGTCGGTGACCTGCCCGAAGATCCGGGCGCAGATCTGCTCCTGGGCTTTGATCTGCTGTATGTCAATGACTTTTCTCTCTTTGTTCATAATTTATTTCCTTAAAACAAATGATTTTCATTTTATCTTATCATAAAATGTGTGGAAGTTTCAACTGAAATCATGTATAATGTTGAAGTTGAAATTTATGGAGGTCAAACATGCCTGTTATCAATATCCTCTCCCCCCATGTGGCGGATATGATCGCCGCCGGCGAGGTGGTGGAGCGCCCCGCTTCCGTGATCAAGGAGCTGGTGGAAAATTCCTTTGACGCTGGGGCAAAAAACATCACAGTGGAAATCAAGGGCGGCGGCGCCACCTTTATTCGCGTTACGGACGACGGCTGCGGCATGTCTCCCGAGGACGCGGGCGTGGCCTTTCTGCGCCACGCCACCTCCAAGCTCCGGGACGAAGAGGGGCTGGAGCGGATCAGCACCATGGGTTTCCGGGGCGAGGCGCTGGCCGCCATCTCCGCCGTGTCAAAGATCGAGCTGAACACCCGCCGGAAAGGCGATGTTGAAGGAACCCGTGTTGTCCTCGAAGCCGGAGACATCAAGGACATGCTCCCCTGGGGCTGCCCGGAGGGCACCACCATGACCGTGCGGGACATCTTCTACAACACCCCCGCCCGGCTGAAGTTTTTGAAATCTGACCGGAGCGAGGCTTCCGCCTGCCAGCTGGCGGCCCTGCGCTGCGCTCTGGGCCATCCTGAAGCCTCGGTGCGCTTTATCCGGGACGGGAATGAGGAATTTTTCTCCCCTGGCGACGGCAGGCAGGACTCCTGCGTCTATGCCCTGCTGGGCCGGGACGCCGCCGCCAACATGCTCCTCTGCACCGGCGAAAACGATGGGATCAGGCTCTCCGGCTATGTCTCCTCCCCCTCCGCGGGCCGGGGCAACCGGCGGGAGCAGTATTTCTTCTGCAACGGCCGCTTTATCAAATCCGCTCTTTTGCAGGCTGCCTTGGAGCAGGCCTATAAAAACAGCCTTCTCACCGGGCGCTACCCCTCCTGCGTGCTGTATCTGGACATCGGCTTTTCCCGGGTAGACGTGAATGTCCACCCGGCCAAGACCGAGGTGAAGTTCACCGACGAGAAAAAGGTTTTCGACACGGTCTATTACGCCGTCCTCTCCGCCCTCAGCGGCGAGAAGCGGACAGCCCAGGTGGAGCTCTCCCCCTCCACCCGGAAGCTGGCGGAGCCCAAGGCCGATTTTTACCGCAGCATGAGCGCGGCAGAATTCCGGGCAAACGCCTATTCTGTCACGCCGCCGAAACCGGCCCCCAAGGCCCCGGCCCGGCAGGACAGTTTCCGCCCGTCCACCCAGCTGAAATCCCCTGCGCCGGTCTATCAGACCCGCATGGATTTGCCGGTTCGGCCCGTTTCAGCGGGAAACGACCCCAAACCCCTTGAAAAGCCTGAGGTTTTCCCGCCTGCGGGCAGCAGAATTGTTGAAAAACCTGTTCAAAATGTTGAAAAGCCCCCTATCCCCGACCACAAGATAGTGGGCGAGGCCTTAAAGACTTACATCATCGTGGAGCAGGGCGAAAGCCTGATCCTGATTGACAAGCACGCCGCCCATGAGCGGATGATCTTCGACCGGCTGAAAAGCCAGGACCGGCAGATCATGGCCCAGAGCCTGCTCTCCCCCGTCACCGTCCGTCCCGACGGCGCTGACGCGGAGCTGCTGGAGCAAAACGGGGAGCTTTTGACGGAGCTGGGCTTTGAAATTGAGCCCTTCGGCCAGGAGGATTTCATCGTCCGGGCCGTTCCCGCGGACATGGACGCCGGGGATGTGCCCGCCGCCATCGAGGAGATCTGCGAAAAGCTCCGCCGGGGCAAGGGCCCCGACCCCAGAGAGGCCAGGGACGAGATCCTTCACACCGTGGCCTGCAAGGCGGCTATCAAGGCCGGCTGGGACAACGACGTGCAGGAGCTGGAGCGCATTGTTCAGGCGGTGCTCTCCGGGCAGGTGAAATACTGTCCCCACGGGCGGCCGGTGTCCGTAACGCTGACAAGGAAGGATCTGGACAAGCAGTTCAAGCGCATCGTATGAGTATTCCGAAAATTGTGGTCGTCTGCGGCCCCACAGCCACAGGCAAGACCCGGCTCGGCATAGAGCTGGCAAAGCAATATAACGGGGAGATCGTCTCCGCCGACTCCATGCAGGTCTACCGGCGCATGGACATCGGCACCGCCAAGGCCACGGCGGAAGAGCGCTCCGCCGCCGTCCACCACATGCTGGACGTGGCGGAGCCCTGGGAAAACTACTCCGTGGCCCGCTATGTGGAGGAGGCCTCCCGCTGCTGTGAGGATATCCTCGCCCGGGGAAAGCTGCCCATTTTGGTGGGCGGCACGGGACTTTATATCGACTCTCTGGTGTCCGGGCGGGACTTTGCCGGCAACGACGGCGACGCGCTCCTGCGGGACCGGCTCTCCGCCGAATACGACGCTCTGGGAGGCGAGGCGATGCTCCGCCGCCTAAGAAGCGTCGACCCGGAGCGGGCGGAAAAGCTTCACCCGGGGGACAAGCGCCGGATCGTCCGGGCTTTAGAGATTTACATGCTCACCGGTCTGACCATCACCGAGCATGACCGCCGCACCCGGGCGCTGCCGCTCCGCTATGACGCCGCCCGGATCTTTCTCAGCTTTGAAGACCGGGCCGATCTCTACGCCCGCATTGACCGGCGGGTGGACGAGATGGCGCAACAGGGGCTTTTTGAAGAAGTGCAATCCCTCCTCGATGAAGGTCTTTCCGAAAACTGCACCGCCATGCAGGCCATCGGCTACAAGGAGCCGGCCCAGGCCCTCAAAGGTGAGATCCGCCGGGAAGAGGCCATCGCCCTGATCAAGCAAAACAGCCGCCGCTATGCCAAGCGGCAGCTGACCTGGTTTTCCCGTGCGGAGAGCATCCTGTCCATCCGCTGGGGCCGCCAGCCTGATTTTGAACAGGCGCGGCGGCTTTCGACCGATTTTTTACTCAGCCGCGGGTTATCATAGTGTACCGTACTCAAGGAGTACAAATACATGATAACGGAGCGGCGAAAGAATACAGCCGCTTCAGAAAAAGGAGTTGGCTGAAATGCAGAAAACGCAAAATCTCCAGGATCTCATTCTCAATCAGGCGCGGCGGGACCGTTCCATGGTGACCGTGTTTCTGATGAACGGCTTCCAGCTTCACGGGGTAGTAAAGGGTTTTGACAGCTTTACCCTGGTGCTGGATTCCGACGGGAAGCAGCAGCTTATCTATAAGCATGCCATATCCACCATTGTGCCTCCCCGGCCTATTTCGCTGGACTTTGAACCATAAGTGGAGGATCAGCGGCGGTTCATGCGGCTCATTGCCGCGGTACTGTTTTTGGCGGTAAGCGCCTATGCAGGCGCGAAGCTCTGGGGCCGGCTGGTATCCGCCCCGGAGACACAGACGGTGCGCGCCGTCACTTTGACAGACAGCGCGGAGCTGGAGGGTATTGTGATCCGGCGGGAGCAGCTCTGCCCCGCCGGAGAGGGGCTGTTTGCGGACGGAGAGCGTCTTGGCGCCGGAACAGTCCCCTCGGTCCCCGGCTCCGCGCTGTATTACCGTTCCTGCGACGGGCTGGAGCGTCTTTCGCCGGAGCTGCTGGAGGATCTGGACGTGCAGAAACTCCAGGCGCTTCTCGCCGAAAAGCCCTCTCCTCAGGAGGGCGGGCGTCTGGTGCTGGATCATGCCTGGTACTATGCGGCTCTGGTCCCGGCAGACGAGCCGGTGCCGGATTCCGGGCGCTGCCGGGTGCTTTTTGATGGTTTTGCGGTGCCGGCAGAGGCGGAGATTTTGTCCTTAAGTTCCGAAGAAAACGGCCAGCGGGCCCTTGTCCTGCGCCTGACCTTGGGCGGGGACGCATACATGAAGCTGAGAAAATGCAGCGCAGAGCTGATTTTTTCCCAATATTCCGGCCTGCGTCTGCCGGAAGAGGCCGTCCACAGGGATGAGGACGGAAATAATTTTGTTTATACCATCACCGCCGGTGTGGTTGAACGCCGCGCAGTGGATATAATATACAGCGAAGGGGACCTGTGTATCGCCGCCTTCTCCGCCGACGCCAATGGACTGCGGGAGGGAAATCTGGTGATCGTCTCCGGGCAAGAAGATGACGAGGGTAAGGTGACAGCATGATGGATATTACAGAGAGCGTGGCCCAGGTAAAGGCCAACATCGCCGCCGCGGCGGAAAGATCCGGCCGGCGGCCGGAGGACATTTATCTGGTTGCGGCCTCAAAAATGAACGACAGCAGCAGGGTCCGGGAGGCCATCGCCGCCGGAATAAGGATCTGCGGCGAAAACCGGGTCCAGGAGATGGTGGAAAAACAGGCCCAGGGCGCCTACGAGGGCGCAGAGCTCCATTTCATCGGGCATCTGCAGAAAAACAAGGTGAAGCAGGTGGTGGGTCTTGCCTCCCTGATCCAGAGCGCGGACAGCCTTGAACTCATCCGCCTGATCGACAAAACCGCCCTCTCCCGGGGCCTTGTACAGGACATACTTCTGGAGGTAAACATAGGCGCCGAGGCTTCCAAGTCCGGTTTTTCCCCGGCCGAGCTGCCCGCCGCCCTTGACAGTATAGCGGAGCTTTCCTCTGTCCGGGTCCGGGGATTGATGACCATCCCCCCGATTTGCTCCTCCCGGCAGGAAATCGAGCCATATTTTGTCCGAATGAAGCAGCTTTTTATTGACATTTGCGGAAAAAAATACGATAATATATGCATGGATTTTTTGTCTATGGGCATGAGTGCCGATTATGAGGCCGCCATCGCCTGTGGAGCCAATATGGTCCGGGTCGGTTCTGCCATCTTTGGCAAACGGATCTACCCCGACCGGCAAGTATAGCGATCTCACTGGAGGCTGAACCATGGGTTTCATGGACGAACTCAAAAAACTTACCAAGCCCTATGATGACGAAGAGGACGATTTCTTTGAGGGTGCAGACCAAAGTCAAAAGAGCGCGGCAGCAGTAAGCCCTGCTCAGGCTGAATTTGAACGCACCTTCGGCGAGGAACCTTCCACTCCGCCCGAGCCGGCCTCCAAGCCGGCCAAGCCCGCTTCGGAAGGCGGTCTCTTTGGTGCGCTGACCGGGAAACGTCCGGCCCGCCCCAAAACCGCTCAGCGGGAACGCACCGTCAACTTCGGCGGCAGCGAACAGCAGGTGATTCTTTTCAGTCCCCACACCTTTGACGAGGCGGGGGAGCTGGTGAACTATCTGTATCAGGGCCGCTCGCTGGTGATGACCCTTGAAGGTCTTCCCACGGATAAGGCCCGTCGGCTGCTGGACTTCCTGTCCGGCATAACCTTTGCCCTTCAGGGCAAGATAACTCCCGTCTCCGCAAAGACATATTTCATCACTCCCCAGAATGTGGATATTGTGGGGGCCCAGGGCGAGCAGCCTGAAACCGGCGGAGAGTATTTTTAAAAGAAACGAAATGAAAGGTGGATAAAGTTATGATTACCGCTCAGGATATTCGGGAAAAAACTTTTGAGAAGTCCAGATTCGGCGGCAGCGGCTATGATATGGCCTCCGTTGACGATTTCCTGGAGGAGCTTGCCGATGACATTACCGCTTCCCAGAAGGAAAATGCCGTCCTGAAAAGCAAGATGAAGGTCCTTGTGGACAAGATCGAGGAGTACCGGGCCAATGAAGAGGCGCTGAACATGGCTGTTCTCTCCGCCCAGAAGCTGGCTGTCCAGATCGAAAACGACGCCCGCAACCGCGCCGCCGCCATGATCGCCGACGCAGAGCGCAAGGTTAAGGCGCAGATCGGCTCCATTGCCGACCAGGCCGCCGCGGAAGAAAAGCGCCTTGCCGCGGCAAAGGAAGCCACGGCCAAGTTCCTTGTGGCCGCACGGGAGCTGTGCAACAAGCAGTTGAAAAACATCGACGCCATCAGCAGCGGTATTCTGCCCCAGCAGGAGCCCGCACCCGCGAAGGCTGCTGCCGAGCCTGCCGTTTCCGTTGAGGACGCAGTGCGCAGCATAGAAAGCTCTATGGCGCGAATACAGCCGGAACCCCCTGTCAACATTGACATCGCACCGGCCAAGGAAGCCCCTGCCGCAAAACAGGCAAAGAGCTTTGACAGCACCCAGCCTTTTACGCTGTAAAAGGCCTGAGCAAAGATATCCCGGGGCGGGCGCGGAGGCGTGCGCCCCTTTATTTGATTGACTTTAAATAATAAATATAGATTAGGAGACACACCTATGTCACAGGATTTCAACTCCACCTTGAATCTGCCGAAAACCGACTTTCCCATGCGTGCCGGGCTGCCCAAGCGGGAGCCCGAGATGCTGAAACGCTGGGAGGAGATGGACCTCTACAACGAGATGCTGAAGAAGAACGAGGGCAAGCCCCGCTTCTCTCTGCACGACGGCCCTCCCTTCTCCAACGGCGATATCCATATGGGCCACGCTCTGAACAAAACCCTCAAGGATTTTATCATCCGCTCCTACGCCATGCGGGGCTACTACACCCCCTATATCCCCGGCTGGGACAACCACGGCATGCCCAT
>JBJDXP010000174.1:0-6716 GCA_051866735.1 Candidatus Limivicinus sp.
AAACCGCCTTATAAAGCCATTTTCAAATGGTTTTTAGGAAAATGTTAGACAAATTCCAATTTAGTAAACCAGGGAACGATACCGAGCGGTACCCAATGGTGTAGCGAATACCTCCCAGCCCGCGCACGAATTGTCAGCGGCCACTGGCCGCTGTTAATTTCGTATCCGGTTTTCCATGTGTCCGGACTGGATCACCGGAGGCTTGGGGTCCGCTGCCTCCCAGGGGATGGGCTTTTTTTCGTCCTCTTTCACGTGTTATCACCTCATACCATAGTATGCGCGGCGGACGCAGGGCAATACCAAAACAGGCCCCGGCAGATTTTGCCGGGGCCTGACGCCTGCGCTTATCCCAATTCTTTTTCAAACAACTCCCTGACCTGGGCCATCCGTCCGGGCGCAAAGGGACTTTCCAGTCCCGCGCTGTCCAGGAAGGCCAGGAAATACGCTTCCTCCGTGGCCAGATTCTCCTCGTACAGCTTCAGCCCCGATCCCGGCTGCTCCTGTTCCATACGGTAAAGCTGCATGGCGGCATCGTTGCTGACCACATAGCTGATGATATACATGGGGTCCGTGTAATAATGGGTGACCGTCACGAATTCCCGACAGTCATACCCCTCGCCGTCCAGGCCGTAGCTGCGGGCCACCTGGTCATAAAGCGCGTACAGGTTTTCTTCCGTCAGCGCTTCCCCTTCCAGATCGTACATCCGCTGTTCAAAGCTGGCGTAGGCCGCCTGCTCTACATAGATGCACAGGCTGTCCAGCAACTTTATCTGGGTCAGCGCCTGGGTGTTCTCCCCATAGCACAGGCTCAGGTATTCCATGCCTTGGGAGAATACTTCCATCACATCGATCCCCGCATAGCTGCCAAAGCTGGCGTAATCATTGCAGAAATGGCCGAATTCATGGGCCAGCGTCAGCCGGTCATAAACGGTCAGGGTGGGGTTCATAAAAACAAACGGCTCCAGGTAGCTGGTCAGGTAGATCTCAAAGGAGGAGTTGTATTTGTTCTCTCCATAGGCGATGTCATACAGTCCGGCGCTTTCCATCAGGGAGAAGGCCTCCGCCGGGATGCCGCCCATATTTTTCGCGGCTTTCCCCACGTAGCGCAGGGCCTGTTGTTCGGAGCTGGGAACCCAGGACGCTTCCCAGGCTTGGGAGGTATTGCAGCGCCGGTAGAGGGGGACCAATTCCCGGCGGATGTCCTCCAACAGAGCCTCCGACTGGGCGGCGGTATAATCCCGGTAATAGGAAAAATCGCTGGCGAGCTGGGGATAACTGCCGTAGCCCCAATACGCCGCCATCTCCTGCCGCAGGGCGATCAGCTCCACCAGAAGCTGAGCCATATCCCCGGCGCAGGCATCATAGTATGCTTCCGATCCATATTCATACTCCAGCGACTGCTCCGACAGCGCGTAATACCGGCTTTCCAACTGAGCCTCCCGGGTGAGCATGTCCGAGAATTCCTCGTCCCACAGGTTTTCCCCGTCGTAGCTGTCGAAGAATCCCTCTCCGAAGAATTCCGCCTCCAGGGACTGGCGGCAGGGCGACTGAGCCAGGGTGTCGTTCAGGGTTTCCAGAGCCTGGTCTACCAGGGCGCTGCTCTGGCCGCAGTAGTCCGCTTCCTGCTCCCAATAAATGTCCGTCAGATCGCCGCTGTAGCGGATCTGCGCCAGGGCATAACAGGTATAAAACCAGTCATAGGCATCATAAAAGCTGTAGACCGCCTCCAGAATTGCTCCGGTGTCCTGCCCCGCGGCTGCCTGGCAGGCCGTATCCAGGGCCTGCTGAACCACGGTCACATCCGGGCGTTGGTATTCCATTTTCCGGTAGGGGACAGCGTTCCCCGCCGCGCAGCCGCAGAGCAATACCGCCGCCAAAACCAGCGCCGCCAGGCGCAGCCAGGCTCGTTTCATTCGGCTCACCTCCTGGGTTTTGCGGCTATTGTAGCACACATCAGCGGGTTTTGCAACGCGGCGGGAAAAGTGCCCTTCCTGAATAGATTGTAAACTTTTTTCTATCTATTGCATATTCTGGTTCTCTGTGCTAAAATAAAAGGTAGCTTGCTACGTTTTAATGGGAGGTGATATTTTGGAAGTACCTTACGGGCATTATGCCCGTATCCTGCACTGCTGCATTGACCAGACCATGAATAACGCTTTGGAAGAAATGGAGCTGACCGCTGCCCAGGGACGGATCATGGGCTTTCTTTCCCGGCAGAAAGCGCCCCCATGCCCACGGGATATTGAAGAGGCTTTTCATCTGAGCCATCCCACCGTTTCCGGCCTGCTGTCCCGGCTGGAGCAGAAGGACTTTCTGCAGCTGCGCACAGACCCCAATGACCGGCGCTGCAAACGCATCTACGTTCTGCCCAAAGGCGTCCAATGTCACGAGCTGATGCACAGCGCCATCTGTGAGATTGAAGATCGGATCGTTCAGGACTTTACCCCCGACGAGCAGGAACAATTCGCTTCCCTTCTGCAGCGTGCCATTCACAATCTGGGCGGCAGCCCATGCCATCAACCATCTAAGGAGGAACCCAACGAATGATAAAACGGCTTGCCCGGTGCATCCGGGAATACAAATGGTCGGCCATTCTCAGCCCGCTGTGCATGGTCGGCGAGGTCTACATGGAGGTCCAGATCCCCATGGTTCTGGCCAAGATCGTAGACCGGGGCGTGGAGTGCAGCGACATGGGCGCTGTGGTCAGATACGGCCTGCTTCTGGTGCTGTACGCCCTGTTCTCCCTGGCCTTCGGCGTCGCGTCGGCCTTTTTCGCCTCCCACGCCGCCACCGGCTTTGCCCGGAACCTGCGCCATGATATGTTCTACAAGGTGCAGACCTTCGATTTTTCCAATATCGACAAATTCTCCACCTCTTCCATCGTCACCCGTCTGACTTCAGATGTGGCCAACATCCAGATGGCCTTCCAGATGATGATCCGTATGGCCATCCGCTGCCCCATGATGCTGATCCTTGCCACCACCAACGCCTATTCCATCAGCCCGAGGCTGTGCCTGGTGTACTGCGTGGCGCTGCCTCTGCTGGGCGTGGGATTGTACATTCTGATCAAGCTGGTATTCCCCATTTTTGACCGGGTGTTCCGGACCTACGATAAGCTGAACAACGTGGTCCAGGAGAACCTCCACGGTGTCCGGGTGGTGAAGTCCTTCGTTCGGGAGGACCGGGAAACTCAGAAATTCACCTCCGTCTCCCAGGAAATCTACAAGGACTTCTGCCGGGCCGAGCGCACCATGGCCTTCAACAACCCCCTGATGCAGCTGGCGGTCTACACCTGCATTCTGGTCATCTCCTACCTGGGCGCCACCATGGTAGTGGAGTCCGGCAACAACATCGCCGTGGGCCTGACCACCGGCCAGCTGACCTCCATGTTCACCTACACCACCCAGATCCTCAGCTCCCTGATGATGCTGTCCATGGTGTTCGTCATGATGACCATGGCCCGGGCGCCCCTGCGCCGTACCACCGAGATCCTGGCGGAGACCCCCGATCTGGACAATCCCAAGCTGCCCGTCACCGCTGTTCCCGACGGCTCCATCGACTTTGAAAATGTCTCCTTCCGCTACTCCAAGACCGCAGACCGCAATGCCCTGGAGAACATCGAGCTGCACATTGAATCCGGCATGACCGTGGGCATCCTGGGCAGCACCGGTTCCAGCAAGTCCACCCTGGTGCAACTGATCCCGAGACTGTATGACGCCACCGAGGGCACCGTCCGGGTAGGCGGCATCAACGTCCGGGATTACGACATTACCACCTTGCGGGATGCCGTCTCCATGGTGCTGCAGAAGAACGTGCTGTTCTCCGGCACCATCAAGGACAACCTGCGCTGGGGCGATCCCAACGCCACGGACGAGGAGCTGATCCACGCCTGTAAGCTGGCCTGCGCCGACGAATTCATCCAGACCTTCCCCGACGGCTACAACACCCACATTGAGCAGGGCGGCACCAACGTCTCCGGCGGCCAGAAGCAGCGCCTGTGTATCGCCCGGGCCCTGCTGAAAAAACCCCAGATCCTGATCCTGGACGACTCCACCTCCGCCGTGGACACCCACACCGACGCCTTGATCCGCAAAGCCTTCCGGGAGGAGATCCCCAACACCACCAAGCTGATCATCGCCCAGCGGATCTCCTCCATCCAGGATGCCGACCTGATCCTGGTGCTGGACGGCGGCAAGATCTCCGCCATGGGCACCCATGACGAGCTTCTGAAGACCTCTACCATCTACCAGGAAGTCTTCTACTCTCAGCAGAAAGGAGGGCTGGAATAATGCCTCCTGTAAAAATGTCCGGTGACGGCCGCAAGGCCAAGAACCCCAAGCAGACCATTACCCGGCTGCTGTCCTATATGGGAAAATACAAGGTCACCATGGTTGTGGTGGTGATCTGCATCATCTTCAGCGCCATCGCCCAGGCGGCCAGCTCCGCCTCCCTGGGCACCCTGGTGGACGGCTACATCACTCCCCTGCTGTCCCAGGTCAATCCCGACTACGCCCCTCTGCTCCGGTTCCTCGCCTTCATGGCCTGCATCTACCTGACCGGCATTGTGTCCTCCTTCCTGTACAACTTCCTGATGGTGCGGGTAGGCCAGGGCACACAGAAGGTCATCCGGGATGAGATGTTCACCCACATGCAGACCCTGCCCATCCGGTATTTCGACACCCATCCCGTGGGCGACGTCATGAGCCGCTACACCAGCGACATCGACACCCTGCGGCAGATGCTCTCCCAGTCCATTCCCCAGTGCATCTCCTCCATCGCCACGTTGGTGGTGGTGTTCATTGCCATGCTGATCACCTCCCCCATCCTGACCATCGTGCTGCTGCTGACGGTGTCCGTCATCATCTACGTCACCAAGGTGGTGGCAGGCAAGTCCGCCGGGTTCTTCATCGGCCAGCAGAAAGCCTTGGGCGCCGTCAACGGTTTCGTGGAGGAAATGATCAACGGCCAGCGGGTGGTTAAGGTCTTCTGCCACGAGGAAACCGCCAAGAAGCAATTTGACGAGCTCAACGACAAGCTCCGGGAGAATGCCTTCCGGGCCGGCGCCTACTCCAACGTCATGGGCCCCGTGAACAACAACTTAGGCTACATCCAGTACGCCATCCTTGCCATCGCCGGCGGCCTGATCGCCATCTACTCCGGCGGCAGCCTGCTGACCCTGGGCAAGCTGATCTCCTTCCTGACCCTGTCCCGCTCCTTCAACCAGCCCATTTCCCAGATCAGCAACCAGGTCAACTCCATCGTCATGGCACTGGCCGGCGCGGAGCGGATCTTCGAGCTGATGGACGAGGAGCCGGAGGAGGACCACGGCTATGTCAAGCTGGTCAACGCCATCATCGACGAGGACGGCAACATCACCGAAACCCCCGAGCACACCGGCCACTGGGCCTGGAAGCATCCCCACAAGGCCGAGGGCACCGTCACGTATACCGAACTGAAGGGCGATATCACCATGTTCAATGTGGACTTCGGCTACGTCCCGGAAAAGACGGTGCTGCATGACATCACCCTCTACGCCAACCCCGGCCAGAAGATCGCCTTCGTGGGCGCTACCGGCGCGGGCAAGACCACCATTACCAACCTGATCAACCGGTTCTACGACATTGCCGACGGCAAGATCCGCTACGACAATATCAACATCAATAAGATCTGCAAGAGCGACCTGCGGCGGTCCCTGGGCGTGGTGCTTCAGGAGACCAATCTGTTCACCGGCACTGTCATGGACAACATCCGCTACGGTAACCTCTCCGCCACTGACGAGGAGTGCATCCACGCCGCCAAGCTGGCCAACGCCCACGACTTTATCACGAGACTTCCCCAGGGCTACAACACAGTCCTCACCGGCAACGGCGCCAGCCTGTCCCAGGGTCAGCGGCAGCTCATTGCCATCGCCCGGGCGGCGGTTGCGGATCCTCCCGTCATGATCCTGGACGAGGCCACTTCTTCCATCGACACCCGTACCGAAAAGCTGGTCCAGGATGGCATGGACGCATTGATGAAGGGCCGGACGGTGTTCGTCATTGCCCACCGCCTGAGCACCATCATGAACTCCGACTGCATCATGGTGCTGGACCACGGACGCATCATCGAGCGCGGCACCCACGACGACCTGATCGCCATGAAGGGCACCTACTACCAACTGTACACCGGCGTATTCGAGCTGGAATAAGCAAAGCGAATCCGGGAAGCGGGAAAACCGCTTCCCGGTTTTTTCCCGGCGGGCACAGCCGGCAGAAAATTTGTGCGCGGCAATTTCCCGCGGCAATATTTGACTTTCCCGGGCTGCCATGGTATCATAGGGAAGCAATGCGACAGGAGGAAAGCGTCTATGCAGTTTCTATATTACGCCCTTTTTTCTCTATTTGTGGTGGCGGCGGACCAGTTCGCCAAATATCTGACGGTGGCCTATATCCCGCTCCATGCGGATATCCCCTTCCTTCCCGGCCTGCTGCAATTGACCTATGTACAGAATACCGGGGCGGCTTTTTCCACCTTTGAGGGCCAGCAGTGGCTGTTTGCCCTGATTTTCCTGGTGTTCACCGGAATGGTCCTGTACGAGTATTTCAAAAAGCCCATGCGCTTTACCAAGCTGGAGCGCTTCTGCGTCGCGGCCATTTACGGCGGCGGCCTGGCGAACATGCTGGACCGGGTGCGGCTGGGCTATGTGGTGGATATGATCGAGACCACCTTTATGGACT
>JBJDXP010000175.1:0-6697 GCA_051866735.1 Candidatus Limivicinus sp.
TTGAAGGCCGCCACGGTGCTCTTGTAGGTGTTCCAGAGGTTCTGGCTGGTCTCGCTGGCCAGGCTCATGTCGTAGAGCGCCTCCTCGGGGTTGGCGGCGGAGGTGGAGTCGAAGTAGTTGGAGTGGTCGGTGAAGGCCACAAAGTCCACATTGGCGCTGTCGGGCAGGTTCTTCACATAGTCAAGCGCCGTTTCCAGACTGCCGGAGCCGTCGGAATAGGTGGTGTGGGAGTGGAGCTGGCCGAAGTAGAGCTGATAGGTCGCTGTGCCCACGGTGAAGGACCAGGACTTGGTGGCTTCCTTGCCGTCAGCTCTTGTCACGGTAATGGTGACGGTGGTGCGGCCTTCCTCCATCTCGGATTCGGCCATGTAGCTGATCAAGCCCTCGTTGTAAGAGGGGATCACGTCCTCGCCGTTGACGGTCATGGTGATGGTGGGATTTTCACCGGCGTTGGCCACCTTGGCGGAGATCAGTGGCCGCTTTTCCTCGCCGGTCTGGCTGCCCGGGTTGGGCGTCAGGTCGGAGAAGACCGGCTCGTCGAGAACGGTGAACACCGCGTCACCCTCGATGGGCGTGCCGAGGGTATCGAGGGCTGTGACATGGACGGTGAGGGACTCCAGGCCCTCCAGAAACCGGGCGGGAACGGTGATGCGGTAGGTCTCGCCGTCCTGGTTCACCATGATCTCCTGCGGGGTGTTCAGCATGACTTGGGCGCTCGGCGTACCATCAACGCCGAAGACGGCGTCGACCGTGAAGGTGAAGGTGTAATCCTGGCCCACATAGGCCTCGGGCAGCGCGCCGAAGACGATGGCGGGCTTGTTGACGATGCCCTGGGTCACGGGGGTGTCGTCGGCCACGGGGTAGAAGTTCATTTCAAAGATCGCGGAGTCCGCGCTCTTGTAGGTCCAGCCGGAGAAGGAACCGCTGAAGTACTCAATGCAAACCGTGGCGCTGCTGCCGCCGGAGAAGGTGTATTTGGCGGCCTTGTTGTTCATCACATAGCCGACGGACTTTTTCTCCAGATTCCACTTGGCATAGTCGTCAAGGGTCTCGGCCAGGAACAGCTCCTCCGCGTCGTTGGCAGCAAGGTACTTTCCGCCGGATTCAAAGCTGTAATCTTCACCGCTGACAGAGACGGTGAACACACGGCCGCCGTTTCCGACAATGGCCTTGCCGTCTTCAATGGTGGCAGGGACGCAGGACATGGAAGCGCCCAGCTCGTCCTCCAGACCGATGACGCCCTCAGCGGAGGCGTTGTAAATAACAACCTGTGCGCCGTCCTCAAGCACCCCGTCGCTAACGGCAGGCGGCTCCTCGTCGGTGAGCTTATACAGGTTAAAGAGATAATAGTCCGTATCTTTCTCGCTGAAAGTGGTGAAGACGCTGTTGTAAATTTCCATCGCCTGGGCGCTGCCATTATACACCGCGTTGACGTTGACAATGTGGAAGCCGCCGGTGACGGGCTTCAGCGTCCACAGGCTGTAGTCGGAGGCCGCGTCTGCCAGCGTCAGGCTGTTGCCGGTAGCGCCGGAGGTCAGGTATTTGCCGTCAGCGGTGGTAAAGGTGTAGTTGCCGTCCGCGTCCTTGGCGGCAGTCAGCACGGCCATCTCTTCGGCAACCTCGAGGAAATCGCCGGTGGGTGTGGCCGCAACGCCGGCCAGTCCTTTGCCGGAGACAGTCTCTGTCATAACAGAGCTGTCCTTATTATAGTAGATGACAAACTGGTCGCCGTCTGCGATGGTGTCGGTCAGCTTGGCATACTGGGTTTTGGGGGGCAGCGTGATCTCGCCAGGCAGGGTATTGCGGAGCTGCAGGGTGGTGTTGTTGACGCCCACAGCCGCCGTGACGTCAATCTTGTCGCCCACGGCGTATTCCCACGCGCTGTCAGCCTTGTTGATGACGGCCTTGTAGAGCTGGATGGTGTTGCCCTCAGCGTCCTTGACCGTGATGTTGGGGGTGCTGTAAGTGCCGTCCTTATCGTAAACCTCGGTGATCTCCAGGCCGGTGAGCTGCACATAGGTGCAGACGTCAGCATTGGTCAGCGCACCGATGGTCGTGGGCTTGGCCTTCAGCGTCAGGCCGGAGGACTTCTCATAGGTTGCCCCGCTCAACTGGGGCAGGCCCTTGTAGGCCGCACGGCTGCCGGTGGCGATGATGGTGTCGCCCAGGCTGATGTCGGTGGGCTTCGTGGCCATGTAGGCGCAGATGCCGCCGGTCTCGTCCTGGATGAAAATGTTCTTGCCGTCCACCAGGGTCACAACACCCTTGACGGTGAAGCTGGTTCCTTCCGCGCCGGCCAGGGCTTCCGCGATGGTGTCATACTCCGGCGCGGGCGGTTCTTCCGTCTTGACGCCCTCGCGGACGAGCTTATAGAACGCGAAGCCAAAGTCCTTCTCGTTCAGCCGGTCGGTGCTGGTGCAGTAGGCCGAAAAAGCACCGTTTTTGGCATACCACTCAATATACACATTACCGTATCCGCCGGTCAGCTCCCTGCTGTAGACATAGTGTGTGCTGGTCTCGGCATTGCAGTCGCCAAGGAGCCATTCAGTCTTATTCTCAGGATCGGTGGAGAGGTTAAAGTAATCTCCGCTGGCAAGAGCGCTCAGCTTCTTATCCCCCTGGGTAAAGGTGACAGAACTCTCTGTGCCTGAACCCACAGTCCATTCAACAGCCTCGGTATCCGCCACATCGATTTTTATGTAATTGTCGGTAGGCGTTTGTGCATCACCAGCAAGATAATAACCGCTGGCAGTGGAGCTGAGAGCCTGTCCATTGCCGGGGTTATAGAGCAGCACAACATCGCCGGCCTGGGGTGCGTCGACCAGCTCATAGATGGAGTACTTGGCGGCCACGTCTTTCCAGGGCTTTTCGGTCGATTCGGTCTTGACCGTGTAGGCAAAGGTGGCCTCGGCGCTGTCGTTCATGCCGTCCTTTGTGGCCTTGACCGTAAAGGTGGTGTCCTCATTCACGGCGATGGGGTCAGTGAAAACCGCGTATTCGCCGGTGGTCTTATAGTAGACAGTCGCGCCCTCGGTGGCACAGGCAAAAGAGACCTGTGTTCCCTTTTCCACCTCACCGGCAGCGGGGCTGGCGGTGGGGGTGGCTACGGTCTCTATCGGTTCGGGGTCAGGGTCGACAACTCCCGAGCCAACCTTGTATATGCAGATATCATTCTGTCCTTTGGCATAGCAAGAGAAGATCGGTGTGCCATTATTGGGATTATAACGCAGCCAGTTGCGTGTGTTTGTCCCCTGCGCTTTTATGGTAGCAGTGCCATCAGAGGCAATCTCTACTGTCCATGAGGAATTATCAGACAGCGTAGCCTCGGTTCTAAGGTAATTTTTGTCTGAAGACGCTGCATAAAGATAGCCGCTGCCGGTATTGAGGGCAAAGGTGCCTTCTTTCGTACCGGCTTCAAGCGTAAGAACCTGAACCGTGTCTGTAAGCGTGACATTGCCATCTGTTTTAGTGATAGCAACAGCTTCCCTGTTATTGGTCTTCTGGTTCGTTCCAAGGGCAAAATCGTAATCTTTAGCAACAACAACTACTTTGTCGCCGACGGAAAGTGATGATATGTCGGTAACAAGTGTTGCAGTTGTACCCTCCGCGTAAGCGCTCACCGGGAGCATGGATACGACCATGACCAGCAGCAGCAGTACGGAAAGCATTCTGCTCAAGCCGCGTTTGTTCATCAGTGAACCTCCTCCGCCCTCAGTCGGATAAGGGCGCATTCTTCCATGATTATGTTTACTACTATATCATATCCCGGCAGGCTTTTCCAGAAGAATTTTATCAAATCCGTGTCATAATATTGTAACTTTTTCCTTGAAAGAGGCTTTTTCTGACAGAAAAGTTCCTCATTTTTCTCTTCTCTTGACAGGGCGGGGGAAAATTGCTATCCTGCATTTATCTACAATAATTATTATAGAAGGAAACTGCTATGAAAAAAATTGCCGAAAAGGGCGGCGCGGCGGCCTGGCTGCGGGAAAACCGGCTGAGCTGCATTGTTTTGCTCTGCGCAGCGCTGCTTTTTGTGCTGCTGCGTATCTGGGCCGCGCCGGAGCCGGAAGAGGACACCGGGGCCACAGAGTACGCCGAGTATGAAAGCGGCAAAGTCACCGCCGTTCTGGCCGACAGCACGGAAGCCGACCCCAATTCCGACGGGGCCTGGCGGGGCGACCAGCTGCTTTTGGTGGAGGTCAGCTCCGGCCGCTATAAGGGTGAAACTTTACAGGTTTATAATTATGTGGGGCCGCTCTACGGCGCTCCGGTGCAGGAGGGGGACAAGGTGATCCTGACCATCTCCACCTACGCTGACGGCAGCCACACCGCCACGGTGTTTGAATACGACCGGCGGGGGGCGCTGGTCTTCGCGGTGGCGCTGTTTCTCCTGGCGGCGGTGCTGGTGGGCGGAAAAACCGGGGCCAAGTCCCTGATAGGTCTGGCGCTCACCCTGGCCTGCCTGTTCTGGGTCTTGCTGCCGCTGCTGATGAAGGGTCTGCCCACCCTGCCCACGGTATTTTTCCTCTGCGCATACATTGCCGTAGTCACGCTGACCATTTTGGGCGGCATACGGAAAAAAACCGTCTGCGCCATGCTGGGCACGGTGGCGGGCACCGGGCTTGCCATGGTTTTCGGCATGTTTGTGCAGTACATCAGCCGGATCGACGGCCTGCGGCTCAGCGATGTGGAGCCCCTGCTCCAGCTCCGGCAACAGGGCATCCCCATCGGTCTGACCGGGCTGCTCACCGGCGGGATCGTCATCAGCGCCCTGGGCGCGGTGATGGACGTGGCCATGAGCATGGCCTCCTCCCTGTCGGAGATCCACGCGGCAAACCCCGCCCTGGGCAGGAAAGCTCTTTTCCGTTCCGGCATGAATGTGGGCCGGGACATGGTGGGCACCATGACCAACACCCTGATCCTGGCTTTTCTGGGCAGCGGCTTTACCCTGATTTTGTATTTCTACTCCCTGGGCCTGTCCCAAAACCAGCTGTTCAGCTCCGCCTATTTCGCCACAGAAGTGATCAGCGGCATCTCCAGCAGCATCGGCATGATCCTGTCCATCCCCATCACCGCCCTGATCAGCACGGCGGTCTTAACAAAAGAGAAATGAGCTAAGAAAAGACCAGAAGGATTTCCTTCTGGTCTTTTCAACGATTATCGTTTTGTTCAGCGGGAGACGCTGATGGTGCCGCCGCACTCGATCACGTCGATCTCCTGGCCGCCGTAGGTGCCGCCGAAGTGCCATTCAATGGCCACGGGGATATTGGCGGAGGAGCCCTCGGACAGGTTGACCGTGAAGGTCTTGCTGCCGAAGACCGTGTTGGTGGCGGCGCTGCCGTCGTAGTCCACGGCGGGGGCGTCCATGGTCACATACTCGCCGTTCACGCTCAGCTTCACCGCGTAGGGCACCGCCTGGAGATGGATGGCGTAGGAATCCACGCTGACCTTGACGGTCACTTCCACCTGAGACGCGCTGGTGGTTTTCACGCTCCAGTCTGCTCTCAGGTTAATGGGTACGCCGGTATCGGACTTGAAGGTGCCGGAGCCCAGATTATCACCGTATTGAGGGGTGGGTGTGGGCGTCGGGGTGGGCGCGGGGGTAGGTGTAGGCGTGGGGGCCGGGGTGGGCGTCGGGGTGGGCACAGGCGTAGGCGTGGGCGCCGGGGTGTCGGCCGGGGCCGTGCTCTGGGAACTATTGGGGTCTATTATGATAACGCTGCTGCTCTCTTCAGGCGGGTTGGTATTGTCCGCGGGCTTCTCATCCTTCTTGTCAGTGCCGGTGAGCCAGGAGCATATAACCGCCACAACAAGCAGAAAAACGATGATCAGAACAACCGCTTTTATTCTTCCTTTATTCACAGCTTTATCCGTCCTTTCCTATAGCTACTGCAATTATACACGAAAGCCGGGAAATTGTCCACGGCTCCGGTGCAGCTTTAATATCTCTTAAGATTTTCCGTTCAATGGCAGAACGGCGACGATCTCATCCCCGTCCGTCTCGCCGTTTTCCCGGAAACCGAAGCGGTGGTAAAGGGTTTTTGCGGCGGTGTTTTCCGGCTCGTAGGAGAGCCAGCAGCAGTCCGCCGGGCCGCAGGGGAAGGCGCGAATATAGTCCAACGCCGCCTACATGGCCGCCTTGGCGTAGCCCTTGCCCTGCTGCTTTTCGTCGATCATAAAGCGCCAGATGGAGTAATTTCCCGCGGCGATGGCCGGGTTTTCTTCCTCCGGCAAGTCGCCGTAGCCGAACATCACAAAGCCTACCGGCGTATCGTCCGCATAGATCCCGAAGGGCAGGGCGACAGCCCCGGCCTGGGTATAGACGTAGGCCTCCATAATGCTCTCCGCGTTGCTGGCCACAAAGTCCCGCTGGTCCTCCCGGACCTTCAATCCCGCAATTTTCCGCAGGTTCTTTGTATCTACTTTTTTCAGTGTTATCATGGCATTTTCCTCAAAATCCGAATGCCCGGACGAAAGGTTCTTTCGTTCCGGGCATTCTGGTTAAGTGTATACCGTTAAATCAAAGCTGCTTCTGGGCGTTGATCTTCACGCCGGGGCCCATGGTGGAAGCGGTGACGCAGGACTTGATGTACTGGCCCTTTGCCGCTGCGGGCTTTGCTTTGATGATGGCGCCGATGAGGGCTGCATAGTTCTCATACAGCTTCTCTGCGCCGAAGCTGACCTTGCCGATGGGGCA
>JBJDXP010000176.1:0-6689 GCA_051866735.1 Candidatus Limivicinus sp.
CCGGCGAGCGGGTGCGGCTTGCCATGGGCCTTTCCATCCGCCCCATCCAGACCCGCTCCCTGATGACCGAAGGCATGGATCACGCCGCCATCGCCGAGCAGTATTACGAGCCGCCTCTGGTCAACATCATCCCCTACGCCTGCCACGCCTGTCCCACCAACCGGTATCAGGTGACGGAGCACTGCCAGAACTGTCTGGCCGCCTCCTGCCAGAAGGTCTGCCCCAAGGGGGCCATCTCCTTCGTCAACGGCAAGAGCTTCATTGACCAGAGCAAGTGCATCAAGTGCGGCAAATGCGCCAAGGCCTGCCCCTACCATTCCATCATCCATCTGGAGCGCCCCTGCCAGGCCAGCTGCGGTATGGACGCCATCGGCTCCGACGAGCACGGCAAAGCCGTCATCAACCAGGACAAGTGCGTGGCCTGCGGCCAGTGCCTGGTGTCCTGCCCCTTCGGCGCCATTGTGGACAAGGGTCAGATCTTCCAGGTCATCCAGTCCATTCTGAAGGGGGATCAGGTCATCGCCATTGTGGCCCCGGCCTTTATCGGCCAGTTCAGCGGCCAGGCCTCCCCCGGCAAGCTGGTCACCGCCATGAAGGCTCTGGGCTTTGACCGGGTTGTCGAGGTCGCCATTGGCGCGGATATGTGTACCATTGAAGAAGCCAAGGACTTCCTGGAGAAGGTTCCCAATGAGCAGGACTACATGGCCACCTCCTGCTGCCCTGCCTGGCACTCCATGATCTACCGGCTGTTCCCCAGCGAGAAGGACAAGATCTCCATGACCCTGACCCCCATGGTCTTCACCGCCCGGCTGATGAAGAAAGAATTCCCCGGCTGCAAGGTGGTTTTCGTGGGCCCCTGCGCCGCCAAGAAGCTGGAGGCCATCCGGGAGACCATCCGCTCCGACGTGGACTTCGTGCTGACCTTTGAGGAGCTCCAGGGCATGTTCGAGGCCAAGGAGATCGACTTTGCCACCTTGCCGGAGAGCGAGGGCCTGAACGAGGGCACTGCTGCCGGACGTGGCTTCGCGGTGTCCGGCGGCGTAGCCAAGGCCGTCACGGACCTGGCCCAGCAGGAGCATCCGAGCCTGGAGATCAAGACCGCCCGGGCCGAGGGCCTGCGGGAGTGCCGGAAGCTGATGACGATGGCAAAGGCCGGAAAGTACAAGGGCTACCTGCTGGAGGGCATGGCCTGTCCCGGCGGCTGCGTGGCCGGCGCGGGCACCATTTTGCCGGTGGACAAGGCTGCCAAATTCGTGGAAAAGTACAGCAGCGAAGCTGCCACCGCTTCCCCCCTGGAAAGCCCCTACCGGGACGTGGGCGAGCACCTGGATTAATGAAAAGAACGGGAGGGCAACCCCTCCCGTCTTTTCGTATCGCTTCACTGAATGAACGAATCAGCGGGAGAAACCGAAATCCGGTTTCTCCCGCTGCCTTTTGGAACAGATCCGTTAACGGTGCTCGCCCAGGAAGAACAGGGCCACCGTGCCGGGGCCGGAGTGGGAGCCGATGACCGCGCCCACATAGCCGATGCGCACTTCCTTGACGCCGTACTGCTCTTTCAGCACCTTTGCCAGGTACTCGGCGTCCTCCCGGCAGTCGCCGTGGGAGATGAACATGGTGCTGTTATCATACCCCTTGCCCAATTCCTCCGCTTTCCGGGCCAGGGCGTCCAGGGAAGCCTTGCGGCCCCGGGTTTTGGCCATGTTGATCAGGTGGCCTTCGTCATCCATATGCAGCACCGGCTTGATCTGCAGCATGGTGCCAACCAACGCGGTGGTGGCGCTGACCCGGCCGCCCCGCTTCAGGTACATCAGATCATCCACCGTGAACCAGTGGCACAGGTGGAACTTGGTCTCCTCCGCCCAAGCGTACAACTCTTCCACCGTCATTCCTTCATCCCGCTTCTTGCAGGCGTACCACACCAGCAGGCCCTGGCCCATGGACGCGGACAGGGTATCCACCGTGAAGATCTTCCGCTCCGGGTATTTCTCCCGCAGCTCGTCGGCGGCAATCACAGCGGACTGGTAGGTGGTGGACAGGCCGGAGGAGAACACCAGCGCCAGCACATCCTGTCCGGCAGCGAGGACAGGCTCCATGGCGGCAGACCACCGCTCCGGGTTCACCGCGGCGGTTTTGGCCACTTCCCCGGCGCGGAGGCCGTCGTACATATCCTTCAGGCTGTCGTCGTTTTTATCGTCATAAACCTGGCCGCGGAATTCCACGCTCAGCGGAACCATGACAAGGTTCAGCTCCGTATAGACTTCCTTGGGAAAATCGCAGCAGGAATCAGTGATGATTTGATAACTCATTGTTTTTTCACGCTCCAAAAAAGAATAGACATATTTGCCCATATGCGGTATAATCATCCGTAATACTCGCTTACCTGCTTATCATACACTACCTTGGCTGCTAAGTCACGCCATTTTCGGGAGAATCTCCGGCGCCGTGGCCCCTACCGGTGGTAGAATTCCTTACTCTACCGCCAGTAGAGTGACAAAATGCGGCTGTTTTCGCTGATTGGGAGGAATATTATGACCAAATTATTACTGCGTCTGTTTGTCAAAAACCCGGAGGATACGTCTGACAGCCGGGTCCGGGCCGCCATTGGCTCCCTGTCCGGCTGGGTGGGCATCGCCTGCAACCTGCTGCTGTGCCTGGGCAAAGGCATTGTGGGTGCGTTGACCGGCTCCGTATCCATCACCGCCGACGCCCTGAACAACCTGTCCGATGCCTCCGGTTCCATCGTCACCCTGATCGGCTTCCGGGTAGCCGACAAGCCTGCCGACGAGCACCATCCCTACGGCCACGCCCGGGCGGAATACCTGAGCGGCCTGGCTGTGGCGGCGCTGATCCTGGTCATCGGCCTGGAGCTGGTGAAAACCTCCGCGGAAAAGATTTTCCATCCCTCGGCGGTGGAATTTTCCGCCGTGGCCGCCGGGGTGCTGATCGCCTCCATCGGTGTAAAGCTGTGGATGTGCCTGTTCAACCGGAAGCTGAGTAAGATGATCGGCTCCACCGCCCTGCAGGCCACCGCCGCCGACAGCCGCAACGACTGCGTCACCACCTCTGCCGTTCTGCTGGCGGCGGTGATCGAGCATTTTCTGGACATCCGGGTGGACGGCTTTTTCGGCCTGGGGGTAGCGGCTTTTATCCTCTACAGCGGCTGGAACCTGGCAAAAGACACCGTCTCCCCTCTTCTGGGAGAAACCGCCGACCCGGAGCTGCGGCAGAAGATCGTGGACTACATCGACCAGCAGCCCAAGGTTCTGGGCTACCATGACCTGATGGTCCACGACTACGGCCCAGGCCAGCGCTTCGCCAGCATCCACGTGGAAATGGACCACCGGGAGGACCCCCTGGAATGCCACGAGCTCATCGACGACATGGAGCGGGAATGCCTGCGCAGCCACAACGTCCACCTGGTGATCCACTATGACCCGGTGGTCACCGACGATCCGGCGCTGACCGCCCTGAAGGAGCAGGTCACCGACCTGCTGCATAACCGGGACGAACGGCTGCGGCTTCACGATTTCCGGATGGTCCAGGGCAAACGGCACATGAACCTGGTATTCGACGTGGCCCTGCCCTCCGACCTGCAGGGCCAGGAGGAGGACATCCAGCGCGCCGTGGAAGAGGCCCTGAACACAGACGGTGACCGGGCGTACCATGTGAAAATCACCTTTGACAACGCGGCCTTTGAATGACCGCCGGATCATCACAAGCAAAGCGCCGCCGCAGGGCTGAGATGCCCTGCGGCGGCTTTGCCTTTACTTTTTCCGCAGCTGCCCCAGGCTCACCATCAGCAGGCAGGCCCAGAAAAACAGGCTCATGGCCCAGTGGCCGCTGCAGATCATGGGGCTGGACACGATGACCAGAATGTAGTGCAGCACATTCCCCACAAATTCCGAGCGAAACACCGTCAGAAAATTCAGCACCAGCAGCACCAGCGTCAGTCCCAGAGACAGGGCCGACAGGCAGCACACCAGCTTCTGGGTGTTCCGGTCCCCCTCCTGTCCGGCCCGGTACAGCAGCAGCGCCGGAGGGACGAAGAAGGCCAGGGAAAGCGCTGTCATCAGCACGTATGCTGCTCCGGCCGGCTCCGGGATAAATCCCAGCCCCGCGCACAAAATAAACAAACCGCCCCACAGGGCGTATAGGAATTTTTTACTCATAAACAGCTCCTTCGATTCTGAAATGCATAATGTGTTGACGCAGGAGTCTCTCTTGGCTTTCAGGGGAAGAGCGGAGAGAAGGCCGCCGAGGCGACTGTAGGGGCGGACCTTGTGTCCGCCCGGTTCCTCTCCCAAATAGCCGGGACCCTGTGCAAGACTGGCGGCATGCTCTGCGGGCGGACACAAGGTCCGCCCCTACATCCAGCATGGATACATGGCTCCGCAATTGGGACGCGCCATTTTGCCGCCATGTTGTTATTCTACCCCAATTGGCAGGCAATGGCAAGGAAAAAAAGCTGGACAGTGGAGGATTTTTCTGGTATAATATAGAAATCATTTAGGGAAAGGGAGTGGATTTCCCATGAAATGTCCGTTTTGCGGCGACCAGGACAGCAAGGTCGTAGATTCCCGCCACAGTGAGGACGGCTTGAGCATCCGCCGCCGTCGGGAGTGTATGGGCTGTCAGCGCCGGTTCACCACCTACGAAATCGTGGAGACCCTGCCGATCATCGTCGTCAAGCGGGACGGCTCCCGGCAGAACTTTGACCGCAATAAGATCCTCAACTCCATGATCCGCGCCTTCGACAAGCGGAAGGTGGATGTCACCGATCTGGACCGCATCACCACCGAGATTGAGCAGACCATTCAGAACACCCTGGAGCGGGAGATCAGCACCGACAAGATCGGGGAAATGGTCATGGAGCGCTTAAAGCCCCTGGACGAGGTGGCTTACATCCGCTTTGCCTCCATCTACCACCGGTTCCAGGATGCGGGCAGCTTTATGCGGGAGATCAGCAAATTCCTGGAGGAAAAATAATGAGCACAACCCCAACTGAACTTCTGGAAACCGCCGCGGCGGCTTTGGGCCCTACCGAAGCCACCGAATCGGTCCTGGATATCGAGTCCATCAAGGAATTGATGGACGGCTTTGACCCGGCTGCGCTGCTGCCGGAGCTGAGCGACGTATTCGGCAGCCTGGCCACCGTTTGCCGGGTGGCTGTGATGATCGGCCCGATTGTATTGCTGGTACTGGGCCTGGCCTATCTGTTCCTGTCTCCTAAGGAGGCCAACTATTATTTTGGTTACCGCTGCTATTTTGGCATGGGCAGTGTCCACGCCTGGCGGTTCACTCAGCGGCTGGCAGGCATTCTTTACGGAGGTCTGGGTCTGGTTTTGGTGATCCTCATGTTCCTGATCTCCGGCAGCTTTGCCGGGATGGAGGTCACGGACATGGTCTGGAAGGCTGTGGACTGCCTGATTTGGCAGGCTGTGGCCGTGGTACTGGCTACCTTGATCATCAACCTCTCCGCCGCCGCCCGTTTCGACCGCAAGGGCGAATTCCGGAAGAAAAAGAAGAAGTAAGCGCAAAGAGCTGCCCGCCCGGGCAGCTCTTTTTCCTCTAAAAATCCGGGATAAAGCCTACATCGGCGGAATCCGCTTCCTGGGTGAAGCCCTCCAGGCCGTTCAGATACATCCAGCTGAGCACCGCGTCATACTCTTCCTCCGTGACCCGGCGGTCAAAGGGCGCGGGCAAGCCGCCCATGGGGGTATACTGGCGCATCAGGCTCACCAGCACCTGGCCAGGGGCGAAGGTCTCCCCGATCCAGTCCAAAACCCGCAGGGAATTTTCGATCTGACCGGGCAGGATCAAATGGCGAATAATGGTGCCTTTCATCACCTTTTCCCCCTGCCAGCGCACCGGGCCGGTCTGCCGGACCATCTCCCGGATGGCGGCAGTGGCCACAGGAAAATAATCCGCCGCTCCGGACAGCGCCGCCGCCAGTCCGGCATCGGCGTATTTCAGGTCGGGCAGGTAGATGTCCACTTTCCCCTCCAGCGCCGCGATGGTCTCCGCCCGCTCGTAGCCGCCGCAGTTGTAGACCACGGGAACCGGCAGCTTGGGACTGAGCGCAGGCAGAATGGTAGGCAGGAAATGGGTAGGGGTTACCAGGTCGATGTTCTCCGCCCCCTGGGCGATCAGGCTTTCCAACAGCCGCCGCAGTCCGGCGCTGTCCATGGCCTTGCCCACCGGGCCGCCGCTGATGGCGGCGTTCTGACAGTATTGGCAGCCCAGGGTGCAGCCGCCGAAAAACACCGCCCCGCTGCCGCCGCTGCCCGCCAGGGCTGGTTCCTCCCATTTGTGGAGCATACTTTTCGCCACCAGCGCGGTATCCGGGCAGCCGCAGAAGCCCCGCTCCCCCGCGCTCCGATCCACACCGCACTGCCGGGGGCAGAGGGTGCAGTTACCATAATCCATAATCATCGCCGTCCTTTGGAACTATCATAGCAGTTTTTCCGGCTTTTCTCAACCCCCGGCTTTACGGTGGGGAAAAATTGTGGTATGCTATAAAATAAATGTTTATCGGGTTAACGCAGCAGGGCAACAAATTGTAATTTAATTTGTGGTACTGGCGCGGGAGCGCCAAAGGCTCCCTTGTGCAAAGGGAGCTGTCAAAAATCTTTGATTTTTGACTGAGGGATTGTGCAGAAAGGAGCACCGAATTCGCCGAAAGCCAA
>JBJDXP010000177.1:0-31649 GCA_051866735.1 Candidatus Limivicinus sp.
TGGTTGTTGTAATAGTCAAGATATTCGATGAGCTCCTGTTTGAAGTGTTCCATAGGATCAAATTCTTGCAGATAGAGCAATTCACTTTTGAGCAGGCCAAAGAAGTTTTCTATTACAGCATTGTCCAGACAGTTACCTTTCCGGCTCATGCTCTGCCGGATACCTTTCTTATGAAGCATCTGCTGGTACTGTTTGTGTTGGTACTGCCAGCCCTGATCGGAATGAAGGATTAGGCTGGTTCCATCCGGTATTTTCTCAAAGGCCTTTTCCAGCATAGTCGTTACCATGTTCAAAACGGGCCGGTCCGAGAGCGTATAGCTAACCAGATCGCTACTGTGCAGGTCGAGAATCGGCGAGAGATACAGTTTCTCTCCGAACAGGCTGAATTCCGTTACATCCGTGACCCACTTCTGGTTTGGTTTGTCCGCATGGAAGTCCCTGTTCAGCAGATTTGGCGCAATCTTGCCGACTTCACCCTTGTATGAACGATATTTCTTCATCCTGACACGGCAAACCAGTCCCAGCTCCTTCATGAGCCGCTGCACAGTTTTGTGATTCAGGAAAAAGTTGCGCTTATGAAGTTCTGTCGTGATACGGCGATAACCATACCTTCCTCTGTTTTCGTGGTATATGGCTGTGATTTCTGCCTTGACAGCTTCATATTTGTCTGGGAGGTTTAACTTCTTCAGATGATAGTAGAAGGTTGCCCGGGGCAGTTGAGCGATCTCCAGCAAGATAGCCAGAGGAAATTCCTGCCTCAGTTTTTGGATCACCTGGGCTTTTTCTGCAGGCGTCGCTCGTTTTCCAAAACCAAGGCTTGCAAGTTTTTTAGGTAAGCATTCTCCGCGCGAAGTCTCTGCACTTCTGCCAGCAGGTCTTCTTCAACCTTTTTGGGCAGCTGCTTTGGCGGACGTCCTTTGCTGCCACGGCCTCGACGCTCAATTGTGAAGCCTTCCGGACCTTCGGTTAAATAAATGCGTTCCCACGCTGTGATCCTATTCCGCACAACACCAAACCGCCGTTCTGTTTCACTATAGCTTAGATTTTCCGTGAGCATTGTCTCTACGACTTGCTTCTTAAATTCTGGCGTATACCTTTTGTTTGGTACTCCTTTTGGCATAATAAACACCCCACTTGTTAGATAGTATAGCATACTGTCTAACAAATGGGGTGCAATTCATTTTTGGTGTGTTCCGTATTTTTATACTGATTTATGCGTCCGGCGCGTAGCTCAGGCCGCTGAACCAGGGGGCGGGATCGGTACAGACACCGTTAACACGAATTTCAAAATGGAGATGGGGCCCGGTGGTAATGCCCGAGTCTCCCACATAACCGATGGTGTCGCCTTTATTGACGCTCTGGCCCAGGGAGACAGAAATGCTGGACATGTGGCCGTAAAGGGTGTAATAGCCGTTGCCGTGGTCGATCATGACGCAGCTGCCGTAGCCGCCCTTTACGCCGGCGCAGGTGACGGTGCCGCCGTCAGAGGCAACGATCGTCGCGCCGTAGGCAGCGCCGATGTCCAATCCTGTGTGGGTGGACTGATAAACGCCGGTCACTGGGTGATAACGTGGGCCGAATTTGCTGGTGATATAGGTGCATGAGGGAACGGGCCAGCCGAAGGAGCCGGTTCCGGTGACACTGCCGCCTCCGCCGCCGCTGTTTCCGCCGCCGGGATTGTTGGCGGTCTCTTCCTGGCGTCGCTGTTCTTCAAGAGCGGCCACCATCTGGTCAATTTCTCTCTGGGTGGCGTCCTGGTCAGCTTGAAGTCTGGCCAACTCTTCCGCGTTGCCCTCAATATCCGCCATGAGTTGGGTGATTAGGTCGCTGGCTTCATCGATCTGTCGCTGAAGCTCTGTTTGCTCGGCACGAAGGGCTGCCTGCTTTGCCTCAAGCTCTGCCTTGTATTCCTCATACTCCCCTTTTACCCGCTCGGTGTTTTCCCGGGCGGCTATGTACTCCTCCTCAAGCCGCCGGTCGCTCTCCATGATCTCGCCGATATCGTCAATGGCGGTGAGAAACTCACCCAGACTGCCGGTATTGAACACCAGACTCAGGAAGCTGAGATTCCCGTTTTCCTCCATGGCCCGGACACGGCTGCGGTAGCGCTCAAGCTGCTGTTCCTCCAGCGCCTTGGCCGCATCCACTTCCTCGGCCTTTTCCTCGATCATCCGGTCATAAAGGGCAATTTCCTGTTCATTGAGTTCGATCTGCTCCAGGGTATAGCTGTTGCGCTTATCCAGAGCCAGCTTCCACTCCAAAACGCTGGCGTGCTGTGCCTCCAGCTCGTCCACAATGGCCTGCTGGGTGGCTTTTTCCTCGGCGATCCTGTCCCGCTGCTTTTTCAGCGCGTCGATCTCACTCTGGCTCACCGCCCCGGCGCTGATGCTCTGTGTGCTCAAAACAAGGAAAAAGGCCAGCAGGCAGGAAATCATGGCTTTACATTTTCTGTTCATCTTTATCTCTCCGTTTCGGTAAGGGCCAGATATGTATCATAATCCATAATCAGCTCCGGCAATTTTTCTTTCAGATAGGCGTAGGTCTCATGGAGCGCGCCCAATGTATCTTCATCCAGAGGCCACGCAGGACAGCCGGAAAGGGTGCAGGCAATATATTCGTCCAGATCCGTATAAATGTAGCTGCTGATATCATAGCCCACATAGCGTTCGTCCTCATAGACCTTCCTTTCTTCCAGCTGGTCAAATCGGATAAACTGTCCGCGGATGTAGCCGTAGTTTTCAGGAAGAGCGTCCGCTTTCTCATAGAAAAACAGATAGATCACCGGGACAGCGATCAGGCTTTGGGGATATTCGGGGTTTTGTGTAAAGAGAGACACCACTCTTGCATAATCCTCAGCGGTCCCCAACAGATTTCCGCTGGCATCACAGTGACTTAGTTCTGTACTCCAGATCTCTGCCTGCTCTGCAATGCTTTTGGAAGCGTCAAAGAGGGTAAAGGGCGCGCTGGGCCGGGGATCAGGACGCCCGTCCACATACAGAGAGCCGATGCCCGGCTTAACGGGGCAGACCACTGTTCCCTCAAACCGGCTGAGCGGGACTTCAGCTTCTTCTGTAGGATCATCCTGGAGCCCGGTGTTCTGCCCATTCTCCTGCTGAATTTCTGTACTCCACGCCTCATTTCCCGGGTTTTCGGCAAATTTGACCGTGCAGATCCAGTCCTGGCCAAACAGAAAATCATTGTTTGTCAGGACCAAATAGTAGCCGTCCCCATCCAAAGGCTTTTCCAGAAGAGCGATGTCATAGGCCGGAGAAAGATCAATTTCGATCTCTGCGCTGCTGTTCGCGGGAACAAGGGCAGCGGAAAAAAGCGGCTCACCGGACAATTTTTCCACATCTTCCCCGGTGGACCAGCGCCGAAGCTGCAGCTTTGGCTGAAGGCGAAGCTCCTTATCGGAGCGGTTTTCTATCCGGAGATTGACGATCCCCTCCCCCTCATAGCTGGCCTTAAGTGCCAGATCGTCGCCCTCAAGGCTGTTAAAAAGGCCGGCGGCATAGGCGCTGATGGTCATCAGAAAGGCTAAACAGGCCGCAAGAAGAACCGTAAGGACGGCTTTTTTTCGGTATGCTCTGCGTTTAAGCGTCACGCCGGTCTTTTCTTCAAAGACTGATTTGATATGTTCAAGATTCTCGGCTCTCATCCCTGATTCTCCTTTCACTGAGCCTGTCCCGGAGTTTGCGCTTTGCGCGGTACAGACCGTTATTTACCTGCTTTACCGGCATATCCATAGCCTCTGCGATAGCGCCCGGTTTTTGCCCGTAGCAGTAGCGCCGCAGTACCAGCTCTCTCTCCCTTTCCGCAAGACTGTTGATGGCTTCGCCCAGAGCCTGACGCTGTTCCTCTTTTACAAGGAGCTCCGTCAGATCCCCGGCAGCCGGGCAGGACAACAGGTCAAGGGGAAGCTCGTCTTGTCGTGAGAGCTTCCGGTAAAGGTCCGTGGCTTTGCTGCGGGCAACGATACACAGCCAGGTCTTGAGCTTACCCCGCTCCGGGTCAAATTTATCGGGGTTCTGCCAGAGAAAAATAAAGGTGTCGGCGATACACTCCTCAACATCCTCTACTGAGCCGGCCTTACTCAAAATCGCGGAGACGATGGGCCACAGCAGTCTGGAATACTGATTAATCACCTGCGTGATCGCGGCCTCATCGCCCTGTTTTATGGCGGCGGCTATTTTTCTGTCGTTCAAAATTCCGTTCCTCCATACATGTGCAGCCTGATATTTATAGTACGAGCAAAAAAGCAAAAATGCTCAAAAAAACTCAGACGCCTTTTTTGACGTCTGAGTATCATTAAATGTTTCTGATCTGATTTTGCAGCAATGTGCCGACGGTATCGGCCAGCAGGTCAACGGACTGTATTCTGGCGAAGTCCCGGCCGTAGACCAGCTTTGCGGAAGGGATGTCCTCATCCACACCGGTAAAAACACAGATGACCGATATGCCCTCCGCCCGGGCCTTGCGGACCTCGTAAGCGGTGTCCGTTACCCCGGCGTTTGCCTCGTAGGGGATCAGCTCCCCCTCCCCTTTTCCGTGGATCTTGCAAACGTCGTTGGGCTTGACGTCGGACAAAACAATAAGGATGCGGTGCTCATACCGCTCCTGGGAGATCAGATAACGGGCGGCGCGGATGGCAAGGCCGTCCCGGTTGCAGCCGTTGGACACATACTCGAATATTTTGCTGTTGCCCTTGGGCTCATTATAGTCCCGGAAAACGCGCAGAATGGTGTAACCCGTCATGGAGCAAAAGGACATGACCCGGCAGGGTATGCCGCAGCGGGTAAGGCTCTCCGCGATCATATAGCCCTGCGTGGACACGATCTCCTGCCTTCTCTTTTGGGAGGTGGAGGCGTCTAAAAGGATGTCCACGCTCAGATCGCCCATATTGTCCTGCTCGTTTTTGATAAACACCTTGTCGTCGTTCAGAAGCAGCGCACGCCACACCGTGCTGCCGTTGAGTCGGCCGGCATTGGCCTTGACCGGAGCCGGCTGCAGGTGGAGCAGGACGGAGTTTTGAATCTTCGCGGTGAGCTTTGCAATGGAAGTACGGTTCTGCGCCAGATTCTTTTGATAATAATCCCGGTTCTTCTGGATCTGCACCGCTTCCCGGGTTTTCTGCAGGGCCTCGAAGCCGTTCTGGATTTTGCCCTTTACCGGCTCCCCTTTGGTAAAATGCAAATGGCAGTCGGCATGATTGCCGCTGCACAGGCTGCGCTCGATCTCCGAGATTTTGTTTAGAGAATAGATGGGCTTGCCGTATTTTGTCTCCATAAATTCCCGCAGCTCCGCGGCGGTCATTTTGGTATGCAGCACATTGGGGTCAGCCCGGCCAGAGACGTCGGCGCCGCCATATACATTGTCCGGGTGATCGGCAAAGCCGATACCGAATTTACGAAAACGGCCTTTGCTGTCCTTCCTCTTCTTCAGACCCGGGAGCGCACGAGTTTTTTTCTCCTTTTTCCGCTCCTCGGTTCTGATCTGGAACCAGCGCTGAAACAGGTCCTGCGCCCGCGCAAGGATCTCCTCCGTGGTGATCTCCGGCGGAAATTCCAGCTCGTCCAGGAGCTTCACGCTGTATTTATCCATACGCACTTCCCGGCCCAGAACGCGGCAGTAATGGGCATAGGCCAGCGCGTCATACAGCTGAAGGTCATCCGGCGTCTTAAATTCGGCGATAAATTGCCGGGCATAGCACTCCCGCAGATAACTGAGGGCGGGGCGGTCTTTGACCTCCCGGCCGTAAACGCAGTTTTCCAGCCCCAGCCAGAGAAGCCCCTCAAAGGTGTCCGAATCCTCGTATTGCTGGAAGGACAAAAAGACCTTTTCGATCCGCGGATAATCATAATGACGCCGGACCGCGCCGATGATGGTATTCCAGTAAAGCTCCGCCTGGCCCTCTTTATCGTAGGCCTTAAAATCGGGGCTGAAATCATAATTTTGCGCGGCGTTCCAGATGATGTTTACGGCGCGTTTTTTCTGAAGCTCAGATACCTGGTTCATTGTGCAAACAAATCTGCGGCAGAAAGGTCGGCGCGGATTCGGGCGTTGATGATATCGGAGACCAGCTGCCGCTCAAAATCGTCAAAGGACTTATTGATGATGCCCATTTCCAGCGCCTGTCCGGTGCTTAAGCCGTTTTTCACCAGGGACAGAGAGGCAATCAGGCCGCGCAGGTCCAGGGGCTTTGTGGAGATCTCCGCGCTGTCGCATTTGCTGCGGATCTCCTGAAACAGGTCGGAAAACTGATCCGCGTATTTTTCCAAAAGGGTGGGAAACTGGGCCATGAGCAGCTTTTTCAGGTTATCCCGGGAAATGATGGGCATGTTGATGACCATGAAGCGGGAAGCCAGGGCCTCGTTTACCTCCCGGGTACCGGCATAGCCGTAGTTCATGGTGGCGATGAAGCGGGTGCAAGGGGCAAGATTGATGCGCTCATAGCCGGGAACGTCAATGATCCGCCGGAAGTCCAGCGTGGCATGGAGCACCGCAAGGGACTCGTTTTTCGCCATATTGATCTCGTCCAGGATCCCAAAGCCGCCGAACTCGGCGCACTGATAGATAGGGCCGTGGCGCAGAGAGACCTGCCCGTCCTTGAAGGTATCCGTGCCGATGAGAGAGGCGGCGTCCGTATTCAGGTAAAAGGAGATATCCCATTCCGGCCGGCCGAAAACCGCGGCCAGATTCTCCGCCAGAACGTTCTTGCCGGTGGCCTTGGGGCCGACCAGCAGCAGATTCTCCCCGGAAAGCAAGGCGGTCAGGGCCTTTTCCCACACATCTTTTCCGTAATAATGGTATTTGGGTGCGGGAACACGTCCGGCCATCTCATCGTTGACAGGATATGTATTACGAAAATCTTCGATTTTTTTGATAACTTGGGCGCTGATTCCCTCTTGTCTCAGAAAATCCAGCATTTCAATCTTCGCTCCTTTTTCAATCTCTCGGTACATATTCGGAAACCGGCCGGTAGGTCAGCGAGCCGAAGTCAATATCTTTCTCCATCATGACGCCGGGTCCCGTGTATTCAAAGTGCCACCACTCGGTCTCAATGGTGCCGAAGCCCACCGAGGTCATCACTTTCGTCATATAGTCCACATTTTTCTGGGCTTCCACGCTCCAGGATTTGTAGCTGCTTCTGGCCGCGTCCAGGGAAAAGGTGTGCATGGGGGTGGGCATTTCCAGTTCCTCTCCCGTGGCCAGATTCACGAGGGAGATGTCCACCGCTCTTCCCCGCTGATGCCAGGAATTGCCCGTGTAGGGATTGGCAATAAAGCGGGAGTCCTGAACGATGTCATAGAGCTTATACTGGGCCGACTTGGGGCGGTACGCGTCATAAATTTTGATGGTGTAGCCGTCCTCACGGAAGATATTGTAGGCCTGCATTAATTTTTCGGCGGTCGTCTCCTCCAAAAGGGGGATAGGCGGGTACATGGCCTCACCGGTAATATTGTTGGGCGAGGCAAAAAGCAGGTCAAATTCCGCTCCGGGCATAAAGACCCGCAGGTCTACCGCGCCTGCCAGATCCACATAGGTCGCCTCGCTGGAAAGATAGTTTACCGAACAGTAGGCGATCCCGCTGTTGGGCAGACGGCAGAGATAAAAATCCCCGTCCCGGCCAAGAACATTTACCTGGGAGCCCATAACGATCTGATACAGGATGGTACAGGTGGTGCTGGGCTCCGCCCGACAATTCAGCACGGTCGCGGTGCAGTAATAAACAGGCTCACCCTCTATAGGGACGTAGGTCTCCGTTCCGGTCTTTTCCGCAAGAAAGCTTTCCGCCCGCTGCGCTTCCAGCTCCGCGTCCTCGGCTTTCAGATACCAGGAAGCGCACCATGCCTGCTGCCCGTCGGGCAGCTCCACCAGCATGAACTCCCCCTCATCTTCAATACAGGCCACCTTGTCTCCCATACTCAGGCTGCCCAGCACATTGGCCTGCTCTGTTTTGGGTTCGGAGCGGTAAGGCGTACCGGCTATCTTGACAATATAAGTGTCATGGATTTCCTCCGGCTCAGGAGAAGGCTCTGCCGGCACATCTGCTGGTGCTTCCGTCTCCGGCGGCAGGGATTCCACAGGCGCCGGGTCCTCCGCTTCTTTGCTGCTTTCCGTCGGCAGAGGCGGGAGACGGTCAAACAGTTCGGACAGACTTCCGCAGGCGCAGAGCAGCGTTGCAGAGGCTATACAGAGCAGAATGGCAAGCATTTTTTTGGTGTTCAGCGTATGTAATGCCATCTTGCCGCTTCCTCGTAAGTCATCATAAACATGTCGATGGTTTGGTATTGGTCTTCCCAAAATGACATCTCCATCTCCGGGTCGAAGACATAGGTCTGGCCATCTATATCCATCTCTACCCAGCCGTGCTCACTGTCAGCAATACCGATCGTACCGCTGTATACGCAGGCGTCAAAGCCCAGCGCTCTGGCCAGCTGGCACAGCACCGCCGCATAGCCGTAGCAGTTGCCATAGCCGGTGCTGAGCATACTGCAGGCCTCGTCATTGAGCCAGGAGGTATCCCGGAAATCGTAAAGACTGCCTTTCAGATAGGTGAAATTGTCCACAGTGTAATCATAGATGGCACGGAGCATTTCCGTCTGATCCATAGAATCCGTGATAAGGCCGGACAGAGAATCCTGAACCAGCTCGTCCAGCTCCGGCATGCCGCTGGTATAACGCCCGTTTTCATCAAAGGCAAAGCCGTTTACCGTGCAGTTTTTCAGGGCATAGCCTTCTTTGGAGATACAGTACAGCTCGGTCCCTGCCAGATAGAATCCCTGTGAACTTTTTACAGCGGAATAATCGGAAGTCCAGTGCTCCGCGCCGCCTTCTACGGAATAACTGTGGTCGATCACTGCCTCAGCCACGTCGGCATAATAGCTGTCCTCCGGCGTTACATCAAGGGCAAAGCTCCTTACATCGGGCCTGTCGCCCTCCGTAGACCGGCCTAAAAAGCGGTTCATCAAAACGGCGATCTCATACCGTCTCAGCTCCGCGTCCGGCTGAAGTTCCGTGGTACTGCCGCTGTCAATCCAGCCGTAAGCGGCGGCTGTGCAGAAAATGGCATAGTCCGGGTCGTTTTTATCCACATCCGCAAATTCATATTTTTCGGGCAGAGCGGGATAAAAGGCGGAGAGCATCTCCAAAAGCTCTCTGCGGGTGATGGGCTCGTCCGGGTGAAAGCGGCTGCCGCTGACCACATTCAGCTCTTTCAGCGCGGCAACCGCCTTATAACAGGCGGCATCTGCCGGTACGTCGATAAAATTGCTATCGCCCTTCACCTTGACGCTGAGAAGCGAATAGAGCATCTGGGCGGCCTCGCCCCGGGTCATGGTGTCATTGGGCCGGAAAAGGCCGTATTCATCGGCAAACATATAGGGCGCGTGCTCCTCGCTGTTGAGGGCCACGGAATAAACCGCGGAATAATAGGCATTTTCGTAAACGTTTATGCTTTGCCGTGACTCCAGCTCGCCCCATTCATTTTCCCAACCTACAAAGGTATAACCTTCAATGGGAGCAGGCGGATCAAGGGAAACTTCACTCCCCTTCAGAACTCTGCGCACCTGAACGGGATCAGAGGGCGTATAAAAATAAACGCAGGCCGTTCCGAAAAAGTACACAGCCACGGCAATAGCAGCCATGGTCAGAATCAGGATGGCTGCTATCAAAATTACGATTTTTTTGCTGATTTTATGCTTTGCGGCGTTCATAACACGTTCTGAATGACCTCAGAGTCCCCTTCTTTATAGGTATAGACGGTAAATCCGTCATAATGCAGTTCTCCGTCCTCGCCGGGGCCAAGACAGCTGCTGGCATAGTCGGCGCTCTCCGGCTCGCCGATGGCTTCGATAAGCTTGGAGACCTCCTCACCGATCATGCTCTCAGCAAGAGCCTTGTCCTCGTTGACTTCAGGCTCGGCTTCTTCCGCCGGGCTGTTCTGGGCTTCGTCCTCGGTTTCCACGCCGCTTTCCGCGCCGGGCAGGACCGATTCCATGTTCGCGGGCTTTTCCTCGCTTCCGCCGCAGGCACACAGGCTGAAAAGCATGACAGCCACAAGAAGCATCAGAATAAGATTTTTGCATTTTTTCATGTCAGTACCCTCTTTTTCAATTCATTTCTGTATCATATAAGGTGAAAACATTGTTTGAACAAACAACCAGGGATAGTGGCTCCTCATTCCCTGCCGCGATCCAGGCGGAGAAAGACAGATGATCATGGTCGCTGCCCCGCAGAACGCAGGCTTCAAAAATTTGCTCTCCCACGGCCAGATAAATGCCGGAACCGGCGTCCATGGCGCTGAGGGGGATTTCCCCGGTGATATGGGTAAGCCCGCCCTCATCCTTGGGCGCAGTGACGGAAACCGTAAAGCTCCCCTCCCCTTTCGCGCCGATGCTGAGCTGACGCTCTGGCGCGGCAAAGACCGGGGCCGAGGTAATCAGATGCTCCAGATTTCTCTCCACCAGCTCGATGATCACCGTGTCCGCGCCCAGCGTTTCGATTTGGCTCAGATCATAGCTGGAGGCCCTTGAAAAGGTGGCCGAACCGAACTTTTCCGCCAGATAGGGGTAAAGAGAGATCCCGAAAGAGTCCCGCCAGCAGAGAAGGGTCCCTTCCCTGCCCTCCGCGGTGGTATTGATGGTTATGGCGTTGCCGCCGTTGGGGTCGTTTTCGCAAGTGTAGCTGAAGCCGGAGGAAAGCTGCAGGTCTGGCTCAGTCATGGTGCCTGCGGGATAGAGCATCTCATACAGGTCCCCACGGTGGTTGACGGGATTGGTGAAGCTGCCGGAAAAATAATTGCTCTCCATCCCCAGGCCGGACAGGATCTGATCTGCCGCCAGGGCCGCCCCCTGCGCATTCCAGTGGGAATCGATGGAAAAATACAGCACTTCCTCATTCCGGAAGGCTTCAAACAAATCGACGTAGTTCACGCCGTTTTGTTCCAGAAGTGCCGGCAGCCTTTCGGCGTTGGAGCCGTTATGGCCGCTGGAATAATATGTCGGCATATGCTCCGGATACAGGCTGTTTTTATTGGGCGCAATGGTGAAGACAAATGCAGTGCCCTGGCTTTCCGCGTATTCCTGCATCAGGGCCAGGTTTTTCGCAGCGTATTCCAGTTCCTCATCGCTCATGCCCTTGCCCAGATAATCGTCAAGGGTCTCCCGGTAATAGAGCCAGCCGTCGCGTCCTAAAATCACCTGTTCCTCCACAGAGGTGGAGAAAAGCTCTGCATTGACTGACGACCAGGCCGTGACCATTTCCTGCCGGAAGGCAAAGCGGTCCGCAATATAATCGGAAAAGTCGGAGAGCAGCTCCCAATTAAAGGAGCCGTCCCTGTTCTGCGCGCTGGGCCGGGTGGTGAGAATCTCGTTGGCGGCGGCTTCGCTCTCGCCGAAAATCAGTATCCCCAGGCTGGGGATCAGACACAGGACCAGAAACAGGAGGATAAACAGAATGTCGATCAGTCTTTTTTTCATCTCTCTCCCCCTCTCAGAACTGGAAATAGATAAAGGGGTTGAAGCCGCCCCGGGAAAGGCTGAAAACAGAGAGCACAAGAAGCCCCAGGTGCAGCAGATTGTTGGCAGAGAGCATCACTGCGGGACTGCGCGTCTGAAGCTTATCCCCCACACTGCGCATACGGGTGCTCACGCCCCCGGCGCAGAGGACGGAGACCAGCAGCACCGTGACAGCCGCAGGGTTCAGAAGCTCATGGAGAAGGAGCGTGCCCTCAGCGGTAATGCCGCCGGTAAACATGGAGCCGATGAACAAGGCCGCGTCACTGAGGCTGTCCGCCCGGAAAATCACAAACAGTAGCATTACGGAAAGCAGGGTGTAAATCCGCCCCAGAAGCCGCCCTGCTTTTGCGCGCTGGAGTTTTTCTGCCGGGATGATCCCCGCGCCCTCCAGACTGGACAGCAGACCGTGGCAAAGGCCCCAGACCACAAAGGTCCAGTTTGCGCCGTGCCAGATACCGGTGCAGAAAAACACGATCATGCGGTTTAAAACCGTGCGGAAGCGGCCCTTCCGGTTCCCGCCCAGCGGGATGTACAGATACTCCCGAAACCAGGAGGACAGAGAGACATGCCATCTGCGCCAGAAATCCCGGATAGATGTGGCGGCATAGGGGTGCTTGAAGTTTTCCAGAATGGTGAAGCCGAACATGTGCCCCATACCGATAGCCATGTCGCTGTAGCCGCTGAAATCATAGTAAATTTGCAGCGTATAGCAGATCCCGCCCAGCCACAGCAGCCGCCAGTCGGCGCTGCCGGAAAAGCTGTGGAGATAATCGTTGAATACGGCGTCCGCGATGTAGCCCACCGCATTGGAGATCAGGATCTTCTTGGCCAGGCCCGTGATGAAGCGGCGAACGCCTGCCGCTGTCTCCTCCGCTGTGCAGCTGCGGCTGTCGATCTGTTCGGAGATGTCGTGGTATTTGACGATGGGCCCCGCGATAAGCTGAGGGAAAAAGGAGATGTACAGCAGCAGCTTCAAAAAATTCTTCGTGCCGGATTTGGGGTCCCGGTATACGTCGATGGTATAGGAAAGACCCTGAAAGGTGAAGAAGGATATGCCGATGGGCAGGACGATTCCCGTTGGCGCAAGCTCCGTGTGAAAAGCCAGGTTCAGGTTTTGGAGGATAAAATCCGTATACTTGAACACGCAGAGGATGCCCAGATTGAGGATCACGGCCAGAGCGAGAACAATTTTCCGGTGCGCTTTTGCTGAAGTCAAAATCAGCCCTGAAAAGTAGTTAATGAGCACCGACAGGAGAAAAAGCGGAACATATTGAAGCTGACCGAAAGCATAGAACACGATGCTTGCCAGGGCAAGCAATATGTTTTTCGCCCTCAGCCCGGGAATGAGCCTGTATAACAAAAATACGCAGGGTAAGAAAACAAAAAGAAAAATCGCAGAACTGAAGACCAAGTTCATCCATCCCTGTAATGAATTATCATGCTATTTTACCACTGCACCGCAGGTTTTGTCACTATATTTTTGCATTTCTTGAAAAGAGGAAAAGAATCAAGTATAATGTAAAAAACAGGGGTGAAGTCTATGTCTGTGCATGCGCTGAAAAATGAATTTATCTCGGTCAGTAAAGAGGGCATTATCTCTTACGGCGGGAACCAGACCTGGTCCGAAAACGCCGTTATCCGCAAATGCGGCTGCGGGGTCATCGGCAGTCTTGACCTGCTTTTGTATCTGAGCCGATACCATTGCGGCGGCCAGGCTCCGGAGACCCGGCCCATACCGCTGAAAGAATATGACCGGATGTGCATGGAGCTGAGCCGCCGGTATCTCCCCCTGCTCCCGCCTTTCGGCACCAACGGTGCGGCTCTGGCCCTGGGCGTAAACCGGGTCTTTGCCCGGTACAATATGCCTTTCCGGGCCTCCTGGCAGTTGTCCGGCAGCAAAATGATGGGCAAGGTGGAGAACATGCTGGACGAGGATATTCCTGTGATCCTGTCCATTGGCGGGAATTTCCCCTTTTTCTGGCAGGAAAACAGGGTTACGCTGTACAGCAAAGACCGTCAGGGCATGCTGCACAGGGCTTCCTCCGCCAAGGCCCATTATGTGACGGTCACCGGCAGCGAGTTGAACGATCTTCGCATATCCTCCTGGGGCCGGGAGTATTACATCAACAAGGGCGAGTATTTCAGCTATATCCATCAGCACAGCAACTGCATAATCAGCAATATTCTGATGATCGAGCGGCGGTGAAAAAATGGAAGAGCGAACATTTTTGAATAAAGCGGAGCAGAGAAAATTTGTGCTGGACCGGAGACGGGCCATGACCGGCGCGGAGCTTTCAGAGAAGAGCGGGCTGATCTGCGCAAGGATGCTGGTACTTCCTCAGCTGCAAAAGGCCGGGCTGATCTTATCCTATATGCCCACCTATGACGAAGCGGATGTAAGCGAGTTGAATCAAAGTCTCCGGGCTATGGGTAAGCGGCTGTGCTACCCGGTCACTGCAGGTGGCGGGATCATGTCCGCCTATGCGCCGGACAGCCCGGATGATTTTGCGGAAAAGCGCTACGGGATTCCGGAGCCTGTAGTTGAAAGGTCCCGGCAGATAGACCCGGCTCATATCGACGCCATTATCCTCCCCTGCGTGGCCTTTGACGCAAAGCTCCGCCGTCTCGGGCACGGAGCGGGTTATTACGACCGCTTCCTCCCCCTCTGCGAAAAAACGGTGAAGATCGCGGCGGCCTTTGAACTGCAGCGATTGGATGAGGTCATCTGCGACAGCCATGATATTGCCATGGATCTGGTGGTAACGGAAGAAAAAATATATAAAAAATGATAAAGAAATGAAAAAAATATCCCCCGGGGGGGCTTAAAATACCGGTTCTGTCCTGTTAAAATAGTATCATCAAAAACAGAAGAGGTGCAGAACTATGCATATGGCAGACGCTTTATTGGCCCCGGCGGTAGCCGCCACCATGTATGCCGCCTCCGCAGTAACGGTCGGCGCTTCCGTGAAAACCCTGAAGAAGGATGAAAATCCCGCCAAGCTGCCCACCATGGCGGTGACCTCCGCACTGGTCTTTGCCGGCCAGATGATCAACTACACCATCCCCGGCACCGGCTCTTCCGGTCATCTCTGCGGCGGCATGCTGCTGTCCGCTCTGCTGGGACCCCAGGCCGGCTTTTTGTCCATGGTGGTGATCCTCACCATACAGTGCCTGTTCTTTGCCGACGGCGGCCTGCTGGCCCTGGGGGCAAACTGCTGGAATATGGCCTTTTACGGCTGCTTTGTGGGCTATTACCTGCTGTGGCGGCCCATTATGCACAGCAAAGCCTTTAACGGCATGGGGGCAAAAGGGGCCGGACGGCTCAAAATTATCCTGGCCTCTATCCTGGGCTGTGTGATCACCTTGCAGCTGGGCGCCTTCTCCGTTGTACTGGAAACCACCGTTTCCGGCGTCACCGAACTGCCCTTCGGCGCTTTTGTGGGCATCATGCAGCCTATTCATCTGGCCATCGGTCTGGTGGAAGGTCTGATCACCAGCGCTGTTCTGCTCTTTGTCTATGAAAGCCGTCCGGAGCTTTTGATGGATGTGGGCAACACCACGGCTGTACAGGGCAAGCGCTCGGTAAAAACCACGCTGGTTATTCTTGCTGTCCTGGTTTTGGTTGTGGGCGGCGGACTGAGCCTTGCGGCCAGCGCCAATCCCGACGGTCTGGAGTGGTCCATGTTCGGCAACGCGGAAAGCGGTTACAGTGAAAACATGGGGCTGGACGAGGAAAACTATGGCATTGCCAGCACCGCTGCCGATACGGCAGCTGCCATTCAAGAGAAAACCGCCTTCCTGCCCGACTACGCCTTTGCCAACAGCGATAGCACCGCAGGGACCTCGGTTTCCGGCGTTGTGGGCTCTGCCCTTGTGGCAGCCGTGGCCTTGCTGGTCTGTCTGGGCGGCGGCTTCTTCCGGAAGAAAAAAGCTGCTGCAAAAGCCTGATGACTTCATGCGTATATTATGATATAATACAGAGGCATCTCACAGATGCCTCTGTAAGCTTGTTTTTTAGGAAGAACGATTCATGGACAAATTATCCAGAGCCCGGTCTGAGCTGCGGGAGATGGACGCGCTGGCCGCGGAAGACTCCCCCATCCACCGCATTCACCCGCTTTGCAAGCTGCTGGTGACGATTATGTATATCGTGGCGGTGGTCTCCTTTCCTAAATATGATTTTTCCGGCTTGATCGTGATGCTGCTCTACCCGGTGCTGCTGTTTCAGATCACCGGCATACCGGTGCGGCTGTGTTTTCACAAGCTGCGCTTTGTGCTGCCCTTGGTCTGCGCTGTGGGGATCGTCAATCCCTTTCTGGACCGCACGCCCCTGCTCTCCCTGGCCGGCCTCACCATAAGCGGCGGCGTGGTGTCCATGCTTGTGCTGATGATGAAGGGGGTATTTTCCCTTATGGCCTCCTTCCTGCTCATCGCCACTACTTCCATTGACTCTCTGTGCGCAGCGCTGCGAAAAATACACGTCCCCGCTGTGATCACAACGCTCCTGCTGCTCACCTACCGCTACATCGGCGTGATGCTGGAAGAGGTCTCCGTGATGAGCCAGGGCTACAGTCTTCGGGCCCCCGGCCAAAAGGGCATACAGTTCTCCGCCTGGGGCTCTTTTCTCGGTCAGCTTCTGCTTCGCAGTATGGACCGGGCCGGAGAGCTGTATAACAGTATGCTGCTGCGGGGCTTCAAGGGCAATTTCTTTTACGCGGACGTCCCGCCCTGCCGGGTTTCCGGCGTTATATATACCCTGCTTTGTGCGGCCTTCTTTTTCTCCGCAAGAGTGATTAACATCAGCGCCCTTTTGGGCAGCCTGTTTGTGAGGTGAAGCAAAATGGTCAAATTTCAAAATGTCAGTTTTTCCTATGACGGAGAGCACCCGGTGCTGGAAGATCTGAGCTTCACCATCAATAAGGGCGAGGCTGTGGGTCTGATCGGCGCAAACGGTGCAGGCAAGTCTACCATCATGAATCTGCTGCTGGGTCTGCTGAAAGGCTCCGGGGAGATTTTCGTGGACGATCTGCCGGTGAATAAACAAAATCTGCCCCAAATCAGGCAGAAGATCGGCTTTGTGCTGCAAAACTCGGACAATCAGATGTTCATGCCCACGGTGTATGAGGACATGATCTTCGGGCCGCTGAACTATGGCCTGAGCCGGGAAGAAGCGGAGCAGCGGGTGGATAAGGTGCTGGACATACTGGGCCTGCAGGCGCTGAAGCACCGCCATAACCACAAAATCTCCGGCGGAGAAAAGCGCATGGCGGCCATTGCCACCATTCTGGCCATGGAGCCGGAGATGATCGTTATGGACGAGCCGTCCACCGCCCTTGACCCGGTGAACCGCCGCCGGGTGATCAACACCATCAATTCCCTGCCCCAGACCAAGCTTATCGCCTCTCACGATCTGGATATGATCCTGGACACCTGCCAGCGGGTGCTGCTGATTTCCCGGGGAAAGATCGTGGCCGACGGCGACGCGGAGACTGTGCTGCTGGATAAGGCGCTGCTGGAAGCAAACCAGATGGAGCTGCCCTTCTGCATACAGGGCTGGCAAAGAAAACACGGATAAACCAAAACCGCTCTGCGTCATGGCAGAGCGGTTGTGCTTATCTGTTATCAGCCGGACGGAGCTCAGGTGCCGGAATGCTGTGTTCGCCCAAAAATTTCTCCATCCACACCATGTCGTACCAGCGGTCAAATTTATATCCGCATTGGTGAAACTCCCCTACCAGACTGTATCCGCATTTCTGGTGGAAGGCCACGCTGTCATTGGTGAGATATTCATCCTCCCTTTGGGTGTAGGCAATGCAGGCGTACAAGTTCAGGATGTTCTGTGCTTTCAGTCTTCTTTCCAGCTCCCGGTAGAGCTGCCCGCCGATGCCGCAGCGTTTTTTGTCTTTGGCGACGTAGATCGAGGTCTCCACGGACCAGTCATAGGCGGCCCGGCCCTTAAATACGCCTGCATAGGCGTAGCCCACCGGCTCACCGTCGAGCTCGGCCACCAGATAGGGGTATTTTTCAAGGGTATGGGCTATCCTTTTTTTGAACTCCGAAACAGACGGCACATCATATTCAAAGGTGATGGCCGTACCGGTAACATAGGGCGTATAGATTTTCAGCAGCGCTTCCGCGTCGCTTTCTCTTGCTGTGCGGATCAAAACTTTACTCATGGTCATGGCCTCACTCAAAAAAATTTGATTTGGGAACCTCTGATTTAATCCCAGCACCCATCTTCACGGCATAAATTTCCCGCTGGACGTCGTCAGAAAAGTTTGAAATACACAAAGTATTCCTGCACTTTTCTTCCTCGCCAGCAAAAATTTCTGCCGCAAATCTGGGGCACTTTGATTTAATCAGAGCTTCCCTTGAGTTTAATCCCTTGTTCTCTTACTGTCAAGAAAAAGTCCGGTCTCACGGAAGGAACATCTTTTTCATAATATGGTCTGAGGTATCTCAATCCGACACAGGAGGAATGATCTTGGACAACAGTAAAAACGACTACCGCCTGGGGACTTTGCCGGGCGCTGTGGCGCCCCTGGCCATGGCCTATACGCCCATGCAGAAGTCCGTGGACCCGGCCTACGAAAGCAACGAGGCGCTGTCCCGGGGCACTTTGTTCCCCGGACTTGACCTGCCCTTTATGGGGATCGTCAATAAAAACCTGGAAGTTACGCCCTTGACAGAGCTTATGGCCATTGATTTCGTAGCCCATGAGCTTGGGCTGTATCTGGATACCCACAAGGACGACAAGCAGGCCTTTGAGATGTATCAGACCTTTCTTGCTCTCGCGAAAGAGGCCCACGACAGATATATCAGGAAATTCGGCCCCGTGCTCAAGCGGGATATGCTGGGAATGGAGAGCTATACCTGGCTTGACAACCCCTGGCCCTGGGATTACCAGCCGAAAATGGAGGTGTAAGCGATGTTTGTGTATGAAAAGAAGCTGCAATATCCGGTTAAGATCAAAAATACCAACCCGGCCCTGGCGAAATTCATCATCACCCAGTACGGTGGTCCCGATGGGGAATTGGGCGCTTCTCTCCGTTACCTGAGCCAACGTTATTCCATGCCCTACCCGGAGCTGAAGGGTCTGCTCACCGATATAGGTACAGAGGGGTCAAAATGTACACCTTCATTCCGGGCAGTAAATGGGTATGTCAAAAGCGGGGGCATTTGCCCCCGCTCAAGGCGTCGACAAAGTCCGACGCCTTGAAAACTTATTCAGGAGCATTCAGAAATACTCCTGAATAAGCATAGATTGAACGCCGAAAGGGGACTCCCGTCCCCTCTCCGCGCTCTCCCCATGCAATTCTATACACTGCCGATAGCTTTGTTTACAGTCTGAGCGGGGGCATTTGCCCCCGCTCATTGTTGTTTTCCGTCATACGATCCTTCAGAAATCCTGCACCATCTTGCTGGACGTTTCCTCGTCCAGTTCAGTCACATGGGTCTGCATCACACGGTACACCCGCTGGCAAAGGTTGAGCACGCTGGGGCGGTGGGTCGTGACAATGCAGGTTTTATTCGGCTTCTGCTGAATGATGTTGCGCAGCACCTGACGCTCAGTGGTCACATCCAGTGCGGAGGTAGCTTCATCCAGCAATAAAATTGGGGCGTCCCGCAGCACTGCACGGGCGATGGCAAGGCGCTGGGCCTGACCCTCTGAAAAGCCGCGGCCTCGTTCCCCGATCTTGCTGTGGATGGTGTCAGGCATTTTTCCGACGAAGTCCCAGGCGCAGGCAATTTTCAGCGCATCAATAATCTCTTCATCGGTGGCCTCCTCCTTGACCATACGCATATTTTCCGCGATGGTGCCGGACAGGATGGTATTCCCCTGAGGAACATAGGCAAAAAGATGGCGGGTCTCCACGTTCATCGTCACTTCCCGGCCGTCCGAGCCACGAATCACGGCGTCTCCTGACTCCGGGCGTACCAAGCCGAGGATCAATCGGATCATGGTGGTTTTTCCCTCACCGGAAGGACCCACCAGGGCTACAATTTCCCCGGGCTTGGCCACGAAAGAAGACTCGGTAATGACCCGGGTATCTTCAACGTAGGAGAAGTTCACATTCTTCAATTCGACGGTAAAGCCATCCTCTGCCAGGGCGTCCAGCTGGCTGCTTTCCGGAATATGTACTTCCTTCGGCAGTTCAACCAGCTCCCGGATACGGTGGGCGGAAATAGAGCTGTTCAAAAAAGCGGGGACAATGGACACAACGGAGCTGAATGCGCTGGACAGCTTGTTGCGCTGCTGGAGGAACAGCGTCATGGTGCCGTAGGTGATATCATGGGTCCAGAGCCGCCACAGGCAGTATCCAAAGGCCGCGCCCTGCACCAGCGCGCTGATGGCAGAAGTCAGAATGTTGGTTTTAATGGAAAACATGTTGTATTTCAAACTGAGATCCTTAAACTTTTTCTGCCACCACCGCATCTTTTTGCTGTAATGGGGAGCGATGCCGAAGGATTTGATGGTATCGAAGTTATAGAACGCCTCCACCTCAAAGCTCATCATTTCGCTGCTCATTTCCCGGACTTTTTTCCCGTATGCGCGCTGCTTTTTCAGAACCACACTGGAAATCAAAAACAGAAAAGGCGCACTGGCAAAGGCCAGCACCGCCATGACCCAGTCATAATGCAGGATCACGAAAAAGGTGGCCACAAAGTTGTAGAGCGCGATGATAATGGATGGCAGCCAACTGATGGCATTGCCGCTGACTGTTCCCACATCGCTGTTAAACCGGTTTAATACATCGCCGTTGGAATACTTGCTGATGGCCAGCCAATCGGCGTCTACGATCTTGTCAAAGATGTCTGCCTGGATATCGTTGCTGATGTCGATGCTTATCTTTGTGTTGATCCTGGTCAGCACGCTTCCGATCACAAGATTGAACACGGTACTGCCGACCATGATGGCAATCAGCGTTCCCAGCTTCTCTGTCTGGTAGCCGGTGATGACATCCAGCAGGTATTTGCTGACCACGCTGCTGACCAGCCCCAGCGTGGTGCTGAGCAGGCCCAGGACTGTGTAAAAGGCGATGACCCATTTATAGCGGGCGCTATAAGAAAAGATCCATTTCCAGTCGTCCAGGATCTCGGTAAAGGTCCCGTCCACCCAACGGGAAATCAGGATGTTCAGCGATTCAAACAGAACCTTTGAGCTTTCTTTTTGTTCTTTGTTTTCGTTTTCGTCCATGGAATTGCCTTTCTGTTGGCTTTTCGGCGTGAAGGACCGTCAGGAATTTTCCTCGGTGGCAAAGCCTTCCCGGAGAAGCATATCCGAAAAACCGTTCACATCCTTGACTGCGGAAGCTACATCCACGTCAAATTCTTCCAGCATTTTTTCGATCATTTCCTGACGGGTCAGGCCCTTCTCTGCGCACTCCCACAGAAATACTGCGGTAGTGTTCAGCGTGATCAATCCGTTGAATTTCTGGCTGGCCTGGCCAGTGGGGACGATCACTTGTTCCCCGGCGATATTTCGGAGGACATAATCAGGATTCAGTTTCATATAGATTCCTCCATAACTTATTCATTGGGCAAATATACAAATAAACTCCCACCATACTCTAAATATACCTGTATCAAGGTATATTTGTCAAGCGCCCGGCCGATATATCCGCGTTCAGTAATAAACAGGATGTCCGCCGGTTCGCCGTTCAGATACCCCTCGACTGCTTCTGCAACGGCAGGATCATAAGCGGAAAGCTCTGTCTGGTTGGTAAAATAACGGGTTTCGGGCAGCTTATCCAGCAGCAGGAAGTAAGAGCAATCCGTATCCAGCGCAATAAAGCTGAAACCCGGATTCTCCGCTTCAAAGCTCTGCGCATCCGCATAAAATTCATCAATCACATCCGGAACGCCTGCCCGAAGGAAGGAGACCACGTTTTTCAAGGGAGCAGCACACAAGCCCAGCATCAGCAGAAGACTGGCTCCCCCCGCGGCAAGGCACCACAGACTCCCCTTTCCGGGACAGAGCAAAACGATCCCCAAGGGCACAGCGGGCAGGGCGGCCAGATAGTAATACCACCGGTTGTCGCCGCACAAAAGGAGCAGTCCGCATAAAACAGCGCTCAGCAGCACACAGCTTCCGGGCAGCTTTGCCTGTTTTTCCCGCGTTACCAGCAGGATCCCCGCTGCCAGCAGCGGCAGCAAAAACAGACACTTGGCCCCTTTGTGGAGCAGCACCTGCAGGGAGTCAAAACCGGACAGGAGCGCGCAGGCAGGATAAAGGAAGGTTCCTTGCAGCATCCCGGTCAGATCTCCTGCCAAAGCAAAGCCGGCTACGGCGATCAGAACCGGCAGGGCCAGGCACGCCAGACAGCAAAGCAGACGCTTCCCGATTAACTTGTTTTCCTCTCCGGGGGCACAAAATACAGCCCAAATCACAACGCCGTACAGCAGTCCGCCGGCCCGGAAATCAATCAGCAGGACACAGCCGCAAAGCAGCCCCAGAAGAGACGCATCCCGGAAGCGGCACGGCTTTCCGGGCCGAAGGGCGATGAAAAGCCCCCCTGCCACAAAAGGCAAGCACCATTCAAAGCTACTGTCCCCTGCCGCGCAAAGTGCAGCGAAAATTATTGCACTGAGCAAAAGGCAGACGGTCATCACTTTTTTATTGGAGGTAAAATACAGCATTGTCTCCGCTGTCAGCCCTAAAAACAGGGTAAAGGCAAGGACTTCCAGCGCAAAAATACCGGTTCTTCCGGCTGCAAGCCAGCCGAGCGCCTGCAGCAGAAAATAGAGCGGACCGCCCATGGCAAAGAGATCGCGATAAGGGAGCGCGGCCCCTTCTACCCAGCTTTTTCCAATCAGCATTGCTGCGGAAGCCGTGTTGCTTCCGTAGTCTCCCAGCAGCAGATCATAGAGGGGACTTGTGTGAGAAGCAAAGGCAAGCATCACCGCCACGGACAGCAGAAGGACGCCGCCCCATCGGATAAAAACACTTTTTTTCATGTAGCACTCCCCTTCAAAGTCCCAGTGTGTCCCGCAGCACCCGCACCGCATCCGGTTCTTTTGTACAGGCATAATGCCAGACCGGTACCTCCGTCAGCAGATCGTTGATCAGCGCCAGCGCCCGATCCATATAGGCAGCATTCCAGTGGGAAATGGTGATCTGCGGGTAAAGGAGGCGAAAGTCCTCTTTGGCAGGAAGCCTTCGCACGGTATTTTCCTTGCTCTGGGACAGCATAACAATGTTGCTCAGCGGTTCCATGCCTTGCAGATGGATGCCGCTGGTGCCGCACATGGGGCAGCCGCAGGCATACCACTGCCCTTCCCGCTTTCGCAGCACACTGCGATCCCCGTTGATCACCGATACCCCGGCATACCTGCACCAAAGCGCCGCCTGTGTACTCTTTCCGATCTGGGAGGGCGCACTGAACACCAGACCTTTTCCGTTTACTGCCATATGACTGCTGTGGAGCACCAGAGCGCCGAATTTGATCAGGATCTGTTCCAGACAAAGATACATCAACAGCTCAAAGCCCTCTTTGGCCCGGTTCATCAGGATCTCCGTGCTGGTGAAGTAACATACGCCCTCCTGTTCCCCGATGACGCTGATCTCGGAGTAATACTTTTCCTGCCACAGAAAGGCCCGCAGAAAGGTGCCGTCCTCCCGCTGGTACTCGTGGGCCCAGAAGATGTTTTCCACCATCCTTGCCCCTTCCATGAGCCTGGGAATGTCGTCCACCTGCTCAAAGCGGAAGCAGTAGTCCGGCTCCGCCGGGGCGCAGCGGAAGTCCTCGCCGTTGACGGTGAGAAACGGGAATGGGCTGATCACCTTGATGATGATTCCCGCGATCATGTAATAGGTCTCATGCATTGTCTTTTCTCAGCCTTTCCAGCTCCTCTTTCAGCAACCCGGCGTAGACTTCGCAAAAGCGGCAAAGATAGTCCGGCGTACCGTCCACCTCCCTGGTCTCACAGAAGGCCGCTGCGGCGCAGACCGGGCAGATGCAGCGGTATTGGCAATACTGGCACTTTTCTGATAGCTGGGTGGCCTCCGTGGAGGCCACGACCTGCTTCCAGGCGTCGGCAAAGGGTACTTTTGTCAGGTCGATATGCTCCGCCGCGTGAACGCCGCAGCCGGACAGCTGCCCCCGCCAATCCACCCAGAAGCTGGAATAGCCGCCCCGGCAGGCGATGGTCCGTTTTCCATAAAGGCTGAATAACTCCGGCTCCGTGAAGCAGGCGCAGTTTGCCTCCAATTGCATCCGGCGCTGATGGGGGTCGGGATTCTTGTGCTGCAGGACCCGCAGGGCCACCTCCGCAGCCTTCTCCGGCGTAAAGCGGGCTTCATTGGGAATCAGGCCCTTGTCCTTCCGGTAAGGCGGGAACATATAATAGGCCATTTGCAGCGGCGCGCGAAATTCGTTGCACACCCGGATGATCTCATCAAAATCCCCGTAATTTTCCGGCGTCAGGGTGGCGTGGACCTGATAGGGAATGTGGTAGTCGTTCAGCAGCGCAAAGGCCCTGGTCACCTGGTCAAAGCCCCTGGGATTGCGGCACAGGCGGGTGTAGGTCTCATTGCTGCCGCCGTAGAGACTGATGTTCAGCCGCCCGGGAGGCACCGTGGCCAGCCACTGCACCGTCTCCCAGTCCAGCAGGGTGCCGTTGGTGTTCAGGGCCAGATGAATGGGTTTTTTGTTGATGCGCTCCATCAGCTCGTGAAAGCCGGGATAGAGCAGCGGTTCCCCGCCGGTGATCAGACCGTAGAGCATCCCTTGCGCAATGGCCTGGTCTAAAAGACCGTCCCAAAAGTCCACGCTGTGCAGGCTGTCCTTCCAATCTGCCGGCCGGTCGTGTACGATATAGCACATGCTGCACCGCATGTTGCAGTAGGGCAGCAGCTCAAAGGTGCCGCTGAGGGGCAGCCGTTTTTCCAGGGCCCTCTGAGAAAGCTGCGCACTGTAGCTCCCGGAAAATGCGTCCAAGGCGTCCATAGAATCCCTCCAAAAAAACAGGGGCTGATTGCCCAGCCCCTGTCTACACTTTAATTATTGATGTATTTAGTTTTGCAGTCTGAAATTACCAGCTGGCGTTGATGGTCTGCGTGTTGATCACCGGTGCGACCATGTGGTGCCTGCCGCCCTCCGCACTGGAATGCTGGACATAGCCAGACTGAACAGACCAGACGCTCGCGTCTGTAGAAGCTTTGCCATCGGTAAACAGGAGACCCTGACCACCGCTGTATGTAACCTGAAGATAACCAGGATTATTCCAGTCACCCCTAACTGGAGTCCACGTCGCGTTGGTGTTCCTCCTAAAAGTGCTGCATTTCATTTTGGAAAATGAAATGAATACCAACTCATTAAGATTCCTATATTCTCCAACAATACACCATTTCATTTTTGACTTGTCAAGGGGATAAACTGAATTTTACCATAATCTTTTTTCCGTTTATTATGAAAACCAATTTATTTCTGAAGTTCACGCCGCCGCTTTCCGATTTTGACGCTTTTCCCGGTGTCATTGCCGCAAATTTCTTGAACGAACCAAAATCATCATGTATAATATCTGCATAAAAAGGAGGCCAATCTGATGAAGAAAACAGCAATTTTATTTGCACAAGGATTTGAAGAGGTTGAGGCGCTGACCGTTGTGGACCTGCTGCGGCGGGCTAAAATCGGCTGCGACATCATTTCCCTTGCCGATTCCGATTGTGTGACCGGAGCACATGGCATCCGCATCGGCGCGGACCGGAGCTTCTCCGAAACGGATTTTTCCCCATACGATGCAGTCATTTTGCCCGGCGGTATGCCCGGTACAACGAACCTGGCCGCAGATGAGCGGGTCCTGGCGTTGCTGCGCAACTTTGCCGACGCCGGAAAGCTCACCGCCGCCATCTGCGCCGCCCCCACGGTATTGGCAAAGGCCGGGCTGCTAAAGGGCAAAAAGGCCGTGTGCTATCCGGGCATGGAGGAGCAGCTGACCGGGGCAAAAGTCAGCTTTGACCCTGTGGCCGTGGACGGCACGGTCATCACCAGCCGGGGCCTGGGTACGGCTATCCCCTTTGCCCTTTCTATTGTTGAATATTTTGAAGGCCAGGGGCGCGCGGAAGCCCTCGCCTCCTCCGTTGTTTACCGGTAACTGCGCGCGGTAATGATCGACGTTACATTGCTGGGCAGCGGGGCCACCATGCCCACGCCGGGGCGCGGTGTCAGCGCCGCGGTGCTTCGCTGCTCCGGGCGCTGCACACTCTTTGACTGCGGAGAGGGCGTCCAATCGGCCTTGCGCCGGGAGAAATTCAGCCCGGTGAAAATTGACCTGATCGCCCTGAGCCATTACCACGGGGACCATATCTTCGGCTTGCCCGGGCTGCTCCAGACCATGAGCTGTCTCCGGCGTACAGAGCCGCTGACCATCACCGGGCCGGAGGGGCTGGAGGAGGCCTTGTCGCCGGTTCTGCGCCTGGCAGCGGTTGAAGACTATGAGATACGGCTTCTTCCCGTGCCCCAGTCCGGGGCCTTTGCCATGAAAAGCCTCTGCCCGGCCTGGCCGGAGGGGGCGTGCCTTGCGGCATTCCCCACACTGCACCGCGTGCCCAGCCAGGGCTATGTCTTTTCCCTTGCCCGCCCGCCTAAGTTTGACCCGGAAAAGGCCAGAGCCCTGGGCGTGCCGGTGCGCTGCTGGAAAAAGAGCATTGCCCATCCATCAGAGCCGGTGGAGCTGGACGGCAGAATCTTATATTACAACGGCGAGCCGGTTCCGGGGACTATGCTCATGGGTGCGCCGCGCCGGGGCCTGCGGGTGGTCTTTTCCGGCGATACCCAGCCCTGTCCGGCTCTTGAACAGGCGGCGGCAGACGCTGACCTGCTGATTTGTGACGCCACCTACGGCGAAGACAGCCAGGAGGACCAGGCCCTTTTGTACGGCCACAGCACCTTCCGACAGGCTGCGGAGCTTGCCGCAAAGGCAAAGGCCAAGCGCCTGTGGCTGACCCATTTTTCCCAGATGATGCGCCGGCCTGAGGACTATCTCCCCCACGCCCAGACGATTTTTCCCGGTGCGCAGTGCGGTTTTGACGGGCTTTCTGTTACCCTGGGTTTTAATGATGAATAGAGAAATATCAATGCGCAGATCCGGCTGTTTTCTGGCCCGATCTGCGCATTTTGGTCTATTCATCAATTATCCCGTACTCTTTCATCAGTTCAATGCGCTGATTTCCGATCCGGATGCTCTCGGCGGCGTCGTTGTCGGAGGTACGCTGCAATTCCTTTTGATAGTGGAACAGTCTGCTGGTCCAGGCCACCGGCAGCAGGTAAGGGTGCTCCTTTAAATAGGGAAAACGGCCCTCAAGTGCCTTGGCCGGGGGGAAAACGGTTTTCAGCACATGGTTTCCCGGCTTTTTGCCCTGCTTTTGGGCGGAGACGGCGTTCAGCGTGATACTGCTGCTGTGCTTTCGGCTCATATTTGAACCGCCGTAGATCCCGGAATCCAACAGATCATCCAGCATAGGGGCCTCGTCCACGTCCAGTTCTTTCCAGACAGCGGGATAACAGGCCTTATCCGCGTCAAAGCACAGATAGTTTTCCCCGATTTTGAACAGCGCGGCGGTAAACAGCTCAGCGCGGATTTCCCGGCAGTTTTCCACAATGCGCTCCCAGTCGATCTGATCCCCGTAAGCGTTTGCATACAGAACAATGTCGCAGACCTGCCGCAGGCCAAAGCCGCTGTGAAGGAAATGCTTGAAGGCGTGGCAGAGCAGATAGAATAAATGGTCTGTATGCCCCATGGTATAGACAGGCGTTCCCTGAATACGCACTTCTGTGAGCCGCTCCGTGATCCCCACAAAAAAGCGGTTCAGATCCCCGTATGCTTCGGAATCGGGCGGAAACAGACTTTTATGCAGCTCAATATAGATGGGGCTGCCCGGTTTGCCGTAGGGGACCTCATAGGCTTCATGGATGTCCATCTCCGGTTCGCAGAGCACGATCCCATAGGCCAGCATAGTTTCATGGCACAGCGGAAACTGCTCCGCCGGGATCAGAATATCTTCATCACTGGACAGACGGTAATCCGGATTGGGGTAGATGTTCCGGCATATAATGCCCTTGACAACACAGGGCTTTATGCCGGCCTCCCGCAGCTTTGTATAAAGGCGGAGAAATTCATTGGTTTTCTGCGTCTGGAGCATGACCATCTGGAAGCAACGTCTTTTAATGGGAGTAAAGAAATCTCCTTCCGCTTTCCGGGCCGCAGGACAGCTGTAAACCGCGTCATAGATCAGCGGAAGCACATTGTGTTTTTCCGCCATTTGAAAGAGTGCAAGCCACTGCTCTGTCTCCAGCGCTGTCTCCCATTCGACTTTTTTGTTTTCAAGAGAGGCTCGCATGGCCTGTAAAAACAGCTCCTGAACCGCTTCCATATCTCTTTCCCCTCCCGCAGAATGCAGAAATGTTTTTCTCTTTCCGCTTATTATTACATATACTGATGAAAAAATCAAGTTCCCGGCATAAGCGCGATTGCTTTCCCGGCATAGGCGTGATAAAATACAAAAAAACCCAAAAATTCAGGAGACGGCATAATGTTCCATTCATTATTAAAGTGGTTTTATTGCCTGCCTTTCGCCCAGGCTTTTTTCTTTTTGGCCATCTTTGGCCTTTTTTTCCTGCTTCTTCGGCAAAGGCTGGGGAAAAAGAAGCACTGGCGTCCGGGTGTGGCTATATTTGCTCTGCTCTGGCTGCTTTTTATTGTCTCTTCCACATTGTTTGACCGCGGCATGTCAGAGAGCAGGACAGCCCCGGCGCTGATTCCCTTCTTTTCCTATTATTCTGTCCTTACCGGCGGCAGTAAGGAGATCCTTCGCAGTAATTTCATGAACGTAGCCCTTTTCTTTCCCGCCGGGCTGTTGAGCGGTGAACTGCTGCTGGAAAAGTGGTCCTGCCGGAAAAAGCTCTTTTTCGTCTGCGCTTTCTTCGCGCTGCTCAGCGCTGGGATCGAATGCTGCCAATTCTGCTTTGCGCTGGGGCAGGCGGAGACGGATGATGTAATTCATAACACCCTTGGCGCATTGACCGGCGCGCTGTTCTCCTGCGTTAAAGGGAAAAGCGCCAGCGCAGAGAAAGACCCTGAAGGCTGATCACAGCGCTTTTATCCGGGCAGATCAGAATGTTGTCCAGGAGCGTCTTACAGAAGATTTCGCTTGTCACCCTGCCCGCCAAAATGGCTTCCAGATGTTCCTTCATGCCTGCCTCTGGCCCCGGTTCGCAAGGATCGGCCAATTGACGATGCTGTGTAAGCTGTTCACGCAGGGCTTCAAGCTGACGGTCACAGCGCCGGTTCAGCGCAGTCATCTCCTCTGCCCCGATAATATCCGATAAGAAGGCGTCAAGCACGTCTTCTTTCTTTTTTGTCAGCCGCAGGATCTCCCGCTTTCTTTTCTCCTCTTCCGCCTGTTCCGTTTCACGGATGGCCTCGGCGGCGATTTTCGCCAGGCCTCCGGCAAGCTGCTGCCTGTCGAACCTGAGGGACTGAAGAGCCAGGCGGAACATCTCCCAGGCCGATTCATCGGAGAGCAGGCAGCCGATATTGCAGCCCTTTTGACGGCCCATAGGGTCTGTATGCTGCCGGCCTTCCTTTACCGCCGTGAGACAGGACCAGTACAGAGCGCGGCTGCCGTCTTTTCGCTCTTTCCTTCTGGCCGTAAAATTGGCTCCGCAGAGGCCGCATTTGATCTTGCCGGAAAAAGGAAAGCGGGCAGAGTGCCCGGTATTCTGCCGGTTATGGCGGTTTCTTCTTTTCAATTCCTCCTGCACGGTGTTCCAAAGCTCCCGGTCAACGATGGGCTCGTGGTGATTTTTGATGACGATCAGCGCTTCTTCACCGTGATTGTATTTCTTTGCATGGGTCAGATAGTCAGGGGTTATGGTCTTTTTCTGCACCAGATCGCCCACATATTTTTCATTTTTCAAGAGCTTCAGCAGATAGCTTCCCTGCCATTCTGTTTTTCCGGCAGGACTGTGATATCCCGACTCGCGCAGCTCCCGGGCGATGACTGTGGTCCCCTTCTTCTCGATGCCGTACTTGCGAAAAATCAGCCGAACAAGCTCCGCTTCCTCCGGCTGAATGGTCATTTTCCCGTCCTTTACCTGATACCCCAGCAGAGAGCGGCCAAAAACCACGCCCCGCTCCATCTGACGGGTCTGTCCCCATTTCACCCGGGAAGAGGTTTTTCGGCTCTCCTCCTGGGCCACAGAGGCCATGATGGACAGCCTGAGCTCCGCGTCCGGCTCCAGGGTGCTGATGCCGTCGTTCATGAAAAGTACCCCTACCCCCAGCGCTTTCAGCTCCCGAGTGTAGGCAATGGTGTCCAGAATATTTCGGGAAAAACGGCTGACCTCTTTGGTGACGATCAGCTGAAACTTTCCCTCATGGGCGTCGCTGATCATGCGCCTGAACTGCTCCCGCTTTATCGTGGAGGTGCCTGTGATCCCCTCGTCAGCATAGATCCGAAACAGCGCCCAGTCCGACTGCTGCTCGATGTATTCTTCAAAATAGCGCCGCTGGGCCTCAAGGGAATTGACCTGATCGTCCTTCTCCGTGGAGACACGGCAATAGACCGCAACGTTGACCGCCCCGCTCACCTCCCGGGAAGATGCATACTGCCGCTTTTTTGTGTTTTAATGATCTCTTCGGCCCGGAGAAGCTGGGCTTCGTTCAGAAGGCCGTCCTCTTTCAGGACGAGAAGCAGACTGCGCTGAAGGGCGTCAAAATACTCCGTGTCCGTTTCCGGGCGAAGCGCTCTGTCATTCTCGATTTGCAGGAGCTTTACCTTTCTTTTCATCCTGTCCCCCTCCCCTTTTCACTTTATTCCGGGAAGAGCGCCCACTTGCAAAAAATCTCCGTGTCCTGAAAAAAGGGCCGGAGATTTTGAAAATGCATGTATTCGGTTTACGCTTTTCTCAGCAGCACACTGCCGTGGAGATCGCATATGGGGACAGGCAGAAGCTTCCGTTCCTGGCAAAATTCCTTAATCGCCCTGCCCGGGCCGCGAAACTGCGTGCTGTTCACGTCGTGGATCATCAGTACGCCGCCGGGAGAAAGTCTTTCCCAGAACAGTGGCAGAGCAGCCGCCGTAGGGGCATAGAGATCCGCGTCAATGGAGACAAAGGCAAAGGCCCCGGCGCTGCAAAGCGCAAAGGTGTCGGGGAAATAGCCCGGGTAAAAACGGGCGCGCTCCGGGAAGAAAAGGCGCTGTGCCACAAAGTCCATGGCCGTAGCGGCAAAGTCCCCTGTTTTTGCCCGGGACAGTCCCTCCCGGGCTTCTATTGTTATGTCCTTTTCGTCAAACCCCTGAAAAGTGTCAAAAAGGTGGATCGTTCGCTGAGGGAAGGCGGCGTTGATCAACAGGGCAAAATCCCCCCGGAAAACACCCAGCTCCGCAACATCCCCTGGGATGCTCTCCTCCTTGATCTGCTCCGCCAGAAGGCGCATGGTAGCCGCCCTGGCGTCAAAGACTTTGAGACTTTGGGGGCGCAGTATCTCGCCTGAAAAGCCCAACGCCCGAACCTGGGCTTCCATTTGCCCGCAGCGTTCCTCATCCAGGGCGCAGAGACATACGCAGTCCGGGCCGCCGGCAAGCGCTTCCCGGGGCGCGCAAATCGGAATGCCAGCAAGGCTGCTTCCCCGCTTTTTCTCATCATTGTCCGCAAAGCAGGACACCCAATATCCCGGACCCATCAGCCGGGAGACCATGGCCCCAACCTGACCTGCGCCGAAAAGAACCACATTTTTCATGATCCCGCCTCCGTGAAATCATTTCATCTTTTGTCCAGTATACCTTCTGAAAAGCCGGAACGCAAGGGCTTTGTTCTGCCGGGCAAGGGGACCGCGGGCTCATTTTGCCCCCTCTGTAGGTACAGAGGAACTGGGACACCTGGAGATGATCGGTACAATCGTCCATCAGCTTACCCGGGATCTGAGCATGGAGCAGATCAAGAAGGCCGGCTTTGACGCCTATTTTGTGGACCACACCACCGGCGTTTATCCCACCGCCGCTTCAGGCTTCCCCTGGAGTGCGGCCAGCATGGCGGTAAAGGGCGACGTGATCACGGATCTTACGGAAAATATGGCTGCGGATGGTACGACTGTGCAAGAACAACGTGGCTGAAAACCCTTGAA
>JBJDXP010000178.1:0-6501 GCA_051866735.1 Candidatus Limivicinus sp.
CTGTGATCGACAGGAAGGATGATCAGGTGGTGCGCCGGGAGTCCATGCGCCACCGAAAGACTAAGTAACAGGAGGTTTTGACTATGGTGGACAACATGCAGCCTTGGCCCCAACAGAGGCAGGGATTCCGACCCAGTCCACCCGGTATGCAGCGCACCCCATTCCCTGGTGTCCCGCAGCCGGGTACATCGGCGGCACCGGGCATCAGCGGCCTAACCCGCGAAGAACGGCAGGAAGCCAAGCGCATCGCCGAAGAAGCAAACTTCAGCTTTGCCGGATATCAGGTGGTACGGCGGGAATTCATCTCCCACCGCTTTGATCCGGCCATGACCATTCGTGGCAACAGCATCACGTTCAACAATTCCTGCATCAGCAAGCTGGAGGACGCGACTTACATTCAGTTTTTGATCAATCCCACAGAACGCAAGCTGGCCATCCGGCCCTGTGACGAGGGTGCCCGTGACGCCGTGCGCTGGTGTGTCGTCAAAGGAGACAAACGCAAGAGCCGCGAGATCACCTGCAGGCCCTTTACCACGAAGCTCTATGACCTGATGGGCTGGGAATCCATCTACCGGTATAAGCTACAGGGCATGCGGATCAACTATCAGGGCGAGAGCCTGTACCTCTTTGACCTGAGCGCCAAGGAGGCCTTCCTGCCCCAGAGCCGTGACCCGGAGACCGGCAAGATCAAGCGGCCCAAACCGATCCTCCCCAGCGAATGGCTGGAGACCTTTGGCCTCAGCGTCGATGAACACAGGGCCTCGACGGAGATCGATCTGACCGAGGGCTTCGTATCCTCTGATCTGACTGCCAGTGAACCCGCAGCGGAACAGCTGCCTATCACATCCGATACAACGGAGGTATTGTAATGAGCCCACAAATCATTTTGACGCTGAACCTGATGGAGGATTCCATTCTTCTCAACGAGGGTGTGCTGGATGCACTTGACTGGCCTCGGCAGGTTCAGATTCTCATAAACAAAGAAGAAAAGATGCTGCTGCTCCGGGCCTGCACGATTGACGATCAGCAGGCTGTGGTGGTACCTGAAGAACGGGCCGTGCAGTTTGAAATCAGCGGCAGGAGCCTTCTGCGCAAGATTAAGCACATGGTCGGCTGGGAGGATGATCGGCCCAGAATGTGCTATGGGGAGTATCTTCCCACCCATCAGGCCATCCGGTTTGATCTGAAAGGTGCACAGGCTCTGGACGTGGAACAGCAGTAAGCGCGTCAAGGAGGTAGCCGATGGACCGAGAAAAGCTATTCAGGCATTTAGAACAGCGTTATACCTCGAAACGCGACATGATCTCCCGCATCCCTCTGGGGACGCAGCCGGACGCACTGTGGCAGGAGCTGCTGAATCAGCGACGGTCCAGAAGCACAGTGCTGCCCCTGTACAACTACAAAGGCCTTCCATACTGGTTCGTCACGACGGATAAGATGGTCGCCGCCAGTGAGAAGGTCGTGGAGGCTCTGTATGAAATCGAGACTGAGTTTGATCCTTACACGGAGACTCTGCCGGTCTCCACGCTGGAGGAGGTGTTCTACACCAGTTATGTGGAAGGCTCCCAGATCAGCATTCAGGCCGCTATGGACTTTCTCACGAGCGATCTGCCGCCAAGAGACATCGAGGAACAGATGATTACAAACAACCGACAGGCCAGCAGCTATGCCAGCAGCAATCTCTACCGGCCTATCGACGCGGAATATCTGAAAGAGCTGGTCTACTTACTCACAGATGGTATGGATCAGGGCGGGCAGGATTTTCGCTCCACTAACGAAGTGGATTTTACTCCCACCAGCGGAGAAGCCTTTGAGTTTCCCTCTGTGCGAACCATACCGGACAGGCTGGGTGAGTTGTCTGCCTTTCTGGAATTGCCGAACACACACCCGCTGGTCAAAGCCGCTGTGGCGCAGGCATACCTGATGATCCTGCGCCCTTTCCCGGAGGGCAATGAGCGTCTGGGCAGGATGGTTTCCAACATCATCCTGCTTCGCGCCGGGTATACATTCTTTAGCGAGATCAGCCTATCCGCCCTCATCGCTCGGAGGAGCTATAGCTATTACGAGGCCATGCTCAACATTCTGCGGGAGGAGAATGGCTGCGATCTGACCTACTTTATCGAGTATTATCTTGAGCTCCTCTCCCGCGCTGTGGAGGAACGGCGGCTACGGCAAAGGCAAAAGGAAGAACGGTCTCGGCAGGCAGAAATGGAACTGGCCCGTACACCGCTCATGGCAGCTGCCGTGCCTACGCTTGACCCGACGCCACCTGACAGTGGGAGGCCTGCGCCACCGGGACCGGAGACTGCGGAGGCAAGCGGGGTTCCGACCGAAACCGACCCTAACTACCCGGAGAGAGGAGGTGAAAACAAGGACTGGCTCTCGGCAGATTCTTGGGCCGGAAACGAGACGGAAATGGATTCGGAGACCAGTATAGCAAGGGTGCGGGACGAGCTCCACCGTCTGGCCTCGAACAGCGGCCCAGTCATGAAAACCGGCGCAAAATTCTTGCTCAGCCTGATGGACAATCAGGTATACACGTTTACAGTAGACGACATCGTCCATGGCTGCGGCTTTGCTTTGAAGCAGGCAGGCAATTTTGTGACACACCTCAGAGAGATGAGCCTGATTGAAAGCGTCGGGAAACGGACCAATCGTTGCATGATTTATCAGTTCGCCACCTCCCAACTGCCTCTTGAGCCACAGGATTATTCCCCGGAGATCATGCAGGCCATTGCGGAGCTCCGCAGCTCGGCCAGATCGGCTAAAGACCGCCGTATCGGAGAGATTCTGGCTGCCAGCCTTCCCAAAGGGATGATCACGGCTGCGAGCTATACGGACGAAGAGGAGGCAGCAAAAATCTATACGGATATGCTGCTTCCTGAGCAAATGGGCATCGTGAAAAAGGTGGCTCCCGGTGTATACAGGATCAACCGAGACATCATAGAAGCCTTGCCAACACCCAGCGGCTCCCAGAAGGCGGCGCTTTCAGCCCTGTATCAGCGCTTCGGACTGGAGCCCTTTACTAGGGAAGACGCAATGGCGGCTATGAAGCTGGGAAAATCCAGTACATGTTCGTTGCTTCATCAGCTTTCCATGCTCCAGTTGATCGACTGCCAGGAGAACGACGTTTTTGTGTACCGCCTGCGCGTCAATCCCAACGATCATCCCACGCTCTTTGCCGGAGAGCCTACTCCGCCTGTGCGCCTGCCAGAGGACAAAAACTCTGCGCCAGAGACTGTGGCAGCTTTGGCAGAAGGATATTCGCAGGATGTGTTGGAGCAGCTGAATATTCTATCCGAATCCTCCACCTCCAACAGGGACAGGCGCGTTTCCGAAGTGTTGCGATCCTGCCTCGCCAAAGGGACGCTTCTTCGCAGCGATTACGAAGCGCGTGGCTACAGCGGCAACATGTGGCTGGCCGACACCGCGCTGGCAGCCCAGCTGGGTCTGATTACGAAGCAGCCTGATGGCGACTACACGATTAACCGGGAGCTGCAAACAGAATTCTCCAAGCTCAAACCCCATCAGAAGAAAGCCATCACCGCTATTTATGAGGCCTTTGGCTACGACACGTTCTCGTCAGAAATGTTTGTCGCCACACTGAATTATTCCGTTTCCTATACCTACGCATCTCTGCACAAGTTGACCCTGCTCCGTATCCTGGAGCAGAAAATCACGGATGAAGGCTGTCAGTACCAGCTTCTCGTGAATCCGGAAGATCATCCTGAGTGCTTTATCGAAGCAGCATAAACCGAATACGGGATGGTGGGTGGGAACAGAAAGGATTTGTATCATGAATATCTCTGAACTTATGAAAGACAAGGCCTATGTGGCTGATCTGCTAAACGGCCCGTGCGTCCCGAAGGACAAGGCGCGGGACTGTGCTCCACTGAATCCGGACTGGATCGACGAGGAGACATCCACCGCCGCCACAGAGGCGTTTCACAGACTGTTACCTGATGGGATTCCGTATCTGACTTACATCATTGCGGAGCGGAACCCGGACACAATGTATGGCAGCATCTGCGTGGATGACAATGCCAAGCGCATGCGCTATTTTGTGGTCGCTATCATTCCGGACACAGAGCATCCCTATGACTACAGCTTTCCCCTGATCCACCAGATGTGGACCGTCAGCCTGCATTGCTGGGAGATCATCCGGGCGACCCTCGCTGCGGCCACCAGTGATATGCGCGTCATGCTTGCCAACAACCCTGTACCGCCGATTTTGAACAATGCCCGTATTGAATGGGTCAGTCTTTACCTCGGCAAGCAGCCCTATCGTGGGATCAGCAGGCTCTCGGAACAGTGGACCGAGGCCGAAGACTTTGACAACTGTGAGAACGACGTACATCTGTATAAGGTCCGAGAGATGGAGACTAACCCGCTCCTGCAGCGGATCATCGACGCTTACGAGGCGGATTATCCGGAGGTGGATCATGGCAAAGCGTAAAGAGCCCAAGGGCACGACCATCATTGAATTCAACCACAGCGGCATTCCGGATGACGAGCTGAAGCCGGAGGAATTTAACGACTACCAGTTGGCCGTTCTGAAAGCGCTCCCTCCGGAGCGGCAGGAACCCATTCGCAGAGGCTGCCCGGTCTCCGTGATTGATCTTGCCACGGGAAACCAGATGGCTGCCTTCAACATGCACAACGTGGCTCCCTCGGAGCTTCAGAAAAAGCAGCTTGGAAAGGCCGTGTACGAAGCCGTGCAGCGTTATTTTCAGGACCCGGAGCACGTGAAAAAGTACGAGGCGTGGAAGAAGGAAAAGGAGGCTGAATCGGATGGCGGAGACAAGGCCTAAGCACAAAATCCGCATCATTCGAAATGCCGCCCGGTGTAATCACTGCGGCGAGGTGATTGAGAGCACCTATCGTCACGATTTCAAAACCTGCAGCTGTGGCCACGTTTCCGTGGATGGCGGCCATGACTACCTGCGTCGGTGCTACGCCAGCCCAGATGATTATACCGATCTGTCTGAGACAGAATATCTACCACTAGAGGAGGACCGAAAATGAGAAAACTTGCAAGCATTCAGCGCATTTGGAAAATTGAGCCCATTGAGGGGGCGGACCGTATTGAACTGGCCCACGTGCTGGGCTGGCAGTGTGTTGTGAACAAAGGCCAGTTTCAGCCGATGGACATCGCAGTCTATTTCGAGATCGACAGCTTCCTGCCCATCCGGGACGAGTTTGAGTTCATGCGCTCATCGAGCTATAAAAAGACCGACATCATGGGCGAAGGCTTCCGGCTGCGGACCATGCGTTTTCGCGGCCAGATTTCGCAGGGCCTGCTGCTCCCCGTCAGCCAGTTCCCGGAGATCCCGAAGGACGCCGACGTGGGCGACGACGTGACGGAACTGCTCGGTGTGCGAAAATGGGAGATCGAGGAAAGGGCCACGACCGGTGGCACCGTCATCGGCACGTTGCCCTATGACATTCCTCATACGGATGAGACCCGCGTTCAGGAGGAACCTGAGCTGATTCAGGCCTTTGCAGGATTGGAATACTATATTAGCACAAAAATGGACGGCTCGTCCCACTCTATCGGGATCGACGAGAACGGCTTCCACGTCACCGGCCACAATTACGAATACAAGGACGACGGCAGCAGTTCCTTCTATAAGCTGGTGAAGGCTCGTGAGTATCAGGCAAAAATGGAGGACTACATGAAAGCACTGGGCCTGAAGACGCTAACCATTCAGGGCGAGCTCTGCGCTCCCGGCATTCAGCAAAACCGCCTGCGTCTCGCAAAGCCGGAGTGGTATGTGTTCACCATCCGGGAAAACGGCAAGCGGGTGGGGCTCAAGCGAATGCTCCAGATCTGTGAAGCGCTCGACATTACACCTGTGCCTATTGAGGAAGTGGACACGGACCTGCCGTCCAAGTACCCCACCGTAGAGGCTCTGTTGGCCCGCGCTGACGGCGAATATCCCAACGGCGGTAAGAAGGAAGGCATCGTGATCCGCCCGACGGAGCCGGTCTTCTGCCCTCTGATCAGCGCCAGCCTTTCCATGAAGGTCGTCAGCAATAAATACCTGCTGAAGAATGACGGCTAACACACAAATAATACTGTGAGAAGATAGGCTTGTCTACGTCCGCGCAGACGTAGGAAAATGCACAAAAATTATACCGGGCTACTGTACATTTCGTCAGTAGCCCGGTTCTGCACAAATGCTCCCTGCTTTGATGGACACAGCAGAAGCATGAGCCATAAAAACCAAAGCGCCGTGCTGCTGAAAGCGATAATCAGCGGCACGGTTCGTTTTTTGCCTATGGCTATTCCTTGTACGCTAACTTACCCCTCACGGAGCAACTTACCCCTCATCTCGCCAAACTTACCCCTCGGCCCGCGCAACTTACCCCTCAAAACTTTGCGGCACCGGAAAAGTCAAATTGTATCAATTCCGCAGTTTTGATTTCCATCTTAACGTCGTCTTTGATACAAAATGAAAAAGCCGCCTCCGGGTCATAATGCCCAGAAGCGGCCTGATT
>JBJDXP010000179.1:0-37835 GCA_051866735.1 Candidatus Limivicinus sp.
CGTCGCCGCGGACCTCGGCGTGGAGGGAGACCATCACCCGGCCGGGGCCGTAGTCATGGACCACCAGGTCGTGGATGCCCACAACCTCAGGGTGGGCGGTGACGATGTCCGCCACCTGCTGCACAAACTCCGGGTCGGGAGCCTGACCCAGCAGGGGAGACACGGTGTCTTTCGCGGCGTTAAAGCCCGCGTAGAGGATGAACACGGCCACCAGCAGACCGGCGTAGCCGTCGATGTTCACATGGAAGAAATAAGAGACACCCATGGAGATGAGAACCACCGTGGTGGCCACAGAGTCGGAGAGAGAGTCAGTGGCGGTGGCCTGCATGGCGGCGGAATTGATCTTCTTGCCCACGGAGCGGTTATACAGGCACATGTAGAACTTCACCAGAATGCTGCACACTAAAATGATGGCGGGGAGCAGGCCGCTGCTTATGGGCTCCGGGTGGAGGATCTTTTCAAAGGAGCTTTTGACCAGCTCAAAGCCCATCAGGATGATGACGGCCGACAGCACAAGCCCGGCCAGATACTCGGCCCGGCCATGGCCGAAGGGGTGGTCCGGATCGGGCTTTTTCCCGGCAATGGCAAAGCCCAGCAGGGTGATGATGGAGGAACCCGCGTCGGACAGGTTGTTGAAGGCGTCCGCCGTGATGGCTACGGAGCCGGAGATGACCCCGGCGAAATACTTGCCGGCGAAAAGCAGCAGGTTCAGGAAGATCCCGTACAGGCTGCACATGGTCCCGTAGGCCCGGCGGACGGCGGCGTTGGTGACGTTTTCGTGGTCTTTGATGAAAAGTTTTGTCAAGAGCTTGATCATAACAATTCCAGACTTTCTATATCAAAATATTTTTCCGCGAAGTCCACACGCTTCACGGTAAATTCCCTGCCCCGCAGATATTCCAGAACCCCCGCGTCGGTAGGAAAGGAAAAACAGAGCTTATAGGAGTACAGGGCCTGGCCCTTCTCGCCGAAATCCCGGTTGAAGCGCTCACGGCCGTATTTCCCGTCCCCCAAAAGGGGCCAGCCGGCGTGGGCCATCTGCACCCTGATCTGGTGGGTGCGGCCCGTGAGCAGGTGACACTCCACCAGGGACAGGGGCCCTTTGGAGCACAGTACACGGTATTCGGTGACGGCGGTTTTTGTGCCGGGTTCGGGGCGGTTTTTTACATAGACCTGGTTTTTGCCCGCGTCCTTGAAAAGATAATTCTCCAGCCGGCCGGAAGGGGGCTTGGGGCGGCCCTGTACGGCGCAGAGATAGTATTTTTCGATCTCCCGGTCCCGGATCTTGTCGTTGAGGATGCGCAGGGCCTCCGCGTTTTTGGCGGCGATGACGATGCCGCCGGTGTTCCGATCGATACGGTTGCACAGGGCGGGGGCAAAGGAATTTTCCTCTTTGGGCCGCCACTCGCCCTTCTGGGCCATGTAGGCCTGAATATTAGCGATCAGGGTGTTGTAGTCCCAGACTCCGGCGCTGTGGCACAGTACGCCGGGCTTTTTGTCCACAAGGAGGATGTTTTCGTCCTCATAGACAATGTCCAGCCGGGGTGTGCCCACCTTCAGATAGGAATTTTCTTCCCGGGGCTTTTCAAAGAACTCGTCGTTGATGTATAATTGTAAAGTATCGCCCACCTTCAGGCGGGTGTCCCTTTTCGCGCCCTTGCCGTTGAGCTTGATGCGCTTAAGGCGGATATATTTCTGCAAAAGAGACTCCGGCAGCAGCGGCACGGCTTTGCCCACAAAGCGGTCCAGCCTCTGCCCGGCGTCGTTTTGCCTGACGGTCAGTTCCTTCATGGCTTGACAGGAGAACCTTTCATAAAAAAATTGGTTTTAATTCTTTGTTTTTTTGGATTATACACTATAAAATTTCTGTTGACAAGACTTGACAAGTAATCTATAATATCAGGGCGACTGTGTTGAGGGTATCCCCTCCGGTCGTGACTTTGCGAGGTGCGATATGCGGCTTAACTTAAGAGAGATCATTGAAATACCGGGCGGCTCCATCCCCTTCGAATGTGAGCTGGATACGGAGAATCTGGATTTCCCGGCGGTAAAGGCGTATGTGTCCAAGCCCCACGCCGTTGGCCGGGTGTATAACGAGGCCGGCGTGCTGAACCTGAGCGGGGAGATCAGCGCGGACATGCGCTGTATCTGCGACCGCTGCGGTACGGAGTTTGACAGCACCAAGACCACAGCCCTTCACGTCACCATCGCGGAAGAGGATGACGACGGGGAAAACCCGGAGCTGTTCCTTCTGGATGGGGACGAGATCGACCTGGACGAGATTTTGTCCACCTGCTTCATCCTGGACATGGAGACCAAGTTCCTCTGCCGTGAGGATTGCAAGGGTCTGTGTTCCCGGTGCGGCAAAAACCTTAATCTGGGCCCCTGCGGGTGCCGGAAAGAAATTGATCCAAGATTTGCTGTGCTTGAGCAGCTTTTGGATAAAGATTAAAATAAGCTGCTCAGAACAGCTGATATCAGGAGGTGTCAACATGGCAGTCCCAAAAGGAAAAGTATCAAGACAGAGACGTGATAAGAGACGTTCTTCTACCTGGAAGCTCGAAGCCCCCGGCATCGTCAAGTGCCCCAACTGCGGAGCCTTCGTTATGCCTCATCGCGCCTGCAAGGCTTGCGGTCAGTACAAGGGCCGTGCGGTCATCCAGGTTGAAGAGAGCAAGTAAAAAAAGCTTGAGGAAGAAAGGCGTCGGCCTTTCTTCCTTTTGCTATTTATGAAGAGTATGGAAAATATCATCAAATCCATCGACCGCGGCAGCCCCCTGCACCGGAAGGCCCATGTGGGCGACGCGGTCATTGCGATAAACGGCAATAAAATCATTGATGTGCTGGACTACAAGTTCTTCGCCTACGACAGCCGCCTGAAGGTGCTGCTGCGCAGGCCGGACGGCAGCGAGTATGAAGTCGCTGTCCGAAAAAGCGAGGGCGGAGACCTGGGACTGGAGTTTGAAAGCTACCTGATGGACACGCCCCGCTCCTGCGCCAACAACTGCGTGTTCTGCTTTATTGACCAGCTGCCCAAGGGCATGCGCCGGACCATGTATTTCAAGGACGATGACGCCCGTCTCAGCTTCCTGCTGGGGAATTATATCACCCTGACCAATCTCTCCAAACGGGAGATCGAGCGGATCATCGCCCTGCACATCAGCCCTATCAACGTCTCCGTCCACACCACCAACCCGGCGCTGCGCTGCAAAATGCTCCAAAACCCCAGAGCGGGGGAGAGCATCGGGATCATGCGCCGTTTTGCGGCGGCGGGGATCGTGATGAACTGCCAGATCGTCTGCTGCCCCGGATTGAACGACGGGGAGGAGCTTCTGCGCTCCATGCGGGATCTGGAGGAGATGTACCCCGGGGTACACAGCGTCTCCATCGTCCCGGTGGGTCTGACCAGGTTCCGGGAGGGCCTGTATCCGCTGACGCCTTATACAAAGGAGCTGGCGGGGGAGACCATCGACATGGTCACAGCTTTCGGGGATGAGTGCCTGAAGCGCTACGGCACCCGCATCTTCTTCTGCGGGGACGAGCTGTACATCAAAGCGGAGCGGGAGCTGCCCCCGGACGAGTTTTACGAGGAGCACACCCAGCTGGAAAACGGCGTTGGCATGATAAGGCTTTTGGAGACGGAGTTTCGCTCCGCGCTGATGCTGTCCGACGAGCCGGACGGCCTGCCCTTCTCCATCGCCACCGGCGTTTCCGCGGCCCCGTATTTTGAAAAGCTGCTGGGTATGGCAAAAGAAAAATACGGCACAATAAAAGGGCAGGTCTATGCCATTGAAAACGACTTTTTCGGCCGCAGCATCAATGTGACCGGCCTGATCACCGGCCAGGACCTGATAAAACAGCTCAAGGGCAGAGAGCTGGGGGAGCGCCTGCTCATCTCCCAGAACATGCTCCGCCGGGAGGAAATGGACTTTCTGGACGACATCACCCTGGAGCAGGCCAGTAAAGAGCTGGGCGTGCCCATCTACCCCATCGAACAGGACGGCTTTGCCCTGTGGGACGCCATGGCGGGCCAGCTTCCGGAAATCAGGCTTCCCGTGCGCGCGGAGCCAACAGAAGAATACTATAAATATAATCAGAATTGAAAGGGAGGGGGATACAGTTGTCAAGACCTCTTGTTGCTATCGTAGGCCGCCCCAATGTGGGAAAGTCCATGCTTTTCAACCGCCTGGTGGGACAGCGGCTCTCCATCGTTGAGGACACCCCCGGCGTCACCCGCGACCGGCTTTATGCCGAGTGCGAGTGGTGCGGCAGAAAATTTGACATGGTGGACACCGGCGGCATTGAGCCCAGCACCGACAGCGAGATTTTGCTCTTCATGCGGGAGCAGGCCCAGATCGCCATCGACTCCGCCACCGTGATCGTTCTGGTCACGGATATCCGCACCGGCGTCACCGCCGCGGACAAGGATGTGGCCAACATGCTGCTCCGGTCCCGCAAGCCTGTGGTGCTGGCGGTAAATAAGGCGGACTCCACGGGCGCCACCGACCCCGCCGTATATGAATTTTACTCCCTGGGTCTGGGAGACCCCATCCCCGTCTCCGCCGTACACGGCCACGGCACCGGCGATCTGCTGGACGAGTGCCTGAAGTACTTCCCGGAGGAGGACGAGGGGGAGGAAGAGGACGACTGCATCAAGGTGGCCGTCATCGGCAAGCCCAATGTGGGCAAATCCTCTCTCATCAACCACATTCTGGGCGAAAAGCGGGTCATCGTCAGCAACGTGGCCGGCACCACCCGGGACGCGGTGGACACCCTGTATGAAAACCAGTACGGCCGCTATATGCTCATCGACACGGCGGGCATCCGCCGCAAGTCCAAGGTGGACGAGCGGGTGGAGAAATTCTCCGTCATGCGCGCCCAGCTGGCCATTGAGCGGGCGGATGTGTGCCTCATCATGATTGACGCCAGAGACGGCGTCACCGAGCAGGACACCAAGATCGCAGGTCTTGCCCACGAGGCGGGGAAGGCCAGCATCGTGGTGGTGAACAAATGGGACCTGGTGGAAAAAGAGACCGGCACCATGGAGAAAATGCGCAAGGACATCATGCGGGATCTGAGCTTTATGAGCTACGCGCCCATCCTCTTCATCTCCGCCCTGACCGGCCAGCGCACCGAGCGCATTTTTGAGCTCATCAACTTTGTCAACGACCAGAGCAATATGCGCATCAGTACCGGTATGCTCAACAACGTCCTGGCCGACGCCCAGGCCAGAGTGCAGCCCCCCACGGACAAGGGCCGCCGCCTGAAGATCTACTACATGACCCAGACCGGCATCAAGCCACCCAACTTCGTGATCTTCTGCAACTCCCGGGAGCTGTTCCACTTCTCCTATCAGCGCTATATCGAAAACCAGATCCGGGCCGTGTTCGGCCTGGAGGGCACGCCCATCCGCATTGTCATCAGACAGAAAGGCGACAAGGAATGATCTACTGGGTACTGACAATACTGACGGCGGTTTTCGCCTACGCCATGGGGAACCTGAACAGTTCCATCGTCGCTTCCAACCTGGTCTTCCACGCCGATCTGCGCAGGCTGGGCACCGGCAGCGCCGCCCTGTCCAACTTCCGCCGGATCTACGGCGTAAAGGGCGCCGTCAAGCTGCTGCTGGTGGAGCTGGCGATCGACCTGCTGCCCATCCTCATCGCGGGCTGGCTCTTCGGCCTGAAGGACCACGCCGTTGTGGGCCGGGCCTTTGCGGGCTTCTGCCTGGTGATGGGCAGGGTCTATCCCGCCCTGTATGACCTGCACGGCGGCCACGGCATCCTGGCGCTGATCGTGACGGCCTTCTGCGTGTATTTCTCCATGGGCCTGACCATTCTGGCCATTGTACTGGCTCTCATCTGGTTTAACCGCTATATGGCTGTCGCCGTGCTGGCCGGGGCCGCCACCATGATCGCCGGCGCGCTGCTGCTGGTTGACGACAGGCTCGCCATGTTTCTCTGTATCTTTACCGGCATTGCCGTCATCGTCAAGCATATCCCCGCCATCTCCCGCCTCTCCGCCGGGAAGGAGACAAAGATCAGCTTCAAAGAGGACATCAACTATAAGTTTGACGAGAAGTTCTGACTTTTTCTATTTTCGGCCATCCGAAATAAAGCGAAGGATCCCATATTCAGAGGCAATTTGCTTCTGTTTACGGGATCCTTCTTCGCTTCGCTCATCAGGATGACAGATGAACGCTAAAATTTAAGCACCTTGGGCGGTTCCTCAAAGGAGCTGAGGGTGGCGGTGACGTTGCGCAGGTACCAGACCTCGGTGTTCCCGTCGTCGGGGGAGTAGAGGGACTGGAGCTCCGGGTAGGCCTCCAGCATACTGACCCGGGCCTCCCGGCGTACATCCTCCACCGCCGTGGCCTCCACGCGGAGCCATTTGCCGCCCTGCATGGCGCAGATCTCCAGCTTGGGGTTGGCATGGAGCTGGCGGGAGACGGATTTGGATTTGCCGGTCTGGATGTACAGCTTCCCGTCATAGATATTCACCGTGCCGAAGGGCCGCACTCTGGGCTGCCCGCCCTCGCAGGTGGCCAGATAGTATGTGCCCGCGTTTTTTAAAAATTCGTATACTTCCTGCATAAGAATTTCCTTTCCGTAATAAAAGTATAACCATTATACGCCGATGCTCCGAATATTCCTTGACTTTTTTGTAAACTTGCTATATAGTGATTAGACTTTACTTATATTTTTGGAGAGATATCAATGGGCTTTATCGAGCTTTTGCTGATCGCCGTGGGGCTGAGCATGGACGCCTTTGCCGTTTCCGTGTGCAAGGGACTGAGCGTGAAAAAGGTGGGCGTGAAGCACGCGGCCCTGGCCGGACTGTATTTCGGCGGCTTCCAGTTTTTGATGCCGGTCATCGGCTATCTGCTGGGCTTCCGCTTCGAGTCGGTGATCGAAAGTATCGACCACTGGGTGGCCTTTGTGCTGCTGGCTTTCATCGGCGGCAACATGATCAAGGAGTCCTTCGGCAAGGCCGAGGAGTTGAACGACGATTTCGGCGTAAAGACCATGCTGCTCATGGCCATCGCCACCAGCATTGACGCATTGGCTGTGGGCATTACCTTCGCCTTCCTGGAGGTGCAGATCCTGCCCGCGGCGGGATTGATCGGCGTGACTACCTTCCTGCTGTCCTTTGTGGGCATTTACATCGGCAACGCCTTCGGCACCCGCTATAAATCCAAGGCGGAGCTGGCCGGCGGCATTATCCTTGTGGTGATCGGCGTGAAGATCCTTCTTGAACACCTGGGTGTAATCTCTTTATGAATATATTGCGGTCATCCTGAGGAGCAATGCGACGAAGGATCCCGGATTCAGGGCAATTCGTTCTGTTTACGGGATCCTTCGCTGCGCTCAGGATGACATTTTTGCTTTTTGAAGCGAAACCAAATTCTTAAATTTTCTGAAATTCGCGGTTTTGTGACATATATTTCCAAAAAGTATACAAAAACGATACAAATCCGGTGTATAATCAGTTAGATATGAGACTGTCATAAACCATTGGAGGGTTGCACCTTGATCCGTGTACTGATCGTGGAAGATGAGAAGCCCATTTCGGACCTGATTAAACTGAGCCTGACGAAAGCCGGGTACAGCTGTACCTGCGCCTATGACGGGACAACGGCGGCCAATCTCCTGGAGGAGGAGCATTTTGACCTGGCTCTGCTGGATGTGATGCTGCCGGAGGTCAGCGGCTTTGAACTGATGGAGTACATACAGCCTACCGGCACGCCGGTGATCTTCATTACCGCCAAAAACTCTGTGGACGACAGGGTGAAGGGCCTTCGCATGGGTGCGGAGGACTATATCGTCAAGCCCTTTGAGGTGATGGAGCTTCTGGCCCGGGTGGAGGTGGTGCTCCGCCGCTACCAGAAAACCGAGGACGTGCTGACGGTGGGCGATCTGACCATCGACATGCGTTCGCTCCAGGTCCAGCGAAACGGGGAGACCATTCTTCTCACCAAAAAGGAGTGGGACCTGATGCTGCTCTTCGCCCAGAACCCGGGGGCAGCCCTGTACCGGGAGACCATATACGAGCGGGTCTGGGGCGGGGAATACCCCGTGGGCAGCAGGGTAGTGGACCTGCACATCCAGCGCCTGCGCAAGAAGATCGGCTGGGAGGACAAACTCCAGACCGTGAACCGGGTGGGCTACCGGCTGGAGCTTTGAAAAAATGATGCTGAGGGTGCGGTAAAGGGTGAAATTCCGGCTCAGGATAACCATGTGTATGATATGGCTGCTGGCGCTTGCCTTCGGGATAGGCGGCAGCCTTATTGTCACGCTCGGATTTTCCCACTCATTTGACCGGGAGACCGAATCCGCCCTCCGCGCCACCCGCATGGTCCTGAACACCCTGAAGATCGTGGACCAGGTCAGCCCGGGCACGGAGCATGTGAAGCTGGCGGAGGTGCTGGGCCAGATGAGCGGGCAGAACTCCGCCGGCTGGTCCGCCCTGAAGCTGTCTTCCGATGGGGAGACGCTCTTTGAGGATAACAGCTATAACATCTCTTTGGATATACAGCATCAGACCCCCGAGGGCCAGGGGCTGGTCAGCGTTGTCCGGGACGGACAGGGGAGAAGGCATATGCGCATCAGCGCCGCCCTCTCCGCCACCTATGAGACCCTGTATCTGGATATCTGCTACGATATCAGCGGCATCTATGAGGACAGCCAGGCCCAGGTCCACATCTACCGGCAGGTGTTCGCGGTGATCGCCGTGGTGGGCGGCCTGCTGTGCTGGGCCATTGCCTACTGGGTGACCCAGCCCATCAGCGCCCTTTCCGCCGCCTCCAAGCGCTTCGCCTCCGGCGACCTGTCCTACCGGGCGAAAGTCATCAATAACGACGAGATCGGCAAGCTCACCGAGGATTTCAACACCATGGCGGAGAAGTTAGAGGACAATATCCACGCCATCCAGGACGCCGCCGACCGGCAGAAGACCTTTATGGGCAACTTTGCCCACGAGATGAAAAACCCCATGACCTCCATCATCGGCTACGCCGAGCTGATCCGCTCCCAGACCCTGACGGAGAGCGAGCAGATGGACGCGGCAAACTATATCTTCTCCGAGGGCAAGCGGCTGGAGAGCCTGTCCTTCAAGCTGCTGGACCTGTTGGTGCTGGAGAAGAAGGAAATTGAGCTTGTCCCCGCCAGACCGGCCCAGATCGTGGGCGGCATGGTGGAGCACCTGAAACGGGTGTACGAGGAGAAGGGGATCGTGCTCCAGTGCCGCTGTGAGGAGGGCGAGTGCCTTTTGGAGCCGGATCTGGTCAAATCCCTGCTGGTGAATATTCTGGATAACTCCCGCAAGGCCATGGACAAGGGCGGGAACATCTATATCATGTCCGAGATGACGGAGGAGGGCTGCCGCATCCGGGTGCTGGACACCGGACGGGGCATCCCCGAGGAGGAGATCAGCCACATCACCGAGGCCTTTTACCGGGTGGATAAATCCCGCTCCCGGGCCCAGGGGGGCGTGGGCCTGGGCCTGTCCCTGTGCAACGAGATCGTGAGACTGCATAACGGAACCATGAGCTTTGCCAGCCGCGTGGGCAACGGTACCTGCGTCACCGTAGAGCTGAAAGGGGGCAGGGTATGAAAAGGGCTGTGAAGAAGAAAAAATCCGCCCATATTCTCCCCTGGCTTCTGATGATGGCGGCGGCTGTGGCCCTGGGCCTGACTATGCCGGGCTTTTTCACCCGCATCCAGAACAACCGGACGGACAATACCAGGGAGATCGTGGATCTGGGCAGCTCCATGCTCAGCATCACCAGCGACAGCGCCAAGCTGGAAAAGCTGGGTCTGTTCTCCCTGTTCTCCGAAAATAACAGCTATAATTCCGTCTCCATCAGCGGCGGGCAGAACATGACCAAAGAGGAAGCGACAGCTATGGTTTATGAGATACCGCGGCTCATAGAAGGAACCGATCTCCCGTATACTCAGCTTGGCAGCGCCGATCTGGTCTATGCGGAGCCGCAGCTGATCGTGTCGGACAAGGCCAGTGTGACAACGGCCATCGTTTGGATCATCTATTACGCAAGGCAGGACGGGACCACATACCGCGAGCTGTCCTATGCGGTGGATGACAGCACAGGCATCATCCTCAGCGCCGGATACACGGAATACGAAGAGCCCGCCTATGATGAGAACGGAACAAATGAGGAAAAAGAACCGTCATATATAGAAGACAGCTCCGACACAGTCCAGCGCATCGCCAAAAACCTGACGGAGATGTATAAATTTACCGATACCGTCGCGGAGCTTGACAACAGCGTAAGCATCGGCGATAATTATCGTTACAACATCAACTTTTATTCCGGCGGAAGCCGGCAACTGACCATACCGGTCTTTATCTGGGCCAACGGCTGGCAGATCAACCCGTGCTGAGAAAAAATTTTTGCAATGATACAAAAACGATACAAAGAATTGGCAGAAAGTATACAAGCGCGTTATATAATGCCCCCAGACCGAAAAGATCGGGGGAATTGCAAATGGAGTTTTATGAGGCTGACATTTATCCGATGAAGACGAAGAAGAAACCTGTTGCCGTAAATATCATATTGGGTCTGCTGGTGCTGCTGGTCGCCGGTTTCTTTATTGGGAGAGCCGCAGGCTGGACGGGACAGAAAAACGAGGCCAAGCTGCTGGTTCTGGTCAACCCCTGGAACCAGGCCTCCGGTGAGGTGAACCCGGAGTTTACCATTATCGAAGGAATGCAGATGGTGGACTCCCGCTGCGCGGCGGACCTGGAAGACATGCTGCGCGCCTGCCGCGCGGCGGGGCACAGCCCTGTGGTCGTGTCCTCCTACCGGGATTGGAGCCAGCAGGAGCAGCTGTACCAGGAAAAGGTCAGCGAGTTGATGCTTCAGGGCCTTGACCGGGAGACGGCGGAGGCCGACGCGAAAAGCCACGCCGCTGCCCCCGGATACAGCGAGCATCAGCTGGGCCTGGCCGTGGATATCGTGGATGAGGAATACACGGAGCTTGACGAGCGACAGGAGGACACCGCCACCCAGCAGTGGCTGATGGAAAACTGCTGGCAGTACGGCTTTATCCTCCGCTACCCGCAGGGAAAGAGCGGGATCACCGGCGTGGAGTATGAGCCCTGGCATTACCGCTATGTGGGCCGCTCCGCCGCCGAGCAGATTTTCGAGCTGAATATAACGCTGGAAGAGTATGTAGACATGTTTTACGCGTGAACATGTTTTGATATAGATGTCAGGATAAGAAAACCGGCCCGCTGCTGAAAGCAGCGGGCCGAAACTATTGGCAAATTGATGAGATACAGGGCGCCGGGTCAGGAGGGGGAACCGGTTGAAGTTGTGGTTTCTGCGCCGGGGTTAACGTGGATCATCACATGCTTGACGCTGGGAAACTGGTGCTCCAGCGCGTCATGGACCCGCTCGGCGGTGTCGTGGGCCTCCAGCAGGGAGCTGTCCCGCTCCACAGAGATCTCCACGTCCACATAGACCTTGTTTCCAAACAGCCGGGTGTGCAGCAGATCCACCTGCTCCACGCCCTCCTGGGCGGAGATAAAGCTGCGCATTTGTTCTTCCACGTCCCCGCTGCAGGAGGTGTCCAGCATCTTGCGCAGGGAATCTCTGATAATATCGTAAGCCACCTTGAGGATAAACAGGCAAATCACCACGCTGGCGATGGGGTCCATGATGGGAAAGCCCAGCTTGGCGGCCCCGATGCCCAGAAAGGAACCGACAGAGGAGAAAGCATCCGAACGGTGGTGCCAGGCATCAGCCACAAAGGCGGCGGAGTCCAGCTTCTTTGCGTAGTACATGGTGTACCAGTACATGCCCTCCTTGACCACGATGGACACCGCGGCCGCGATCAGCGGCAATGCGGTGGGGACGGCCAGTTCAGCGTAATTCCCGCCGATCAGCTTTTGTACGCCCGCCCAGCCGATGCCCAGACCGGTAATGGCCAGAATTACCCCCAGCACCAGGGACGCCACGCATTCAAAGCGTTCGTGGCCGTAGGGGTGTTTGGCATCCGCGCTGCGCTGAGACAGCTTTACACCGATAAAGGCGATCAGGGTTGCAAAAACGTCGGACAGGGAGTGCACCGCGTCCGACACCATGGCCCCGGACTTGCCCACTATGCCGGCAAAGAGCTTGAAGGCGGACAGAAGAATGTTTCCAATGATCCCGACCCGGGATAAGCGATTGACGATGAGCTGATTTGACATCAATGAGTACCTCCGAATGAGTAAATTTTTCTCCCGGCAGCTGCTCGGGGATAAAAAAATACACCCCCGGAACATACTACTGTCCCGCAGATGTGCGTGTGCTCATTCTGCTGCCGTGCGAAACGGCCCAGCCCCATGACCTCAGAAAAGGTTCATCGCCTGCTCAGTTTGTACTGTAGATTGCGCATATGCGTGTATGCAGTGCAAAGAGATGTTCTATCTTATACACTAAGTTCATGCGATTGTCAAGCAATTTATTCGGCGTGCGGCGCAGAACATCGAGAAAAGGTTGTACGCCGGAGCGTCAGCGGAGAGAATTTTTAACAAGCATGGCAGACAGGCTTTCAATCTCCCCTGTGTTCTGCTCAATATAATCGTTCAGCCGGGAAAACATCCGCTCCGCCGCCGCGCCGGAATGTATACCAAAGCATTTTCCCTCCTGATACGTACGCAGAACACTTTGAAGAATACAGACGTTTTCCATCAGGTCAAGGCAGCTTTCCTTTAATTCTTTCTCTATCTCCTGAGTTTCCACAAATTTTCCCTCCACAAATTCAAATTAACGTATTGCTCACATGGCCGTATGGGTTTCAACTGTTTTTATTATACACGAGGATGAGAGAAAACGGGGGTTAAATAATAACGCCAGCAGTTATTTTTCCGGATAATAAGCAGTAAAAAAAGATGTTATTTGTTCACTTTTCCTGCGCAGTTGGGGGTGAATCAAAAGAGGGGGATACACCCCCTCTTTTGTCGTTTCAAGGGTGGGGGTCTGGGGGCGGGGAAAACGAAATCCCCGCCCCCAGGCCTTTCTTTGGGATCGAAAACCCGTTTCTTTGGGCGCAAAGAAATGGGTTTTACCCATTTTTCTCGGAAAAAGCGCCATTATCTGCGCGGTTCAGAATGACAGCAGGAATGGCAGACGGGCCGGGGCATTTGCCCCGGCCCGTACGATATGTATTGCCTCACCTCACAGTCCGAAAAGCTTCAGGAGGACGATCACCGCCGCCGCCAGGGCGGCGAGCAGCAAGATCAGCTTGCCCGTGCTGCGTCGGGGAGGGCTTTGGGGCAGGTGGGAGCGGACATAGCCCTCCGCCGCCTGCCGCGCCTGCCGCAGCAGCTCCTCCTGACTGACCCCGCGGTTGGAAAAATAGTCGTCCCGCAGAATGAAAAACGCTTCGCGGAAGATCCCCGGATCAGGGGACTTCACCACAATTACCCGGCTTGCAGTGCCCTTTATCACCTCCGTTCTGCCTGAGCTGCCCTGACGAAACCGGCTGCATACACCCCTGTACCACGCGGAGACCGCGCCGCACAAATCCAGAAAGCCGTCACGGATACGGTATCTCATACGCGCTCTTCCACCCGGACGGTGACTACCGTCATGTCGTCGTTGGCGCCGTATACCTTTTCGGCCTCTTTCAGGGTGCTGCGTGCCAGTGCCTTCATATCGTCAGTGCCTCTCATCAGCAAATTTTTGATCCAATCGTCCTCGTCATCCACGATCACGCCGTCGGAGGCGATGATGGCGGTGGAGCCGGGACGCAGGCGCATACGCACCAGATCCGGCGCGATGCCCTCCCCGGAGCTGAGCCCGGCGGCCAGGGTCTCGCCCTTGATGCGGCGGATGCTCTTTCCGTTTTTTACATAGGAGGGGGCGGCTCCGTATTTATAAAAGCAGGTCTCTCCGTTGAACAGGTCCACGCACATCAGATCCACCGTGGCAAAGCCCCAGTTGTCCCCGCCCCGCAGGAGCATGACCGAGTTCAGCACCTTCATGGCCACCGCCGGGTCCGCCCCGGAGCGCAGGAATTTTTCCAGAATGGCCACCACCTGGGAACTGTCCCGGGCGGCCTGGTCCCCGCAGCCCATGCCGTCGGAGAGAATGACGCAGAGGACGCCGGCGTCGGTCTTGAAATAGGTACCTTTGTCGCCGCTGACCTTTTCGCCCCGCTTTTTCATGGCGGCGATGCCCACGGACACGGCCAGCGGCTCCGCCTCCAGCAGCGTGAGCTTGGAGCAGCCCTCGGTCAGCTCTTTGGGCTGGCAGAGGCGTACCCCCACCACCGAGGACAGCTTTTCCAGATAGTTTTCGTCCTTTGTCAGCGGGGTCAGCCGGCCGCTTTCAATGACCACCCGGAGCCTGCCGCTGCCGTCGCGGAATACGGCGGTCTCCGCGTCGATGTCAAGGCTGCGCAGATAGCGGATCAGCCGCCGCTCCGCCAGCGGGTCTGCGCCGTTGATGCTGCCCAGCTCGTCGGCAACCCGGCCCAGCATCAGGGCCATATCGTTATACTGTCCCCAGGCCACGCTCCGGTTTTCCGACAGCCTTGTGCGAAGCTGCCGCCGGTAGGCCATGGCCCGCAGCTCCCCGTTTACCGCGGTGACAAAGGCGGGGAGGCTGACGCATTTCTCCCGGAAAAAGCCGGGGATGTCCTCCACGGAAAGACTGCCGTGCTCCCGCATGGCTTTGGAGGCGTCGTTCATGGCGGAGAGGGTGTCCACATAGTCCGCGTTCCAGCAGCGGTTTTTATACTTGCACTTCACACAGACCTGGTCCGCCGCCCGGTCAAAAACCGTGGCGATGTTCTCATCGTTGAAGGGCTCCTCTAGACTTTTCTTCACCGTCTCATAAAGCTCTCCGTAGGCGTCGCTGAGATTTTTCACCTTCAGCGCCGTGAAGCGCCGCAGGCTGGATTCTCCGCTGCCCCGCTCCATGGATTGCAGGATCACCCCCACATGGTTGAGGAAAGAGGCGGGCAGCAGCATGAAGATGACAGAGGCGGAAAAGGTTTCAAATAAAGAACTGATGTAAACCTCCTGGTTCCATGCGCAGACCACGGACAGCGCCCCGGACAGGATAAAGGACAGGACGAAAAACAGCCGCCCGTGCTTGCCGAACACGCCGGAGAGCAGCCCGGAAAAGGAATAGGCCATGGTGTAAAAGGGCGCGCCGGTGCTGGCCACGTCCATGGCCAGGCCCAATACGGTGCCAACGGCAGCGCCGGTGAGCATGCCGCCCTTCATGGCGGAGGTCATTACAAGGATCAGGGCCATAAAGCGGCCGATGGACACTACGGATAAAATCTGGATCCGGGAGAGGGCCATCAGCACGCAGGCCAGCATGATCATCACCGAAACACTGTGCTTCAGCTCCGCGCTCTCCGTGGCGCGAAGTCCGCCGGACAGAGCCTCCCGGAAAAAGTAACTGCCGCCGAAGGCCAGACAGGTCTCCAAAAACAGCTCCGCCGCCAGAGGAACGCTGCCCGCCACCACCGAAAAGCTGCCTAAAAAGCCGGTGACAGCCATCACCAGTCCGGCGGCACAGGGCATGAAAAACTCCTGCTTGTATATCTTCAGCTCCTGAAAGATGAAGGCTATGGTATACACCAGCACCGCCGCCGCAATATACCGTATCCCCCATTCCACGCCGCCGCTGACCAGGTAGCCCAGTGAGGCCCCTGTCAGAGCGAACACCCCGTACACCCCCGGCCCTGAGCAGGCCACCATGGCCATGCCGAAGGGCGCGCCGTTTTCCAGCACCCTGGCGCAGGACATCACCAGTCCTAAAAGAAAGAACATGATGCATCTCCCCACGGTGACAAACCTTGCGTCGCTGACTCTCCCGGTCAGAACGTCCCTGATGGCGGCAAGCCGCCCTTGTCCTCCAGACTCCATAGATCCTCCTTTTTGAGTTTACATAAGATGAGTTTATTATAATTATGTAATTCTGAAAAAGGCGTCGTTCCCCGCTGTAAAAAGCAATGATATTGCGGGGAGAAATAAAAGGAAATAATACTAACACCTGATAGAAATCTTGAATTCTTTCTGGCAGAATTTGTGCCAGCCTTCGTTAGAGCCCTTGACCATATATGTCCATTATGCTCTACGGTCTCTGCCTCGTCTGGCGCAAATTCTGCTTAGAAATCTTTTTCAACCTTTCTATCAGGTTTTAGTATAAATTCCGCCGGGCACACGCAGAAATATGTGTCCGGCGGAGCAAAAAAAATCACCGGTCTAATCGACCGGTGATCTGAGGGTATTATGTTGTGCGGGAGAATTACTTGGAAGCAGCTGCTGCAGCGGCCTTCTCGTTGAAGAACTGGATCAGGAAAATCTGAGAGAGGTACACGGCGTACCAGGTGCCCAGACCGTTGATCACACCGGACAGGAGAGCGTGGCCCAGACGGCCGATACCGCCGGGATTGATGCCCCAGCTTGCCAGGAAGCAGGGGAGACCGGAGCCGATGAGCATGCCGGAGAAGAGAGCAACGAAGATCACATAGACCCACCATTTGCCGGGAACCCAGCTGGGGAATACGACCTGCTCAGCACGGGCGCCCATTGCGGGGAGCTTCTCGTGGCCTTCGGTGAACTGCTTCTTGAACTCGCCGCCGACGATCAGGTACTGCAGGAAGCAGCAGATCAGAGAGGTGACGGTGACGGTGCCGCCGATCTTCACGCCGAACTCAGCCAGGGTGAGGGGAGCAGCAGCAAACTCTTTGGACATGGTGAAATACATGATAACGGCGGTCAGCAGAATGGTGGGAACGCCGCAGGTGATGGATTTCTTAAATGCCCATTTTCTTCCTTCTTTGGTCATTTTCTTTCCTCCTTGTGTTTGCCATTTTTTTGACATTGACATAATTATGATAATCGAAAAGCCAATTTGCGTCAACGCCATTATTTGATGTTTTATAAAGAAATTTGTAGCATTTTTTAAAAAAAGACTACAGCAATTTTCCGCCATAACGGCGGTGAAGGATTCATCTTGCTTTCATGAAAGCATCGTGATAAAATATTTTGTCTGAAAAAAACTAAATTCGGGGGAAACGATATGAGCATGATCAAAGACATCGCCCTTGCACCGTCCGGCGAGATGAAAATAAAATGGGTTGAACGAAATATGCCTGTACTCCGGGGCATTGGCGAGGATTTTGCCAGAACCCGGCCCTTTGAAGGGCTGAAGGTGGCCCTGTCCGTGCATCTGGAGGCCAAGACGGCCTACCTGTGCCGGGTGATGGAGATGGGCGGAGCGGAGATGTATGTCACTGGCTCCAACCCGCTGTCCACCCAGGACGACGTGGCGGCGGCCCTGGCCAGCCGCGGGATGCAGGTCTTCGCCCGCTACGGCTGCACCATGGAGGAATATGAAAGCTGCCTCTGCTCCGTGCTGGAGGCCGGCCCCAACATCATTATTGACGACGGGGGAGACCTGGTGCACCTGATCCACACCAAATATACAGACCTTATTCCCAAGGTGATCGGCGGCTGCGAGGAGACCACCACCGGCATTCACCGGCTCCGCGCCATGGCCAAGGCGGGCACCCTCCGTTTCCCCATGGTCATGGTGAACGACGCGGACTGCAAGCACATGTTCGATAACCGCTACGGCACCGGCCAGTCCGTGTGGGACGGCATCATGCGCACCACCAACCTGATCGTTGCGGGCAAAGTTGTGGTGGTGTCCGGCTACGGCTGGTGCGGCAAGGGCGTGTCCCTGCGGGCAAAGGGTCTGGGGGCCAAGGTCATTGTCACCGAAACGGACCCGGTCCGCGCCCTGGAGGCAGTGATGGACGGATTCCAGGTCATGCCCATGGCGGAGGCTGCCAGACTGGGCGACATGTTCATTACCGTCACCGGATGCAGCGGGGTCATCACCGCCGAGCATTTTGAGCACATGAAGGACGGCGCGATCCTCACTAATGCCGGCCATTTCGACGTTGAGGTGGACATGGCGGGCTTAAACGCCCTGGCCGTGGAGAAATACGAGGCCCGGCACAATATCCAGGGCTATGTGCTGCCCAGCGGAAAGACTCTCTTTACCATTGCGGAGGGAAGGCTTGTAAACCTGGCCGCAGGCGATGGGCACCCGGCGGAGATCATGGACATGAGCTTTGCCATCCAGGCCCTCAGCGCCGAATACCTGGCAAAGCACCGCACAGAGCTGGTCCCCGGCGTTATCTCTGTGCCCCGGGAGCTGGATGAGGCTGTGGCCAGGCGCAAGCTGCGGGCCATGGGCGTCAGTATCGACAGCCTGAGCGCTGAGCAGGAGGATTACCTGGGCCTGTAAAGACCTGAGCCTGTAAAGGCACGTGAGACAATAAACCGGAGGTGAGTTTGTTGGAAGAGAATGAAAAGCTGGAGACCATGGATTACGAGGCCATCCACGAAAAACGGACCGACGAGCTGACCGAGCTGCTGGAAAAACGGGACATGAAGCAGCTTAAGCAGCGCATGGAGGAACTAAACGAATTTGACGTTGCCGAATTTCTTGCGGAGATCGACGACAACCAGATGCCCATGGTGTTCCGATTGCTTTCCAAGGAGACCGCGGCAGAGGTCTTTGCCAACTTCGACACCCCGGAACAGGAAAAAATCATCAACTCCATCACCGACTCTGAGCTGTCCGGCATTATTGAAGAGCTGTATGTGGACGACGCGGTGGACATGATGGAGGAGCTGCCCGCAAACGTGGTCAAGCGTGTCATGCGCGCAGCCCGGCCTGAGACCCGGAACCTGATCAACCAGTATCTCCGCTATCCTGACAACTCCGCCGGAAGCATCATGACCTCGGAGTTTGTGGATTTGAAAAAGTACATGAACGTGAAGGAGGCCTTTGCCCGCATTCGCCGCATCGGCGAGGACAAGGAGACCATCTATATCTGCTTTGTCACCTCTGCCGACCGGAAGCTGGAGGGCATTGTCACCGTCAAGGACCTGCTGCTGGCCGACGACGACACGGTGCTGGAAGATCTGATGGACCGGAACGTGATCTTTGCCTCCACCACCGAGGACCAGGAGAGCGTGTCCGAGAAATTCTCTGACTACGACCTGATGGCCCTGCCCGTCGTGGACGGGGAAGGCCGGCTTGTGGGCATTGTCACCGTCGACGATATCATCGACGTTATGGAGCAGGAGACCACGGAGGACTTCGAAAAGATGGCAGGTATTCTGCCCTCCGATAAGCCCTACTCCCGCACCAGCACGGTGGAGATGTGGAAAAACCGCATCCCCTGGCTGCTGTTTCTGATGCTCTCCGCCACCTTTACCAGCATGATCCTGACCAGCTTTGAGGATATGCTGGCGGTGCAGGCGGGCCTTGTGGCCTTTATCCCCATGCTGATGGGTACCGGCGGCAACTCCGGCGCCCAGGCCTCCACCGCCGTGATCCGCAGCCTTTCCCTGGGCGATACGGAACCGAGAGACGCGCTCCGGGTCATGTGGAAGGAATGGCGCGTGTCCGTGCTGTGCGGACTGACTCTGGCGGTGGTGAATTTCTTCAAGATGCTGCTGCTGGATGGGATGATCCTGCATAACGACAGCGTCACCGTGACGGTGGCGGCTACCGTCAGCGTATCGGTGCTGTTTATTGTGATGTTCGCCAAGGTGGTGGGCAGCGCCCTGCCGATCCTGGCGGAAAAGCTGGGTGTGGACCCGGCGGTGATGGCAAACCCGCTGATCTCCACCGTGACTGACGCGGTCAGCCTTCTCATCTATATCTACGTTGCCAAACTGATTCTGCATATTTAAGGTGATTTCCTATGGACATGAGCGCTCTGCTGACAAAGATGGTCATTTTCGTCGTGCTGATGGTCATCGGCTATATCGGAGCCAGAACAAAACTCCTCAACAGCGAATTTACCAAGGCGGCCAGTAAGCTGACGCTGAATGTGTTTATGTCAGCCACTATTATCAACTCCGTCATCGCCAATCCGCCGCAGCTTTCCGGCGGGGAGCTGGCCAGGGTGATGCTGGCCTGCTTTGTTTCCGTGGGCTTCGGCTATCTGATCTCCGCGCTGGTGGTCAGGCTGCTGCCCTTTCAGCGGGAGCGCAAGCCCCTGATGGAGCTGCTGATCTCCGTCACCAACACCATGTTTATCGGCGTGCCGGTGGCGGAGCCCATATTCGGCTCCCAGGCAGTGTTTTACATCGCCATGAGCTGCATCCCCTTCAACGTGTTATTGTATACATACGGCGTCTGGCGCATGAATCAGAGCGGGGAGCGGGTAAAGCTGAACGGGAAGAACATGGTCAGCGTCCCCCTGATCGCCACCATGGCGGCTCTGCTGATCTTTGTGCTGAACATTCCCATGCCGGGGGTGGTCAAGGAGCTTTGCAGCACCCTGTCCGCCGCCACCATGCCCATGTCCATGCTGGTCATCGGCTCCTCTCTGGGCGGCGTCAGCCTGCTGGACGCGTTCAAGGAAAAGAGCCTGTATTTTGTCAGCCTTATGCGGCTGGTGCTGGTGCCGCTGCTGACACTGCCGGTATTGAAGCTCATCACGGCGGACCCGGTGCTGCTGGGCGCCATGGTGATCATCGCCGGCTGCCCCAGCGCGGTTATGGTGACGGTGCTTGCCATACAGTACGGCCGGGACGCGGAATATACCTCCAAAGGCATCCTTTTAAACACGGTTTTGTCCATGGCCACCATGCCTGCGCTGGTTTATTTTCTTTTGTAGTTGACAAGCGTCAGAAAAGTGATATACTAATAGGGTACAATTTAACACCTTATCAAGAGCGGTGGAGGGAACGGCCCTGTGAAACCCGGCAACCTGCGTAACAGCAAGGTGCCAAATCCGGCGGTGAAACGAAAGATGAGGCTTAAACGTGATAACTATGCTCCATCTTGCCGATGGAGCATTTCTTTTGCCTCAGAAAAAGAAAGGAAGGAAAAATATGAGCCACTATCTGTTTACATCCGAGTCCGTCACGGAAGGACATCCCGACAAAATCTGCGACCAGATCTCCGACGCGGTGCTGGACGCCATTCTGGAGCAGGATCCCCAGGGGCGGGTAGCCTGTGAGACCACGGTTTCCACTGGCCTTGTCCACATTATGGGCGAGATCAGCACCGAGTGCTATGTGGACATCCCCAAAATCACCAGAGAAGTTATCCGCGATATCGGCTATGACCGGGCCAAATACGGCTTTGACTGCGACACCTGCGGCATCATCACCAACATCGACGAGCAGTCCGGGGACATCGCCATGGGCGTGGACAAGGCCCTGGAGAACAAGACCGGCGAGGACGACGAGCTGCAAAACGGCGCAGGGGACCAGGGCATGATGTTCGGCTACGCCTGCGACGAGACGCCGGAGCTGATGCCCCTGGCCATCTCCATGGCCCACAAGCTGGCAAAGCGCCTGACCCAGGTGAGAAAAGAGGGTCTGGTCAACTACCTGCGCCCCGACGGAAAGACCCAGGTCACTGTGGAGTACGACGAGCAGCGCCGCCCTGTGCGCATCGACGCCATCGTCATCTCCACCCAGCACGCCCCCGAGGCGGAGCTGGAGCAGATCCGCAAAGATATGATCGAGCTGGTGGTAAAGCCCACCGTCCCGGCGGAGCTGCTGGATGAAAACACCCGCTATTACATTAACCCCACCGGCCGCTTTGTCATCGGCGGGCCCCAGGGCGACTCCGGCCTGACCGGCCGCAAGATCATTGTGGACACCTACGGCGGCAGCGCGCCCCACGGCGGCGGCGCCTTCTCCGGCAAGGACCCCACCAAGGTGGACCGCTCCGCGGCCTACGCCGCCCGCTATGTGGCAAAGAACGTGGTGGCCGCCGGTCTGGCCCGGCGCTGCCAGATTGAGCTGGCCTACGCCATCGGCGTGGCAAAGCCCGTCTCCGTGCTGGTGGAGACCTTCGGCACCGGCAAGGTGTCCGATGAGAAGCTGTCCCAGGCTGTGCAGCAGGTGTTCGACCTGCGGCCCACCGCCATTATCCGTGACCTGGAGCTGCGCCGCCCCATCTACCGGCAGCTTGCGGCCTACGGCCATATGGGCCGGGAGGAGCTGGGCGTCCGCTGGGAGGATACGGACAGAGTGGAGCAGCTGAAAAAGGCGGTAGAGTGATGCATATTCCCAGCGGCGACAGCCGGACCATTGAAATATTGGACTTTCAGGATGCTCTGCGCCTTTCCGGCCAAAGCGGTGGCTATGACAGCCAAAAATGGCTCTATGTGCCGGATTTTTACACCGAATACCGTTACATCCTGGGCACCAGGGGCGATAATCCGCTGATCTGCATCGGCATCAACCCCTCCACCGCCGCGCCGGACGATCTGGACAACACCTTAAAATCCGTAGCCCGCATCGCCGCGGGCAACGGCTACGACAGCTGGATCATGTTCAACGTCTACGCCCAGCGGGCCACCCGCCCGGACGATATGGACAGGGAGCTGAATGAGCGCTTGCACCGGGAGAATATGCGGGCCTTTGAATACATACTTTCCCATGTGGGCGAGGGGATCTCTCCGGCCATATGGGCCGCCTGGGGCACCATCATCGAAAAGCGCCCTTACCTGCCCGGCTGTGTCCGGGACATGGTGGAGCTGGGGCAGAAATACGGCGCCCATTGGCTCTGCGCCGGAAAATGCTCCAACAAAGGCCATCCCCACCACCCGCTGTACCTGCGAAAGGACGAAAAAACGGCGGAGTTTGACATAGAAGGGTATCTGAAATCATTATGAGCAAGGATCAATTCAGACTGGCCCTGTGCCAGATCAGAACGGAAACCGACCGGGAGGCCACCATGGAAAAGGCGGAGCGGATGGTCAGGGAGGCGGCGGAAAAGGGCGCGGATATCGTGCAGTTGCCGGAGATGTTCAACTGCCCCTATGCAAAAGAATATTTCAAAAAATTTGCCGCGCTGGGCCATGAGGACACCGTGAAGGAGATGTCCCGCTGGGCGGCGGAGAACAAAATTATCCTTGTGGGCGGCTCCGTGCCCGAGGCGGAGGGAGAACAGCTCTATAACACCTGCTTTGTCTTTGACCGGCAGGGGAGGCAGATCGCCCGCCACAGGAAGATCCACCTTTTCGATGTGGACTTCCCCGGCATGCGCTTTAAGGAGTCCAACAGCTTTGCCCCCGGCAATGAGATCACCGTGTTCGACACGGAATTTGGCCGGATGGGTGCGGCGGTGTGCTTTGACCTGCGCTTTCCGGAGCTTTTCCGGGCCATGGCGGAGCGGGGCGCCCGCTGCGTCTTTCTCCCGGCCCAGTTCAATCTGGTCACCGGGCCGAAGCACTGGGAGCTGAGCCTGCGTATGCGGGCCGTGGACTACCATGTGTTTGTGGCGGGCTGCTCTGCCGCCCGGTACGAGGGCTTCAGCTACGAGTGCTGGGGCCATTCCACCGTGGCCGGACCCATGGGCGAGGTGGTCTGCACCTGCGACGAGAAAGAACAGATTCTCTATGCGGATATCGACCTTACGCAGACCGAGACGGCCAAAGCCCAGCTTCCCACCGGCTCCGTGCTGCGCCGCGATCTGTACCCGGTGGCGAAATGAACATGAAAATCGTCGAAGAGATAAAAAAATACCGCCCCTGCAACGAGCAGGAGCAGCGGGACCAGGGCGTGATCCTGGACTTTCTGGAAAAAAACGGGGACGCTTTTCTGCGGAGCAATCTGCTGGCCCACATGACGGCCTCTTCCTGGATCGTGAACCCGGAACGGACCAAGACCCTGATGGTCTATCACAATATCTATGATTCCTGGTCCTGGACCGGGGGCCATGCGGACGGGGAGACAGACCTGCTGGCTGTGGCGCTGCGGGAGGCCCGGGAGGAGACGGGGATAGCCCATGTGCGCCCGGTAAGCCCGGAGATCTTCTCCTTAGAGGTGCTGACCGTGGACGGCCACGAAAAGCGGGGGGCGTATGTGCCCAGCCACCTGCACATGAACGTCACCTATCTGCTGGAGGCGGAGGAGAGCGACACCCTCCATGTCTGCCGTGAAGAGAACAGCGGCGTGGCCTGGTTTACCCTGGAGGAGGCCCTGAAGGCCTCCACCGAGCCCTGGTTTGTGGAGCGGATCTATAAAAAGCTCAACGGCAAGCTGGCAGAGTTTACTTAAACGAAAAAACGAGAGGACATTTTGCCCTCTCGTTTTCCTTTTCTATCAGCCGAAGACGCTGAGCAGGAAGCCTGCGGCGATGGCAGAGCCGATGACGCCGGCCACGTTGGGGCCCATGGCGTGCATCAGCAGGAAGTTGGTCTTGTTGTATTTCCGGCCCACATCCTGCGCCACGCGGGCGGCCATGGGCACGGCGGAGACGCCGGCGGAGCCAATCAGGGGATTGATTCTGCCGCCGGAGGTCTTGTACATCACCAGGCCACCCACCAGACCGCCGATGGTGGAGATGGCGAAGGCGCACAGACCCAGAACGATGATCTTGATGGTATTGAAGTTCAGGAAGTTCTGGGCCACCATGGTGGCACCTACAGAGGTGGCCAGGAAGATGGTGACGATGTTCATCAGCGCGTTCTGTGCCGTGTCGGAGAGACGGTCGGTAACGCCGCACTCGCGGAACAGGTTGCCCAGCATCAGGCAGCCCACCAGAGGCGCGGTGGAGGGCAGAAGCAGGATAACGAAAGTGGCAACCACGATGGGGAATACGATTTTTTCCGTCTTGCTGACCTCGCGGGTCTGCTCCATCTTCACCTTGCGCATTTTGTCGGTGGTGAAAAGCTTCATAATGGGCGGCTGGATCAGCGGGATCAGCGCCATGTAGGAGTAGGCCGCGATGGCGATGGGGCCCAAAAGCTGGGGAGCCAGCTTTGTGGTCAGGTAGATGGCCGTGGGGCCGTCCGCGCCGCCGATGATGCCGATGGAGGCGGCCTCCGGGCCGGTAAAGCCCAGCAGCACCGCGCCGAAGAAGGCCACGAACACGCCCAGCTGCGCCGCCGCGCCCAGCAGCAGGCTCTTGGGATTGGAGAGCAGGGGGCCAAAGTCCGTCATGGCGCCCACGCCCAGGAAGATCAGCGAGGGGTAAATGCCCGCTTTCACGCCGATGTAGAAGAAATCCAGCAGACCGGCGTTGCTCATGATATGGCCGTAGCTGTGGAAATAGGGGCTGGTCTCATCCAGAAAAGCCTCCCACAGCTCCGGGTGGTACAGGGCGTTGGCGCCCATGCCCACAAAGTAGCTCAGGTTGGAGAGCAGGCAGCCGAAGGCGATGCCACACAGCAGCAGCGGCTCAAACTTCTTGACAATGCCCAGATAGAGCAGCAGGAAGGAGATCAAAATCATAATCAGATTCTTCCAGCCGCCGTCTGTGAGGAAGAAGGCCGCAAAGCCGGATTCCATCCCCAGCTTTTGCAGCGTACCCAGTATATCCATAGCAACCCTCCTCAGGCGATGACCGCCAGGACAGCGCCGGTCTCCACCACCGCGCCCTTGGACACGGCGATCTGGGCAATGGTGCCGCTCTTGGTGGCGACGATCTCATTCTCCATCTTCATGGCCTCCAGGACCATGAGCACGTCGCCCTCCTTTACCTGCTGGCCCTGGCTGACCTCAATTCTGAGGATGTTGCCGGGCATGGGGCTTTTCACCGGCTCGCCGGCGGCCACGGAGACAGGGGCTGCCGCAGCGGCGGGAGCGGCGGCCGGGGCGGCTGCCGCGGGAGCGGCCGGAGCGGCCGGGGCGGCCGGGGCGGCGGGAGCGGAGAGCTCGTACTCGTCGATGAGCATGGCCTGGCCCTGCTCCACTTCTACCTCATATACGCGGTTATTCAGCGTTACTTTATATTTCATCGTCCTTGACCTCCCGGATAGATTTGAAGCGCAGTTCGTTGAGGGGCTTGCCCAGGGTGTCGGCCACGATCGCCATGATCATGGCGGCGTCTCTGGGGTCGGTGTCATAGAGCTTCAGCTCACCGGCGGAGCCGGGGGCAGGCTCTTTGGGTACAGGAGCCGGGGCCGGGGCCGCAGGGGCCTCTGCCGGGGCGGCAGCCTGGGCCTTTTTGGCCTTGGCCACCATGATCTTACCCATGATCATAATGACCACCATCAGCAGCACCAGACCAAGGAACACCACCAGGTAGCCCAGCAGGGCGATAACGCCCGCGTTTCCGATGGAAATATTGACTAAATCGTCCATGGTGCAGCCTCCTTAAAGCGCCTGGATGGAGTAGCGCACGACCTTCTCCTCGTCCGCTTTGCGCTTTTCGAAGAACTTCTCCGCCACCTCGGGGAAGGCCACATAGCTGAGCACGTCCTCCTCACTCCGGGCGGTGTCGCCCAGCTTCTCCTGGGCCTTTTCAAAGGTGTCCGTGGGCATGGAGTCGGCGTAGCGGCCCTGGATGGGCTTCTCGTCGCCCAGGATCTTGGCCTGGACCTCCGGGTCGATGGGGGCGGGGGTCTTGCCGTATTCGCCGCGGCAGTAGGCCCGCATCTCGGCGCCTACGTTCTTGTAGCGCTCGCCGGCCAGCACGTTCTGCACGGCCTGGGTGCCTACCAGCTGGCTGGTGGGGGTGACCAGGGGAGGATAGCCCATGTCCTTGCGCACCCTGGGAGTCTCCAGCAGGGTCTCCTCGTATCTGTCCAGGGCGTTCATCATCTTCAGCTGGCTCAAAAGGTTAGAGAGCATACCGCCGGGGATCTGATAGGTCAGGCAACGGGTATCGGTGGCCATGGAAATGGGGTTCAGGGTGCCGTCGGCCAGGAAATCGGCCCGGATGGGCTTGAAGAAGTCGGCCATTTTGTTCAGAGCTTCCTCGTTCAGATCGGTGTCATAGCCCAGCTCCCGCAGGGTATAGAATAAAGTCTCGGTGGCGGGCTGGGAGGTGCCGCCGGAGAAGGGGGAGATGGCGGTGTCGATCACGTCGGCCCCGGCCTCCACCGCCTTCAGGTAGGTCATAAAGGCAAGGCCGGTGGTGCTGTGGGTGTGTACCACCAGAGGCAGGTCCACTGCGTCCTTGATGGCAGAGACCAGGTCATAGGCGGCCTTGGGGGTCAGAATACCGGCCATGTCCTTGATGCAGATGGAGCCCACGCCCATGCGGGCCATTTCCTTCACCATGCTCACATACTTGTCCAGGGTGTGGACCGGGCTGGTGGTGTAGGAAATAGCGCCGGAAGCCAGAGCGCCGCAGCTTACCGTCTCTTCAATGGCGACCTTCAGGTTGTCAATATCGTTAAGGGCGTCGAAAATGCGCACGATGTCGATGCCGTTTTTCACCGCGGCGCGGACAAAGCGGCGCACGATGTCGTCCGGGTAGTGCTTGTAGCCCAGAATGTTCTGGCCGCGAAGCAGCATCTGCAGCTTGGTGTTGGGCATCTTGGCGCGGATCTTTCTCAGCCGCTCCCAGGGGTCCTCGTTCAGGTAGCGCAGGCACACGTCAAAGGTGGCTCCGCCCCAGCATTCCACAGAGTAGAATCCGGCCTGATCCATGGTCTCCAGTATGGGCGCGAACTGGTCATAGCCCAGACGGGTGGCCACCAGGGACTGGTTGGCGTCGCGCAGCACGGTTTCGGTAAATTGTACGTTCATGGCTCCTCCTGTATCCTGTATTTTTTATATTTTAAAGAGAAATTTTAAAGAGAAAAATCACAGTTTAAGCATCTCCGATTTCCCGTCAGTTTATTATAACATCTCCAAATGCGCAATGCCAAGCAGAATATTTTTTTCTGTCAAATCAATAACATACGGCGCGAAAAAGGGACAGGGAAAAGGGGCGAATTGTGGACATTGACGATTAAGATTTTAACATTTCCGGTGTATAAAAAATACACCGGGAGCGGCAAAAGCTGCTCCCGGCGATGAGGGGAATATAGCAATTACTTAAAGGCTTTTCGCCGGTATTCCGCCGACATCTCGTTGGTGATCTCGTAGTCCACGCACTGCATGACAAACTGGGCCACGGCGGCAAGCTCACCGTTTCCGTCGGTGATGTCCATGGTGTAAAACAGCAGCTGCTTTCCGGCGCGGACAAGCCTGGTCTCCGCCCGGACCGGACCCTGGGTGATGCTGCGCAGATAGTGGATGCTGCTGGACACGGTGACGGGCTTTTTCTCCAGCAGGAAGGCCGCCGAACCGCCGGCGGCGCTGTCGCAGACGGTGTAGATCATGCCCGGGTGGGCCGCGCCGAAGGCGTCCACAGTCTCGGGGAAAAGGTCGGCCCCGTAGATCATGCCTTTTTCACCCCGGCCCAGCACGTGGGTGTGGCAAACGGCGGAGAAAAACACGGAAAGGCGGGGATAGTAGATGCCGGTAACCGGGTCCACGGGGGAATTATCGTCGCCGTGGATGATGGTGACAGGAAATTCGGCGGGGCTGCATACCGGCAGATCGGCGTCTTTCATGGTGACGATCTGGGTCAGGCACAGCTTGCCCTTGCTGTCTGTCACTTTCACCCGGAACACCATCAGCTCCCCTGCGCTGACCAGCTTTGTGCGGATGCGGGCGTAGGGACCCAGCAGGGAACTTTCATACTCGTTGGACACATCCACCGACACGGCACGGCGGTCCAGGCACAGCCCGGCGGATAAAAGGGCCGCCGCGTGGCCCACGGAATAGACAAAGCCGCCGTGGGCGCTGGAATAGGTGTTGCAGAATTCCCTCTTCAGCCGGGCCTTAGCCGTCAGGCCGTCCGGCCGCAGATCCTCCACCTCCAGCCCGATCATCCGGGTAAAGGGGTCAAAATATTTGCTCTGGTTTATCTCTTCTTTTGTCATGGCTCATTCCCTGTTTCTTAATAATCTATCGGTTTTCGTCAGGCCCAGTTGGGAAACTGGGAGGGGGCGTCGGTAAAAGTGAAGGTCAGGCTGTCGCCCGGATCGTCAAAAAGGATCTCAAGCTCAATATCGTTCATCTGCGCGTAGGTGATCTCTATGCCGCTCTGGCTTCTCACACTGTCCACCGCCGGCGCGTCAGCGGCGGTATACTTGACGATCAGTCCGGGAGGGTCGCTGAATGCTGCCTGAATGTAGTCCGCATAGGCTTCCGGAGATCTGGTCTTATGGATGTTCCCCAGAATGGGGTCGCTTCTGTGATAACTGTCCAGATAGCCGTCTTCCGTGGCCGTGGCGATCCAGTCGGTGCGGTAATGGGTCAGGTCGATCATATAGTACCAGCCGTCCTGGAGAATGTAGTTAAACACATGGCCGCTGCCGTCCCGCTGGGAGGTGGCGATATAGCCGATCTCGTCATAATCGCCGTCCAGAATGTAGTGCAGCCAGTTGGAGTCGGTGGCGCAGCAGCCGCAGTTGGTCAGCACTGCGTAATAGCCGGGCTTGTGGTGCTCCCAGTCAATGCCGTTTTCTCTCATGCGGATGTTGTCATCGGCAGAGGCAAAGCCACCCACCTGATAGAGCTGCAGCGCCTCATACAGGGTGGAGACGGCGGCCTGTTTGTCCTCCGGGGAAGCCTGCAGCATCTGGAAAATCTCCGCATTGCTGTACTGGCTGTCGCCCAGGGAGCGGGCAGGCACCCAGTAGACGTCCGGGTGTACTTCCACCACATAATCCGCGTCATACCGCAGTGTCATAAGGTCCTTGCCCTGGTCCTGAGAATAGTCAAGGCCGGACACATCGGAACCGCCATTGTTGACATCAACTTCCAGGGCTCCCGCCAAATCAAAAGTATAGGTGACCCGGTATTCGTTCTTATCCTCATCCTGATAAACAATGGTGTAATCCCGCGCGTCAAAGGGGGCGGGGGTGGGATGCCAGTCGTCAAAACCATCGCCTGTATTCGGCGCCAGAGTATAAAAGGACCAACCCTGGAACTGACGGATGTCAAGAGGATAATCCTCCCCTTTATTGCCGTTTTCATAGTCCGTGATGATCAGCTCCTGGAGCGTCAGCTCCCGGTCGGTGCTGTTGAACAGATCCATATGGAAATGATAATCAGTGCCGTTTTCCAGAATCACCGGGGCGTCAAGGGAGGCTTCGCCGGGGCCGGTAAAGGTAAAATCACTGCGGGCAATGTCGGCGCTGGCCTCCGTCTGCGCTTCCGGCGCGCTGTCGGGTACCTCTGCCTGGGGCGGAACAGCGGAAGAGCCGGTGCGCAGCATCTCGATCACCTGAATGGCCATATCATACTCGCCCCTGTCCAGCAGGGAAATGATATAGTCGTAATCCTCGTTCCCCGTGCCGCTGCTGCCGCAGGCGGCAAGCATGAAGCACAGGACCAGGGCCAAAAGCAGGCTGATGGCTTTTTTCATTTTGTTACCCTCCAGTGCCGGTCAAACCGGACAAGCAGATGTATAATGGCGCTATTATACAGGATTCGCCGCCGCTTTTCAACGCATTATCGCAGGATGAACTATCATGCCGGCATGAAAAGCGTCCAAAAAAACGCTGCCATCCTGAACGAAGTGAAGGATCCCGTATGGTGACGCTGAACGTTCTATCCACGGGATTCTTCGTCGCTAACGCTCCTCAGAATGACAGGGGGGGGATTGAAGTGAAATATTTGCCTTGCGGCAAATGTGAAATAATGCCTTTCGGGCATTGTGAAATGTTCCGGCTTCGCGGAACGTGAAATGAAATAAATCCCCTCATGCGCCGCAGCGCATTTCACACGCCGAAGGCGTATTTCACTTGCGAAGCAAATTTCACAAATCCCGAAGGGATTTATTTCGTTGAAAAAAAGCACGCCACGGCGTACTTTTTTCTACAACATATAAACAGTGCAAATACTGTCGCTTCCAGTTCAGCACCCAAAACCAAATTGCAACCCAGCGCAGCGGTTGCAATTTGGAGAGGAGGAGCGACGGAATGAGTGAGAGATGACGTTTGCTTTGAAAAAGAAAACGTCGTCGCGAACGATATGCAGTCCGCGACGACGTGGTGCCGCTGACGGGACTCGAACCCGTACAGTATCGCTACCGGGGGATTTTAAGTCCCCTGTGTCTACCGATTCCACCACAGCGGCGCTTATAACGCATATAATTTACCACCGGCAGAGGAAAGTGTCAAGCGGGTGGAGAGATCCACCCGCTTGTATTACTGTATTATCGTGTTGTCATTCCACCGTGACCACGCCGTCTTCGCCGACGGTGACGGTCATGCCGGTCTTGACATAGTCCAGAAACTCCTGGCCCAGGCCGTCGATGACGGGCATTTTGCTGTCCGTCCACACATCGCCCAGAATAGCGCCGGAGGCGGCCAGAGAGTCGATGGGCATGGAGAAAAGCATACAGGCCGGCTGCTTGTGCATAGCACAGACGGTATATAGCACCATGCCGCCGGTGGTGGAGCCGATGGTGATGGGCAGGCAAAGCGCCTTGCCGATCATGGGCTTTTTGTACAGGTCGGCATTATTCTGGTCGCCGCATTTCACCTGCTTGTCGCCGAACATCATGGCCATCTGATAGCTGGCGAGGGTGTTGAAGCCGCCGTGGCTCACCAGAGCCTCCGCCGTGCAGGTGCCGGGAACGATCACGCGTCCTTTGAACTGCTTCATTTCTTTCCCTCCTTGCCGGTGATGATGCTGAGAATTTCAGCTTCCGTGTAATATCTGGCGCTGGTGTATGTACGCAGCTTGTTGGAACAGGTGATAACCGCCTTTTTCTTGCACAGGGGGTTATTCATGTACATCAGCGGGCAAATGGAGCTGAGCACCACGCCATAGCTCTTGAGCTTGCAGGCGTCCACGCTCTTTTCAAATTCCTTGACCACGGCAGGGGCGGCGGTGAACACGGTGGGTATGGTCACCTTGTCCAGACCGGTCTCCCGCAGACCCTTCTCCAGGGCGGCCGTCCAGTCCTGAAGCTGACGCAGGGACAGATGGGGGCAGCCCACAAAACACAGCTCCGGCTTTGCGTCAGGATTTTTCCAGATCACGGGGTAATTGGCCTTGACCCGCTCCAGCTCCGCGTCGTCGATGACGTAGACCCTGGCGTCCTCGCGGATCAGCGCTTCGCCCTGCTCCTTGGCCTCGGGGGTCAGGTTTTCAATGTGGTACAGGCCCACAGCGCCGTTGGAGGCGGTGGCCGCGCCGAAGTCTTTCAGGTAGGCGCAGGTCTCCTCGTTCAGTTCGGTGCCCAGCCACTTGTCCAGGCCCTTCACATAGGGCACATCCTCAATGACCTTCATGCCGATGGCGGAGCCCAAAAGCTGGGCCTCCGGCTTGTGCTGGCACTTGACCTCCACGATCCAGCTGGCCTTGCGCCCCTCATCGGTGAGAAGGCCGAACTCAGGCACAAAGCCCGCGATGGAGCCCATCATCTCGATAATGCCGGAGTTGCGGTTGCAGCGGGCGCCCAGAACGGAGTTGGCGTACACCACAGCGGAAGATTCCGCCCAGGACAGCACCTCGCCCTTTTCCGGCTTGTTGCCCACCTGGTCCATGTAGCAGGTGCAGGTGTAGCCGTCGTCGTCAACGATGCCCAGCTTGCGCAGCTGCTCTTCAAACTTGTCCTGCTCGGTGTACATGAATTTCTTGAACACCAGCTTTTCCAGGAGAGAGCAGGGGATCTCAGCGCCCATGGGACGGGGGTCGGCGGTGAATTTCTGCGTCACCGGCAGGCCCGCCGCAATGATCTGGTCGTAGATTTCGTACACCGGCTTCATGATCTTCAGACCGAAGCTGATGACCGTGTGGCCGTATTCGCTGGTGACGGGGACCATGCGTTCAGCGCCGAAGGTGTCGCCGTACATGACCAGAGTCTTCACGATCTTTGCCATGACTTCGCCTTTTTCGCCGTTGAGCAGCGCCTGCTGCTCGTCTGTCAGATGCATAGAATCACTCCTTTATTATATATTTACTGTTTAACAATATTTTAACAGTCCTGCGTACAAAAGTCAATGGAGGACAAATGTAAACCAAAAATTAATAATTCTCAAGATTAAAGCCATCTGTTGAAATTACGGATATTTGTGTTATAATTTATCAAAATAATTTTTTATATGGAGGCATCAACAAGGTATGTCAAAGAAACAGTTCAAAGCGGAATCCAAGCGTCTGCTTGACCTGATGATCAATTCCATCTACACCAACAAGGAAATCTTCCTCAGAGAGATCATTTCCAACGCATCCGACGCCATCGACAAGCTGTGCTACCTGTCCCTGACGGACGACAAGGTAGGGCTTGACCGGTCAGATTACAAGATCGACATCATCGTCGACAAGGAAGCGCGCACCATCACCGTCCGGGATAACGGTATCGGCATGACCATGGAGGAGGCCGAAAACAACCTGGGCGTCATCGCCAAGAGCGGCTCTTTCAAGTTCAAGGACGAGATGGACAAGGAGCAGGCCGGGGAGGACATCTCCATCATCGGCCAGTTTGGCGTGGGCTTTTACTCCGCCTTCATGGTGGCGGACAAGGTCACGGTCATCAGCCGCAAATACGGCTGCGACGAGGGCGTAAAGTGGGAGAGCAGCGGCGCCGACGGCTACACCGTCACCCCCTGCGAGAGAGAAAACCCCGGCACCGATGTCATTATGCACATCAAGGCCGACACCGAGGAGGAGATCTACGGCTCCTATCTGGAGGTCTGGAAGCTGAAGGCTCTGGTGAAGAAATACTCCGACTATGTGCGCTGGCCCATCAAGATGGACATCGAGCACCAGGAGCGCTTCGAGACCGGCGAGACCGACGACGAGGGCAAGCCCAAATACGACTACCGCATGGTCACGGAAAACGAGACCATCAACAGCATGGTCCCCATCTGGCAGCGCAGCAAGAGCGAGGTCACGGACGACGACTGCATCGCATTTTATAAAGAAAAGAACCACGACCGCAAGGACCCCTGCGCCCTGATCCGGGTCAACGCGGAGGGCACCGTCTCCTACAAGGCCATGCTATTCGTCCCCGGCGAGGAAAATGAGTCCGCCTTCCTGGGCGACAACAAGGGCGGCATCACCCTGTACTCCAACGGCGTGATGATCATGGAGAAGTGCGACAAGCTGGTCCACAGCTATTTTGACTTCGTCAAGGGCGTGGTGGACTCTCCCGACCTGTCCCTGAACATTTCCAGGGAAATTCTCCAGCACGACCGGCAGCTGAAGATCATCGGCCAGAACCTGGAGAAGAAGATCAAGGGCGAGCTGGAAAAGCTGATGCGGGACGACAAGCCCAAGTACGAGGAATTTTTCAAAAACTTCGGCGTCCACCTGAAATGCGGCGTCTGCGACGAATACGGCAGATACAAGGACTTTCTGCGGGACCTGCTGATCTTCTACACCTCCGAGGACAGCCAGATCACCCTGAAGGAATATGTGGAGAACATGCCCGAGAGCCAGAAGTGCATCTACTATGCCAGTTCCGACTCTCTCAAGCACGCCATGAGCCTGCCCCAGTGCGACCAGGTGCGCTCCAGAGGCTATGAGATCCTCTATCTGACCAGCCCCCTGGACGAGATGGTGCTGGAGTGCCTGCACGACCAGGACGGCAAGACCTTCTGCAACATCGTCACCGACGATCTGGGCTTCGAGACCGAGGAGGAAAAAAAGGCCGCCGAGGAAAGAGACCTGGAAAATAAGGACATACTTGATTTTGTGAAGGAGTCTCTGGGCGACAGCGTGACCAAAGTCAGACTGTCCCGCAAGCTCTCCAGCCTGCCCTGCTGTCTGACTACCGAGGGCGGCGTGACCCTGGAGATGGAGAAATACTTCCGCCACGGCCCCAGCGAGGAGATGCGCAGCATCCGCGCAAACCGGGTCCTGGAGCTGAACCCGGAGCACAAGGCCTACGCCGCGCTGAAGGCGGCTTATGAGAGCGACCAGGAAAAGGCCAAAACTCTCTCCTGCATCCTGGAGACCATGGCCGAGATGATGGCCGGCTGCGATATCGAGGACCCCGCCGCCTTTGTGGCGCAGGTCAGCGAGCTTTTCTGAGTTCACAATAACAAAACTTTCTGGAGATAAACCATGGGAAAACGGCTGGGAATCTACATCCATATACCGTTCTGTGCAAGCAAGTGCAGCTACTGCGATTTTTACTCCCTGTCCGGCTGCGACTATCTGATGCCCGAGTATCACGAGGCGCTGCTGGACCATCTGGAGGAGTCCGCTCCTTCCATCAAGCAGTACGAGGTGGACAGCATCTATTTCGGCGGCGGCACCCCCAGCTTTTACGGGGCGGACCGGATCGTGGACATTTTCAACACCCTGAAGCTCAACGGCAACGTCCGCACCGACGCGGAGGTGACGGTGGAGTGCAACCCGGACAGCATCAGTCTCAACGCGCTGAAGCTGCTGCGGGAGGAGGGAGTAAACCGGATCTCCCTGGGTGTGCAGGCGTCTGACAACAATCTGCTGAAGCTGATCGGACGCCGGCACAATTTCCAGCAGGCCCAGAGGGCGGTTTTCAACGCCAGAAAGGCCGGCTTCGACAACGTGAGCGTGGATCTGATCTACGGCCTGCCCAGCCAGACCAAGAGCGACTGGGCAGACACCCTGGCCAAGGTGGTGGAGATGCACCCCGAGCATATCTCCTGCTACGGGCTGAAGCTGGAGCCCGGAACGGAGATGTATCAAAACTATAAGGGCTCTCTCCTTCTTCCGGACGATGATGATCAGGCGGATATGTACTGCTATGCCGCCGAAATGCTGAACCGCTACGGCTATAAACAGTATGAGATATCCAACTTCGCGGCACCGGGCTTTGAATCCAGGCACAATCTGAAATACTGGAACCTGGACGACTACATGGGCTTTGGCCCCGGGGCCCACTCCTGTGTGGGGAACCTGCGCTACAGCTTCATCAAGGATCTGAAGCAATATATTTCCGGCATAGACCGGCAGGTGAGCATCATTGACGAGTATGAAAACATTGACCCGCTGGAGCGGGCGGTGGAGTACATAATGCTGGGCATGCGCACAACCAGGGGGATCTCGGAACGGGATTACCGGCTCCGCTGTCAGTGCGACTGGCGGCCGGTCTACCAGGCCCTTCTGGCCTTCCGGCAGAAGGGCTGGGCGGTGGAGGAGGAAGGCCGCTGGCACTTTACGGTGCCCGGGTTCCTGCTGTCCAACAGCCTGATCGGCATTTTGCTGGAGGCCCAGGCCAGCGGCAGGATCGAGGGCACGCCCTGGCTGCGCGACGCGTTCCGGGCGGAAGAGAAGACCAGTGTTCCCAAAAGCGAAGGCGAGATTTTTGCGGAACTGTATCAGCAACAGGTGAGAGAGGACAAGTAAGTGAAAGAGAAAAAGGAAAAAGAGAAGATCGTTAAAGAAAAAAAGGTAAGGGAGAAAAAGCCCAAAGCGCCCAAGCCTCCGAAGGAACCCAAAGCACCGAAGGCGACGAAGGATCCCAAAAAAAGAAGGAAAACATTGATCATCCTGTCCGTTGTACTGGCCGTACTGGTCCTTCTGGCGGGCGGAGCGGTTTTCGCCGGGCGGCAGATCACCCTGAGCGAGACAAACCTGCCCAATGTCTATGTGGGCGGGGTCTATGTGGGCGGCATGACCAAAGAGGAGACCCGCGCCGAGCTTGACCGGCAGCTGTGGGATCAGTCCGTCAGCGGCACCCTGGCCGTCACCCTGCCCATGGACGTGCACTTCAGCGTGGACTACACCAAGGCGGGGGCCAATATCACCGCCCAGCGGGCCACCGAGGCTGCCTACCGCTACGGACACGACGGGAACTGGCTGGAAAATCTGTTTACTTACATCGGCGGCCTGTTCAAGCCCGAGGATGTGAGCCTGATCCAGCCTACGCTCAATGAGAGCTATATTGCCAAGCTGGTCAACTTCGGCGTGGCCAGATACAATAAAAACATGGCCGAATACGCCGGCTATGAGATCGACAAGGAAAATTCGCTGCTGGTGCTGGTAAAGGGCGCCGGTCAGCTGGAGATAGACGCCGGGGAGCTGTATAAGCAGGTCGCCCAGGCGCTGCTGAACAAAGAGACCGAACTGAGCTATGCCGTGCCGGAGATCGAGGTGGAAATGCCCGATTTCCAGGCCCTGTACGAGCAGCTGTCCGCCAGCCCGGAGGACGCCTACTACGACAAGGAGACGGGCAGCATCGTCCCCGAGGTGGACGGCGTGGAATTTGACGTGAAGGAAGCGGAGCAGCTCTGGAAGGCTGCAAAGCTGAATGAAAAGGTGGAGATCCCGGTGAAACTGACTATCCCGGAGATCACGGAAGAGAGCCTGAAGGAACTGCTGTTCCGGGATAAACTGGGCGCTACCACCACTTATTTCTACGGCAGCACGGAAAACCGCATCAACAATATCGACCTGGTGGTAAGCAAGCTCAACGGTCTGGTGCTCATGCCGGGAGACGAGTTCTCCTATAACGGCTATGTGGGCCAGCGCACGGAGGAGGCCGGCTTCAAGGCCGCCGCGGCCTATAACGACGGCCAGGTGGTCCAGGAGCTGGGCGGCGGTATCTGCCAGGTGTCCTCCACCCTGTACTGCGCCACCCTGGCGGCGAACCTGGAGACTGTGGAGCGTACCTGCCACATGTTCGCCGTGGGCTATATGAACAAGGGCCTGGACGCCACAGTCAGCTGGCCCGGCCCGGACTTCAAGTTCAAAAATAACCGGGATTACCCGGTGAAGATCGTGGCCTATACCGACCATGAGACCAAGGCCCTGACCATTGAGATCTGGGGCAGCAATATCGACGGCACCTATGTGGTGCCCAAGTCCTCCTGGTGGCCTGTCTATGACAGCACCTACACCGACGTGCAGGTTGGCTGGGGAGCCTTCTCCTACCGGTATGTTTACGACAAGGACGGCAACCTGCTGGGTACCATCGACGAGGCCTCCAGCCACTACGATCTCCACGCGGAAGACATCAAGTGGCCGGAGAATGTCACGCCTCCCGGCGAGGGCGGTGACAGCGGCAGCGGCAGCTCTGGCGGTACTGGCGGCAGCTCCGACAGCGGCAGCAGCGGCGGCAGTTCCGGCGGCGACAGCTCCGG
>JBJDXP010000179.1:37935-107461 GCA_051866735.1 Candidatus Limivicinus sp.
CGGTGACAGCTCCGGCGGTGACAGCTCCGGCGGTGACAGCTCCGGCGGTGACAGCTCCGGCGGTGACAGCGGCAGCTCCGGTGGTGATTCCGGCACTGGCGGTGACGGCGGCGGAGGCGATGATATCATCATCGTCGACGGTTAATACAGTTTTCTATTTTAAGAGTTTTAGGAGAGAAGAGCATGGAAGAGAAAAAAACCTTTTATATCACGACGCCGATTTATTATCCGTCTGATAAGCTGCACATCGGCCATACCTATTGTACCGTGGCCACCGACGCCATCGCCAGATATAAGCGTCTCTGCGGCTATGATGTGATGTTTCTGACCGGTACTGACGAGCACGGCCAGAAGATCGAGGAGAAGGCCAAGGCCGCCGGCGTCAGCCCCCAGGAATTTGTGGACCATATCGTCACCGGCGAGGGCGGCATTCTGGATCTGTGGAAGCTGATGAACATCTCCAACGACCGCTTCATCCGCACCACCGACGACTACCATGTGGAGGCTGTCCAGCGCATCTTCAAAAAGATGTACGACAAGGGCGATATCTATAAGGGCGCGTACAAGGGCAAATACTGCACCCCCTGCGAGAGCTTCTGGACCGAGAGCCAGCTGAAGGACGGCAAATGCCCCGACTGCGGCCGTGAGGTCCACGACGCGGAGGAGGAGGCCTACTTCTTCCGCCTGTCCAAGTACGCAAAGCCCGTGCAGGAGCTGCTGGAGAGCGGCACCTTCCTGGAGCCGGCCAGCCGCGTCAACGAAATGGTGAACAACTTCATCAAGCCCGGTCTGGAGGACCTGTGCGTCTCCCGCACCAGCTTCACCTGGGGTATTCCTGTGGACTTTGACCCGGGCCATGTGGTTTATGTGTGGGTGGACGCCCTGTTCAACTACTGCACCGCCATGGGCTTCCTCAACGACAAGTACGACGATTACGACAAATATTGGCCCGCCGATGTGCACATCGTGGGCAAGGAGATCGTCCGTTTCCACTCCATTATCTGGCCCGCCATGCTCATGAGCATGGAGATGCCCCTGCCCAAGAAGGTCTATGGCCACGGCTGGCTGGTCATCGACGGCGGCAAGATGTCCAAGTCCAAGGGCAATGTGGTGGACCCCTATGTGCTGGCGGATATGTTCGGCGTGGACGCCCTGCGCTTCTTCCTGCTGCGTACCTTCCCCTTCGGCTCTGACGGCAACTTCTCCAACGAGCTGCTGATCAGCACCATCAACACCGACCTGGCCAACGACCTTGGCAACCTGGTCTCCCGCACCACCGCCATGGTGGAGAAATACTTTGGCGGCACCCTGATCGCCGACCGGGAAGCCGACCCCATCGACGACGAGCTGGTGGAGATGATCAAATCCACCAAAGGCAAATATGAAAAGCAGATGGACGCCCTGCAGCTCCATCTGGCTCTGGAAGAGGTATTCAAGCTCATCCAGCGGGCCAACAAGTACATCGACGAGTGCGCCCCCTGGGTGCTGGCCAAGGACGAGAGCAAAAAGCCCCGTCTGGCTACTGTCATGTATAATCTGCTGGAGGCTCTGCGTGTCTCCCTGGTCATGCTGACCCCCTTCATCCCCCAGAGCTGCGAAAAGGCCTTTGCCCAGATCGGCGCTGCCGGTGAGGCGGTCACCTGGGAAAAGACCGGCGAATACGGCGTTCTGCCCGCGGATGTCTCCGTCCATAAGGGTGAGACCCTCTTCCCCCGCATCGACATGGCCAAGGCCCTGGAGGAGCTGGAGAAGCGGGAGCACGCCAACGACGCGCCCAAGGCCAAACCCGTCCTGCCCGATGTGAGCATCGACGAGTTTGCCAAGTGCGACATGCGGGTCTGCAAGGTCCTGACCTGCGAGGCGGTGAAAAAGTCCGAAAAGCTGCTGAAGTTCACCCTGGACGACGGCAGCGGCACCCCCAGGCAGATCCTCTCCGGCATCCACAAGTTCTATGAGCCGGAGGAGCTGGTGGGCAAGACCGTGGTGGCCATTCTGAACCTGCCCCCCAGAAAGATGATGGGCCAGATGTCCAACGGCATGCTGCTCTCCGCCGTCCGCGAGGTGAACGGTGAAGAAGAGCTGCACCTCATCATGTTGGACGACAGCGTCCCCGCCGGCAGCCAGCTCTGCTGAAAAAAGAATAAAAAGATCAACAAGGCGGCGCGTTTGCGCCGCCTTGAACGTTTATGTTATATCACGTTGCCGGTGGTGAGGTCGATCATCAGCAGGGCGTGTTCGCCGCTGTCGTCGCACATCATCAGGTCCATGGAGGATTCACTGAAGCCCTCAATGGTGCCCATCACCTGCAATTCGCCCCGGAAGCTGATGACAGGGATCAAGAGATACTCCGCACCCTCGGTTTCCTTCCGGGCAAAGCCCACGGTGATGGCGTTGATATCCGCGCCGCATTGGCCGATTTCCACCTTCAGGTCGCCGAAGGTGTTCATTGTCCGGTCCGCTGTGAAAATAAACAAATCGCTGTATTTCCAGCCGTGCATGGTGCCAGATACAAGCTGCCGCAGCTCCACCGCGCCGGTCAGCGAGGCGGCCTCTTCCACAACCTCTACCACCTCGGCGGCGCCCTGATATTTCATTTCCAGCAGTTTGCCGTCGTTGGTGAAAACCAGACGCACGCTCTCAAAATAATAATCCTGACCGTAAAAGGGGGAGTCCCGCACGTCCTTGATGGCGTCCTGCCTGACCACCGGATAACCGTCATAGATGGGCTGTCCCTCCACAGCAATCTGCCAGCTGTTGTTGTAGTTGTAGCCAATGCAGCTCTCCGCCCGGAGCTGCCAGTCGCCCAGACCCATATCACGGAGCAGCTGGGCGGCTTTGGTCAGGGCCGCGTCCAGCTCCTGCCCGGTGGCCGCCTCCTGAGCGCAGAGGCCCAGACCTTCAACCCAGCTTTTGTACTGCTCACTGTTGGGGTCGGCCATCCCCTGGGGCGCGTTGAGATAAATGCTGACGCTGTGATTGCAGAAGCCCTCCCGCTCATAGTTGCTGGCCCAGAGCTGATAGGGGATGCCGTCCATGGTAACGGTGGCCCTCAGGTCTGCCTGAACGCCGTAGGGGATGTCATCGGTGTAAGAGGGGTCGGTTCCGGCGTAGTCATGGAGCGCGTAGTGCTCCATGGGCCAGAATTTCCACTGACAGGGGGTGGGAGAAGGGGCGTCTGAGGCATTGGCGTAGGCGTTGCGGTAATACTCCAGCATCTCCAGCCGGGCTTGACGCACACTCTCCAAATCCGCGTCGCTGATGTTCTTGCCGTGACTGGCTTTGATCGCCTCGTCCGTAACTCCTTTTTCCATGGCGGCGATACAGTCAAGAAGCTCCTCCCGGCTCATTTCATCGCTGTATTCGTATAACTGCGCGTCGCCGAAAACCGCCCGGGCGATCTGCTGTACGGCCTGAACGGTGATGGTTTTGGGCTTTATGCGGAGAACGGGCATGGTCTCCGGCACGGAAACCGCCTCCTGGGTGTGGATGCGCACCTGGATCAGGCCGTCGTCTGTGGAAAATTCGGAGCTTACCGGCTCTCCTCCGGATTTGATTGGCTCTTCTCCGTCGCTGACACTGTCGGACGGCGTTTCCGCGCTCTCCCCGGCAGGAAGCGCCTCCGACATCGTGCTTCCGCAGGCGCAGAAGCTCAGAACCAGAATCAGGATTATTAAAATGGATAAAAATCGTTTCATGTTGCATCTCCTCTCAGCATGGTCAGAATCTCCTCCGGGTCAGAAAGGGAGGCTATGGCTCCAAAATTGATCCTGTCTGCGTAGCTTTCCAGCAGGGCATGATCCTCCCCACCGCCGTACCAGATCTTCAGCGTAATGGTGGCGGATTCTCCGGAGTAGAACACAAGGGCCCATTCATCGTCCGCGCGCCGGGCCATGCTGAGTTCATCGCCCCAGGCGTTACGATAGGCCCACTCCTCATATTCTTCCGTGCCAACGGCGGCCAGATCATCGGCGGGAAGGGCGCCCGGACGCTCCAGATAAATGATGTAGGAAAAGCCGATCCGGGCTGTGGCTTCAATGGCGGCGGAGAAGGAGCCGTCCTCATAGATGCCGTAGTCCCGGGAAATGCCGGGGAAGGCAGTGCGGCTGGTGTGCAGCGCCAGACTGTATTTTTCCGCGATCTCCTGAAGCTTGTCCCACATGGCTTCGTCCCAGACCTGGTAGAGACGGCAGATCTCCTTTGTCTCCTCGTTGGGGGCAAAGCTGCGCTCCAGGTCCCGCCATTCGTAGTAGGCCTTGCCCTGCGCCAGCTGCTCTGCGGCCATCTGGTCGGCATGGCTGCCTTTAAAGGCCAGCCACTCGGCGGCGGCCTGGTATTCGGGGGAACCGCTGACGCCGCTGAGAGAGAGGTAGTCCCGGTGGTGGACCGACTGGAGCTGGTCCAGGGCCTTTTCCGTGCCGTCGGAGAGCCCGGCGCTCTGCCCGGTGGGGGCAGGGTCCCGGATCAGCCGCTCCTGCAGCCCGAAAAGCCCGGCGGCGTAGGCGGTGACGGTGAGCAGTCCCACGATCACCGCCGCGATCAGCGCCGCCCGGATCAGCTTGCGGCGGGAAATGGCGGCGGGCTTTGTCACAGCTCCGGCCAGAATCTCGTCCACGGCGAAAACGTAGACCGGGTCGATCTGACCGAAGGCGTCAAAAAATTGATCTTTGTTCACTGTAGTCCCTCCTGTTCAAGATAGGCGGAAAGACGGAGGCGGGTGCGGCGCAGTTTGGTCTGCACCGTGTTCTGCCTGCAGCCGAATTTCCGGGCGATCTCCGCCACCGGCAGGCCGTACCAGTACCGGGCCACGAATAAGTTTCGCTCTGTCTCCGGCAGACTGGCCAGAAAGCGGTTGAAAGCGCGGGTCAATTCTCGCTCCTCCACGGCCTTTTCCACACTCCAGGAGGAGGGGATACATTCGGCCAGCTCGTCGATGGCCAGAAGCGCCCCGTCTCCGCCCCGTTTTTCTGCCCGCCTTTTCCGCAGGCGGTCAATGGAAATGCGCCGGGTGAGTGTGCCCAGATAGGCCCGGAGACTCTGGGGCAGCGTGGGCGGTATGCTGTCCCAAGCGGCAAGCCAGGTGTCGTTTACGCTCTCCTCCGAATCGGAGGCGTCGTTCAAAATCCCCTCCGCCACGCGGTAGCAGTAGCGGCCATAGGCGTTCTGACTCTCCACGATGGCCTGCTCCGAGCGCTTCAGATACAGCGCAATGATTGAGGCGTCTGTCATGCTTCAACCTCCTTCGCCTTTACAGTAAACGCTGAATAAATCGCCTGATCGCGGTAAATTTGCGCCCTGATTTTGTCACTTTTTCTTGCAATACACAAAGTATTCCTGCAAAAAAGTGCCTTCATCAGAACACAAATTTTCTCGCGATCCGTTCTTGCCGATTTAATCATCGTTTACTACCCATATAGTCGTATTTCCCGGGGAAATATTTCACTTTGCAGAGAAATTTTATTGCGGGATACGTCCTGTGTCAACCGGCGGGGGAGGATTCACAGATTGTTTACGGGTGAAAAGTCTTTTTCCCTTGTGACAGGTACAAAATTGTGGTATAATACTATTTTAGAGAAAAAATAAACCATGGAGGGATTAGCCATGACAAAAATAGACATTTTCTCAGGATTTCTCGGCGCGGGCAAGACGACCCTGATCCGCAAGCTCATCGCTGAGGGCTATAAAGGTGAAAAGCTGGTTCTGATCGAAAACGAGTTCGGCGAGATCGCCATTGATGGCGGCTTTTTGAAGGATGCCGGCGTGGAGATCACCGAGATGAACTCCGGCTGCATCTGCTGCACCCTGGTGGGCGACTTTACCAAGGCGCTGAAAAAGGTGATGGAGGACTTTGCCCCCGACCGCATCATTATCGAGCCTTCCGGCGTGGGCAAGCTGTCCGACGTGGCCAAGGCCGTGGAAAAGGTGGAAGGCGCTCATATTGGCGCCAAGGTCACTGTGGTGGATGCCGGCAAGTGCCGCATGTATATGCGCAACTTCGGCGAGTTTTTCAACGACCAGGTGGAAAACGCCGACCTGATCGTCCTCAGCCGCACCGACACGGCGGGCGAGACCAAAACCACCGCCGCTGTGGAGCTGCTGAAGGGCCTGAACGACCACGCCGGCCTGATCACCACGCCCTGGGCCCAGCTCAGCGGCGAACAGATCCGTGAGGCCATGGACCACAACGCTCTGCACGAGGAGCTGGAGCATATGGAGCATGAGCACCATCATCATCACCATGACCACGACCATGAGCACGGTGAGGACTGCACCTGCGGCTGCCATGACCATGAGCATCACCACGATCACGACCATGAGCACGGCGAGGATTGCACCTGCGGCTGCCATGACCACGACCACGAGCACCACCACCATCACCACGCCGACGAGGTGTTTGTCAGCTGGGGTATCGAGACGCCCCGCAAGTTCAGCGAGGCTGAGCTTCGCGCCATTCTGGACGCCCTGCAGGACGAGGCCAAGTACGGCATCGTGCTCCGGGCCAAGGGCATTGTGGACGCCTGCGACGGGGAGTGGATCTACTTTGACTATGTCCCCGGCGAGACCGATATCCGCCGCGGCGGCGCGGCTGTGACCGGGCGCTTCTGCGTCATCGGGTCCAAGCTGAACGAACAGGCACTGAAGGAGCTGTTTAAGGTTGAGTAAAACAAAAGACGTCCCCGTATACCTGTTCACAGGTTTTCTTGAAGCGGGCAAGACCAAGTTCATCCAGGAGACCCTGGAGGACCGCCGCTTCTGCAACGGCGAGCGCACCCTGCTTTTAGTGTGTGAGGAGGGGGAGGAGGAATACGCCCCCGACCAGTTTGCGGACAAGAGCGTGTTTATCCGCGTTGTGGAGGAGCAGAGCCAGCTCACCAGCGAAAATCTCAGCCGCTGGGTCAGCGAAACAAAGGCCGAGCGGGTGGTCATCGAGTATAACGGCATGTGGATGCTGGACCTGCTCTACAGCGCCATGCCCGAGGGCTGGATGGTGTATCAGGAGTTTCTGTTTGCCGATTCCACCACTTTCCTCAGCTACAACAGCAATATGCGCCAGCTGGTGTACGACAAGCTGAAAAGCTGCGAGCTGGTGGTGTTCAACCGCTTCAACGGCACCATGGACAAGATGGAGTACCACAAAATCGTCCGGGCCGTCTCCCGCCGCTGCGATATCGCCTATGAATATGTGGGCGGCAAGGTGGAGTATGACGACATTCAGGACCCCCTGCCCTTCGATCTGAACGCCCCCATTGTGGAGATCGGGGACGACGATTATGCCGAGTGGTACAGGGACATGTCCGAGGAGCCGAAAAAGTACGAGGGCAAGACCGTGCGCTTCAAATGCCGGGCTCTGGTGCGGAAAAAGCTGCCGGAAAAGACCTTTATCGTGGGCCGCCATGTGATGACCTGCTGCGTGGAGGATATCCAGTTCGCCGGCCTTGTGTGCCAGTGGGAGGGGGCCGACACCGTGCAGGACGACTCCTGGATGATCCTGACGGCCAAAATCAACTTCCGCTTCAACCGGGCCTACGGCAAGAAGGGGCCTGTGCTGACCTATGTGGATTCCGTCCTCTGCGAGGCGCCCGAGCAGTCCGTCGCGACTTTCTATTAAACATCAAAACGAGAGGCCATAATGAGATATAAATGCCTTGTCTTTGACCACGACGACACCGTGGTCAACAGCACCGCTACCATACATCACCCCAGCTTTCTGAACTACCTGGAACAGTACCGCCCGGGCATGAGCTGCAGTCTGGAGAAGTACTTCCTGCGCAATTTTGAACCGGGCTTCATCCCCATGTGCCGGGAGGACTACGCCATGACCGACGCCGATCTGGACATTGAGGTCCGCTTCTGGCAGGAATATGTGGAGGAGCACATCCCCGCGGCCTATGGGGGCATCCGGGAGATCATGCTCCGCCAGAAGGCGGAGGGCGGACTGATCTGCGTGGCCTCCCATTCCCTGGAGAAGAATATCCGCCGGGACTACGCGGCAAACGATCTGCCCCAGCCGGATCTGGTGTTCGGCTGGGATCTGCCCATGGAGCAGCGCAAGCCAAACCCCTTCGCGCTGGAGGAGATCATGCGCATTTACGGCCTGGGGCCGGAAGAGCTGCTGATGATCGACGATTTAAAGCCCGGCTATGACATGGCGGTGCGCTGCGGCGTGGACTTTGCCGCAGTGGGCTGGGCAAACGACATTGAAGAGATCGAGCGCTTTATGCGCCAAAACTCCCGCTATTACTTCAAAACCGTGGAAGAGCTGGACAAATTTCTTCGCTGAGCCGGGAGGGAGGTCAGAAAATGCCTGCTGTACTTTATATCGTGGTGCCCTGCTACAACGAGCAGGAGGTACTGCCCATCACTGCGCCCATGTTTCTTCAGAAGATCAGGGATCTGGCCGCCGCCGGGAAGATCAGCGACGAAAGCCGCGTCCTCTTCGTCAACGACGGCAGCAAGGACAAGACCTGGGAGATCATCTCCGGCCTTGCCCGGGAGGATGAGCATGTTCTCGGTATCAGCCAGAGCCGGAACCGGGGCCACCAGAACGCGGTGCTGGCGGGGCTGATGGAGGCCAAGGACCGCTGCGACATCACCATCTCCATCGACTGCGACGGCCAGGACGATATCAACGCCATGGACAAGATGGTGGACGAATATCTGAACGGCTGCGAGGTGGTCTACGGCGTCCGGGAGAGCCGGGATACCGACACCTTCTTCAAACGCTTCACGGCCCAGAGCTTTTACAGATTTCTCTCCGCCATGGGGGCGGAGGTGGTCTACAACCATGCGGACTACCGCCTGGTCAGCTCCCGGGTGCTGCAGGAGTTTGCCAACTTTAAAGAAGTGAATCTGTTTCTCCGGGGCATGATCCCGCTGGTGGGATTTAAGAGCACCTGCGTGGGCTATTCCCGGGCCGAGCGCATTGCCGGAAAGAGCCATTACCCCCTGAAAAAAATGCTGGCCCTGGCTGTGGACGGCATCACCAGCCTTTCCGTCAAACCCCTGCATATGATCACCGGCTTCGGCGTGCTGGTGGCCTTCGCCAGCTTTATCGGCGTCATCTGGGCCATTGTCACCGCCCTGATGGGCAAGGCCGTGGCCGGCTGGGCCAGCACCACCTGTATTGTCTGCTTTGTCAGCGGCGTGCAGCTCATTTGCCTTGGCATCATCGGCGAGTATGTGGGGAAGATCTACATGGAGACCAAGCAGCGCCCAAGATACATCATCAGTGAGCGCACATGGGAACAGAAAAAGTGAATTGAAGCAATGAAAAACGCTCAGGTCAATTCCTGAGCGTTTTGTTATCCGGTAGGGGCGACCCTTGCGGTCGCCCGTTTTTGTCAGAGAATTTGTGTCTTTGCAAGCTGCCGGTTTTTGTAATCGGCGTCGCCGGTGACGTCTTTGATCGTCTCGATCTCCGGCGGGAGCTTGGCGTTTTCCGAGCCGTCGCCGTAGACGAACATCACAGCCTTGTCGGCGGAGAAGGGGTAAACGTCGATCTCAAAGCGCTTGCCCTCAAAGTTGAAGCGGTACTTGGTCTTGCGCACGGGGTGCAGGCTCATGTCGCACTCCATCAGATAGGAGACGTAATCCTTTTCGGATATGGGCCGCTCGATGACCCAGCGCTTTCCATCCTCGCTGAGGCGCTTCTCAGTGTAAAAATAGAGGTAGTCCTTGCCGCTCTTTTGCTGGCGGATGCGCCGTTCCACCCCCGGCTTGGTCTGGACAAGGTAGGTCTGCATCATGTCCGCAGCGACGGCGTCATAATCCGCCTTCAGCTTTTCCACATCCGGCATACGGATCAGATACTTCCGCTTTTCCACGTCCGGCGCGGGCTGGCCCAGAATACGGTAGATCTCCGCGATGGCCCGGTTGATCTTATCCTCAAAGGCCACGGAATTGTCGATGATGTGCAGGGAGGGATGAGCGCTCCATGCGCGGAGGGTGCGGTCGTCCATCTCCCTGGCCTCTTCCACGCTCTCGTAGCGGGCGGCGTTGCCGTAGTTGTAGGCAAACTCCGCGCCCTTGGCGCAGGTGACCAGGTGCAGAACCGCGTCATAGCCGGAGAGCAGTTCCTCCTCCGTGACGCCGAAACTGGACAAAACCTGGGTAAATTCCCCGTCAGTAATGTAGGCCTTATCATCCAGCACCGCCCGGTCGTAGATGATCAGAATGTTCTCCTCTGGCACAGTCTCCGCGCCGCGCAGGGCCAGCTTCTCCTTGTGGAGCTGGTCGCCGATCACAAAATACTGAAACTCCAGCATGGACATGCAGCCCGGAAAGGGGCCCAGGCCGAAGCCGGAGATCAGCTCCGTGGCGGTCTCGGGGATGGTGATGACCCGCCAGCCGTCTTCCTGCTTGAACTCTTTCAAAATGCGGCTGATCAGGGTGGTCTTGCCGGCAGCTGGTCCGCCGGTCAGAACGATGCGGGTGATTTTCTTGGCCATATGTATCGCTCCCATGCCTTTTTTGTTCAATGATACCATTTCTTTCTGTTTTTTTCAATAAGCTTTGTTATGGGGCAGCGGGAAGCAAAATTAACAGGAAAATTGTCCCAAAATGGCGATTTTGCGGGAAAATTGGGGCCCAAGTGGGGAATTAATACCGGAAAACGGCGCAAAATTAAGGCAATTTAGAGCGTAAATACTTGACGAAAAGACTTGGAAGATGTATTATTAGCTTGCGGTATGTTATTTTGCCGTTTTAAGCAGTAATTCTGATTCTATTTACATAGAATGGAGGAAAATTGATGAGTTTGATACCTGAGGTAAAGTGCCGGCGCTGCGGAGAGAGTTTCTCTTCCATGCGCAGCCGCTGCCCCAACTGCGGTACCCGCCGCGTGAGCCAGAGCGGGCGCACCCCGGCAGCCACCCCCGGCACAGTAAAAGGGACCGAAGCCTATGAACGGGCCGCTGTCAATACCAAATGGCAGCTGATTTTCGGCCTGATTCTTGTGGTTGCGGTGATCCTGGCCGTTATCGTCATGGTCTCCACCGGACTGAACGGCGCGGACGCCCCCGCTGCAAAGACCACGCCCACCCCGGCAGCCGAAAGCGCGGCGCCCACCCCGCCCCCAGCGCCTACCCCCACGCCTACCCCGCCGCCCAATGTGGAGAAAATATCCATCCGCTACTATGAGATCATCAAGGAAGACTTCTCCATCAGAGTGGATGAGGTGGTTCCGCTCAACGCACTGGTGACACCCACGGACATTTCGGACAAGGTCACATGGAGCGTGGATTCCGAAAATGAGCAGTATGTGCAGATCACGGTGGATCCGGAAGACGGCAACAAGTGCGAGGTCAAGTGCATTTCCAAGATCCCCAATGGCGGTATCACCCTTTATGCCGAGCTGTTTGGTGTGAAGGCCCAATGCCAGATCTATGCCGGAAAGGACTAATAAAAGGGAAGAAAGAAAAACGGGCTGTTTATTCAGCCCGTTTTTTTCAAAAAACTCTTGACAAGAGGGGAAATGTGGGGTAAAATAACCCTCGCTGATGAGGCATGGACGATTGGCGCAGCTGGTAGCGCATCCGCTTGACGTGCGGGAGGTCACAAGTTCGAGTCTTGTATCGTCCACCACCAAAAATCGACAAGCACCATTTGGGGCTTGTCGATTTTTGACTTATTACCTCTTCACTATTCACTCTTCACTAAAAATGGGGCCGATTTTTGGGAAGGAATAGGTAATAGTGAAGAGTGAAGAAGCAGGATGCGAAAGCTGCGGTTTTATACGTTGCACAGCCCTTGTTAAGGCGTCTGCATTTCAAATCCATGTTTGTGTAGTGATTGGCATCTAAAGTACCGCTATGTTAAATTGAACTCCGCAGTCATCAGACTGCGGAGTTCAGGCAAAATCGGCAGAATACCGATCGGAGAGAGAATATGAGGATTATTATTTCCCCGGCAAAGAAAATGAATGTGGATACGGACAGCTTTGCCGTTGAAGCTTTACCGCAGTTTGTGGGAGAGACGGAAAAGCTGATGGCGGCGCTGCAGGGCATGAGCCCGGAGGCGCTGCAAAAGCTCTGGAAATGCAACGACGGCATTGCGGCGCTGAATGTTCAGCGGCTGCAAAATATGGACCTGCACCGGGGCCTTACCCCGGCGGTGCTCTCCTACGAGGGCATACAGTATCAATACCTGGCCCCGGGGGTGCTGGAGACCGGGGGACTGAACTATCTGCGGGAGCATCTCCGGATCTTGTCCGGCTTTTATGGGCTGCTTCGCCCCTTTGACGGGGTGACGCCCTACCGGCTGGAGATGCAGGCCTGGCTGAGCGTGGACGGGAAAAAGGACCTCTATGACTTCTGGGGAGACCGTCTGGCGGCGCAGCTTGCGTCGGAGACGGAGCTGGTTTTGAACCTGGCCTCAAAGGAGTACAGCAAGGCGGTGGAGCCCTGGCTGCCCGACAGCGTCCGCTTTCTGACCTGCGTTTTCGGGGAGCTGAAAGAGGGCCGGGTGGTGGAAAAGGGCACCATGTGCAAAATGGCCCGGGGCCAGATGCTGCGCTGGATGGCGGAGAACCAAATTACAGACCCGGCGGATCTCCCAAACTTCAGCGATCTGGAATACCGCTTTTCCCCGGAACGTTCATCGGAAAATAACTATGTATTTATCAAAGGAGACAAGAGAGATGCTTGAAACAGGAACAAAAGCGCCGGCGTTCACCTTGAACGACAAGGACGGAAACGCCGTTTCGCTGGCGGATTTCGCCGGGAAAAAGGTGGTGCTGTATTTCTACCCCAAGGACAACACCCCCGGCTGCACCCGACAGGCCTGCGCCTTCGCGGCGGCCTATGAGGACTTCAAAACCCTGGACGCCGTGGTCATCGGCGTGAGCAAGGATTCCGAGGCCTCTCACCGGAAGTTTGCGGAAAAGTACGGCCTGCCCTTTATCCTCCTGTCTGACCCGGAGCTGAAGGCCATCCAGGCCTACGGCGTCTGGCAGGAAAAGAAAAACTACGGCAAAGTGAGCATGGGTGTGGTGCGCTCCACCTTCATCATTGATGAAAAGGGCTTCATTGAAAAGGTGATGCCCAAGGTCAAACCGGACACCAACGCCGCCGAGATATTAGCTTATCTGAAAAGCGTATGACCGGGGCACTGTTTGGGCATGATAGTGTTGAGGTGAGAAAAATGTCCAAACAGGGAATGGCAAGGCCGGATTGGACCCATGTGCGGCCGAAAAACAAGGAAGCCCCGGTGCCGGAGATCCAGGGAAAGGCCAAACAGGGCAAAACGCCCGCGAATCCCGTGATCGCAGGCACGGAAGGCGGGGCAGTTAAGGTCTTTCATCATAAGAAGGATGGCTGACACCCCGGAAAACAATACTTTTTGTGTTATAGTTATCATATTGAAAAGATATGATAAAAGGAGAATCATACCGATTTTCTAAAGATATGGCAAAAGCAGGGCGCATAGAGATGAATTTTTTGTAAAATCGGGTCGATTGACAAAAAAAGCAGCCAAACCTATAATGTGCACAACGCAAAGGCGCGGGGATGTTTTTTGAAGACATCCGCGCGCTTTGCCCGTTTCCGGGGCGGGCCAAGGGCCTGCGCGACTTCACATCAGGAGGATTTGCAAAATGAAAAAATGGAAACTGCTCAGTATGCTGCTGGTCATCTGTATGGTATTCAGCCTTGCCGCCTGTGGGGACAGCGCTGCCCCTGCCGCAGAGGGCGGCGAGGGGAGCAGCGATGAGCCTATTGTCATCGGCGTCATCTCCCCCAACACCGGCGCCCTGGCCGCCTACGGCAACGGCATCGTCACCGGCGTCGATCTGGCTGTGGAAGAGATCAACGCCGCCGGCGGCATCCTTGGCCGCCCGGTTGAGGTCATCAAGACCGACGACCAGAGCGACCCCACCGAATGTCTGAACGCCTTTAACTCCCTGGTCTCTCAGGGCGTGGGCCTGATCATCGGCTCTGCCACCTCCGGCTGCACTTCCGCCATTACCGACGCGGCCAACGAAGAGGAGGTCTGCCTCCTCAGCCCCACCGCCACCGCAGACTCCATCACCACCGAGGACGACTACATCTTCCGCGCCTGCTACGCCGACAGCTTCCAGGGAGCTATCGCAGCCGCCTACGCAAAGCAGGCCGGTTATGAAAAGGTGGGCGTGGTCTACTGCGCTGCCGACGTCTACTCCAAGGGCCTGTTTGACTCCTTCTCCACCGCTGCCGCTGAATACGGCGTGGAGGTAGTGGTCTCCGAGTCCACCGCTTCCCTTGACGTCCAGGACTACACCAACCAGTTCACCTCCATGGTGACCGCAGGCGTGGATTTCGTCTACGCTCCCTTCTATTATGACGTGATTGGCCCCTATGTGGTGCCCCAGGCCCGCGCCGCAGGCTACACCGGCGTTATCATGGGCGCTGACGGCTACGATACCACCCCCGACTACGTGGTGGAGGGCGCAGACCTGACCGCCTTCAACGACGTCTACTGGACCAACCACTATGATCCCTCCGATACCTCCGAGAAGGTCAGCTCCTTCGTCAGCGCCTACGAGGCCAAGTACGGCAGCATCCCCAGCGCGTTCGGCGCAACCGGTTATGACTGCGTGTTCATGTACAAGGCCGCTATCGAGGCAGCCGGCACTGATGAGTCCAGTGCTGTGCGTGACGCCCTGGCTGACACCTCCGCGGTTTACGAATGCGTCACCGGTACCTTCTCTCTGGACGAGAGCGGCACACCGGTAAAGGGCGCGGCAATTATTTCCTTCGTGTCCGACGGCAGCGCCGTCACCTCCAAGCTGGTGGACGTGGTCACTGAACTTCCCTGAGTCACACACTTTTTCACTCCTTAAGAATCCACAACCACCGCAATGCGGCAGGATCCCCCTCGGGTTTCCTGCCGCAGCTTGCTTGAACATGAAAGGAAAGAGAAGCGTGAGTACATTTTTTCAAACCCTTATCGTCGGGCTGAGACTGGGCAGCATCTACGCGCTGATTGCGCTGGGCTACACCATGGTCTACGGCATTATCCGACTCATAAACTTCGCCCACGGCGACTTTATCATGGTGGGCGGCTATACCATGATCTTTACCATCCCTCTGGCTCTCCGCATGGGCCTGCCCGCCTGGACGGCGGTGCTGGCCGGCGTGGTGGTCTGCGTCCTGGTGGGCGTGGGCACGGAGCTGATCGCCTACCGGCCGGTGCGAAAGACCGGTACCGCCATGACGGCCCTGATCACGGCTATCGCCATGAGCCTGTTTCTGGAAAACCTGGCTCAGGCCATCCCGGCCATCGGCCCCAACCCCAAGGTGTCCAGCCAGATCTTCGCCTCCGGCGGCATCAGCATCGGCTCTGTCACCATGGAGTACACCACCATCATCACCATTGTGATCAGCGCGGTGGTCATGGTCATTCTCTATGAGTTTACCCAGAAGACCCGGCTGGGCCGGGCCATGCGCTGCGTGTCCGAGGACAAGGCGGCGGCCACATTGATGGGCATCAACGTCAACCACACCATTTTGCTGACCTTTGCCGTCGGCTCCGGACTTGCGGCGGTGGCGGCGCTGATGTATATGGCCCAGTACCCCAAGGTATACACCACCATGGGCTCCCTTCTGGGTCTGAAGGCCTTTGTCTCCGCCGTGCTGGGCGGCATCGGCATTATCCCCGGTGCGGTGCTGGGCGGCATTGTGATCGGTCTGGTGGAGTCTTTCACCACAAGCTATATCTCCTCCAGCATGGCCGACTCCTTCGTGTTTTTGATCCTGATCATTGTGCTGGTGCTCAAACCCGCCGGCATCATGGGAAAGAATGTGGGTGAAAAAGTATGAAAAAGAACAAAACCGGCGTCGGCTACCTGCTGAACACCATTGTGATCATCCTGCTTTTTACCGCTTTTCAGATCATCACCGGCATTTTCGGCTCCCAGGGCTCCTTCAAGCTGGTGGTGGTGCCCTGCCTGTGGCAGTGCTGCTATCTGATCATCCTGGCCGCCTCCCTGAACCTGGTGCTGGGCTTTTTGGGCCAGCTGTCTCTGGGACACTGCGGCTTTATGGCCATCGGCGCTTACACTGCGGCACTGCTGAGCCTGGCCTGTGAGCGGGCGGAACTCTTTACGAAAAAAGAGGGCGCGGTATTCATCCTCATCCTCTTCGGCTGCATCATTGCCGCGGGTATATTGTCCGCTCTGGTGGGCCTGCTGGTGGGCGTCCCCGCCCTGCGGCTCAAGGGCGACTATCTGGCCATCATCACCCTGGGCTTCGGCATGATCATTGTCAACATCATCAACAACCTGCCCTTCTGCGGCCAGGACGGCCTGGCCCAGGGCTCCGCCGCGGCCTCCCTGTATAAAAACGGTCTGGGCTTCGGCAGCAAGGACAAGGTGGCCTATATCTGGGTGGCCCTGCTGGTGACCATCCTGTGCCTGACGCTGATGTTCATGTTCATCCGCTCCAAGTACGGCCGGGCCATCAAGGCCATCCGGGACGACGAGATCGCCGCCTCCGCCTCCGGCATCAACACCTCCTATTACAAGGTGTTCACCTTCGCCTACTCCGCCTTTTTCGCGGGCATTGCCGGGGCGCTGTACGCCTGCGCCAACGCCACGCTGTCCACATCGTCTTTCGCCTTTACCAACGGCGGCATCTTAAACTCCACCTTTGTGGTGGTCATGGTGGTGCTGGGCGGCATGGGCTCCATCACCGGCTCCGTAGTGGCGGCGGTGATCATGTTCCTGGTCAATTACCAGATCAAGAACGGCGCCTGGGTGACGGCCCTGCCCGCCTCCGTACAGGGCGTTTTCGAGTACCCCATGCTGGTCTACGCCATTGTGCTTATCGTGGTGATTTTGTTCCGTCCCAAGGGCATTTTCGGCACCTATGAATTTTCGCTGATGAACCTGAGACGGGATGTGAAAGCCTCCCTGGCCAGAAAGAGCGCGGAGAGAGCAGAGCGAAAGGGGGTAAAGAGCCATGGCTGAAGAGCAGAAGATCCCCGTATTGGAGACAAGAAAGCTGGGCATCAGCTTCGGCGGCCTGAAAGCCGTCAACGACTTCAATATTAAAATCTATCAGGGCGAGCTGGTGGGCCTGATCGGCCCCAACGGCGCGGGCAAGACCACGGTGTTCAACCTGCTCACCGGCGTGTATGAGCCCACCGAGGGCACGGTGCTGTTAAACGGCGTGCCCCTCAACGGGAAAAAGACCCATCAGTTTGTGGCGGCGGGCGTGGCCCGTACCTTCCAGAACATCCGCCTGTTCAAGCAGATGAGCGTGATCGACAATGTCCGAACCGCCTTTACCAAGGACATCAAATACAACCTTTTTGACGCCACCTTCCGCACCAAAAAGTTCTGGCAGACGGAGAAGGCCGTCACGGAAAAGGCCATGGAGCTTCTGGCCATCTGCCATCTGGAGGACAAGGCCGAGGTCATGGCCGCAAGCCTCCCCTACGGCCAGCAGAGAAAGCTGGAAATTGCAAGGGCCCTGGCCACCGACATGAAGCTGCTGCTTCTGGACGAGCCTGCCGCCGGCATGAACCCCACCGAGACGGCGGAACTGCTGGAGTGCATCAACACCATCCGGGACCGCTTCGGCATTGCTATCCTGCTCATTGAGCACGACATGTCCCTGGTCATGAACGTGTGCGAGCGCATCCAGGTCATCGACTACGGCCAGACCATCGCCTCCGGCCTGCCGGAGGAGATCGCGGCGAACCCCAAAGTCATCGCCGCCTACCTTGGACAGTAAGGAGGTAAAGACAGATGCTTGAAATTAAAGACCTGAACGTTTTCTACGGCGCGATCCACGCTCTGAAGGGCATATCCCTTACGGTGGAAGAGGGCGAACTGGTGTCCCTCATCGGCGCAAACGGCGCGGGCAAGACCACAACGCTCCACACCATCTCCGGCCTGCTCACCGCCGCCTCCGGCTCCATCACTCTGGACGGAAAGGACCTGCAGAAGGTGGCCCCCAACAAGATCATCAGCATGGGCCTTGCCCATGTGCCCGAAGGGCGGCATGTGTTTGCCCGGATGACCGTGGAGGAGAACCTGCGCATGGGCGCCTATATCATCAAGGACCAGAAAAAGATCAGCGAAAACCTGGAGAATGTGTATTCCCACTTCCCCCGGCTGAAAGAGCGCAGCCGCCAGCTGGCAGGCACCCTCTCCGGCGGCGAGCAGCAGATGCTGGCCACCGGCCGGGCGCTGATGACCAATCCCAAGATCGTGCTGATGGATGAGCCGTCCATGGGCCTGTCGCCCCTGTTGGTGAAGGAGATCTTCTCCATCATTCAGGAGCTGCACGAGAGCGGCATCACCATACTGCTGGTGGAGCAGAACGCGAAAATGGCACTGGCGGTTTCCGACAGAGCCTATGTGCTGGAGACCGGCTGCATCTCCATGTCCGGCAAGGCGTCGGAGCTGGCGGAGGACGACCGGGTGCGCAAGGCCTATCTGGGCGCGTAAGGAGGAGAGAGAATGGAAAAATTCGTGATTACCGTGGCCCGGGAGACCGGCAGCGGCGGACACAACATCACCCGCAAGCTGTCTGAGGCCCTGGGCGTGCCCTACTATGACAGAGACCTGCTGAGAAAGGCCTCAGAGGTCAGCGGCATCCACGAGCGGCTTTTCGGCGCCGCTGACGAGCGCATCGGGCTGAAGGAGATGCTCTCCGCCGCGGAAAAGGTGTACACCGGGGAGGTGCTGCCCCCGGACAGCGACGACTTTACCTCCACCCGGAACCTGTTCAGCTTCCAGGCCAAGATCATCAAGGAGCTGGCGGAGACGGAGAGCTGCATCATTCTTGGCCGCTGCGCAAACTACCTGCTGGCGGACCGGAAGGACGTGCTGCGGGTGTTCATCCACGCGCCCCTGGAAGCCAGAGAGGAGCGGGTCGCCTCCTACTCCCTGGCCTGGAGCCCCCGGGAGGTCACCAAGTACATCCGGCTGGAGGACAAGCGCCGGGCCTCCTATTACCGCTACTACACCGGCGAGGAGTGGCGGGACGCCGCCGGTTATGATCTGAGCCTGAATTCCGGCGAACTGGGCGAAGAGGGCTGTGTCCGGCGCATTCTGGACGTGCTGCCCCGGTTCCTCGGCAAATAAGACGCAGGACCCTTTTTTCCTGCTAATGCTGATATCGGTTAACAAAATATTAATAAATTTCTTAATATTTGCTGTTATACTAGAATGCACATATTGATAGAGGGGGATCTGACGTGAAAAACATTCTCATCCGCATATTCAGCGGGGCACTTGCTATGATATGCCTGATCTGTCTGGTGATCGGAGCGGTCAACATCAAGGATATTCTGGACTGCAAGGGCGTTTGGGAGAAGACCCGGAAAGAGGCTCTGGAGAGCTTTGAAATGCTGGAAGACGGCATTGCACAGCTCAAAGAGAACGAGCAAGCCTATGCCGAGGGCGTCAGTGCCTATGAAGAGGGCCTTGAAAGCTATGAGGCAGGGCAGAATAAGCTGGCAGCCGGCGGGGCGGCCCTTTCCACTGGCCAGGCGGCATACGACGCCAATGCGGCAAAGCTTGCCGAAGCGCACAAGCAGTATGAGGAGGGGCAACGCACACTGGAACAGGGCAAGGCGGAGCTCGCGCAGGGCAAAGCGGAGCTGGAGCAGGGCAAGGCGGAGGTAGAAGCAGGCAAAGCCCAGCTTGAAGCGAACCGGGCGGCCTACGAGGAAGGCAAAGCCCAGCTTGAGCGGGTTGCGCCCATTTACTACGCGGCAAAACCTTACTACGACGCCTGTATGGCGCTCAAAGCGGAGTACGATCAGGCAGTCGCTGACGGAGACATGGTAAAAGCGGCCATCCTGCAGGAAAAGGTGACGGAACAGCAGATTCTTTTGAATGCCTCTCTGGGCGGCTATTCCATCAACACGATCATCACCGAATATGAAGCCGGCCAGGCCAAAATCGCCGAATATGAAGCGGGGCAGGCCAAGGTGGCCGCCGGCGAAAAAGCCATTGCCGAAGGCGAGAAAAAGATCGCTGAGGCGGAACAGACAATCGCTGCCGGCGAGGCGAAGCTTGCCGCGTCCAAGGCTGTTCTGGACGAGAACGACAGGAAGCTTGCCGAGGCTAAATCAGAGCTGGATAAGGGCTATGCGAATTATGCGTCGGGCAAAGCCCAGCTGGAAAACGGCGCGGCAGATCTTGCCGAGGGACTGAAGCAGCTGAATGTGTATGAGGGCGGACAGCAGCAGGTGGCGGAGGGCCTTGACCTGGTCATCGCCACAGACACCTACTATAACAAAAAGGGTGACGCTCTTGTAGAGAGCATTGCGGACCGGCTGGGAGCGGACTTCTCTTATTGGAAGACCGATGCGGACGGTTATCCCCTTGTCCTTAACGATACACTTGCCCTTGACCTTGACAAGGCTCTTCGGGTCTGCAAGACGGGCCGGGACTTTGTGGACGACACCACTGAGGCTGTGACCAAGGAGCTTACCTCCCGTATTATTCATACTGCCGCCTTGCTGCTTGCCTCACTGGTGGGGTTGGCTGCCGGAATTGTCGGGGTGTTTGCCCTGGCGCTGGGCTCGGCCATTACTTCCTCTGTATGCGCGTTCCTTGCGATCGTGGGTATTACGGCCGGGTTCATTCCGGGCGGTTTCCAGTGCCCGCTGTCCCGTATTGCCGGGTCCTCTGTGCCGGGGATCATCTGCGGTATGCTGATCGCCTTGGCCTGCGCTGCAATTGCCCATACGGTTATTGGCTATATCTGCGCGGCAAAGAAAACCGCAGCAGTGACAGCCGCGGCAAACTGAATAGAGAATAGAAAAGCAAAAAAGCTACCCGTCCGGGTAGCTTTTTTCGTCGGTTCTGCGGTTGTCAAAGATCCTTGATCTCACAGATAATTCCGCCGTTATCGAACACTGTCACCAGCGCCCAGGTCAGCCTGCGGCCTTTCCCGGCGGTGCCGGGATTGAGCAGCTGTACGCCGCCAACCTCCTCATAGACTGCCCTGTGGGTGTGGCCGTACATGGCGATTTTTGCCCCAACCTCCTGGGCGGCATAGACCAGAGGGGACATGTCGTAGCTGTCCGCCCCAAGAGTATGGCCGTGGCAGATCAGGGCCTTCACCGGGCCCAGCTGCACGGTGTCCACCAGCGGCGCGGAGGGGAACATGTCACAGTTGCCGCATACGTTGAAAAGGGGGATATCGGGAAATTCCCGTTTCAGGGCTTCCGTGTCCCGCTCGTAGTCGCCAAGATGGATGATGACGTCGGGGCGGCAGCGGCGCACCGCCTCCAGCATAAGGGCGGTGTTGGAATGGGTGTCAGAAAAAACGGCAGCTTTCATTTTAAATCTCCTGATTTGTAATCAATATTTCCTCTCCTGAATATACTGGAATGAACAGGAGTGTGGTATGGCTATGCAGAATTTTGAAACTTTAAGCCGGGAGCTGGAACGCCGGGGCAAGACCGAAGAGATCAACAAACTGGCCCAGTCCCGGGACGGACAGCGCATCAGCGGCATGATCGACCCCCAGGCCATAGAAAAAGCGGCCCGGGGCGGCGACACGGAGAGCCTGAAAAACATGCTTGGCAAGATCCTGGAGACCCCGGAGGGCAAGAGGCTTGCCGAGAGCGTGAAAAAAATGATGGAGAACTGAAACGGGGTGAGCCGCCGTGAGCGAATTTGAGGACAGGATCAACAGCGTACTTAACGATCCCGAGCAGATGGATAAGATAGCGAACCTGGCAAAGTCGCTTATGGGCGGCGGCGACGGGCAGAGTGCTGACACCGGTGACGGCGGTATGATGGGAAAGCTGGGAGAATTGGCAAAAAGCTTTTCCGGCGGAGGCTCCGCCGCGCAGGAAAGCCCGGCCATTGACCCGGCCATGCTGGGGAAAATCGGCCGGCTGATGAAGGCCGGAAACGCCCAGAACAGCAATGAGCGGGCGCTATTGGAGGCCATGAAGCCCTATCTGACGGAAAAACGGCGGCAGAAAATGGACCGGGCGCTGCAGCTGGCAAAACTGGCCAGGATCGCCCGGATCGCCATGGGAGAAATGGGGGAAGGGGATGTATAACCGCTATCAGGGCAACACCGGCAAGGTAGTGCGGGTGGAGGAGCACCGGGAAAACAGCCGCCCTGTCCGGGAGCGCACGCAGTTTCCGGCCCCGGCTCCGGCGCCTGTTCCCGCAAGAGGACAGCTCCGGCCCCAGACCGGGCGGCAGAGCATGCCCGATCCCTTTTCGTCCATCACGTCCCTGCTGCAAAACAGCCTGGGCGGATTGGAGACGGACGACATCATCCTTCTCCTGATCCTCTACCTGATGTACCGGGAGAGCGGGGACAGTGAGCTGCTGATCATCATGGGCGCAATGTTTCTGTTATAAATACGAGCAGGAGGGAGGTTCAGCTGCGGTCCGCAAGATCGTAGATGAATTTCCCGTCTGCGTTTTCCTGCTGTACGATGAGCCCGTCGTCCATCAGATGGTCCAGGTGGGCAAGCCCCTCACCCATGGCGAACCATTTCTGGTTGTCGGGGAACTTGCTCCAGCCGCCGGAATTGATGCGCCAGGCCATGTGGCCGGAGATTTCGTAGCCGGTCAGTTCCGGGCAGTCATGTACGATCTGCAGGGCCTCGTTTAAGCGGGCGGTGTGGTGGGCGATGATCTCGTCGATACGGCATTGCAGGTCCAGCTTCCCGTATCTGCGGTGGCCGGGCAGGACAAGCTCGGGCCTGTATTCCCGTATTTTTTCCAGACTGCTCAGGTAGATGCGCAGAATATCCCGCCGCTCGCAGCGGCAGGTGATGTTGGGGGTGATATCGAACAGTACATGGTCGCCGCAGAAGAAAATACGGTTATCCTCGTCGTAAAGACACATGTGGCCCATGGAGTGCCCGGGTGTGTGTATGCATTTGAGGCGGTGCCCGCCGTAGCACAGGACCTCGCCGTCCTCCACCAGACGGGAGGGCACAAAATCCGTGGGCATGTAACGCATGGAGGGGTTGTCGTAAAAGGTGCCCACGATGCTGTCGGGCATGCCCTCGTGGCTGAAGCGGTTGGGCACTCTGGGCCAGACGCTGCGGTCAAATTCCACCAGCTCGATGCGGCCCAGGACAATGGGATAGCCCATGTCATACAGGGCGCCCACATTGCCGGAGTGGTCAGAGTGAAAGTGGGTGATGAAAACATCGGTGTTTTCCGGCGCCAGGCCCAGACTCTTCATGCCCTCCAGCAGCATGTTCAGACAGTCCTGACGTTTAAAGCCGGTGTCGATCAGAAGGTTCCGCCCGCCGTCTGTGGCCTTGATGACATAGCAATTGACATATTGCAGCGGGTTGCGGGGCAGCTTGACGGGAAAGGTGTAGATGTTGTCTGTAATGTTTATGGTCATGTTTTGCCTCTGTTTCGTATCATTATTTTAACAATCATAACACAACTGTCAAAATCGTCAACACGAATTTTGCCTGATTTCCTTGCAAAAACAGGCAAAAAAGAAATAGTTGTTGCTTTTTGTGCGCCCATAGCGTAGAATAGGCCCGCTGACTGCTTTTTGAGAGGTGCAAGATGAATCTGAGAAGCCTGATCGGCGACCGTGCCTTTTACCGCAAGCTGTTCGCGGTGATGACGCCGGTGCTGATACAAAATGTGATCACAAACTTTGTCAGTCTGCTGGACAATGTGATGGTAGGCCAGGTGGGCACGGAGCCCATGTCCGGCGTGGCCATCGTCAACCAGCTCATTTTCGTTTTTAATCTCTGCATTTTCGGCGGCCTTGCCGGGGCGGGGATCTTTACCGCCCAGTACTATGGGAAAAACGACCAGGAGGGCGTGCGAAACACCTTCCGGGCCAAGCTCTATATCGCTCTGGGCGCGGTGATCGTTTTCCTGTCCGTCTTTCTGCTTTTCGGTGAGGAGCTCATCTCCCTTTTCCTCCATGAAGGGCAGGAGAACCTGAATCTGGAGGCTACGCTGAGATATGGCAGGGAATACCTGCTGGTGATGGTGATTCAGACGGTGCCATTTGCCATTATGCAGGTCTACGGCAGCACCCTGAGAGAGACAGGAGAGACCCTGCTCCCCATGAAGGCGGGCATTGTGGCCGTCTGTGTGAATCTGGTGCTGAACTACATTCTCATCTTCGGTAAGCTGGGCGCGCCGGCCCTGGGTGTGGTGGGCGCGGCCATCGCCACGGTCATTGCCCGGTTTGTGGAGTGCTTTATCGTCATCGGCTGGACCCATCTCCACAAAGAGCAGTGCCCCTTTATCCGCGGGGCATACCGCTCGCTGAAGGTGCCGGTCCAGCTGACAAAGCAGATCGTGATTCTGGGTGCGCCGCTGCTGATCAACGAGGTCCTCTGGTCCTCGGGCATGGCGGTGCTGAACCAGTGCTACTCCCTGCGGGGCCTGGAGGTGGTCTCCGCGGTGAATATCTCCACCACGGTCTCCAACCTGTTTTTCTGCGCCTTCCTGTCCATGGGCACCACGGTGTCCATTATCGTCGGGCAGCTTCTGGGCGCCGGAGAGCTGGAGAGAGCGGTGGAGGAGGACAGGCAGCTCATCGCCTTTGCCGTGGCCCTTTGCGCCGCGGTGGGCGTGGTCATGGCCCTGATCGCGCCGCTGGTGCCGGAGATCTACAACACCACCGCCATGGTCAAGGAGCTGGCCGCCGATCTGCTGCTTGTCAGCGCGGCCATGATGCCGGTAAACGCCTTCACCAACTCCTGCTATTTTACCCTGCGCTCGGGGGGTAAGACCATTATCACCTTCATTTTCGACAGCGCCTTTGTCTGGGTGATCTGCGTGCCGGTGGCTTTCCTGCTGTCTCGGTACACTTCTATGGCCATCCTGCCCATGTATATCGCGGTGCAGGCTCTGGATCTGATCAAGTGCGTCATCGGCTTCTATCTGGTGAAAAAGAGAAAATGGGTCAACAACCTTGTGGCCGCATAAAGATATCCCGGCAGTCCAGTGACTGCCGGGATTTGAGACTGTCAAAAAACTATGTGTCAATTGTCGACAATAGAGTCGCGGGGGAGCGCGAGGGGGCAAGACCCGCCTCGCGTTACAATAACCCGCCGCAAAAAAGCTTGATATTACAAGCTTTTTGGGCGAAGCAGCGTTTTGAAGGATTCAAAACGCTCGGCGGTTGAAGCGGTCAAAAAAGTCCTGTCAGGACTTTTTGACAAGCTGATATCCCGGCAGTCCAGTGACTGCCGGGATATCTTTATATCCGTTTCAGAGGTGGTAGGCCTCGTTCTCCCGTTTTTTTATCCACTGCATCAGCCGGCGTATGGGTGCCTGGCGACGGCGGCGGAAGAATTTGCCGGTCTTGCCCTCCACGAAGCTGCGAAAGGCGTCTTCCCGGTCGGCCAGCTTATCTTTAGGGATCACATAGCCGCCGTACTGGTCCCGGAAGATATAGAAATTCTGATTGTCCTCCCCAAGACCGCAGACCCTGGCGTAGGGCAGAGGGTCCAGCTCCTCACCGCCGGGCAGGCTGATCACCCGGATGGACTCCTTGCCGAAAAGATAGCGGGAGTGGGGAAAGGGCAGGCCGGACTCCCTGAGCTGCCTGGCGATCTTATGCGCAGTGTGATTCGCGGAGGCATAGGTACTGGTGGTCAGATAACAGCCGTAGGCAATGGCCAGAACGCCCCACCAGTGGGAAAAATATACCACACCCAAGATCACAAAGCCCAAGCTCAGCACGGTGCGAACGATACGGTTTTTGGCGCAGAACAGGTCGTACTGCATGTGGGAAAGGGCCTGAAGGCTGTCCTCGGTGTGCTGCATTTCCACTTCAAATTTATCCATCCCGACGCCTCCTTTGTTTTATGATAACACAAGTTCCGAAGAAAGGCAAATTCATTTAAAACTGACAGTTATTTACAATAAAACATTGATTTGCTGTGTCGAGCGAATGTAAAAAATGTTAATTTAATATTTACAACAAAAAATTACTTTGCAATTTGTTAATCTATCCAAAAGTGGGTTTTGCTGCAGGTCTCAGGATTGCATTTACGAATATTTGATAGTATTATTACATTGCCTTAACAAACCGTTAATATTTTTCCGAAAGCAAATGAATATTGGCGGCGCGTTGGAAAATGATTCATCTTTTATGAGAAAAGGAGAAAAACGAATGAAAAAATTCCTTGCATTGCTCCTGGCACTGACTATGGTGTTTGCCCTCTGCGCCTGCGGCGAGAAGGCCCCTGTACCTGCAGAAAGCACCGCACCTGCCGGTGATGCCCAGCCTGCTGAGACTGAAGCGGATCCTGCCGACGATTTCTATCTGGAAATCAAGTTCTCCAACGTCTTCAACCCCAAAGAGTGGAACTACAAGGCGTCTGAAAAGCTGGCACAGATGATCACCGAGCAGACTGACGGCCACATCACCGTCACCTACTACGGCACCAACGAGCTGGACTGCTACGCTGACTCCGTCACTCAGGCTGTCAACGGCGCAAACTGGATGGGCCTTGAGGAGCCCTCTCTGTTTGCTGATTACGTGGGCGACGCTGCAATGGTCATCGCTCCCATGCTGTACAGCACCAACGAGGAATACAACTACGTTATGGACTCCGACTTTGTTGCCGACCTGAAGGACAGACTGGCTGAGCAGAACATCCACATTCTGGACACCCACTACTCCTTCGGCTTCCGCTCCGTCTGCACCAACCTGGACGTCTACACCCCCGAGGATCTGAATGGCCACCAGCTGCGCGCCACTTCTTCCGCACTGTTTGCCAAGACTCTGGAGTGCCTGGGCGCAACTCCCGTTGTCATGGGCTTCACCGACTGCCTTGCCGCTATCCAGCAGGGTGTTGTTGAAGGCTTCGAAGGCTCCACCTCCACGCTGGCCGGCGCAGGCGAGCCCTACGAGCTGGTCAAGAAGGTCGCTCTGACCAACCACCTGATCGCAACCCGTTGGCTGTTCATGCCTGAGGACGTATGGCAGACCATCCCCGAGAAGTATCAGAAGATCATTGAAGACTGCGCTTACGAGTGCGGCATGTGGGAGCAGACCTCCTGCGCCGAGGACGAGGATGTCCAGAAGCAGATGCTGGCAGAGAACGGCGTCACCTGGAACGAAGTCGACCTGGATGCCTTCTCCAAGGCCTGTGAGCCTGTTATCGACTGGATCGTTGAAGAGTACGGCTCCAGCTACGAGGCCTATGAGCAGATCAAGGCTCTGGTTGCCGAGTACCGCGCCAACAACGGCTGAGTTTAACTGAGAACATTCAAATCCTTTGTTTTCTTCAACAGGGACTGCCCGCCAGCCGGGCAGTCCATGTTGAGATTTTAGCCCTGTTAAATTTTTGTTAAGAACTGACGCTTGGTAGAGATTGCTTATGAAGATAAAGAAAACCTTAAAAAAGATAATTACCAATTTTGACGCTGTTATCACCGGCGCAACGCTTACGCTGTGTGTCGTTATCGCCAACCTCAACGTCTTTATGCGGTACTTCCTCAACCATCCTCTCCAGTGGAATGACGAGGTGGTTACCGGCTTATTCGTATGGACTGTATTCATTGGCAGCGCATATGCATACCGCAAGCATGCCCATCTGGGTGTTGACATTGTAGTCAATCTGATGCATGGCAAGACAAAGGCTATCGTTCAGGATGTCATCAGTATCCTTGAGCTGCTTGTCCTGATCATGCTCACCGTGATTAGTGCCCAGTATGTGTATAATCTGATCTATGTCCGCGGTGTCTATAAGCCCTATGTTTCTGATATACTTCGTTTCCCCAAGTGGTGGATCGGCATTGCCGTGCCTATCGGCTTTTGTCTCTCCACGATTTATTCCGTCTATTTCCTGCTGACCGACAGGCTCCATATTATCAAAAGAAAACCCAAACCGGAAGATGAAGCCGGATACCAGGTGGAAGGGGGTAACTTCTGATGACATTGACATTTATTGATCTGGTCCCCATATTCCTGGTATTTATCCTGTACTTTATGGGCATGCCCATCGTGTACTCCCTTTTCGGCGCCACCTTCTTCTACTTCCTGTTTATCGACACCACCTCTCAGCCCTGGCTGATTTTGCAGAAGGTCATGAACTCCACCCAGTCTTTCTCCATGCTGGCCATACCCTTCTTCATTATGGCCGGTTCGGTAATGAACTTCGGCGGCATAAGTGAAAAGCTTATGGACTTCTGCGAATGTGTGACGGGCCACATGAAGGGCGGCCTTGCCCAGGTCAACGTACTGCTCAGTATGCTGATGGGCGGCTGCTCCGGTTCCGCCAACGCCGACTGCGCCATGCAGTCCAAGATGCTGGTCCCCGAGATGGAGAGGCGCGGCTATTCCAAAGCCTTCTCCGCCGCCATCACTGCGGCCTCATCTGCGGCGACGCCCGTTATTCCTCCCGGAGTCAACCTGATCATCTTCTGCCTGCTGGCACAGACCTCCCTGGGCAAGGTGTTCGCAGCCGGCTATGTGCCCGGCATCCTGATGGCCCTGTCCATGATGGTCGCTGTGGCGATCATCTCCCACAAGCGCAATTACCCCAAGACCAGGGACAAGTTCCCCAAGGTCACCGAAATCCTCAAGCAGCTGTTCATCTCCTTCTGGGGTCTGGCTTTCCCCTTCGGCATCATCATCGGTATGCGTATGGGTATGTTCACTCCCTCTGAGGGCGGCGCTGTTGCCGTTATCTACTGCTTTATCGTCGGCGGCCTGTTCTACCGGAAGTTGAGCTTCAAAAAGCACTTTATCCCCATCCTGATGGACACCATTGCCGGTACCTCCAGCGTGGTTCTGATCATGGTCTCTGCCAGTGTGTTCGGCCAGTATCTCAGCTGGGTCAACATCCCCAAGATCGTTGCTACCGCTATACTGAATCTGACCAGCAATAAGTATGTGTTCCTGATGCTGTGCAACCTGGTTCTGCTCGTTATGGGTATGTTCCTGGAAGGCGGCGCCTGCCTGATGATCACCACGCCGCTGCTGCTGCCTGTGGCACAGAAGCTGGGCGTGGACACCATCCACTTTGGCCTGGTCATGATCGTCAACATCATGGTGGGCGGCATCACTCCGCCCTTCGGCTCCATGATGTTTACTACCTGCGGCATCACCGGCTGCCCCGTAAGCGATTTCCTGAAAGAAGTCTGGCCATTTATCATCTGTTTGATCCTGGTCCTGCTTCTGCTTACCTTCTGCCCCGTTCTTATCACCATCGTACCCGACCTGCTCTACGGCGTCTGAGCGGCAGAAGAAAATTACAAAATGGAAAAAGTCCTTGCGCTGCTGCGCAAGGACTTTTTCATCTCAATGACGGAAGATTTTCCCGTGGACCAGCCGGGAGAAGGGGCCGGCGGCAAACAGGTTCCACAGCAGCGCCATGGGAAAATTCTTGATTACGGTACCCACCCATATGGCGGGCAGCTGGCTTACGGGGTTTCCGGCCAGAATGACGTTAAAAAGGATCGCGGCCACCATGCTCATGGTGGGGCACATCACCAGCACCGTGCAGGAGGAGATCATCAGAGTGATGAAAAAGGGATTGTCCTGCTCCGGACGGATGACCTTAGCCGCCAGCGCGTGACCCAGCCGGTTGCCCCAGAGATTGGAGAACAAAAATACGAAGATCCACATAGTCGAGGCCTCCACCAGCGCGTCGGGGAAGACCTGGTTGACCATGTTGCTCAGGCCCCCGGGCATGGTGTTATAACCCATTTTTATGGCCACATTGTAGACCTCCATGCCGATGGCCATGGTGACGGACATGAGAATGCCGAATACGATTTTTTCCCCTCTTGTTTTACCCATAATTGACCTCCCTGGAAAACAAAAAAGTGCCGCCCCGGCAGCTGGAATTACGCCGGGGCGACACGCTGTTTTCGCAAAATTTGTTTTTCTGGTGGTGGATTATACACAAGGAAAAAGGGATTTGTCAAAGGGAAAAAAGATTTTCTTCATTTTTGACCAAATATACAGGGCAGGTTTTTTGGGCAATCTGCTCTATTTTTTACCAAAGAACTTTTCACGGAAGGCCACAGCGGAAGGACTTGCGGCGATGCCGCCCCGGCCGGTCTCCCGCAGGGAGGAGGGCAGGGCTTCGCCCACCGCGCGCATGGCGTCGATGACCTCATCCACGGGGACGCGGGAGACGATACCCGCCAGAGCCAGCTCCGCCGCCGACAGGGCGTTCATGGCCCCCGCCGCGTTTCGCTTGACGCAGGGGACCTCCACAAGGCCCGCCACCGGGTCGCAGACCAGCCCCATCATGTTTTTCAGGGCGATAGCCACCGCGTTTGCCATCTGCCCGTTATTTCCGCCGTGGAGATACACCAGCGCGGCGGCGGCCATGGCGGAGGCAGAGCCGATCTCCGCCTGACAGCCGGCTTCCGCCCCGGAGATGGAGGCCCGCTGGGCGATCACCGCCCCAAAGCCGGCGGAGACGTACAGGGCGCGGATCAGCGCGTCGTCCTTCAGACCGTATTTTTCCCCGTAGGGCAGCAGCACCGCGGGCAGGACTCCACAGGCCCCTGCCGTGGGTGCGGCCACGATCCGGTGCATACAGGCGTTGCACTCGCCCATGCGCAGCGCGGCGGAGAGGACAGAGCCGATAAACTCCCCGCAGATGGACTTGCCGCTTTCATAATGAAGCCGCATTTTCTCCCCGTCCCCGCCGCTGAGGCCGCTCTTGGAACGCTGGGCCGGGTCGTAGGAGCTGTCCGCCAGGCGCATGGCCTGAAGCCGCTGGGCCATCATGTCCCAGGACTGCTCCGGGCTGATGCCGCTCTCCTCGGAAGAGGTGTCCAGGATCAGCTGCCAGAGGGGCAGGGCGCGGCTCTCTGCCTCCTGCAAAAGCTGTTCAATGGAGTAGAAAATCATTCGCGTCCCTCCCTCAGTTGATACAGACCGCGCCCAGAATGCCGGGCAGGCTGCTGATATAGTTTACCACGTCTTGACCGATGGGTGCGTCGCACTCAATGACCATCACGGCGCAGCCGCCCCGCCCGTCCCGGTTTACCCGGAAGGTGCCGATGTTGATGCCCCGCTGGGCCAGCACCCGGGACACGTCGGCCACGCTGCCGGGCTGGTCCTCGTTTTTGATGATGAGGGTGGGCTGCTCAGCAGAAAAGCAGGTCTCCATGCCGCCAAGACGGCGGATCTGTATCCGCCCGCCGCCCACGGAGGCGGCCACGACCTCCAGCTCCGCGCCGCTTTTGCCCCAAAGCTTCAGCAGAACGCTGTTGGGGTGGGCGGCGCGCAGCTCCGTCACGCCAAAGGAAAATTCCAGCCCGGCTTTTTCCGCGTAGGCAAAGCTGTGGGGGATGCGCTCGTCGTCTGGCTCCATGCCCAAAAGCCCCGCAATCAGGGCCTTGTCCGTGCCGTGGCCCGCGCCGGTATCGGCAAAGGAGCCGTGGAGATACAGCTCCGCCCGCTGCACGTCCTCGCCCAGCAGCTTCCGGGACACCAGTCCGATGCGCACGGCGCCAGCCGTGTGGGAGCTGGAGGGGCCAACCATAATAGGGCCGATCAGGTCAAAAATATCCATTATTTTTCCTCCATTGGGAAGATAGCCCCATTATACCCGCCTTTGGTCCCTTTGACAAGCCGTGCCATATCCAAAATCCGCTTCCATTCTGAGACAGAGAAATTTGTGTCATCCTGAGCCTGCAAATCAACGTGTCATCCTGAACGAAGGATCCCGTATGGTTACGCATGGTACTTCTATTCACGGGATTCTTCACCGCTGCGCGGTTCAGAATGACAGGGTGGTTTTTGTGTCATCCTGAGGAGGGAACCGACGAAGGATCCCGTCCGGTTACGCTGGCTGTCCTGTTCACGGGATTCTTCACCGCTTCGCGGTTCAGAATGACAGGGAGGTTTTTGTGTCATCCTGAGGAGGGAACCGACGAAGGATCCCGTCCAGTTACGCTGGCTGTCCTGTTCACGGGATTCTTCACCGCTTCGCGGTTCAGAATGACAGGGAGGTTTTTGTGTCATCCTGAGGAGGGAACCGACGAAGGATCCCGTCCAGTTACGCTGGCTGTCCTGTTCACGGGATTCTTCACCGCTGCGCGGTTCAGAATGACAGGGTGATTTTGTGTACACGGCCCCTTTGACAAGCGCTTCTCAGCACTGCATCTGCCGCAGCATCTCCTTCCGCAGCCGGTCAATGATCCGCTTCTCCAGGCGGCTGATGTAGCTCTGGGAGATACCCATTTTGTCCGCCACCTCCTTTTGGGTGTACTCCTTTCCGCCGGGCAGGCCGAAACGCATCAGAATGATGCTGCGCTCCCGCTCGGACAGGCTGTCTATGGCCTCCATCAGCATCTGTTTGTCCGCGTCGTCCTCCAGCGGGCGGTACACCTCGTCGTCATCGGTGCCCAGAATGTCGGACAGCAGCAGCTCGTTTCCGTCCCAGTCGGTGTTCAGCGGCTCGTCAAAGCTGATCTCCGTGCGCTGGGTGCTGATTTTGCGCAGATACATCAAAATCTCGTTTTCGATACAGCGGGAGGCGTAGGTGGCCAGCTTGATGTTTTTGCCCGACTTGAAGGTGTTCACCGCCTTGATGAGACCGATGGTGCCGATGGAGATCAGGTCCTCAATGTTGATGCCGGTGTTTTCAAAGCGCTTGGAGATGTACACCACCAGGCGCAGATTGTGCTCAATGAGCTCCTGCCGCGCCGCTTCATCTCCTCTTTCCAGGGCGCTGATCGCCCGCTCCTCGTCCTCCCTTTCCAGCGGCGGCGGCAGGGTGTCGCTGCCGCCGATATAAAAAACCGGGGAGGGTTCTATCCCCAATATGTTCAGGATCCTGTCCTTGAGAAATATGATTTGCGGTTTACATAACATTAAATAATCCCTTTCCATTAAATCACAGCTTCAAAGCCGTCCCCCACGGCGGTTGGGGAGACGGCAACAAGCAGCTCTTTTTCCTCTTTCCCGTCGATGGTCAGCAGCTCCGGGGTAAAGACCGGCAGCATCCCCGCCACGCCCACGGCGGCGTAGGGGATGAGACGGAATTTCCCCGCATATTCCGGCAGCCGGGACAGGAGCTCCAGCGCGTCCACCGGAGTGGCGGAGGAAAAGATCTCCGCCGCCTGACCCAGCACCGGGCGCAGAGCGTGAAGCCCCGCCACCATCACCGCCTTGCCGCTGACCGGGTCGGAGAGACTGTTCCCGGTGTCGAGCAGAGCCATAAATTGGCTCTCCCGGCCCAGAAAGACCAGCCGGACCTGGACGCGGCGCTGATCCATAAGCTTTGCCCTGCGGCGAAACAGAAGGCTTATTCCGCCGTAGCACAAGGCGAAGGACAGCACCAGCACCCGCAGGTTGACGGGAAGATAGGCTCTGTCATCGTAGACGCCTCCCCCTGCCAGGGATATGGCCCACACCGCCCCGCCGAAGGCGGCGGATACCGACAAGAACACCGCGCAGCAGCGCAGCATTTTTGCCTCTCCCCCAAAGGCGGCAAGCCCCATCAGCAGCGCCGCAGCGAGCTTACAGAGCGGGGATGCCAGAAAGTCCAGACCCGGCAGGAAAACAGCCACCGAATAGCAGGCGCCGATCAGTGCGGCCAGCAGATACCGGAGCCGTTTCAGAACCAGGCCGCACACTCTGGCGGAGACAAGGCAGAGAAGATAGTCGATACAGAGGTTGAGGAAAAACAGACTGTCTACATAGATCACTTGCATGAGCAAATTATACGCTCTCCGCTCCGCATATTTTGTCATTTGGGAATTGTCAAAAAGACTGTGCTGTGGTAAAATCTCTTAGAATGAGTAATTCTGCTGTGTTTTCAGCCGCTGTGCCTTGAGTAAACGCTGAATAAATCGCCTTCGGCGGCTCCCGGAAAATTTACGCCCTGATTTCGTCACTTTTTCTTGCAATACACAAAGTATTCCTGCGAAAAACTGGCATCATCAGAACGTAAATTTTCTCGCGATCCGCTCTTGCCGATTTAATCATCGTTTACTTGAGCAGTGACTGTGGGTGCGGCCATCATGGGTATACTGTATTTTCAAGGAGGTCCAGCCATGGAAAAGCCTGTTTATAAGCGTGTAGTCATCAAAATCAGCGGCGAGGCCCTTGCCGGGGAGAAAAAGACCGGCTTTGATTTTGACTTTGTCACAAAGGTATGTCAGACGGTGAAGCGCTGTGCTGAGATGGGGGTAGAGACTTCTATCGTCATCGGCGCGGGCAACTTCTGGCGCGGAGTAAAGGACGGCGCCGGGAAGGTGGAGCGGGTCAGCGCGGACCGCATGGGTATGCTGGGCACCGCCATGAACTGTCTGGCCGTAGCGGACGTGTTCAAGCAGATCGGCGCGGACGCCAGAGTCCAGACCGCCGTGGATATCCAGGGCGTGGGCGAGCGGTACAGCACCCAGAAGAGCATTGAATACATGGAAAAGGGCAGCATCGTCCTTTTCGCCTGCGGCACCGGCCAGCCCTTCTTCTCCACCGACACGGCGGCGGTCCTCCGCGCAGCGGAGATCCACGCCGACGCTATCCTTTTGGCCAAGAACATCGACGGCGTATACAGCGACGACCCCCGCAAGAACCCCGACGCGGTAAAGTTCGACGAGATCAGCTATGACGAGGTCCTGGCCCGCCACCTGGCCGTCATGGACACCACCGCCACCAGTCTTGCCATGGATAACAGCATCCCTGTCATCGTCTTTGGCCTGGCCGAGCCGGAAAACATCGTCCGCGTGCTTCAGGGCGAGAAGATCGGCACCACAGTAAGATAAAAATTTTTTACACTATAAATTACCGGAGGTATCATCATGTCAGATTACAAAGAATTTGAATCCAAAATGAAAAAAACCTGCGATGCGCTGACTGCTCAGCTGGCTACCATCCGCGCAGGCCGGGCAAACGCCTCTGTGCTGGACCAGATCCAGGTGGATTACTACGGCGTGCCCACCCCCATCCAGCAGGTGGCCTCTATCTCCACCCCCGACCCCCGCTCTCTGGTCATCCAGCCCTGGGACGGCTCTGTGCTCAAGGGCATTGAAAAGGCCATTCTGGCCTCCGAGCTGGGCATCAACCCCCAGAATGACGGCCGCATGATCCGCCTGGTGTTCCCCCCGCTCACCGAGGAGAGACGTAAAGAGCTGGCAAAGCAGACCAAGAAGTACGGCGAGGAGTCCAAGGTGGCCATCCGCAACATCCGCCGGGACGCCATCGAAAAGTTCAAGAAGCAGCAGAAGGCCTCTGAGATCACCGAGGACGACTACAAGATCGCCGAGAAGGACATCCAGAAGCTGACCGACGATTACATCAAGGAGATCGACAAGATCACCGAGAAGAAAGAAAAAGAGCTTACGGAAATATAATGGCTGAGGACAGAAACAATAATAAGGCGGGGGAGCCGGAGCAGTCCGGCATTCCCCGCCATATTGCCATCATCCTGGATGGCAACGGGCGCTGGGCCAAGAAACGGGGCCTGCCCAGAACGGCGGGCCACGCCGCCGGGTCGGAGAATTTCCGGAAAATCGCCACCTACTGTAGGGACATCGGCGTGGAGTATCTGACGGTCTACGCCTTCTCCACCGAGAACTGGCAGCGGCCGGAGGACGAGGTCAGGACCATCATGAAGCTGCTTGAGCGCTATCTGAACGAGGCCATCAGCACCATGGAGCGGGATCATATCCGCATGAAGGTGTTCGGGGACGTCAGCGGCCTGTCCCCCAAGCTCCAGAAGTTAGTGGCAAAGACCGATGAGATATCCTCCCGCTATGAGGGCTTTCAGGCCAATATCTGCTTAAACTACGGCGGCAGGAACGAGATCGTCAGCGCCGCCCGGCGCTATGCTGAGGACTATGCCGCAGGCAGGGTCACCGGCGAGCTTACGGAGGAGCAGTTCGGCAATTATCTGTACTCCGCGGGCATCAGTGACCCGGATCTGCTCATCCGCCCCGGCGGGGAGCAGCGGATCTCCAATTTCCTGCTGTGGCAGTGCGCCTATTCGGAGTTTTATTTTACCGACGTGCTGTGGCCGGACTTTACAAGCACCGAGCTTGACAAGGCCATTGCCGAGTATCAGCGCCGTGACCGGCGCTTTGGCAAGGTCAAATGAGCATCAGAGAGACCCTTTTTTCCCTCCGGGACGAGAAGTTTGCCGCCTTTCAGGCAAGACTCATCCCCAATGTGGCCCCGGAGCGCGTCATCGGCGTGCGCACGCCGGCGCTGCGGAAGCTGGCAAAGACCCTTCGGGGCAGCGGCCAGGCAGAGGAATTTCTGAAAGCGCTGCCCCACGAATTTTTTGAAGAGAACAACCTCCACGCCTTCCTTCTCTGCGAGATGAAGGATTTTGAAGCCTGCGTACAGGCGGTGGAGGATTTCCTGCCCTATGTGGACAACTGGGCCACCTGCGACCAGATGAGCCCCGGGGTGTTTCGCAAAAACAAGCAGGCCCTTCTGCTCCATATCCGCTCCTGGATCGCCTCAGAGCGGTGTTATACCCGGCGCTTTGGCATAGGCATGCTGATGAGCCACTTTATGGACGAAGATTTCCGGGAGGAATATCTGAGCCTGGTATCGGACATCCGCAGTGAGGAATACTATGTAAATATGATGATCGCCTGGTATTTCGCCACGGCCCTGGCAAAGCAATACGAGGCGGCGCTGCCGTATCTCGAAAACCGGCGGCTGGACCCCTGGGTGCACAACAAGGCCATTCAAAAGGCCCTGGAGAGCTTCCGGGTCAGCGATGGGCATAAGACTTATTTAAAGACGCTGAAGATAAGATAAAGAGGAATAGAATATGGTTAGAGCCATTTCCATACTGGGCTGCACCGGCTCCATTGGCCGGCAGACCATCGCGGTGGCGGAGCACATCAACATGCCCGTGGCCGCGCTGACAGCGAACAGAAAAATCGACCTGCTGGAGGAGCAGGCCCGGCGGCTTCACCCCAAATTTGTGGCGGTGTACGACGAGGCGGCGGCAAAGCAGTTCAAAATCGCCGTGGCGGACACGGATATCCGCGTAGGCTCTGGCATGGAGGGCCTGATCGAGGCCGCCACGCTGGAGGAGAGTGACTGCGTGGTGACGGCAGTGTCCGGCGCGGTGGGCCTGCGCCCCACCCTGGCCGCAATCGACGAAAAAAAGCGCATTGCCCTGGCCAACAAGGAGACTTTGGTCTGCGCCGGGGACATCGTTATGGCCCGGGCAGCGGAGAAGGGCGCGGAGATCGTGCCCGTGGACTCGGAGCACTCCGCCATTTTCCAGTGCCTGATGGGCCGGAAAAAGGGCGAGCTGAGAAAGATCCTGCTCACCGGCTCCGGCGGCCCCTTCCGGGGGAAAGCGCGCCGGGAGCTGGAAAACGTCACCCCGGAGCAGGCCGTAAAGCACCCCAACTGGAGCATGGGGGCCAAAATCTCCGTGGACAGCGCCACCATGATGAACAAGGGCCTGGAGTTTATCGAGGCCATGCATCTCTTCTCTGTATCGCCGGATGACATTCAGGTGGTGATCCACCCCCAGAGCGTCATACACTCTATGGTGGAGCTGGTTGACGGCACAGTGATCGCCCAGATGGGCGTGCCCGACATGGGCCTGCCCATCCAGCTGGCCCTGACCTACCCGGAGCGGCAGGAATCCATGTTTGAGCGGCTGGACTTCACCAAGCTGAAAGACCTGACGTTTGAAGCCCCCGACTTTGAAAAGACCCCCTGCCTGAAGCTGGCCATGGATGCCGCCCGCACCGGCGGCACCGCCCCCTGCGTGATGAGCGCGGCAAACGAAGTGGCCGTGGGCCTGTTTTTGCGCCATGCGCTGGGCTACAACCGGATCTATGACGCCGCCGCCGGGGCTATCGAGGCCGTGGGCGTGGTGCAAAACCCCGATTTGGAGACCATTCTGGAGGCGGACGCCGCCGCCAGAGCCTATGTTTTGGAGCAAGTTAAAAAATGACCGCATTATACATTCTCATCGCAATTTTACTGTTCGGCGTGCTGATCGCCGTCCATGAGCTGGGCCACTTTGCCGCCGCCAAAGCCTGCGGCGTGCGGGTGGAGGAGTTTGCCATCGGCATGGGCCCCGCCATCTTCAAAAAGAAAAAAGGAGAGACGGAATATTCCCTGCGCTGCGTCCCCTTCGGCGGCTTCTGCGCCATGGCCGGGGAGGACGAGAGCTCCGACGACCCCAGGGCCTTTACCAATCAGGCGGCCTGGAAGCGGGTCATCATCCTGGCGGCAGGTTCCTTTATGAACTTCCTGCTGGGTCTTGTGATCGTTCTGATCCTCTATTCCAACGCCGCGGCCTTCCGCGCCCCGGTGCTGACGGACTTCATGGAGGGCTGCCCCTATGAGAGCGAACAGGGCCTGCATGAGGGCGACCGCTTTTACAGCATCGACGGCAAGCGGGTCTACCAGTACTACAATGTGTCGGAATTTCTCTCCAAGGGCGACGGCACTTACGACATTGTCGTCATCCGCGACGGGAAAAAGGTGAAGCTGGAAAACTTTGAAATGGTCCCCCTCCAGTACGAGGGCCAGCAGAACAAGATGTACGGCTTCTACTTCGGCTATGACGAGGCCACCCTGGGCGCAAAGCTGAAAAACGCCTGGTACAGCTGCATGGAATTTGCCCGCATGGTCTGGATGAGTTTGCAGGAGTTGGTCAGCGGCAATGTGGGCGTGAAGGACCTGTCCGGCCCGGTGGGCATTGTGGATATGATGGCGGAGACCGGCCAGCAGGCGGCCTCCGTGGCGGACGCCCTGTACAGCATCTTCTATTTCGGCGCCTTTATCGCGGTGAACCTGGCGGTGATGAACATGCTGCCCATCCCCGCCCTGGACGGCGGCAGGGTGTTTTTGCTGCTGGTCACCTGGGTGATCGAGACCGTGACAAGAAAAAAGCTCAACCCCAAGTACGAGGGCTATATCCACGCGGCGGGCATGGTGCTGCTGCTGGCGCTGATGGCCTTCGTGATGCTCAATGATATTATCAGGATCGTGACAGGATAATGGAAAGAAAAATGACGAAAAAAATCAACGTGGGCGGACTGGAAATCGGCGGCGGCAGCGCCGTCACGGTCCAGTCCATGTGCAATACCAAGACCTGGGATGTGGAGGCCACCGTAGCCCAGATCAAGCGCCTTCAGGCCGCAGGCTGTGAGATCGTGCGCCTTGCGGTGCCCGATCAGCGCGCCGCCGAGGCCATCTCCGCCATCAAAGAACAGGTGGATGTTCCCCTGGTGGCGGATATCCACTTTGACTACCGGCTGGCCCTGATCTGCGCCGAGCGGGGCATCGACAAGATCCGCATCAACCCCGGCAACATCGGCGGGGAGGAGAACGTGAAGGCCGTGGCAGAGGCCTGCCGGGCCAGAAACATCCCCATTCGCATCGGCGTCAACGCGGGTAGCCTGGAACACCGGCTGCTGGAAAAGTACGGCCATCCCTGCCCGGAGGCTATGGCGGAGAGCGCCAGGGGACATGTGGCGCTGCTGAACAAATTCGGCTTTGACGATATCTGCCTGTCCATGAAGGCCTCCTCCGTGCCCCTGACCATCGCAAGCTACCGTATGGCCTCCGAATGCTTTGCTTATCCCCTGCACCTGGGTGTGACCGAGACGGGCACCGCCTGGAACGGCACCATCCAGTCCGCCGTGGGCATCGGCACCCTTCTCAGCGAGGGGATCGGGGACACCATCCGCGTCTCCCTCACCGCGGACCCGGTGGAGGAGGTCAGGGCCGGCATTGCCATTTTGAAGGCGGCTGGTCTGCGGACCGGCGGCGTGAAGTTTGTCTCCTGCCCCACCTGCGGCAGAACGGAGATCGATTTGATCGGCCTGGCAAAGCAGGTGGAGAGCCTGGTGTCCGGCATGGACAGAGACATCACCGTGGCGGTGATGGGCTGCGTGGTCAATGGCCCCGGCGAGGCCCGGGAGGCGGACTACGGCATTGCCGGCGGCAAGGACAAGGGACTGATCTTCAAAAAGGGACAGGTGGTGGGCACCTATCCCTATGAGCGCCTGTGCCAGGCGCTGATGGAACTGATCGAGAGCGACGAGGACAGACAATGAGCGAACAGCACACCCCGTTTTTGACCATTTTTCCCGGCTGCGGCGACCTTGGCGCAAGCTGCGGCGGGCTGGATAAGGCCTATGTGACCCAGGTGCAGGTGGACATGTCCGCAAGGACTATGTCCGTCTGTGCCTGGTTTGTTGCCATGCCCTCCCCGGCAGAGGAGAGCATTCTGATCGACCGGCTCCGGGAGGATTACGGCCTGAGCAGCGCGGAGCTGATGGCCGACTACCCCAGGCAGAAGGCTTCGGCCCAGGCCCCCACATACACGCCCACAGCCTCCGCCGCCTCCGGCGCGCCCAAGGGCGACGTGCTCATGGGCAGGACCATCAAGCAAAAGCCCATCCCCATGGAGCTGCTGACCCTGGAATCCGGCAAGGTGACCGTGGAGGGCGATGTGGTGGCTGTCACCAGCCGAACGGTGAAAAAGGGCGGCGCGGTGCTGTGCTTTGACATCACCGACCGGACCAATTCCGTGCGGGTCTCCCGCTTTCTCCGCTCTGATGACGACCAGTCCATCATCAGCAAAATCGCCGAGGGCGACCATCTGGTGATCCAGGGCGAGATCATTTACAGCAAGTACGATGAGGACATGGTGCTGGACCCCCGGAACATTATGAAGGGCAAGCGGCACATCCGCCCGGACAACGCCCCGGAAAAGCGGGTGGAGCTGCACATGCACACCCGTTTCTCCGCCCTGGACGCGTTGACGGACCCGGCGGCCATCGTCAAGCGGGCGGCCTACTGGGGCATGCCCGCCATCGCCGTCACCGACCACGGCGTGGCCCAGGCCTTCCCGGACATGTGGAAGGCGGGAAAAAAGCACGGCGTCAAGATCATCTACGGTCTGGAAGCCTACTATGTGAACGACATGGACGGCAACAGCGCCGTCATGGGCAAGAGCAAGCTGCCCCTGGACACGGAATTTGTGGCCTTTGATATTGAGACCACCGGCCTGAACGCCATGAACGACCGCATGACCGAGATCGGCGCGGTCATCTTCTCCGGCAGCGAAATTAAAGAGGTGTTCAACACCTTTGTGGATCCCCAGACGCACATCCCCCCCGACATTACGGAGCTGACCGGCATCAAGGACAGCGACGTGGCGGGAGCGCCTCTGGAGGATGAGGCCATGCGCATGTTCATCGACTTTGCCGGGGACAGGCCCATCATTGCCCACAACGCCCATTTTGACGTGGGCTTCATGTCCGCCGCCTCCCGGCGGCACGGGATCAAGTTCAGCCCTGTGTTTCTGGACACCCTGGCCCTGTCCCAGGCCCTGCTGCCGGAGCTGAAGCGCTTCAAGCTGGACACGGTGTCCAACCACCTGGGTCTGCCCAAGTTCAATCACCACCGGGCCTCGGATGACGCCCTGGTGGCGGCCCGGATCATGGGCAAATTCCTGCCCATGCTGACGGCCCAGGGCGCCCGCACCGTGGACGATATCGAGACGGTCTACCACTCCCTGCGCCGCACGGACGTGGCCAAGACCTACCACATGGTCATGCTGGCCAAAAACAGGACGGGACTGAAAAACCTGTACGAGATGATCTCCCAGTCCTACCTGAAATATTTCCACCGCAGCCCCACCATCCCCAAGAGTCTGCTTTTGCAGCACCGGGAGGGACTGCTCATCGGCTCGGCCTGCGGCATGGGCGAGCTGTACGGCGCGGTGATGAACGGCGCGCCGGAAGAAGAACTGGAAAAGATCGCAGAGCTTTACGACTATCTGGAGATCCAGCCCATCTGCAACAATGCCTTCCTGATAGAAAACGGCCGGGTCAGGGACGAGACGGTCTTGCAGGATTATAACCGCACCATCCTGGAGCTGGGCCGGAAGCTGGGTAAGCCCGTTATCGCCGCCAGCGACGTCCATTTCCTGGACGCGGAGGACGAGCAGTTTCGCAAGATCCTTCAGGCGGCCAAAAAATTCTCCGACGCGGACCGGGACTGCCCCATCTTCTTCCGGAATACGGAGGAAATGCTGGCGGAGTTCTTGTATCTGGGGGAGGAGACGGCGAAAGAGGTGGTCATCACCAACACCCGGGCCATCGCGGACCAGGTGGAGGAGATCGAGCTGCTGCCCAAGGACCTGTTCCCGCCCAAAATCGAGCACTCGGCGGAGGATCTGAAGGACCTGGTCTACAGCAAAATGCACCGCATCTACGGCGAAAACCCGCCGGCCATCGTCCAGGAGCGTGTGGACGTGGAGCTGAACACCATCCTGGACCACAACTACGACGTGATCTACATGAGCGCCCAGAAGCTGGTGCAGAACTCTCTGGAAAACGGCTATCTGGTGGGCAGCCGGGGAAGCGTAGGCTCCTCCATTGTGGCCTACATGTCCGGCATCACGGAGGTCAACTCCCTTCCGCCCCACTATGTCTGCCCCAAGTGCTGCCACAGCGAGTTCATTACCGACGGCAGCTACGGCTGCGGCGCGGACATGCCCCCGAAAAACTGCCCCGACTGCGGTACCTTGATGAATCAGGACGGCTTCGACATCCCCTTTGAGACCTTCCTGGGTTTCCCGGGCAATGAAAAGACCCCGGATATCGACCTGAACTTCTCCGGCGAGTACCAGGCCAAGGCCCATAAATACACCGAGACCCTGTTCGGCCCGGACCATGTGTTCCGCGCCGGCACCATCGGCACCCTGGCGGAAAAGACCGCCTTCGGCTATGTGAAGAAATATCTGGAGGAGCGGAACCGAAAGGTCACCAAGGCGGAAGAAAACCGGCTGACTCTGGGCCTGGTGGGCATCAAGCGCACCACGGGCCAGCACCCCGGCGGCCTGGTGGTCATTCCCCAGGACATGGACGTGACGGACTTCTGCCCGGTGCAGCACCCGGCGGACGACCCCAACAGCGACATCATCACCACCCATTTTGAATATCACTGCATGGAGGCAAACCTCCTGAAGCTGGACGAGCTGGGCCATGATGACCCCACCATGATCCGCATGATGGAGGACGCCACCGGCATAGACGCGAAAAAGATTCTGCTCTCCGACCCGGACACCATGTCCATCTTCATCAGCCCCGCCGTGCTGGGTCTGCCGGAGGACGACCCCATCATCGGCAGGACCGGCACCATCGGCATCCCGGAGTTCGGCACCGGCTTTACCCGCCAGATGCTGGTGGAGACCCAGCCCAGGCAGTTTGACACCCTGGTGCGCCTGTCCGGCTTCTCCCACGGCACCGACGTGTGGGCGGGCAATATCCGGGAGCTGATCGTCAACGGCATTGCCACCGTCAACGAGACCGTGGGCTGCCGCGACGATATTATGCTCTACCTGATTGCCAAGGGCATGGAGCCCTCCCTGGCCTTCAAGACCATGGAGGCCGTGCGTAAGGGCAAGGTGAAAAAGAGCGGCGAGTTCCCCGGCGACGCGGAAAAGCAGATGCGGGATCTGGGCGTGCCGGACTGGTATATCGAGTCCTGCCGCAAGATCGCCTACCTGTTCCCCAAGGCCCACGCGGTGGCCTATGTGATGATGGCCTTCCGCATCGCCTGGTTCAAGGTGCATGAGCCCCTGGCCTTCTACAGCGCCTATTTCTACCGCCGCAGCCAGAAGGGCGGCTTTGACGCGGCCATGATGACCGGCGGCACCGACGCGGTGCGCCGCAAGATCAACGAAATGCGCCGCAGATCGGATCTGACCGCCAACGAGGAGGACCTGCTGGTGACTTTGGAGGCGGTGTACGAGTTTAATATGCGGGGCTTTTCCTTTGCCCCCATCGACCTGTACCAGTCTGACGCCACCAAGTTTCTCATCGTGGACGACAAGCAGCTGCGCCCGCCCTTTGTGTCCATCTCCGGCCTGGGCGAGACGGCGGCACTGGACCTGGCCCGCTGCAAGGAGACGGGAGAGAAATTTATCTCCATGGAGGAGCTGGGCCGGGCCTGCCCCAAGGTCAGCCAGACCCACCTGGAGCAGCTGAAAGCCCTGGGCGCCCTGGGCGATATGCCCGAGAGCAGCCAGATCAGCCTTTTTGGTATGTAGAAGAAAACCATATGAAAGAAACATCCCCGGTTCATTCCGAACCGGGGATGTTAATTATCTTTATGATACCTTTATTTTACCTCGCCGAAATATTCCTGTTTTTCCGCGTCGGTAAGGCTGACTTGACCGTAGAGGGATTTCACCATCAGCTTGGCCCGGCCGCCGGCACGGGTCACATAGTCCCGCAGATCCTGCACCATAGACTCCCAGCGCTCAAGGCTGCCGCCCCATTTTTCCCTGTCCCGGGCGATCTCCGGGCGCAGCTCGTCGGCAAGCTGGTCGATGAGGGCCAGCACGTTTTCGTCGGACATGGGGCCGGTCAGCGCCTCGCCCAGCTGCCGGGCCAGTTCCTTCTGGAAAATGGGGCTTTGCAGCAGCTTGTAGGCCAGCTGGTTATAGGCATAGCCGAAATGGAAGGGCCCGTCGAACATCTCATACCGGAAGAAGCCCAGGTCCAGATCCACCAGGGCAAAGGTGAGTATGTCATCCTCCGTGGAGTAGTAAAAGCGCATGTTGGGGCTGTGCATATCAAAGTTGCCGCAGTAGGCCTGAAGAATGACCCAGCCGATGACGCTGTCGATATTCAGGTGCTCGGCCACATAATTGTAATTTTCCTCAACGGAAAGACTGTGGTCCTGAATGAAGCGGTAGACTTCTCCAAAGCCGGAGCTGGAGTCCCAGGCCTCCTTCCACTGGGTCACGGTGTCCGCGTCGTAGCCGTAGTGGTTGGCGTAATGCTCGGCGGAGTGGGCTTCGCGGATGTTGTAGGTGCCCCAATACTGGCCGTTGATGTACAAAACAGCGTATTTATAGTCCTGCGCGGGCAGCTCCGGGAAGCACTGGATGGCCAGCTGGTGCATGATGTTGTCGCGCATCTGGGTGGAGTAGTAGTCCTCCTGGGCGGCGCGGAGCAGAATGGAGGAAAACTCCGTGACGCCGTTATCGAACAGGTTATAGTTCAGCTCGCCGTCATAGCGGGAGCGGAAGCAGAGCTTGAAGGATTTTTTGCTCTGGGCCACCTTGGAGGTGGCGCCATGGAGCTTGATGCCGCAGTCGATGGTGAAGCTGCTGCCGTTTTCATACAGCATGGCCGCGCCCTCCGCCTCTTTGTCCAGGCTGGGGTTGGAATAGATGCCGCTGCCGCCGCCGAACAGGTCGGCGGGATTGGCCACAATGCTGACCACGGGCAGGCTGTGGTTTTCGTTGATGATGAAGCTCAGATTCAGCGTGTCGCTGTCAAGCTGGCCCTCCGCCGTATTGATCGCTCTGACCACCGTGGTGGAGGTGAGGGTGATGGGCCCGGTGTAGACCGAAGAGGAGGTGCTGGGAGCGCTGCCGTCCAGGGTGTAATAGATGGTGCCGGTGCCGCTCAGTTCCACGGTCACGCTGTCTACATTATTATATACGCCGTCGCTGCCCAGAAGCACCGGCATATCCGCCCGGGTTCTGGCCCCGCCGGTGTTGTCGCTGCCGGGCGTGGGGGAGGTGAAGAGGAAAAAGCCGCTCTGGCCGTCCAGACGGCCGAAGCTGCAGCCGGTGGGGATATCGTGGAGATGGGCGTAGTCGATGAGCGTGCCGTCCTTATAGCTGAGATAGAGCTGCTCGTTATCGGCGCTCAGACCGAAGGCGGCGCGGGCAATGTTCACGTTTTCCACTTCATCGGAGCAGAGGATCACGGTGCTCTCACCGGGCTGAAGAGTGTATGCGGGAAGCTGGTAAAAGGCCCGGTCGCTGCCGCTGTCGGACAGGTAGTAGTCGCTGAGCTCCACCGGGCTGCCGGAGATGTTTTTGACCTCCACCCAGTCGGTATATTCCCCGTTCTGGGGCAGATACCACTGGTTATAGACCATGACCTCGCTGATGACCAGGGGGCCGTCCGAAACCCGGCTTTCCAGATACTGTGCGTAGCCGGCGGTAGAGTTTTCAAAGCCCGGTGTGGCGGAGCGGGTGGTGATGATATCGCCTATCTCGCTGCGGTATACGCTCTCGTCCGAGCCGGAAGCAGGCAGGTCAAAGCGCTCGATCACCGTGCCTCTGGCACTCTCCAGGGTCAGGGTGGCCCCCTCCTTGGCAATGGTAAAGCTGCTGTGGCGGGCATCCCGGCTGTCACCGCTGCAGAAGATCACCGTGTAGGCGTCCGGCTCAAGGGTGATGCCGGAGATTTCCCAGCGCTCACCGCCGCAACAGAGATAATAGCCGGAGAGATCGACGCTCTCGGAGCCGTAGTTATAAAGCTCCACCCAGTCGGGGAAAAACCCGTTGTCATCGGCCAGGGTGCTCTTGTTGGAGGCCATCACCTCGTTGATGCTCACAGGGATGAACACAGCCTCCGGGGACTCCGTGACTTCCGGAGAAGGCTCCGGCGTCTCCTCCACGGGGGCAGAGGACTCCTGAACCGGGTCCGGCTGCTCCGCCTTGCCGGGCAGACCGGAGCAGGCCGCAAGGCTCAGCAGCAGGGATAAGATCAAAAACAGGGATAAGATTCGGATAAAATACTTGTTCATAGAGGCGTCTCCGTTTCGCTCAATTCTCCACCTTGTATCTTAACATATTTCTTTTGCTAAATCTATCCTTAAACGACAAATTAAGAATAATTAATAGGAAAGCGGGAAATACACGACTTTACAAATATTAAACTTTTGTGACAGGCATTGATAAGAAAAAAAGTCTGGTGTAAAATAAAACAAAAAAACAGAAGGAGCGATAGGTATGAAAGTCACGTTCTTAGGCGCGGCCCATGAGGTCACGGGAAGCTGTACCCTTATTGAGGCAGGCGACAAAATGGGTCTTGTGGACTGCGGCATGGAGCAGGGCAAGGACATTTTTGAAAATCAGAAGCTGCCTGTGGATCCCTCCCGGCTGGATTTTGTCCTGCTGACCCACGCCCATATCGACCACTCGGGAAATCTGCCGCTGCTGTACAAAAACGGCTTTCGGGGCGCGGTCTATGCCAGCGCGGCCACCTGCTCCCTCTGCGATATCATGCTCCGCGACAGCGCCCACATCCAGATGTCCGAAGCGGAGTGGAAAAGCCGTAAATCCCTCCGAAACGGCGGGCCGGAGATCCAGCCGCTGTATGATCTGGACGATGTGGCCGGGTTGATGGGCTGTATGCGCCCCTGCTCTTACAATACGCTGGTGCAGGTCAACGACTGCGTCACCGTCCGCTTCACCGATGTGGGCCATCTTCTGGGCTCCGCCGCCATTGAGGTCTGGCTGACGGAGGGCGGCGAACACAGAAAGATCACCTTCAGCGGCGACGTGGGCAACACCGACCAGCCCATCCTCCAGGACCCCCAGCAGGTGAAGGAGACGGACTATCTGGTGATCGAGTCCACATACGGCGACAGACTCCACTGCGAAGAGCGCCCGGACTATGTTTCCGCTCTGGCGGATAAAATACAGTTGACGCTGGACCGGGGCGGCAATATGGTGATCCCCTCCTTTGCCGTGGGCAGGACCCAGGAGATGCTGTACTTTATCCGGGAGATCAAGGAAAAGGGCCTGGTCACCGGCCACGGGGATTTTCCGGTCTATGTGGACAGTCCCCTGGCCATCGAGGCCACCAATGTCTTTCTGCAGTGCGACACGGAATTTGTAGACGAGGAGATGCGCCGGGTCATCCGCTCCGGTGTGAACCCCATCGTGTTCCCGGGGCTGAAGGTCGCCGTGTCTCAGGAGGAGTCCATCGCCATCAACGAGGACAAGACCCCCAAGGTTATCATCTCGGCCAGCGGCATGTGCGACGCGGGACGTGTGCGACATCATCTGAAGCATAACCTGTGGCGGCCGGAGTGCACGGTGCTGTTTGTGGGCTATCAGGCGGTGGGCACTCTGGGCCGTCTGCTGGTGGACGGGGTGAAGGACGTCAAGCTCTTTAACGAGGATATCCACGTCAACGCGGAGATCACGGCCTTGCCCGGCGTCAGCGGACACGCGGACAAAAACGGGCTCATCGCCTGGCTGAGCGGTTTTGAGAAAAAGCCCCAAATGGTGTTCGTCAACCACGGCGATCCGGACGCGGCGGACAGCTTCACCGCCTGTTTGAACGACGAGCTGGGCTATAAGGCCTTTGCGCCCTACAGCGGCACCAGCTTCGACCTGCTGACGGGCAGCTTTGTGCGCATCACCCAGGGCAAGCCCATTGAAAAGGCCGCCGCACCCGGCGGACGGAAGATCAGCGCCGCCTTTACCCGGCTGGTGGCCGCGGCGGAGCGCCTGCTGAAAGCGGCAAAGAAATGCGAGGGCAGGCCCAACAAGGAACTGGCAAAATACGCGGACAAAATCAACGCCATAGCAGACGACATGGAAAAATAAGGTTTTTAAACCTTCCTGATTGACGAAGGGAAAAGCCTGTGATACGATTAGATAAGCAGCCGAACAGGGAGGAAACCCCATGGAAAAAAAGAGTAAATTTGATCCGCAGCAGGTGCTGGGGGATAAGATAACACAATTCAGCCGCAGGGAGCTTTGCGCCTTTGGTTCAAAGCTCTGTGCGCAGATTTTGGAGGACGCCGGGCCGGGGAATTACCGGGGCGGCGTGTATCCGGAAAATATCAGCCTTGATGAAGAGGGGAATATTGCCATCGGCCCGGCAAAGACCGGGGACTGGGAGGGCCAGGAGGCGGAATTTATCGCCCCTGAGCTGTTCTGGCACGGTCAGGCCAGCCCGGCGGCGGATGTGTACGCCGTGGGTATGCTGCTCTACTATGCCGTCAGCGGCGGTACGCTTCCTTTTGCGGAACAGGGGCAGGAAAAGGCCCGGGCCATCCGCATGAGTGGGGAGAGCTTCAAGGCCCCTCAGCGCGCGGGACGCCGCCTGGGGGAGATCATCGCCAAGGCCACCGCCTTCAAGACTGCCGACCGGTATAAGAGCGTGGGCGAGATCAAGGCCATGCTGGACAGCTGCGGGGAAAACCGCTATCTGGACGGCGGGCCCAGCTCGGAGCTGCTGTTTAACAAGGATGAGGAACAGCTCAGCGACGTGGAGCGCCTGATGGTGTCCATCATTGAAAAGAGCGGCCAGGAGGATGAGCCTGTCCCGGAGGAGGAAAGCGCTCTCGTTATTGAAGAGCCTGCCGCCACGGAAGAAGCCGTCCCGGCGGAGGGGCCTGGTGCGGAGAGCGAAGCTGCCCCGGAGGAAGAGGAGCCTGCCCCGCCAATTGCCGGAGAGGCAGAACCGGAGACGGCAGAACCGCCGGTGATCGAGATCCCCGAGGCTTTCCTGCCCACAGGGGAGACGAAACAGGCGGAGGAGGAAGAACCCGCCGAAGAAGCCGAAAACCCCGAAGAATCAACGGTAGAAAAACCGGAAGAAGAACCGGCCAAAGCGCCCGAAAAAGCCCCGGAGGAGAAGCCTGCGCCGGAGCTTCCTGTGGTACAGCTCCGTGAGGAGAAAAACCCCGAACTGGAGCCGGTGGTGCCCAAGCGGCCCATTACCCCCGCCGTGCAGTATGGCAAGAGCATGGAGCGGGAGCGGAAGATCGCTGAAAAGGTGAAGCGCCGCAGGAGACGGCCGGTGGTGTTTGTCATGATGCTCTGCGCCCTGCTCATCATCGCCGCCATCACCGTAAACGCCATCAATAACGACAAAGAGCAGGCCCAGAATCCCCCGGCAGAGGCCAGTAACGCGCCTGAAGTGGAAGTCATCCCGCCGGAGCAGATCCCCGCAGAGGAGAGCCCGGCCCCCGTGGAGAGCGAAGCCCCGGCAGAGCCGGAGCAGCCCAAGGAGTCCACTTATCAGCTGTTTATCGAGGATGTGAGCTGGACTGAGGCCCGGGACCGCTGCGTGGAAAAGGGCGGTCACCTGGTGGTCATCAGCGACGATGAGGAGCTGCAGAAGGTCATCGACCTGGCCAAGAGCTACGGCGTGAACATGCTCTGGGTCGGCTGCCACCGTGTGGACGGAACCCTGGTTTGGGAGACGGACGATCAGGTCAGCGTCTATCCCTGGGGCGCCGGTGAGCCCTCCTATATGGACAGCTACGACGGCGTGTACGAGGACTATGTGATGCTGTGGAACAACAACGGCTGGGTCTATAACGACAGCCGCAACGATCCTGTGGCCGATTACCCTGGCGTTTACAGCGGCAAGATCGCCTACGTCTGCGAATTTGAAGGATAAAGTTAAGCTGTCATCCTGAGCACAGCGAAGGATCCCGTAAAGTAAACGATGATTAAATCGGCAAGAGCGGATCGCGAGAAAAATTGCGTTCTGATGATGGCAGTTTTTCGCAGGAATACTTTGTGTATTGCAAGAAAAAGTGACGAAATCAGGGCGTAAATTTTCCGGGAGTCGCCGAAGGCGATTTATTCAGCGTTTACTAAAAAGGGCAGAAAGCCTCAACATACGGGATCCTTCGTCGCAAGCGCCTCAGGATGACTCGTTTTTGAGGAGGAAAAGAAGATGAGCAAAGTACTTTTGATCAACGGCAGCCCCAACGCCCGGGGCTGCACTTACACCGCCCTGCGGGAAGTGGAAAAAAGCCTGAACAAAAACGGCGTGGAGACGGAAATTTTCCAGATCGGCAGAGCCCCCATTCAGGGCTGCATCGGCTGCCGGAGCTGCGGCAAAACCGGCAAATGCGTTTTTGATGACGGCGTGAACCGGCTGGCGGAGCGGCTGGACGAGTTTGACGGTCTGGTGATTGGCTCCCCGGTATATTTTGCCTCCCCCAACGGCACACTGCTGGCCTTTCTGGACAGGCTGTTTTTCTCCGCCGGGAATAAGTTTACGGGCAAGCCGGGCGCTGCGGTGGTCTCCTGCCGCCGGGGCGGGGCTACGGCGGCCTTTGATGTGCTGAACAAATATTTTTCCATCAGCAACATGCCTATTGTCACCTCCCAGTACTGGAACCAGATCCACGGCAACACCCCGGAGGAGGCTTTGCAGGACGCGGAGGGGCTGCAGACCATGCGCACCCTGGGCGAGAATATGGCCTGGCTCATCAAATGTATCCAGGCCGGCCGCACCGCCGGCGTCCCCGACCCGGTGTACGAGAAAAAGCAGAAAACCAATTTCATCCGCTGATCGGAAAAAATTATTAAGAAACAGACCGGTTGACAACCTTACAATGTAGTGTTATCATAAATACACTACATTGTAAGGTTGTGCTGCTTTATGGAGAAAAATAAACTGACCAACAGCGAATGGGAGGTCTATGAGTGCCTGTGGGAGGAGGCCCCCCTGACTCTGGCCCAGCTGAGAAAGCGCTATGTGCAGCGCACAGGCCTGGCCGTCTCCACGGCGGAGACCACGGTGCTGCGCATGGAGAAAAAGGGGCTGCTCCGGGTGGAGCAGGGGGAGCGGGCCAAGCTCTTCTATCCCCTTTTTGAACGGGAACAGGCGGTCCGGCGGGAGACCCGCTCCTTTCTGGACCGGGTTTACGGCGGAAGCCCCTTGTCCCTGATGAGCGCCATGGTGGACGCGGGGGAGTTCAGCGACAAAGAGATCGACCAGCTTTACGCCATGCTCCGCAAGGAGAAGGAGAAGCGGGATGGCTGAGTGGATCATCAGCTCATCGGTCCTGATCCTGATCATTCTGCTGCTGCGCCTGCTGCTCCGCCGCAGGGCGGCCCCGGGGCTGATCTATGCCCTTTGGCTGCCGGTGCTTTTGCGGCTGCTGCTGCCCTTCAGCCTGGGGGAGAGTCGCATCAGCGTGATGAACACCCTGGCCCCCTCGCCGGCCTATATCCAGCCGGCGGTGATGCCTGCGCCGGAGCCGGAACAGGCGGAGACCGGGGAGAATGCCCCAGAGCGAGAAATCACTGAGGCGGAGGAGACCCGGGATAAGGCCGCGCCGGTGGTGATCACCGTTTCGGAGGAGCTGACCCGGCAGATCATCTCCTGGCGGATGCTGCTGTTCATCGTCTGGCTCATTGGCCTTGCGGTGGTGCTGGTGTGGACCCTGGTGTCCAACCTGGGCATGGCGCTGGAGCTGCGGGCGGACCGCAGACGCATGCAGGAGCCATGGGCGGTGGAGCCGAAAAGGGTCTATATCAGCCGGGCGATCCGCTCCCCCTGTCTGTTCGGCGTTCTCCGCCCCGCCATCTACCTGACGCCGGAAATCGCCGCGGATCAGTGGACGCTGGGCCATGTGCTGGCCCACGAGCGGGCCCATTACCGCCACGGCGACCAGATCTGGGGCCTGCTCCGGGTGCTGGCGCTGGCCCTGCACTGGTATAATCCCCTGGTTTGGCTGGCCTCGGCCATCTCCCGGCAGGACGCGGAGACAGCGGCGGACGCCTCGGCCATTGCCGCCCTGGGGGAGAAGGAGCGCCTGGACTATGGGGAGACCCTGATCTCCCTGGTGCAGCGTAAGCCCCGGGCCGCGGATTACCTCAACTGCGGCACCACCATGTTCGTCGCAAAGCATGTGGTAAAGGAGCGCATCCGGCTCATTGCCCGAAAGCCCCGTACCGCTGCGATCACTCTGATTTTGGTACTGGCAGCCTCCGCCGCGGCGGTGGCCTGCACCTTCACCGGCTCCGGGCAGAAGCTTTTCCCCGGAGAGGAGGAGCTGCGGCCTACATTAAACATGAAATCAACTTTTCTGGAATTGGGCGGAGGGAATACCGCGCAGGCCGAGGGAGAGAGCCCGGACCTTGCCCGGGAGGATTATCTGGACCAGGTGTTGTCCTCAACGCTCTTTGCCCACGGTACAGCGTACAGCCAGGAGGAATGCCTGCGTCTGTACGGTGTTCCCCTGGCAGAGCCTGCCTGGCTGCCGGAGGACTATCTGGCCTATGACAAGGTGTTTGTGGTGGATGTGACCGGGGACGACCGGGTCTTCTCCCAGCTGTGGTACAGCCCGGAGCGGCGGGAAATGCTGAAACTGACCCAATACCAGAGCACCAGTAATGAGACCGACATGGACTATCTCTTCAACGGCGGCGATGAGGCAGGCAATTCGATTCATTCATGGTTTCCCTGGGCGAATTACCGGGCCTTGATGAGAGGAAGCGCAGGGGACTGGACTGTAGAAGCTTTCATGCTGGTAAAAAGCCCGGACAGGGAGATCGAGTGCGAGAAGATCTGCCGCAGTGTGAATCTTCAGGGACAGGCTCTGGACCTGGGACCGGCCCCGGAAGAACGTCAGCTCAGCAGCTTTTCCGGCAATCTGGAGACGCCGAACGGTAAATTCAGCTTTTATGCGGAGCTGTGCGTTCAGGCTGAGAGCAGCCATTACCAGTATCTCAGTTTTACGGACCCCAGCGGTCTGACGCAGCGGCTGGATTTCCCCCTCTCCTCCGCCTTTGACCCGAACACCCTCAGCTATCTCTGGCAGGCGGAGGATGTGGACGGGGACGGCAGCCAGGACCTGCTTTTGGACATGGGCGAATATCAGGGCGGCCCCCGGGCCATGTGCATTCTGTTCGACGGAGAGAAAAACGGCTATGTGCCCCTGGCGGGCTTTGACCGCTATATCTTCCTGGGCTTTGACCGGGAGGGCGGCTATGTCTGTTCCGCCATGGGCAGCGGCAGCCTGCAGAGCTTTGAAAAAATACGGGTGGTGGAGGGCCGGATGGAGCTGATGGCCCGCGTTACCATCAACTATGGACTGCCCGAGGAGCAGCGCTGCTCAGAATATGCGGATGTTTACGGAAAATGGCTTCCGGTGAAAGACCGGGTGCCGCAATCGGAGATCAATTGGGACGATTGGCCTTTTGCCAAACCAGAAGGGAGCGAAACATGAAAAGAAGCATAGCCCTTTTGCTGCTTCTCGCCCTGATACTGAGCCTGACGGCCTGCGGCGGGGAAAAGCCGGAGATTCAGAACGAGACGGAACAGACCCCCGCCCCCACAGCAGCGCCGGCGGCGCCTGCGGAGACGGAGGAGCCGGTATTCGGCGCGGATCTGCAGGGGGAGGGCGGCGGACGCTTTTTCACGCCGGAGAACATCGAAATGCCCGAGGCCGGGCTGAGCTTTTTCGACAGCGCCCTGGCCGGGGACCGTGTGCTGCTGTATAACTGTGACAGTGACCGGAACGGCAGCCTGTATGCCCTTGACCTGAACACCCTGGCCCTGACGAAGATCAGCGGCCAGTGGGGAGATATCCAGGCCATCGGCGGCTATCCGGACGGCAGCGGCGCTGTGCTGTCGAAAATTTCCGACGAGAGCTACCGCCTCAGCGCCGTGGGCGCGGACGGCTCTGTTACCGCCATGGACCTGCCCAATTTCGGCGAGAGCTATTTTATCTCGGTGCATGTGAGCAGCGGCGGTTACATCCTGGGCGGCGGCAGCAATTTTATCGCCCTGGACAAATCCGGCCAGGAGCTGAAGCGCTTTACCGCCGAACTGAACCGCCTTAAGGCTGTCCGCAGCGGGGACAAGACCCTGCTGGCCTCTCAGGATGAAAAAGGGACGCTGATCCGGGAGCTGGACGAGAACTTCAAGGTCACGGCGGAATACCACTGCAAAGGCGTCTACGACGACTTCTACGACGCCCCCACCGGCGTCTTTGCCCTGGCGGGCAGCGTGATTTACCGGCTGGACTATACAAAGGACCAGCGGGAGGGCTTTGTCAGCTGCTTTGCCAGCGGCATCAAAACGGAGTATTTTACCTACATCAATGACGACTGCATCTTTGCCCTGAACATGTTTGTCCCCGCCCTGTGGACGCCCAGCGAAAACGGGGATCTGACCATCCTGCGCCTGGCCACCTACGACGATTCCGGCTATGTGGCAATGATGGTCAGGGATTTTAACGAGAGCAGCGACAAATACAAGATCGACCTGATCGACTACGCGGCCTACGACGAGGCGGGAGGGCAGGATACCGGCCTGACCCGGCTGAATATGGACATCCTGTCGGGAAACGCGCCGGATATCTTCGACCTGTCGGTGCTGTACGGCTATGATTACGGGAAAAAGGGACTGCTGGAGGACTTAAAGCCCTGGTTTGACCGGGATGAAACCCTGTCCTATGACAGCCTGCTGCCCGGGGCGGTCAGACTTCTGGAACAGGACGGCAAGCTCTATGACCTGGTCCCGGTTTTCTTTATCAACACCTACTGCGCCCCGGCCTGGCTGCTGGAGGACGGAGAAAACTGGACCTTGAACGAGCTTTTCGCCATGGCGGAGGACTACGGTATGCAGCAGATTTTCGGCCCGCGCAAAACCCGGGAGGATTTTCTGACTGAAGTACTCCTCTATGACCGGGGCGAGTTCGTGGATGAGGAAAATGCCTCCTGCAGCTTTGATGATCCGCGCTTTATCCGGCTGCTGGAGCTGTCCGCCCAGCTCGTTGACGGGCAGGGGGGACCTTTCTTCGGCTTTCCCAGCGCCCTGGTGTATACTGGGCGGCAGATGGTCTATAATCCTCTGATCAACACCTATCCCATCGACTCCATCAACGAGGCAAACAGCGTATACGGCGGAGACGCGGCCTTTGCCGGCTTTCCCAGTGATTCCGGCACCGGTACGGCCATGTGGCCCTTTTTCCACCTGGGTATGTACTCCGGCAGCGCCAACAAGGAGGGCGTGTGGGAATTCTTCCGTTTCCTGCTCTGCGGGGAGTACCTGTCAAGGCGTGTTGAGGAGGTCTGCTATTATAAGCTTCCGGGTATCCCCCTTGTAAAGGAAGAGCTGGAAAAGCGGATCCCGGCCTGGAACGCGTTCTGCGCGAGAGAGGCAAACGGCACGCTCGTAACCCAGATCGGCGCTATGGGAGAGCAGCTGGAGAGCGTGACCATAGTGAAGCTGCCCACCGACGGCAGCGAGGCGGACACGCTGATGGCGCTGATCGACCGGATGGACTGCCTCTATGAGCAGGATCAAAGGCTGCTGGATATTGTGCTCCGGGAGGCCCGGGCCTTTTACAGCGGGGACAAGACCGCAGAGCAGGCGGCAAAGCTGATCCAGTCCAAAGCGTCGATCTATCTGGCGGAGCAGTACGGTTAACAGAGGAGAAAAACATGATCAAAGCAAGCTATACGGCAGACAGACAATACTATGCTCAGGCCAGCCGGGCCCTGTACCGGAGGAAAAATACCGCCTTTGCGATTTTCGGCCTGGCCGGACTGCTGGATCGTCTCTCTGACGGTTTACCTTTTCTGGCTGTCTGCGCGCTGAACGGCCGATATACGAAAAAACTGTCTCCCCGGGTTTAACCGGGGGAGACAGTTTTTTCTGCTGCGTCGATCAGGTGCTTGGCCAGCACCGCAGTGGTGACGGCGCCTACGCCGCCGGGGACGGGGCTGATGCGCTGGACGATTTGCTCCGCCTCGTCAAAGCGGACATCGCCGCAGAGGCGGCCGCGCACCGTGTTGATCCCCACGTCGATCACCGTCTGACCGGGAGACAGGTGTTCCTCACCGATCAACCCGGCCCTTCCGGCAGCGGCGATGAGGATATCCGCCGCGCGGCATAGCCCGGGAAGATCACGGCTGCGGCTGTGGCAAAGGGTGACGGTGGCGTCCCTGGCCTGGAGCAGCATGGAAAGGGGACGGCCTACTACAAGGCTTCGCCCGATCACAGCGACGTGCTTCCCAGCAAGCTCTATACCATAATGGTCCAGAAGCTCGATACAGGCCTGGGCGGTACAGGGGGGATAGCCGCTGCCTGTGCCGGTGAACACCGCGCCCAGGGCCGCGGGCGTTATCCCGTCCACATCCTTTTCCGGCGCAAGGGCGGCGCAGACGGCCTGCTCGTCGATAGAAGAGGGGAGCGGGCGCAGAATCATGCAGCCCTGAATGTCCCGGCGGCGGTTGATCTCCTCCACAAGGGCCAGAAGCTCGTCCTGAGAAGTGCTGTCCGGCAGGGCAAAGAATTCCGCCTCCGCGCCGATGCGCTGCAGCACCCGCTGGGCGCTGTGCTGGTAGGCCAGCTGGCTGCCCACTTCGTCGAGACGGATCATGGCCAGTCTGGGCGTTGTGCCGGCGGCCTTCAGCCGTTCCACCCGGGGAAGAAGGCTTTGAATCATGGCCTCCGCCACAGGAGCGCCGGTGAGAATTTCAGCCATTTTCGCCCTCCTCACGGAGCAGAGACAGCACCTGACGGCTCACCGCCCTGGCTCTTGGCAGGCAGTCGTCCAGCAGCCGGGAAGTACGCAGAGCCACGGCGTCTGCTTCAGCGTCTCCTTTCAGGGATTTTGTATTGACAAAAACGTTCATTGCGGCGGCTTCCAGCGCCCCGGCGCAGAGAGCGGCGGCGCAGCCCACATCGGAAAGCATCAGACGGCTGCAATGTTGAAGCAGCGTTTCCAGCAGCGCCGTACACTTGGCCAGAGCCTCCATCATCTCTGCCGGGGCCTGGCAGGCGGCAAGGGTGGCGCGGCGCAGAGACTCGGCCCGACCCGGCTCATCTTTGGGGATGGCGTAGGCCTTTGAGAGCGGCACGAAGCCCTCCGCGTCCGCGTCAATAAGCCGGAGCAGGGACAGGCGCAGGGCGTCGGCGCGGGCAATAAGGCTGTTGAGTTCCCCGGCCCGGTCCGCGAAAGCGGGCTTTGACGCGGTGAGCCTGCCGGCCATGGCGCAGAGCGCGGCAGCCAGCGCCCCGGCCAGGGCGGCAACCCCGCCGCCGCCGGGAACAGGCGCGGAAGAAGCCAGAGCCTCGCTGAAAGCAACGCAGCTTTTTTCGGAAAGTTTTTCAGTCATGTTCATTCTCCCATGTGGTGTTGATACTTCCAATCATAAGCAATACTGCGCAGCTTGTCAAATGAAGAATGGCGCTTCGGGGACACCCGCTCAATTTTCCTGTCATTCTGAGGAACGCAGTGACGAAGAATCCCGTAAATAGAAGTACGAAGCAAAACCATACGGGATCCTTCGCTAACGCTCAGGATGACAGGTTGATTGACGGGATCCTTCGCTGGCGCGGGGACAACAAGGCGAAAATCAGCCCTCGTCCCGGGCGCGGAGACCGGCCACGGAGGAGATGGGCAGGGAGAAGCAGATGGCCCCCGCCTTGGTGCCGGGGCCGGCCTTCTCGCTGATGGCGCCCATGATGGCGGCCTTCTCGTCGCTGTGGGCCACGATATAGATCAGGTCCTTTTCCTCCGCAAGGCTGACGCCGAAGAATTTCTCCGCCCGGCGGCTGCCCGTGCCCTTGGCATGGAGGACGGTGCCGCCTCCGGCTCCGGCGGCGCGGGCCGCGTCCATCACAAAATCCGAATAGCCCTCGTTCAGTATGACAACGATCAGCTCGTGCTTAAATTCCATGCTCGGCTTTCCTCCTGTCTTTTGACTGTCGGTGAGATAGGCAAGGGTCTTGCCCCCGGCCACGCTTTTCAGCGGCACGGTGAGCATAACGCCGTTGCCGGGAATGTCGATAAACAGCTTGCGCTTGGCTGCCTTTAACAGCTGAGCGGCCTCCTCGCCGCTGGCCACGCCGCCGATCACCACTTTTTCTGTGGCGTCAAGGCCGTATACGGAAAGATGCTCGCTGGTGGCGGTGCCCCGGCCCAGCATGGCCAGGATCATATGCAGGCCCGCCCCGCGGTAGAGGGCGGACATGCTCTCGCCCCGGTCCCGGTCAGTGATGGCAATGACATAGTACAGCTCCATTCAGCAGGCCTCCCAAAGTTCGATGATCTCGTTGCCCCCAAAATCTGGAAGCGCCGGCTCCGCGCTGACCCGGCGGGATTTCAGGACGTATATGGCGCCCATGACCTGGACGGTGATCAGAGGCATCATGGCCACCAGCGCCACCAGACCGAAGGCATCGGTCATCACATTGCCGCCGATAGCATCGCAGGCACCCATGGCAAAGGGCAACATGAAAGTGGCGGTCAGAGGGCCGGAGGCCACGCCGCCGGAGTCAAAGGCGATGGCGGTAAAGGTGCGGGGGACAAAGAAACTGAGCGTCAGGGCAATCAGATAGCCCGGCACCAGAAAATAAAGAATGGATATGCCGGTGAGCACCCGCACCATGGCAAGCCCCCCCGCCAGGGACACCGCGATGGACAGGCTGAGACCCATGGCCCGGGCAGAGATGGCCCCGGCGCTCAGCTCCTCCACCTGTTTGTTCAGAATATGTACGGCAGGCTCGGCGTTGATGATAAACCAGCCCATCAGCATGGCCAGCGGTACAAGGAGCCAGATGAGCTTCCCCTCGGTCAGCGCACCGCCCAGCACATAGCCCAGGGGCGAGAAGCCCACGTTCACCCCGGTGAGAAACAGCACCAGGCCCACATAGGTGTAGGCAATGCCGATGAGGATGCGCAGAAAGGGCAGCTTCCTAAGCTTCAGGGAGAAAAGCTGAAACAGCAGGAAAAAGGCGAAAATGGGCAGCAGCGCCACGGCCACTTCCTTCAGATATTCCGGGAAGGCGTGGAGATAGTCCGCGCCCAGCGCCACCGTATTTTCGATCTTTCCCACCACTGTGAGAGCGGCCTCCGCGCTGTCGGACTGATAGATGGCGCCCAGGGCCATCACCGCCAGCACCGGGCCGATGGAACAGAGTGCCACCAGACCGAAGCTGTCCGCCTTGGCGTTCTCGTCGCTGCGGATGGAGGCCACGCCCACGCCCAGCGCCATGATGAAAGGCACGGTCATGGGCCCGGTGGTGACGCCGCCGGAGTCGAAGGCCACGGACAGAATAGCCGGGTCGGAGAGGTAGGCGCTGATAAAGATCAAAGCGTAAAATATGATCAGCAGCAGCCGCAGAGAGACGGAAAACAGGATGCGGATCATGCACAGCAGCAAAAACAGCCCCACGCCGATGGAGACCGTGAGGACGAGCACGGTGCTGTCAATATCCGGCACATAGGTGGCCAATACCTGCAAATCCGGCTCCGCCATGGTGATGGCCGCGCCCAGAATGAAGCTCAGAATCAGGATGAGCCAGAGCTTTCGGGATTTGGTCATCTTCGCGCCGATGTGGTTGCCGATGCGGCTCATGGACATGTCGGCTCCCAGGGTAAAGAGGCCCATGCCCAATATGAGCATGGCCGAGCCGATCAGGAAAGACAGCATCAGCCCGGTGTCCATGGGCACCAGCACAAAGCACATGGCCGCCACGATCCCGGTGATGGGCAGCACAGAGGCCGCGGCTTCCCGCAGCTTTTCCATGAGGATGTGTTTCGGGTACAAGGTCCTCCTCCTTTAAAAAAGTATATACTTTTTTCTATTTTACCAGAAAAAACGGCCCGGGGTAAGGACCGAGGGTATAAAGACTCTGTTAATTTTTCGTGACCTGTTTACGAAAAAAGGAAAAGGAAGTATAATGCTGAAGATACAGGATACCCGGAAATAAGGGAGAATAATATTATGTCAACCAATAGTACAGGCCGCTTCGCCCCCAGCCCCAGCGGCCGGATGCACCTGGGCAACGCCTTTTCCTGCCTGCTGGCCTGGCTCTCGGCCCGCTCCGCCGGGGGGCGGATCATCCTGCGCCATGAGGACCTGGACCCGGCCCGCTGCCGCAGGGCGTATGCCGATCAGATAGAAGATGACCTGCGCTGGCTGGGTCTGGACTGGGACGAGGGCGGCAGCGAAGGCGGGGAGCGCTATTATCAGAGCAGCCGCCGGGAAATTTATGAGCAGTATCTGGCGGTTATGCAGGAGAAGGGCCTGATCTATCCCTGCTTCTGCACCCGGGCGGATCTGCACGCCGCCTCCGCGCCCCATGCCTCCGACGGCACGCCCATCTATTCCGGGGCCTGCCGCGCGCTCAGCCCGGAGCAGCAGAAAGAGCGGGCGAAAAGAAGGGCCCCTGCCCTCCGGGCAAGGGTTCCGGACCGGGAAATGCGGTTTATCGACGCCCTTCAGGGCCCTTATTCCGTGAATCTGGCCCGGGACTGCGGGGACCCTATCCTCCGCCGCTCCGACGGGGTACACGCCTATCAGCTGGCGGTGGTGGTGGACGACGCCCTGATGGGCGTAAACCAGGTGGTGCGGGGGCGGGATCTGCTGTCCTCCACGCCCTGGCAGCTCTGGCTTCAGGAGGAGCTGGGCTTTTCCCATCCGGATTATGTCCATGTGCCCCTGCTCCTTTCCGGGGACGGCAAGCGCCTGTCCAAGCGGGACGGGGACCTGGATCTGGGGGCCATCCGCGCCTCCGGCACATCACCCCAAAGCGTAATCGGGCGTCTGGCCTTTCTGGCCGGCCTGATCGACCGGGAGGAGCCGGTAAGCCCTTCGGAGCTGATCCCTCTCTTTGCCTGGGAGAAGGTGCAGAAAGAGGATGTTATTGTAAAATAAAAACGAGCCTGTGAAAGGCTCGTTTTTTACTGCCTCCCCTTTCGGGGGAGCAGTCAAAGTAAGAGGTAATAGTGAAAAGTGAATAGGTATGGTGTCGCCTGCGGCGACTTATTTTAATCAGGCCGCTTTGCGGCCTCCTTACTTCTTCACTATTCACTATTCACTCTTCACTATTCCTTCCCCCCTGTCATTCTGAGGAGCGCAGCGACGAAGAATCCCGTAAACAGAACACCAAGCGTAACCATACGGGATCCTTCGCTCACGCTCAGGATGACAGTGTTTTTTGGCGCAGCAGGCGGGCGGCCACGCAGGGCCGCCCCTACGGCCCGACTGAAAATAGATGTGTAGGGGCCGCCCTGTGTGGCGGCCCGCTCTGCAGAATTTCATATCCTTTGTCGTTATGTCTGCACCAGACACTTGACATAGCCCTCTTCCGTCCGGGTAAAGCCCATCTTTTTCAGATAGGCCCGGTGCTTTTCGGAACACTCGCGGAAAATCAGCTTCCGGTAGCCCTGTGCTGCCAGCTGCTCATAGAGAAAGCGGCCCACGGAGCAGTCCCGGAAGGCCGGGGTGCTGTAATCCAGGGACAGCTCCAGCGTTCCCTTTTCCCGCTCCCGGCCCGTCAGCAGGCCGGCGGCCTCTGTATCACAATAGACGAAAAAGGCGGTATCCGCTCCGGAGCTCTCCAGCTGGAAGCCGGGAAAATAGGCGGCGATATCCTGCCGGTAAAAGTCCAGAAAATGTCGGAGAAAGGGGGCGTCCAGCCCGGTCTGCAGCAGGAAAAAGTGTTTGTTCGTTCTTCTGATGCGGATGAGCTGCCAGATGTTCACGCCCACCAGACAGAAATTCATGATGGCCGTAGGGCAGGAGTGGATGGCCAGCGCGTAGACGGCGAAAATAAACGATCCGATCAGGTTAATGATGCGCAGCTTGACCACCGAGGTCATCAAAAGGGAGATCAGCACCAGCAATGAGGCCAGATAGCCGATCAGCTCCCATATGGTTTGGGTATTCATGGGTTTCCTCCTTCATTTTCGTGAAGATTCAAAATCAGCTCGGCCCGGAATGTGTCCTCCTGCCGTTCCTGTTTTAAGCTGCCGTTGTATTTTTCCGCCAGATCCTTCAGCACCCGGCTGCCCACGCCCCGGTCCAGCTCCGGGATCCGGCGGCTTTTTTCTGCAGCCGTGCCGTTGACCGGATTTTCACAGCGGATGACCAGACAGCCATTGAGCTGGGCGCAGCGCAGATCAACGCAGGCCCCCGCGATGCCGGCACAGGCCTCCAGGGAGTTGTCCAGCAGGTTGCCGAAGGCCCGGACCAGGTCCACATTGCTCACGGTTAGCCCGGCGCGGAGAGAGACCCGGGCACGGATCTCCACGCCGTTTGTTTTGGCCCACTCGATCTTGTTGTGCAGGAAGGCGTCAATAATGGGATTTTCGCAGATGCCCAGGGTGGTGTCGTAGGCGCTGGCCTTCAGCTCGGAGAGGTAGGCGGCGGCCTCGCCGCTGCGGCTGTTCTCCAGCAGGCTCTGCATGGTGTTCAGGTGGTTTGCGATGTCGTGGCGCATACGGCGGATGCTCTCATACTGGGCGGTCAGGTCGGCATAGTGCTTCTCCTGGGCCTCCACCTGGAGGGCCAGCTGCTCGTTTTCCGCTTTCAGCTGGGCGCGCTGGGCGATGTGGCGGACGGAGAGGAAAATGCCCACATCGGCGATAATGGCGGCTACGATGGCGATGATGAAGAAAACGACCCGGCTCTGGTCCGCCGTGGTCCGGATCGCGTCCAGCCAGCCGAACATCAGGAGGGCCTGACTCAACGGGAACACGGCGAACAAAAGCCAGTCATTTTTCCCCAGACTGAACTTATACCGGTTGAGAAACAGGTAGAGGAGGAAAAACAGCAGCGCTCCCACCGCAAGATAGGGCCCGTAAAATAAAATCTGTCCCTTTGAGCTCAACAGCTCCGGCGTGCCGGCCAGGGCTTCGGGCGGGAAATACAGTGCCACGCCGATGATTTCATTGGTGAATACCAGCAGAGAGATCATTGCGGCAGTGAAAAGCACCCGGGGCCAGGGGTCGGCGTAAAGGATCAGACTGACAGCGATAAAGGAGAAAAAGCCCAGAAGCACGCGCAGCTCCGACATAAAGGTTATGCTCCGGGTTACGATGACGTAAAAAACAAACCAGATTGCAATGGCAATGAGCGTTGTCCTCCTGCTGAAGCGGCGGGGATGGGTGTATCCCAGCACCACAAACCACATGGCGGAATAAAGGAAATCCGTGATAATCTGTATGGCAGTGAAATGCATAGGCCTGTCCTCCTTTGGCGGTTATTATATCATATTATACCGTAAAACCACTCAAAAAGCAAAATTTCCCGCAGGGATGATCCCTGCGGGAAAAGTTTTTTTGACTATACGATGCGCCGGGCGATGAAGCCACGATTGTAGTAATAGCCGGACAGCTCGGAGATGATCACGCCGGTAGTGGACGTGGAGGCATGGACAAACTTGTTGTCGCCGATGTAGATGCCCACATGTCCAATGTAATTGCTGCCGGAGTAGAAGCAGAGCACATCGCCGGGCTGGAGGGCGTTGATGTCCACAGCCACGCCGTTGAGCGCCTGGTCGCAGGCGATGCGGTTCAGCGTGTAGCCAAACTGCTTGTACACATACTGCACAAAACCGGAGCAGTCAAAGCCGGCGGGGGTGGTGCCGCCCCAGACATAGGGGTAACCCACATACTGCAGGGCGTACTGAGCGATCTGGTTGCCCAGGTCGGAAGTATCTCCGCCGCCGGTCACGGCTATGGTGCCCTCAGCCACATACTGGCTGTAGACGAAGCCTGCCTGGCCGTTGATGGTAACGGCGGTCCAGTCGCCGGAAACACCGGTGATCTTCAGGGCGGTGCCGTAGTTGTACTCGCCCAGAATGGAGGCGGACATGGATGCGTCGGAACGGAAGCGGACGTTGTTGCCCTTGATGTAGCCGTCTTTTTCGGTGCTCGTGCTGGCGCCGCTGTTTTCGCTGCCGGTGCTGCTGCCCGCGTTGGGGTTCGTGGTGGTGACGTACTGGCTGTACACATAGCCGGACTTGCCGTCAATAGTCACGGCAGTCCAGTCGCCGGAAGTGCCGGTGATGGTCAGCTCCTTGCCCTTGTTGTAGGTGTCGATGATGGAATCGCTGGTGGAGGGACCGGTGCGGAAGCGCACATAGTCACCGTTTATGTAGCCCGTTTCCTCCGTCACGGGGGAGGGGGCAGGCGTAGGTTCCGGCGTGGGGGCAGGAGTGGGCTCCGGCGTGGGGGCCGGGACAACGGTGCCTTTGGACACATAAGTGCTGTAGACATAGCCGTCCTTGCCGTTGATGGTGACAGAGGTCCACTCGCCGCTGGTGCCGTTAATGGTCAGGGAAGTGCCGGTGTTATACTCGCCCAGAATGGACGAGGAGGTGGAGGGACCGGAGCGGAGCCGGACATACATGGCGTTGATGTATCCGGTGTCGCCATCGCCGATAATGATGATATCGGAATCGGTCTCCTCAGTGACGCTGAGGTAGCTGGAAGAGATGAAACCATCCTGTCCGTTGTAGTTCACCCCGTACCAGCTGGCGTTGGAACGGTCGTTGACGGTGACAGTCGTGCCCTTGGCCAGACAGTCGATCACATTGTAACCGGTGCCCGGGCCGGAACGGAAGTTAACGTCGCTGCCGGTGATGACCGCGTTCTCCGCATAGGCGGTAACAGTGAACATCATGCACAGAACAGCGGCAATGACCAGCGTTCTGAGAACAAACTTGCGCATTTGAAACAGATCCTTTATCTAATTTATCTGGAGGAAAGTGCGCGTTCAAGCCACACAACAGCAACATCTATGGCGGAATAAAGACTGTCCTTCTCGCTCTTCTTCACGATCCTGTCCCTGGACTTGATGGAGGGATCGGTGAGCTGGAGCTGAACGGATACCTTTGTGGCAACGTCAAGATCGCCGACTTTCTTCGTGTCCAGAACCTGCATCATAATGATGTATTTGTCGGCAAAGCTGCCGTAATAGATGATGTTGTCCTTCCGTTGGAGAGGATGACCCTTATACTCCAATGATTTTGCCAATGATAGCACCTCCAGTTTTGTAACTAAAATGTAACACAATGAATTAAAAATGTCAAGAAAAAGTTTGCGGTAAACCACAGCCGGGCAAAATTTACCGGTTTTTCCGGCTGGGTTCACCACTTTGACGCCATATTGGCGCCGTTTAGCCGATGATGATAATGCTGTCGTCGTCAGATTCAGGCGGTTCGGGTACTACAGTACCGCCGCCGTTGTCACCGCTGCTGCCGGAATTGTTGTCGTCTCCGTAGATGATGTCGCCGTCATCGCCATCGATGATGGTTTCATCCTCTTCTTCCTCTTCTTCTTCCACACCGAAGATGCCGGTGTCGCCTCCGATGTAGGGCCAGGGGAAGGACTTATACTCCAAACCTTCGTGGATGGGCCGCATGATCTTCTTGAAGATCTGGGCCGCAGGGTTGCCGGAGCAGTAGATGCGCTCAGGGGTGTCGTAGCCGGTCCACACCGCCGCCACATAATAGGGCGTGCAGCCCACATACCAGCGGTCCTTATAGTCGGTGGAGGTACCGGTTTTGCCCGCCACGGGCATGGTGCCCAGGTAGGCCTCCGTGCCGGTGCCCCGGGCGGTGGCGTTCTGGAGCATATAGGTCATCACATAGGCGGTGTTGGGGCTGAAGGCCACAATGGTCTCCGGCTGGTTGTCAATGAGCACGCTGCCGTCGGAATCCAGGACCTTGGTGTAGCTGCGGGCGTAGGTGAAGATGCCGTCGTTGACGAAGGAGCAGTAAGCCTGCGCCATTTCGCGGACGGTGATGCCGTTGGTCAGCTGGCCCAGAGCCATGGGGGCGTAGGCGCAGTCGTCGGGCACAAGGCTGGTGACGCCCAGCCGGTTCTGCAGAAAGTCATAGGCGGTCTGGGGCCCCAGCTTGTCGATGATCTGGGCCGCAACGGTATTCAGGGAGTATTGCAGGGCCTCCAGAATGGTCAGCACGCCGAAATTCCCGCCGCCGTCGTTGCTGGGATACCAGCTGGTGCCGGACAGGTGGATGTTGGCCGCATCGTTCACTAAGGTGTTGGGCGTGATGAGCCCGTACTCCGTGGCAGGGCCGTAGGAGGCGATGGGCTTAAAGGAGGATCCGGGCGGACGCTGGGTCTTGGTGGCCCGGTTCAGGGGGAAGTTCTGGGTCTTTTCTCCTACGCCGCCGGAGATGGCTTTCACCTGACCGGTGTAGGGATCCATAATGACGATGGAGCTTTGCAGCTGCTGGTTGGACCGCCAGGTGGAGGGGATGTTCTCCACATTCTGGTACACGTTATCCACGATGGCCTGAATGTTGGGGTCAAGGCAGCTGTAGATGCTGTAGCCGCCGTTATACAGCAGGGTGCTGGCGGCCTCATAGCTGATGCCTTTCAGCTCCATCAGGTCGGTGATCACATCGTCAATGACCATTTCCTCGTAGTAGGTGTAGATCTCCTGGGAGTATTCCTCCCCGGGGCTGTGGACAAGTGCGGCGGAGATATCCTCGTTCACTGCATCGATATACATCTGATAATCGATATAGCCCTGATCGTACATCTCGCGCAGGATGGTCTCCTGACGCTCCTTGTTCTTCTCCTCATTATAGAAGGGATCGTACAGCGTGGGCTTGTTGGTGATACCAACAATGCAGGCGCATTCAGCCAGACTCAGCTCCGATACATCCTTGCCAAAATAGGTCTGGGCGGCAGTCTGCACGCCCCAGCAGCCCTCGCCGAAGTAGACCGCGTTGAGATACCACTCGATGATCTCCTGTTTGTCATACTTCTTTTCCAGCTCCAGGGCGCCGAAGATCTCCGTCAGCTTACGCTGGATGGTCACATCGTCCTTGCCGGTCAGGTTTTTAATGAGCTGCTGGGTGATGGTGGAGCCGCCATAGCTGGTCTCCATCTTGGCGAACATCTCCACGAAAGCGCCGGCGGTGCGGTACCAGTCCACACCCTTGTGCTCGTAAAAGCGCTTGTCTTCAATGGCCACCAGCGCTTTTTCCATATACCAGGGGATCTGATCATAGTCCACCCAGATGCGCTTCTGCTTGCCGGCCAGAGTGACCAGCTCCTGCCACTGTCCGGAGGAGTCCTGATAATAAATGGTGCTGGATTCGCTGAGCTTGTAGTCCTCCAGAGAAATGTCGGTGTTGGGCGTCAGACAGGTCTTTACATAGTAGGCAAAGATACAGGCAAAGAGCAGCCCGGTAATGAGCAATATCAGTAATATCGTACCGAGAACCTTGAAAACCGAGCCGATGGTGCCGGAAATCGTGTCAACCGTCACGTTGACGGCGGCCTTGGCGATGCGCCCGGCCTTCTTTGGGGCCTTGCTCTTGCTTTCCTCTTCGTTCATCGAAGCGATAACACCTCCTTTGTGCGTGTAAAGTCGGGGGATGAAAAGGTATAGGTACTCACGTTACATATACTGAAACCAGATTATAACACATTCTTTCAAGCTGCGGTAGCTATTTTGTAAATTTTTATCGGACTTAAGAAAAATTAAGTCATGAACGCTGAGGGATGAATAGTTTCCGCCCCTTCCTGAGAGAATAGTATTGACCGAAAGGTGGAATAATTTACATCGGATAAAACAAAAAGGGGGCCTTGGCAATGGGGCTGAAAGCGAGGGTCGCGCTGCTGCTGTGTCTTGCGGCGGCGGCCATATACACCGGCGGGGAGGCGCTGAAACATCTTGAACCGGCACAGACGGCGCTGCCGGAGGAGATCTACGCCGCCTATGCCGCCAACGAAAAGCAGGCGGAATATTTTCTGAAAGCCCATGAGGGATATGTGGCGGTATACACCGGGAAAAGGGAGTCGGAGCTGTCTGACGTGACGCAGATCGAGGTGGACGGGCTGCGCACGGCGGACAGGGCCATGCTGGAAAAAGGCATCCCAGTGCTGAGCCGGACGGAGCTTCTTACGCTTTTGGAGGACCTTGGTTCATAAAAGATATTGATTTCTGCGCGGGTATGCGTTAGAATAGAGCCAGAACGCGATCAGGAGGAAACCGAAGATGAGCGAAGATTTCGGCAGCGATTTTATCACGATAGTTGACGATGACGGTCAGGAGTTCGAGCTGGAGGTCCTGGATTCCATGGATTATAACGGCGAGAGCTATGTGGCCTTTCTCCCCGCCAATATGGACGAGAACGACCCGGACTACGGCATCATTATCCTGCGTTCCGTTCTGGACGAAAACGGCGACGAGCTGTTTGAATCCATCGACGACGACGATCAGCTCCAGGATGTGTACGAGCATTTCATGGTGCTGCTCTTCGACGACGAGGAAGAGGACGGACAATAAGGCATATGTCCGCGCCCCTGGGGCATAGTATTAAACAAGCCCCGGAGCGGAAACGAAAAAGAAAAAGTTCCTGCTGTGTGCGTGTAGTCTGATTTCAGACTTGCGGCCCATTAAACCCACATCTCTAATAAGGGATGCCGATTTGAATCTGCGGATTGCAGGCCTCCCGGCTTCGGCTGGACGTTGGAAGCAGCGAAACAGAACTTAGGCGACCCACCTGCCCTATCGTGCAGGTTATAATTGGGCCGGCACGGCATTTGCGGGGCACTCCCTCAGGTTTATCCTGGGGGAGTTTTTTGTGCTCGGGTGCGCCCTTCAAGCCTCCCCCTGGGGGGAAGGAATAGTGAATAGTGAAGAGTGAATAGTGAAGAAGTGAGGAGGCCGCAAAGCGGCCGGATTTTAATTTGTCGCCAAAGGCGACACCATACCTATTCACTTTTCACTATTACCTCTTACTTTAAACCTCCCCTGACAAGGGGAGCTTTTGTGCGGGCGACCACAAGGGTCGCCCCTACAACGCTGTTTCAGCCGGGCCGTAGGGGCGGCCCTGCGTGGCCGCCCGGGAAGGGCACCTCATCCGGCCCTCCGGGCCACCTTCCCCTCAGAGGGGAAGGCATTTGCCGCACACTCTTCAAGCCTCCCCTAACAGGGGAGGTGCCCCGAAGGGGCGGAGGGGTTTGCCTCCCCCCCTGGAGGGGAAGGAAGAGTGAAGAGTGAATAGTGAAGAAGTAAGGTGGCCGCAAAGCGGCCGGATTTTAATTTGTCGCCAAAGGCGACACCATACCTATTCACTTTTCACTATTACCTCTTACTTTAAACCTCCCCTGACAAGGGGAGCCTTTGTGCGGGCCGCCACACAGGGTGGCCCCTACATTATCATCGGCAGTCTGGTGCAAGGCGGTAGGGGCGGCCCTGCGTGGCCGCCCGTGTTGCTGACGAGAGCTTTGTAATGGAAGAGAAAACAGACCTGCCGTCACCGACAGGTCTGTTTCAGCTTGTCAAAGAACCCCGGTTTTAACTAAGCTAAAACCGGGGAATTGGC
>JBJDXP010000180.1:0-30588 GCA_051866735.1 Candidatus Limivicinus sp.
GCTATGCTGGGTATAGGGTAACTTTCGACATTTTCACAAATTTGCTCATTTATAGATTCGAATTTAATTTGCCGACCAACTCTTTCAAATACTCATATAAAACCGTCCAAACTTAACAAAGATTTATTCACTCAGTGGTATCATTGCAGCAAGGAGGGTAAAAAGCATTCTTTTCCGGGCTTGGCGTATAAAGCCAACGGCACAGCCAATTCTCCGCCTCTTTCCACGCCAAACGACATTCGCGCACAATGGAGGGTCCAAACTGATAAGCATGAACCATCCCCGGGCAAAGTGACATTTCCACAGTACAGCCTGCCGCTTCGGCCCGCGCTGCAATGGTCAATGTGTCGCTGAGCAGTAGGTCATGAGTGCCGGTCTGAAGCAACATCGGAGGGAAACCGCCGAAATCTCCATTGACAGGCGAGAGGTAAGGATCCTCCACATTTCCGTCCCCTGCATAAGGAAATTCGGGTGTTTTTATTGGGATCAGCGGCAAGTAGTTTTCTGTTTTTCCCAAGACGGCATCCCGGAAAAGGTTGAAGCTACGGGATGCTCCATTTGTCCCAAAGTCTCCCAATGGTGCCATAGCAAAGATCGCACATGGCAGCAGCCTTCCCTCATCCCGGAGCCGCATGGTCAGCGCAAGTAGCAGATTTCCCCCCGCGGAGTCTCCTGCCAGCACAATATTCTGTGGATAATATCCCATATGTATCAACTGATTCCAGCCGTCATACGCATCATGCAGAGCTGCCGGATATACTGCGTCAGGCGCAATCCGGTAGTCCAGCATCGCCACAGCGCAGCCGCACAGCTTGGCATAACGCACGCCGCCGTTGCGTCGGGCGTTGGTCAGAGGCTCCACATAACCGCCGCCATGGATCTGGAATACCAGTTTTCCAGACGCTGCATCCGGTGGAATCACCAGCTCCAGTTTGGCATTGGGCAGCGAAATCACCTGATAGGTATACCCCTTCGGTGGCTGCCAGACAGGCTCCTGCTTTCGGGGCGGTATGCCATACAGCACATCCCTGCCGCTGCGGGCAATCCCCTTGCGTATCAGCTCCCTGGTAAGCACACCCAAAAAGGAAACTTCCCGTTCTGGACGGAGAAATACTGTGCAAAGAAAGCACATGGTGCAGCATAGCAGGCAGGGAACCTCCATGCCGTTGACTGTGGTGTAGATGCCTGCCACGGAAAGCAAGGTAATCAACACATATGCCAAGGGTTTGCCCTGCACCATTGAGGACAGCCAAAAACATAGGGCGCTTATTGCACAGTTGAGAAGAATAAGCATTACTTTCATTGGCAGCAGCACTTAATCCTTCTTATTCGCATTCGTGGTCTGCATGTGTCTGCGCTTGATCTCTGCAATTTCCCCTTGAATTTCCGCCATTTTTTCTTTCGTCAGTGGGTAATACCGCATAGCAATGATATTGAAAATGTTGCCGATCACCAGTATCCCATATGTAAGGAATACACCGGCAAGACGAAGCTCTATGGTTTCCGGAGTACTCACATCAGGCAGCTTATCCGCAAAACCGATGGCGGCAAATAACAGGCCGGCAATCAACGGTGCAATTGATGAAACCAACTTATCCACCAAACTGAACAGCGTTCCAATCATACCCGGCACATAGCGTCCGGTTCGATAGGTTTCGTAGTCTGCACAGTCTGCAGTCATCGGATAGACTGTATTGCCAGAAAGTGCGGTAAAGAAGGTCGTTAAAATCGTTAAAAGGAACAGCGCTCCAGTAAAGAACGTAATACCGCTGAATTCCTGGCCATAACCGTTCAGATATCCCGGTAGGCTAAGGGTTTTGGGATCCCCAAAAATCCATAGAAGTGCCATCAATGTATTTAAGATGATGCCGCCCCAGCTTCCAATAACCATTGCTTTCTTCAGACCGATACGGGGGGTCATGATACCCAAACCAATCACCGCGAACACCATACCCGCCACATAGCTGTAGACCGTAAAACCGCCGTTCAGCGCATAGTTGCCTGCAACAACGCCATATAGTACGATTGTTGCTGCACTGGTCTTAGCCGCTTGGGCCAACTTATCCGTGGAGGCGGAAATGACAAGCATTTGGATCGCTTTGTTGTGGCGAATCACGTCCCAGTAATCCTTCAGGCGAATTTTCTGCGGTTCACCAGTTCCGTAGAATTCATGCCGATCCTTCGGTGCGATGGAAAAAGCAGCAATCAACGTAAGAATACCGGACAACATCGCAACAAACACCCAAAGATCGTGAAACAGCCCCGTTTCATACATGGTGCCGTACTTGGGTACTACCACGCCGGAGGAATATACCAGGAACAGCAGTACAAATACCACATTAAAAATATTCAAGAACATACCGTATAACGGACGCTGCTTGGGGTCATTGGTCATACAGGTCTGGGCAGATTTGGTAACAACGCCCTGAAAAGTATATCCGATATAGTACAGTAGTGCAATTACCACAAAGAAAGGCATCCGCCAAATCTGCGGCAGCAAATGGGTTACATGAAACAGGATAAAGCTTGCCAGGCAGAGGATCAGATTGCCAAGCACCATAAACGGACGGTTTTTCCCGAACCGGCTTTCCGTTTTATCAATGATGAAACCAATAATCGGGTCTGTCACCCCATCCCATATCCGCATTATGGCAGAAAAGCTGGATGCCAAAATTGTGGCTGCCCCAACAAAACCTACTAGATAATAGGAAACATATGACATCAAGTACAAGTATAGGATGGTTGCGGTGTCGTTCAGTGCGTACCCGGCAATACGCCATGCAGGGCATCGATGAATTCCGGTTGCCGGATCAATGCTGTAGTCAAACTTTTTCATGTGAATCCCCTTTCTTTATTTTATATAACCGGAGAAATCGGCCTTACACACGGCGGATAACAGCGTATGACTGTCAGCGGAGCCTTCCCATCCGGGCAGAGCGAAAAACCGCCCATAGCATGGGGAAGGAAAACCTGCTGTGTCTGAGCAACATTCAAGTTCCCTCCTGGATAACAAAGCGTTCCCTTCCCATCCAGAATCACCAGGTAAGAAAAGCTCTCTCCCTGGTCAAAGTGAAGAGGCTCCCGAACCTCCACACGTTCCATAGCAAAGCAGGATGTATCCTCCGGTCCAATCAGTAACTTCCAGCAGCTTCCGGCAGGATAACGCTCCGTCTTCTCCTCCGGACAAACAGCTGTCAAAAGGACAGATTTCTCCATTGCCTCATAATGGAAGCATTCCATGAGTGCCTGCTCTCCAAGTCCCTGGTGAATCAATGCATCTGGAATCGGACTTCCGTCCGCCTTTGTCCGTTCACTGCGCATGGTATAGTCCGTAGGCTCCTGAATTTCTATCAGCAAGCAGCCGGGACCGATTGCATGGGGCATTCCCCCGCGGATCAGCAACGTTTGTCCAGGTTTGGGAACAATCCGGTTCAGGCAGTTTACCATGCCTGGAATGTCCTGTTTGCGGTATAGCGCTTCCCATTTCTCCCGGGTCACGCCTGGACGGAACCCCATCAGAAGGAACGGCTCCTGCCCATCAATTCTCCGTGTCCCCAGAATATGCCAACACTCTGTTTTTCCGTAGTCAGAGTGAAACCGTTCCTTTGCAAACTGCTTATCCGGATGTACCTGAATACTCAGCCGCTCGGCGGAATCGATGATCTTCGCCAGAACACCGGGTTCCGGTCCAAATTGGGCAACATGGGCCTGCCCCAGCATAGCAACAGGCTCCTGCCGCACCAGATCCCGCAATAGGTTCCGTTTCCCATCCAAAATCACCTGGGACAGTCCCTCGTTTTCCACAGGTGGAAAGCCGGGATTTCTGGCCTCTGTCATAGAGGCCAGCCATTCTTCAGGCTGGTCATTGTCCACCCCATCAATCCCATGCCAGCGGTCAAGCTCTTTCCCACCCAGGTAAGTACGCCGGACCCGCACCGGCTCCAGCAGCAGGGGGATTGTGTAAAACGGACGTTCAGTCATGGCCTTTTTCCTCCCCTGCTCCGAGGAATTTGTAGATGGCAAGCTCTCCTCCAGCCAACTCCGCCTGCCAACAGGGAGTACTGCCGATCCCCTGTCCGCTGAGCACATTTTCCACGGGGCAAGCCGCATTCGGTACAAAAAACTTCGCAGTGCATGGTCCGCCATAGTTAAACGCAAACAGATAATTGGCGGAATCTCCTGTCAAATACTGTACATTGACTTGGGATTCACTGCACTGCACTTCTATCGGAAGTGCTTTTCCGAAGAGTTCCTCAATCAGAGCATAGGCACTGTCTTGTGACTTTGCTTTGCAGGCCGACCACAGGAAGGTCGCAATATAGCAGAACCGTCCCTTGCCATAGGAGGCAGAAACCGCTGCGGGAATACCATCTGTAAAGGTCGCTGCAACCTGTACTTTTCCTTCTTCCAAACACATCTGTCTGCGGTCATGGCCGCCCTGCACCGTCCTGCCATTAGGAAGGCGGATGGTCAGATCTCCCTGCTCCATATCCAGCAGTTCAAAGCCCATTTCCTCAGACAGCCCGGCTCCGGGAATCTGCGGGTACAGCAGCCCCTCCGGATCGACCTCGCCCAGCTTACCATCACAAATACAGACGCCGCCTTGGGCCACATACGCTTTCAACGCCTGGGCCATTGCTTCTCCCAGGGGCACCTGGGTGGATACAAACAGCAGCGGGATCTCATCCGCTTCTCCTTTCAAAAGCTGGTTCGGCGTCAGGAATTTTACCGGGACGTTATGCTCCCAAAGCGTGCGGTATAGACCGGTCAGGGAATCGATGTAGATGCTATCTTGAGCACCCAGAATCCCACGGAAGCCAATGGTATAGGCTTTGGTAAAGTCATGATTCAGTGCATCATACAGGATCGCTGCAACTGCCCTTTGGGGTCTGCACTTAACGATCTCCGGCTCCTTTGCCAATACCTTTCCGATTTTTCTGGCGACCTCCGTCCGAGGTGTTTCCCTACCCTGTAAGTCAACCAAGCCCCGTCCAAAGGTTTGCACGCCCTTGCGGAAGGGATTCCACTTCCAGTAGATCAGACCGTTGGCACCATGAGAGACTGCCTCCCAGCACCAGGTCCACAGCTCCTGGGGAGAAACACTGCCCTCCGGGTTGAACATGGTGGCGTGGTGGGTTTGCATCTCGGAAATGGTAAACTTACCATCCGGCGCAGCGCTGTGAGCGCCTACCATGGTCTGGTGCCGCAGAAATGGCGGCGTAAAGCGGGAGAGGAATTTGGGATAGAAGGAAATCCCATACTGATCCACCTCCTGGGCAACCCCCCAGTCATCCGTAGGCCGGTCATAATACCGGTCCACCGTCACACTGGCATGGATATTGTCTGCCAAAATCTCATGAACCGTATCTTCCGCTTCAATTGCGGAACGCATATCCCGTAGGATCATGCCGATGTTGGCCTTGTGGAACTGCTGATAGTCCACAAAGGCCATGACGCTTGCCCACATCCACTGGGTAAACCGAATGTCCTCCCAACTGCGGTAGGCCCGGTCCCAACTGTCATTCAGCGCGGCAAGCGTGCCGTATTTCTCCTGAAGCCAGCTCCGGAAATGGGCCAGAGTGTGATCATCAAAGCTGGTAAACTGGGTCTCATTCCAGATGTCATAGCCCTTCAGCGTCGGATAGTCCCGGTACTCCCGGGCGGCTTCCCCATATTGCTTGTGGATCAGTTCCTTTACTTCCGGATGGTTGAAATTCAGATAGCCGTAGCCCAGGCCGCAGTCATCCCGGTTTCCCTGCCGGTCAACGCAGAAGTATTCGTCCTTCATCAGGAAGTCCGGCGCGTATTCCATAGCTGTGATCTGTCCCGCCAGCTCCATAATCACGCCAATGCCGATCTCCTCTGCGTCCGCCAGCAGATCCCGCCCTGTCTGATAGGGATAATGCTCCCCCTGAGGTTCCCACCAGTAGACGGCAGGCCAGACCACCACCGTATTCATGCCGAGAGCATGCATATCCGCCAGCATGGACCGGATATCCGCCCGGCTGTGCTCCCGCTCGACCTTCAGCACAGCGCCATAGGTAAATGGTTTGTTTTGTTTCATTGTGTTCCCCTTTCTCCCGGCAGGACAAAGGAAAAGAGCCTTTCTCCTGCTAGGTACAATATTTCTTCTTGAAATCATTGTACCTGGAATTTCAAAAGGCTCTCTGTCAAAAATGTCAAATTTTGTCCGTTATTTCCGCATGTGTTTCAGCACTGCGCCGAAACTCCGCCGGAGAAAGGCCAGCATGTTTTCGAAATGCACGGTAAAAAGTTTCCGGCGAGGCAAACCCCACATTCATCGCAATTCCTTCCACCGTCTGCTCCGTTTCCAGCAGAAGCTGCCGGGCATGGTAGATCCGGATCTCCTCCAGCAGCTTCGGGAAACTGGTTCCCTGCTCCTTCAATACCCGCTTCAGATAACTTTCACTATAGCGAAAACGAGTGGCAACGTCGGTCAGAGTCACAGGTTCCGCATAATGCCTGTGTAAATAATAAATGATTTTGGCGTAAAGCTGCCCGCTGGAAAGGATGCGGATATTCTCCTTTTCCCGAAATACACTGTAACGGTTTCTATAATCGGCCGGTGTGATCCCCTTATCCTCCAAAAAGGCAGTGTGGAAACCGTCCCTGGAGGTGTAGCCCGCCCAGCGTCCGATGCTCTCTACGGGATAATCCGTGGTTTTCAGCAGCCCGCACGCGTTTCGAATGCGGATCTCCCGCAGAAGCTCCCCAAAGGTCAGGCCAAACTGGTCCTCCAGCAGCCGGGAAACCTGGGATTCGCTGTAGTGCACCGCCTGGGCGATTTTCCTGCAGGTCAGGTCCAGCTCCCGGTAGCGCAGGTTCATAAGCCGAAGGATATCATTGGCGGTGTACGCGGACACGGCATCCGGAGTCTGATCGGCATTGCGAATGAACAGGATCAGCAATTGGAGGAAAAGGGCCGCCATCTGCTCCTCCTTCAGGGGATTCACACATTGGCGTTCCTCCATCATGGCGGCGAAAACTCCTTCCACCTGCCCATGATACCGTTCCGGCAGCTGCACCTTGGGGCAAAAATCATAGCGCTGGGCCAGGGCCGGGCTGACGCTTTGCAGCAAGCCGTTGTTCTCCAAGGTGCTCATCCGAAAGCTGCATTTCGAGATTTCCAGCGGGGAATGGGCATCCGGTATCAATTCATGGCTGTGCCAGGGCATTTTCAGGCTCATACTTCCCCGGGTCAGGGGATAGGAAATGCCGTTGATGATCTCCTGCCCCTGTCCGCCCCGAATATAGTGGATTTCCGCGAAACTGTGGTGATGCAGCGGAAACGGCTTCGTCATTGTAAGCTCATCCACATAGAACAGATCATCCAATCCAAAATTCTGCGTATCCACATAGGCTGATTTTCGTGCCATGATCATTCCAGCTCCCTTTTTATCTGTATTATGTGGACAGCACCTTACTGCAAGCAAGCACGGCATCCAGAGAAGGGATGCTGGAAATGCCACCGGGCTTGGTAGTGGAAAGACCCGCACTGGCACAGGCAAAGGTGACGATTTCCAACAACTCTGCTTCTGTCAGAACATCTGGGGCTTTCCCAGTTTGCAGCAGTTTCCAAACCGCGCTGCCACCGAAAATATCTCCGGCTCCAGTGGTATCTAAAACTTTAATGCCGGAAAGGCTTGGGACCTTGCCACAGGCAATGGCATTCCGGAAATAACATCCCTCTGCACCGCGGGTTACAAACACCAGCTTCACGCCAAAGTCGCGAATAATCCGCTCGGCTCCTGTCTCCGCATCCAGGCCGAAAAGGAATTCTACCTCCTCATCGCTAATCTTCACCACATCCGCCTGGGTCAAGCCCCAGATCAACTGCTGTTTCGCTTCCTCCAGGTCACGCCACAGGGGCTTTCTCAGGTTGGGGTCGTAGGTAATCAGCTTGCCCTTGGATTTGGCATATTCTACCGCCTGGTAGGTAGCAGAGCGGGCAGGCTCATCTGTCAGGGACAGCGTACCGAAATGAAACACCTTCGCCTCATCAATGAGGGACAGCTCCAACTCATTGGTGGAAAGGCAGGTGTCCGCTCCTGGCTTGCGGGAGAAAGAAAATGCCCGGTTTCCGGTTTCGTCCAAGGTTACAAAGGCCAAGGTAGTGAATACGGTTTCCGAAGCCACGATTCCCCTGGTCTCGATGCCCGCATTTTCCAAAGTAGATGTCAGCATTTTGCCAAAAGCATCCGCACCGACCTTACCCAGAAGAGCGGTTTTGGTCCCGAATTTTGTTAAGGCTGCCAAAAAATTTGCAGGCGCCCCGCCGGGATGGGCCGCCATAATGGGATAACCATCCTCGTTCACGCTCTGACAGGTAAAGTCAATGAGCAATTCGCCCAGCGCAACCACATCGATCATAACGTTCCCTCATTTCGCTTTCGGATACTCATTGCACAGCAGACGGTAAGGGGCCTCATCCTCCTCAATTTTCGGGAAACGGCCCACCGGTGGATTGAAGCGGTTGTCCGTATTGTCATCATTGCACTGGCTTACCTCACCTAACAGCACTGGGCCGGTGCCTGGTTCTACGAAAAAATCATGGTACAGATACTGCTGCACATGGATACTTTCGCCTGGGGTAAGCCTGATCTGCGTGCCTGCTTGCACAGTATAAGTACGGCCATCGGTGTGAACCGTCACATCAGATTCATAGTCGATCTCTTCGTTGGGCAAACTGTTGTACACGCGGATTAACACATTGCCGCCGCCCCGGTTGATGATATCTTCAGTTTTGAACCAATGAAAATGGTTAGGGGCATACTGTCCCTCCTTCAAGTACAGCAGCTTTTCAGCATAGACTTTTGGGTACTTGTCACTCATGTTACGGTTCCCGTTGCGGATGGTAATAAGAGAGAAGCCGAATTTATCAAAGTCTCCCATACCGTAGTCCGTGATGTCCCAGCCTAGCATACAATCCCGGACTTCGTCATATTCATGTCCGATCTCCTGCCACTGCTCGGGCGTAAAATGGCAAAAAGGAGGCAAGTAGCAACAATATTTCTCGCACATAGCCTCTAGTTCTTTCAATGCTTTGTTGATTTCCGATCGTTTCATCGTGATCGCTCCTTTTTCAAAACAGCAATTTCAGATCCACACACTCCGACATTGCTTCTCCACCTTGTTTGTTGGGATGTAAATGGTCACCGGAGTCAAAGCCAGCTAGCATAAAATCTTCATTTTGAGGATCGGCTATTGCTCCGGCAAAATCCACAACTCCATCGAATTCACCGCTCTCCTGAATCCAACGGTTGATCTCACGGCGAATTTTCATTGCTTCGGCATCTGCAGTCAAATAACCACCGAAAGGAGTGATGGTGCAGCCAATGACCCGGATCCGGTTTTCATGGCACCGGCGGAGCACCTGGCGGCAGCCCTCCAGGAATTCCTCCGGCGTGCACCGCTCTGCGGCGGGCGGGGAGGAGGCCGGATTTCCGCCGGGCTGGGCGATGTCATTTCCGCCCAACGCCAGCAGCACGGTCGAGATTCCGGGGGCTTCCAATACATCCCACTCCAGCCTGTTCAGGCCGCTCCGTCCGAAAAGCTGCCCGTGGCCGGGCCGGCCCGCGAAGCTGGTATCCCGCAGGAGCCGGTTGCCGCTGATTCCAAGATTCAGCAGCACAGTCCCGGCCGCTGTTTCCCGGATCCGCCGCCGCAGCCTAGGCACCCACAGGTTCATTGCCGTAATGGAATCGCCGAAGGCGGCAATGGCTTCCGCCGGCTGGCCCTCCGCCACGGCACCCTCCAGGCGGCAAAAACTGTGCAGCGGCTCCTGCAGCTGCATGGTCCCGAGGGACGCGGAGAAGAGCTCCGGCCGAAACGCCTTTCCGCACCAATCGCCTTTTCCGGAGTGGCATTGGGGGTACAAGCTCACCGTGGCGGGATTCCTGTCTCCGGAATGGTACAGCCACAGCCGGATCCGGCCGCCGGCGCATACAGGCAGCATCACGGGATCCGTGACGATCCGCTCTCCCGGCGGTATGGTCAGGCAGGGGGCTCCATTCACCGTCAGGGGAACTGCTGCGCCGTCGACCGCCGCCGCGGCCCGGGCATAGTGCACGGCCGCGCTTCCGTAATGCTCACCCAGAACAAACCGGATCCCGGCACAGTCAAACCCGGAGACAAACTCCGCCGAAAGGGTGCGGTCCCGTAGCTGAAAGCCCGGCAGAGGAATTGCCTCAAAATTGGCGGCTGCCACATTGGTGACCCACCTCATACGGCTCCCTCCCCTTCAGAAGCGCGGAGAAGCACTCCGTTGAGCGTATTTACGCGCAGGGCCGAACGAAGGGCCTGCGCATCCCGAATGCCGCTGCAATCCTCCTTACGGGCGGTGATGATCCGGCATTCTCCCGGCACCAGGTCAACGTAGTTGTCGGAGAAAACGCAGTCCCCCTCCGTGGTATCCAGGGCCACGGCTTTGGCAAAGCAGTCGGTTTCCAGGGAAATCCGGTACTCCCGCTCCGATTCCGTTATGGCGGTGCGGATATGGGGCATCCGGAAGGCAAACGCTTTGGGCAGCACAAACAGCACCGTCCCCTCTGTTTTGGTCTGCTCGGTTTCAAACCAGAAGTGAAGATAGGTTCCGTTTCGGTTGGTGTCCTCCAGAATTCCTGTGTAATCCAGCCGCACCGACGGACAGCTCTGCCCCGCCGCAACGGTGAACTCCCGACTGCCCTCGTCCAGCACGGTTCCGTCCGTTGTCAGCAGCCGCCAGCCCACGGTCCCGGCGCAATCCTCCCTCGTTTCGTTGCTGAGCCAAAGCGTGGCCTTGTCCCCTTCCTCGCAGGCGGACAGCAGCACCGGCGCATAGAACCGCTTGATGTAATACTGCAGCGCTTTCCACCGGCCATAATAGTCGATGCCCGACCAGGAGACCACGGGCCAGCAGTCATTGAGCTGCCACAGAATCACGCCCCGGCAGTAGCCGTTATCCCGGCGGAAATGCTCCACGGAATAGCGCATGATCTCCCCCGCCTGAAGCTGGGACAGGTACACATAGTCCGAAAAATCCTTCGGCACACAGTAGTCCCGCTCCATATACAGCTCGATGGTCTCGTTTCCGTTGGCGCATTTCTGATGGGCGTACATCACCGGCGTATAGGGCATCCGGTCCTCCGGTTCCGTAAAGTCGCAGATGGTTTTCATGGAGGGATAGCTCTGGAAGCCCATCTCCGTCATAAACCGGCAGCGGAAGTCACGCATTTTCTGATAGGGCGCATTCCCATTGTATTGCAGATAATAGTGCATGTCCCCATCTGACAGATAATCAAAGAAGGACTTGGCTCCGCCCGGGATCCGAACGGAGGGGGAAGAGGGAACGTATCCGGTATCCGGCGCCCAGCGGCGGGCCGCCTCCGGGATCAGCCGCAGAAACAGCGGCGTATACTGGGCCCACAGCAGCTGCCGCACAGGCTCCGGCAGCGGATCCTTCCCTGCCCCGAAGAGGCGCCGCAGCTCCGCTGTCTCCGGGTCCGTGGAGCAGCCTACCGTAAAGGTCGCGTCGATCTCGTTGCTGCCGCAAAGCAGGGCGATACAGACATGGTGGCTGATTCGCGCCAGATTGTCATTCAGCTCCCCGCGCACATTCTGCAGGAACGGCTCCGAAACGGCATAGAACGAGCAGGCGAACATCATGTCCTGATACACCATCAGGCCCGCTTCGTCGCACAGGTCATAGAACAGCTCCGGCGGAAACACAGCTCCTCCCCAAACCCGGATACCGTTCAAATTGGATTTCAGGCAATTGTCGATCAACCGTTTCCAGCGATCCTCTGTTACCCTGCTCAGCACAGCGTCTTCAATAATCAGATTCTCGCCCCGGAAGAAAACCGGTACATCGTTGACTGTAAAAGCATACCGTGAGCCGCCATCCACTTCTGTCCGGTCCAGGACGATGGTGCGCAGACCTATCCGCTGGACCCTGTAGTCACAGACCCTTTCTCCTGCAAGCAACTCCGTCTCCACCGTATAAAGGGGCTGGCCGCCGTAACCCGTCGGCCACCACAGCTGTGGCGATTGGACCGCAAAAACGCAGGAAACATCCGCATTAACCGTTTTCTGCTCCAGGAAGGTTCCATCCGGTGATCGCAAAGTGATACGGGTCTGCAAATCTGGGGCCGCTTGGGCACATACCGGCTCCACCGTCAGCTTCACCAAATCCGTCAAATGCTCCTGATGGAAAATGACGCCTTCCAGCCGTCCCTCGTTGTACATTTCTATGGAAATATCCCGCCAAATACCCATATCGGGAAGATCCAATCCCCAGTCCCAGCCAAACATACAGGCAGCTTTTCTTATGACGGAATGGGGCTTTCCTATGCGGGAGGGATGGGCCTTCAAGTAGGCTGCGGCAGAGTGAAACAGGATCTCCAAAGTATTCTCCCCTGGCTGCAGCACCCCTTTAACGTCAAAGCGCCAGGTACGGTGCATGTTATCCGCCGTTCCAACAGGAACCCCATTTAGTGTCAGCTCCGCAAGTGTATCCAACCCGTCACAGCGCAGTTCAATATGCCTGTAGAACATAGCATCCGGATCCACAGAGAAGGTTCTCCTGAAGCGATAGTCTTTCTCAAAAACAGGAAGGACTGCTTTCTCATTTCCGCGCCAATAGGGGTCCGGCATTCTCCCATGCTCCAGCAGAGCCGAAGCTACACTTCCGGGAATGGTGCAGGGCAGTGCCTCGCCACCTTTCGCCGGCTCCAAAATCCACTGGCCATTCAAACACAGCTTTTCCATAATGCAGCACCTCAAAACTTTCTGGAAAAGCCCTGTTCGGCAGTCTCTCGGGAAATTTCTCCGTTATTGCAGCGGATCATCAAAGCCACATCCTTATCCCTCAGCTTATAGAAGCAAAGCAGCACGATCACACAAATCAGAGAACCGACGATGGGACCAATGGAATACAGCAGCCAAATACCCTGAACGGTTCGGGCGCTCTGAACAACACCAGCCCCCTCAATAAACCCAAACGCGGCAATTCCAAACATTCCTAAAGCGCCAGTGACTGCCACGATGATCTTGTTGGTAAATGCCTTCGTCGCAAAAGCGATACCCTGATTCCGTTCACCTGTGCGGAACTGGCCGTATTCGATGCAGTCCGCGATAAACATGACCGCTGAGGCACTCCAGACACCGGAGAGCATACTTTTTACGACCAGCAGCAACAGTAATACCGGAATATTGCCGTATCCGGAAAGGAAGATCGCAATGCTAACAACAATTGTTGCGACGCGGGTCCAAATATATACCGTAAATTTGTCCGCCTTTTCTAAGATCTTCGGAATAAACAACACCACAAAAAGCACCGGGACCGCAGAGGCTAGGCTGAGAAGCGTAATATAGCTTTCACTGCCCAGGCAGTGAATCGCCACGTAACCGCTTAACGTATTAACAAAATCCGTTACAGAACCCAATATTGATGCCAACGTGAAAATCAGCAGATACTTATTGTGGATCAGCGACATCAAGATCTCCCGAATGGATGCCTCCTTCTCAGAAGCTCCGGCATACCGCTCTTTTGTCTTGAAGTTCAGCGGAAGCATGGCGGCAAAGCACAAAATACCCAGTATCACCGCAGTCGTACCCCAGCCAATACTGGGGTACAGCATAGGTACACAGATTGCCACCAAAAGCCCGCCAAGATATACAAAAAATGCGCTGAGGGAATACAGCTTATTTCGCTCGGTCTGATTTTCCGTCATGGACGTAACCAGCGCGTTCATGGGAACATCATACAGTGTATATGCAGTATCCCACAGAATATAGGCAACGGAGGACCACAAAATCTTCACCTGCAGCGTTGCATTTGCGGGAACAATAAACAAAAGCACCGTCGTTACGGGTACCGCGACTGTGGCAATGCGCAGCCAGGGACGATACTTTCCGCTTTTCAGGTTTACTTTATCCACCATAACGCCAAAGATCGGATCATTCACAGCATCCCATACCTTGGCAATCGCAAATACAATACCTACCGTTACCGCAGGGATTCCTACATCGGTCATAAAAAGCTGCAAATAGCTCATGATCATGTAGTAAGACAATATCGCTCCAAAAGCGAATAAACCGTAGGATAAACGCTCTGAGAAGCTGGTCGTGTATTGCTTTTTGTTGCCCATAAAATCTACTCCTTTTGATTTTGCGGAAAGATCCCAGCAATTTTCCAAAAATTTTTCCGTTCTTCTTGTATTTTATCATGCATTTTGATATACTAATGTCATATTTGTTTGATAAATAGCATAAACAGGAGATATTCAGATGGCAAAAAAGCATGCGTTGCAATTTATACGAGAAAGTCAGCTCAGTGGATACCAACACCATTCCTATGCACTGGAACGGCCGTTATCGGATTTTTTCCTAAAGGGTACCGGTGACAGCTCCCTTAACGATGTTCTGACACTGGAGACCTACGCTGACATTTTGGCCCCGGACCGTATACGGGCTATGAAAAATGGACTCATCTGCTTTGTTACGGTCACAAGCCGTTCTGCAATCGACAACGGCGTAGATCCGGAACGCAGTTTTTCTCTCAGCGATTACTACATCAATGAAATTGAGAAATGTAATACTAATCCGCAATTACAGAATATGGTGCAGGAAATCATCGGTGGTTTCCGGGAGCTGCTACAAGATGAGGATTCCAGCATTTATTCCTTTCCTGTGTGTCACGCCCTGCGCTATGTCAGCAGTCACATCTATGGGCCATGCAGCGTACAGGACATGGCAAAGGCCGCCGGCTACAATCCTCAGTATTTCGCAGTCGTTTTCAAAAAAGAGCTGGGAGAATCACCAGCTGTCTTTATTCGCAGAAAAAAGATGGAGGAAGCCCGGGCGCTCCTGGCGCAAGGCAACTGCCAGGTCAGTGAAATTGCAACATCTTTAGGGTACTGTAGCGCCTCTCACTTTATCCGTGAATTTAAGCGATTCTACGGGAAAACGCCCAAACAGTATCAAATTTCCGGTTTACATTAATAAACAAACACGCTTTTGAAGATCGTCATTTTCTTCCATTGGAAACCCCTGGCACACCGTGAGAGGCTTGTTTATTATGGGATTATAGCGCACTGGAAAGTACGACGTATCCTCCAGAACATTTTCTCGAGCACATTCCTGGTCTTTGGCAGAAATCCAAACGCTAATATTCAGCCAAAGGAAAGCATTGCCGAAGAGAAAATCGGCTAGATTTGTGTCATCAGCCAGCCCCGGATACCCTTCCAGCCAAAGCGCATCCGCAGGCGCATCCAGCGGTCTTTCCCCGGTGTGTAAACCATAGGGAAGTCCCCATAGGAGCGAATTTGCAGCCGCCGCTTGACTTCCGCCACGTCCATTTCCTCCTGTAGCCGGAACGTGACCGTCTTCTTCTCTCCTTTTCTGAGATCAAAGAAGTTATCGGAGAAGTTCAGCGGCATTCCGTCCACACTGAGAAATACATAATGGGCAAAGGAATCGCATTTCAGCGTCAGGCTGCCTTTGGTTCTGTCCAGCTCCAGTTGGCTATCGATCACAGGCTTCGCAAAACGCATCCGGTTTTCCTTCACCAGAGGCAGATTGCGCCGGGCAATCACATGGCCCTCTTCCAGCGCGGACAGGCAGAGCACCACTGTATCCCGTTTCCGGCCGGACAGCACTTCCCTCAAATCCAGAGAAATGGCATCCGAAACACCGGTTTTCTCCACCGTCACCTCAACAGTACCGGAGGATACCACATTACCATCCAGGCTCACCGCCTGCCATTGCAGACTTCCCGTCCACTGCTCTTTCCGGTCATTGATTACCAGGATCTCAATCCGGTTTCCATTTTGCTCCGGAGCAATGCTCACGGGGGCGCAGAAGGACCTGGCCCAGTACTGAAGCGCCTTGTACTGTCCCAGATAGTCAATTCCCGACCAGGAAACGGTGGGCCAGCAATCGTTATACTGCCAGTAAAGCGCACCGTTGCAGCGCCCCTTGTTCTTGTGCCAGAATTCTACGGCGCTTCGGATCCCCTCTGCCTGCATAATCTGGGTCAGGTAGATGGTGCCATCCAAATCCATTGGGCGGGGATGCCGGGAGGTCACATAATATAATAGCTTTTCATTGCCCCGGGTAGACTTCTGGTGGTTCAGCATATCCGCAGAATCCAGCTCTGCGGTTTCCGCATCGGTAAAGGCAGCAATTGCTGTCTTGGACGGCAGGGCTTCCAGACCGAATTCCGAGCAGAACCGGGTAGGATAACGGCGGAACGCAGTAATAGGCATCAGTCCGTGCCAAATCTGCCACAGATGGGTATCGCCGCAGCTTAACGTGTTGGCCCGCTTCCCCGGGGTCTTATCTGAGGGAGAACCGTACCAGTAGGGCGTGGCAGGGTCCATTTCCCGGATCCATGCTGGCAGCGTCTCAAAGAAGAATACGTGGATTGCTTCTCTGAGGGCCTTGTCTTTGGCCCACAGAAGCTCCTCCAGCTGCAACTCGTTGTTGCCGCACCACAGGGCCAGACTGGCATGGTGCTGAAGCCGAAGCACCTGATCCACGACCTCCGCTTTCACATTTTCCAGGAAGGCAGGATCATCCAGGGGGTAAGCCCGGCATGCAAAGGCGAAGTCCTGCCAGACCAGAATGCCGTATTGATCACACAGGTCATAGAATCTGTCGGATTCATAGAAACCGCCGCCCCAGACCCGGAGCATATTCATGTTGGCCTCTTTGGCGCTGCGGATGTAGAATTCCAGCTTTTCCTCCGTCACCCGTTCCACGAAGCTGTCCGCCGGGATCCAGTTGGCGCCCTTGGCAAAAATGGGCTGTCCGTTGATGCGGAACTGAAAATTTTCACCCCATTGGTCGGCATCCCGGTTCAGCTCCACAGTGCGAAGTCCCACCCGGCAATTTCTTGTGTCCAGGGACTCCCCATTAGCCGTCCGCAGCTCCGCCGTGATCCGGTACAGTGGCTGCTCTCCCATGCCGTTGCACCACCAAAGCCGGGGATTGGGAATGCAGATGGTACTCTCCGCCCGGTTCTCCTGGAATTCTGCCTCCTGCCGGAGCACTTCTCCCTCCGGATCTGTGACAGACCAGACCAGCTTCAAAGGGGTTCCTTCCGCCGCGCAGATGCAAGAGGCGCTGGCAGTCAGGAAAACCGCTCCGTTTTCCTGCTTCTGCGCCACAGAAAACCGGTCCAGCCGCGCCAGGGAATACCCTTCCAACGCGATTTTCCCACTGACACCGGCAGGCGGCAGGCTCGGACCCCAGTCCCAGCCGAAGTGGTATTGGGGTTTGCGGATATAGGAGACGCCGGGAATCCCAATATCCATTCCCGTCAAAGGCCGCTTTTCCTGCTGCGCCGCCAAAAGCCTGTGGGGTGCGTCAAGATCGATCCTGATCTCGTTGATGCCTTGATGCAGCGGCTCCGTTATGCTGAAACGATAGGTTCGGAAGGCATTCTCTGTTCTGCCCATCAGCTTCCCATTGACGAAGATTGCCGCCAGTGTATCCACGCCACTGAGCACCAATTCGATCCAGGTCCCGTCCAGCTGTGCTTCCGTCAGCGAAAATTCCCGCCTGTAACTGTATTTCTGCTCCGCCAGCTTGGCTGCCGCCTGTTCGTTGCAGCCCCAGAAAGGGTCTTCGATCCGCTTATTTTCCAGAAGCGTGAGATAGGAACAGCCGGGCAGTCTGCCGGGAAGGACCGAGCCGTCCTCCAGTACCAGCTCCCAGGTGCCTGCCAGGTCCAGATTCCAGTTTTTATGCTCCATACTGTCCCTCCAACAACGGCATCACCCGTGCCGCGATCTGCCGGTATGCCAGTTCGTTGACATGCAGTCCGTCCATGGTATACGCCTGCTTCAGCTGCCCGCCTTCGTCCGAAAGGATATCCGTCAGATCCAGGTAGGCCACATGCTGCCTTTTCGCAAGCTTTTCCAGTTCTCCGTTCAGCACCCGGATCTTTTCACAGGTACGGCTGCCGATGAGCAGCCGTGCAGGCAGGGATTTGACGCTTTCCCGAACGGGATACACCGCCTGAAGGATAACGGAAACATCCGGATCCTGTTGCCGGGTCTTGACGATGATCTGCTCGATATTGTTCACCGTCTGTGAGGCGGGCATTTTCTGGCCGATGTCGTTGCAGCCCAGCAGGATCACCAGGCTGGCAGGCTTCAAAGCCAGCACGCTGCTGTCCAGCCGCTTCAGGGCGTCCTCCGAGGTCTCAGAAGCGATTCCCCGGTTGTACACCAGCGATCCGGTTTTTTCCGTGTAGCTTGCGTACACCTCCTCAACAGGGCAGTATTGGGTAATGGAATCCCCGAAAAAAACCGTCTGCCCTTGTTTTGCCTGTTCCCCGAGGAACGCCAATTCCTCCTTCCGGTGATCCCGCCGGTCCAGAACGCTGACCCGGAACATCCCCAGGGCCAAATACAGGACAAAGCCCAAAACCACGATCACCGTAATCAGACATACACAAAGAATGGTCATGTTTCCCTCCTCCTTTACCGCAGGCACTCCGGCAGATTTTTTCCGGCATCCTCCCGGCTCATCTCGCCCCTGTTCACCGACGCCATGATCTGGACGTAGGCGTCCCGAAGCTTGTAGCCGAAGAGCAGAATGCAGAAGCCGGGAATCAGGCCAATGGCAGGCGCTATGGAGATCAGGAAGAACAGTGTATCCGTCACAGCCTGGGGCTGCACGGCGTTGGCGCCGTCCACAAAGCCAACCAGTCCAAGGATCCCCATGCCCACGGCCGCCGAAATTGCCGAGATGCATTTGGTGGTGAAGGTCTGCAGAGATACGGAGGCGGCTGTCACATCCTTCCCCGTTTTGAAGCGGCTGTACTCTGAGCAGTCCACAACAAACAGGGCAATGAAGGTGTTCAGGAACATGATGGCGGTGGTACGGATCACAGAGAGGATCACAAAGACAACCAGGTTCCCATATCCCGTGAAATAGATCGCCAGGCTTGCCAGAATGGCGGCAATAAAGCAGACAAGATAGATGTGGAATTTATCGAACCGCTTGATAAGGGCAGGCACAAAACCGATGAATACAACAGCGCCAAGCAGCGGAACCGTAGTGATCAGGGGAATCATTTCCGAGCCGCCCAAATTGTAGATGGCAAAATACCCAGAGATCGTGGTGGTGGTGTTCAGAAGGTTGCCGATCAGCAAACCGATGCAGAAGATCAGCAGATACTTGTTGGACACCAGGGTCATAAAGATATCCTTCAGTGTGACCGTAGTTCCCTCCGGCGCGAACCGTTCCTTAGCCACAAACCCGAAGGGCTGCATAAATACCAGAGCAGCAACCGCCATGACGGCAGCAGCGAACAGCCAGCCCGTTTTCGGATAGAGGTTCGGCATGATCACAGTGACAAGCGCAGAGCCAAGCATGGTGAACAGCCGGCCACGGGACATGACGTTGTCCCGCTCGGACACCTCCTTGCTCATTACGCTGACCACGGAGAAATAGGGCACATCACTGACAGTGTAGCTCATGCCCCAGCAGATGTAAAACACAGCGGCCCAGGCGGTTTTTACTCCCGTGGACATGCCGGAAGGCAGAGCAAACAGCAGAATCGTAAACACAAAGGTCAGTCCTGGAGCCAGCCGTAGCCAGGGGCGGTATTTGCCGCTTTTCAGATTGGACCGGGTGACGATGACGCCGAACATGGGATCATTGACCGCATCCCAGATCCGGGCGATCAGCAGGATCATGCCCACTGCTGCGGCGGGGATTCCGCTGTCGGTCATAAACATCTGTACAAAGCTCGCCATAGTGGTGTAGAAGATAATCTGTCCAAAGGAAAACCCAAAATAGGCCCACCGCTCTTTTCCCGTAATGCAGTAGGCATCAGGCTGTTTTTTCATTGTCGTCATCCTTTCTCTTTGTAAATCCGTCCATAATAAGTCCAATGACAAATACCAGGAAGGTAATGGCATAAACCGCCAACATCAGCAGAATTACCAAATGCAGCAAAAACTCATATGACAATACCGCCGCAAGACGGGTTCTTGAAAACGCCAATAGGATGCCCCAGAGGAGTGCCTGCAGCACCAAGTTGTAAAGGAATGCCCGCAGAGCGGCTGTTTGAACAGTCTTTTTCGTGATCTTCATTTCATGCTCTCCCCTTCCCCAAGCGCTTCCAGTAAGACAGGACGAATAACCGATTTCCACAATTCATAACCCTGATCATTGAAATGCAGATCATCCGATTTAAAGATCTCCTGGATTGGCTGGCCGTTTTCATCCAGCAGCACATCAGTGCAGTCAAGGAATGTCAGATTCTCCCGCTCCCGGGCCAACTGCGCCACCAGCTCATTACAGCGGTTGGAATCCTCCCACACATTCCAGCGCTTCGGTGTCGGCGCGATGGATATGTAGTAGACCGGTGTTCCCGGGATCGCCTCCTGGATCAAATCAAAAAATTCCTCCAGCTCTGCCGCGACGGCTTCTCCGGTTTTGCTTTTCGTGCTACCGTCAATGTCGTTGGAGCCCACATAGACGACAATAGCCCTGGGATGAAACGGCTCGATCAGCGTGTAGATATTCTCCTTCCAGTGACTGACCCTGGTGCCGCCGACTCCCACATTGACGGTATGTAAGGGTCCCAGGTCCGCTTCCGAGGTTTTCCAGTACTCCATAAAGGAGCTGCCGATCAACAACACCTGCCCCTGAGGATAGCCCTGAATGGAATAAGGAAGGCTTTTCAGATCCATCTGAAGCGTCTGGTAATTCATAACTGCCGAGAGAAGCAAAACAAAACATAGCAGCAAAATTCCGATGCCCAGGCAGATTTCCCGTAAGAGTTTATGCGGTTTCTTTTCTTTCATATAAACTGGCCTCTTTCCGTTGACAGATTTCGAATTTTAAAGCCCCGTCTGAAAAAATTTTCCCACCTCCCTTCCGTTGGTATAAACTTCACAAAAAATCCGGATTTTTCTGCGTGTTGTACTTGAATTATAACAAAATACGTGGTAGCATATTGTTGTAATTCTCTGTTAATCTATGGAATTCTCAGGCAAAAAAAGGAGGCTGGAGCATGAGCATCGAGGCGCGCAGGCAGGCTAACCTATCGATTCAAAGCGGATTTCAGCACCACAATATGCTCTTAGAGCAGGAGCTTTTGACACTGCTTTTGAAGAAAAGAGAAACGTGGCCCCGCTCCCATTCCCTGAACCTGGATACCTATGCCATGGTACTAGCGCCCGAGCCGTTCCGCGCTATGCAGAACGCTGTGATTTGCTTCGTCACCATTATTTCCCGCATGGTCATCCAGTTGGGCATCAGCGCGGAGAAAAGCTTTTCCCTGAGCGATTATTTTGTGTACGCCGTAGAAGAAAAGCGCTCCCGGACGGAACTAGAAGCGCTGATTGAGGATATTCTGGCAAGCTATTCCGATCTGCTTCGGATTGAAAGTGTCGCTTTCTACTCCAAGAAGGTCACAAAAGCGGTGCAATATATTCAGGAGCATCTTTATGAGCCCTGCACCGTAGGCGAAATTGCGGAGTTTCTTGATTTAAATCCCAGATACTTCGCGGAAATATTCAAAAAAGAGGTGGGTACTTCCCCATCTGCCTACATAAAGCAGAAGAAAATGGAAGAAGCTTATCATTTGCTTTCCCAGCATGACATCCAGGTTCATGAGGTATCCGAAATGCTTTGCTTCTGCAATGCTTCCTATTTCTCAGCAGAGTTTAAGAGAACCTTTGGAGATACTCCTCAGCATATTCGGAATTATAGGCAGTAATAATCAGGTACTTTCTCCCGTAGAATCACAATAATTGATCATAGGCGGACAGGATGGAATTCAAAATCGCCTCATCGCAGCAAGGTATCACATCGTCATCTCTGATTGGCAGATTTACTCGCATCTGCTTCTTTGATATTGAATTCCATAGAACTATTTCCACCGTTCTCACGATATCTTTGCTCAGTACATACCAGCCCCGTCTTTCGTAAATCTTTTATCGCTCTTCGAATTGTTGATTCAGATAGCTTCAAATCTCTCGCGATGGTTGGGATAGATGGCCAGCAGATACCTTCCTTATTGGTACGGTCGGCAAGGTATATGTACACGGAGATCGCCCTATGGGGCAAATCCATCCGGTATAGTTCTGTAAAATTACGCATATTTTCCTCCTGTACAGGTGGAGCTGCACTGCCCCACCTGTTTTAAGTTATGTTTTCAATGCAGTCTTTTCTGGCATGGGAGCTGATTTCAGGTTTGGTTTTGCTGGCAGGGTTGCTTCGGAATACACCAGCGGATATTCAGAAAGGATAGCTTTTTCCAAGTCTGCTTTCCCGGCGTAATGTACCGGTCGGCTACCCCGGTCTTCCATCTGCAGTGGCTTTTCAAACCGGATACCCCACTCGAAGAATAGTTTCAGCTTGGTTTTCATGGGATGGGTTCCGGTTTTCATCACCACAAAGCTGCCCTTGGGCATGGATTTCAGCTCGTCCGGAGACATGAGGGGCCGCTCCATCATTTGCAGGGATTGGGAGTTATTGTCCTTGCCTTGGGTCACAGAGCCGGATAGAACTGTGCGGCTGCCGAGGTTTTCAGAGAGAGCTGCTGCGGTCTGGCTGTTGGGTGCGAAGCCTCCGAATATGGTATCCTGGCAGTTGTCTGCCAGAATTTCCGCGCCCTCCTTGCCGTAGTTCTTTTCCAGCTGAGCCAGGCTTTGGATGATAGGCACCAGTGTCAGCCGCCGGGAACGGCCTGCGGAGAACAGGGGCAGGATATCAAAGGGCGGCATAGTACCCAGCTCGTCACAGAAGAACACCGCACGGTTGGGCAGCTTACCGCCATGCTCATTGGCCACCGAAAACAGCTCCCGAGCCAGGTTTTGGATCATCAGACTGGCCACGAAATTCTTGGTAGCATCCTCCTCCGGGAGGATCAAGAAGATGGCGGACTTCTCCCGGACGAACAGCTCCGCGTCGATGCCCCCATCGAAGCACAGCACCTGCTCCAGCTCTGTGTCCAGAAACGCATTCAGTTTGGACAGCACCGTGGACATGATGGAATTCATGGCCTGATCCGATGCCGTCAGTGCGGAACCCGCAAGCCATTTTGCCTTGTGTTCCGAGGGAAGCAACTGCATCAGCTCCTGAAACTGATTCCCACCACGCTGTCCCTGCATCAGAAGCTCCTGCACCAGTTTGAACACGGAAGCGATGTGCCGGGTTTCATAACCGTCCGTTTCCTCCGGGGGCAGGAACTCCGACAGCAGCAGAACCACCGAGGCAAGAAGCCCTTCTGCCGCATCGTAGAAGTAGGCGTTTTGTCCATGGTCACTACCATCCCCCTCCGGGCTGATGATGGTCTTGGCCAGAATCTTGGCGTACTTTTCCGCCTTTGCCTTGGCACTTATCTCCCGTGGATTCTCCCGGTGTTCATCCATATAGCGGTTGATCAGGGTCAGGAGGTTGTTGCCATCTGACCGGGTTGGCTCCCGGAGATCCACCACAGAAATGCGGTAGCCGTAGATATCTCTGGCTATGGCTCCATAATTTCTGGCCAGGTCACCCTTGGTATCCAGCGCCAAAAAACTCATCCCGCTGGCACAGGCATATTCCAGATTCGGGTACAGGAAATAGGCGGTTTTGCCCACGCCGGAGGCACCAATCATCAGCACATGGACATCGTCCGAATCTACCAGAGCTGTGGTCTTTCTGCTGCCCTGGCAGCCCAGCACAATGCCCTGGGGAAGCGGCTTCCCGTTGGCTGTGGGCTTCTGCCCTTCTCTTGCTGCTGTACGCCATACTTCCGGGGTGAAGGGCACATGGTGGTAAGTACGCTGAATCTCCTGCCGGGTGGCCCAGCGAGCGGTGCCGTGCTGACCATTGCCAACAGTTTTGTCCTTGATGCTGTTCAGATCGTGTTTCTGGGAAGCGTAAGTCACAAAAAACAGCACTGCAATGATACTTCCAACGGAGAGAATCAGCATAGGAATTCCGTTCATTCAGCGTCCTCCTTCCGCAAAAAATAACAAGTCCTCGTTCCAGTCCTTTCGGGTGGGAACGAGAATTTTGTTTTGGATATTCTTGTCAGTCAACGCTCTGGAAATCCGTCGAGCTGCTTTCTGTCCAATCTCATCGTTATCTAGGCAAATGCACACTTTTCGGATGTAGGGACGGTCATTCAGGGTCTTCCACAGCACTCTGTCCGACACACCGCAGGCGGCGGCGTAGCTATAGGACTTCCAGCTTTGCTTATGTAGGGTAATGAAAGACAACATGTCAATGGGGGCTTCAAACAGGAACAGGGTATCCCCGCCGCCGATCCAGTGGAAGCTGTACTCCGGCTCGCTTCCGGAAGCATTCCCCTTGAAACCACCTTGAGCTGCGGTGCTGTGCTTATGGACATGCCGGGGCTTTCCTGTCTTATCCACTCCCACAAACACTGCGTTGTGGGAGTCTGCGGATTCATACAGCAGCCCCCGGTAGGCGAAGGCATCCAGCACCTCCTTGTCGATGCCCCTGCGCCGGATCAGATAGCCGTAGACCCTCCGCATGTTCTCGAGCTTCAGCGGCAACTCCAGAGGCTGTTTAGCAAAAGGTTCCACGGTTCCCTGCACTGTTCCGACCCCCATAGAGAGCATGAGCTGCACCGCTTCCGGGTAGTCCATGTTGTAGAAACGGCAGGCAAAATCGATGGCATCGCCGCCCGCCTGCTCGTACTGGTGGAACCAAAGGTTGCCCCGGATGGTCACCTTCTGCCCATGATCCAGCCACATATTTTCCGAGCCGGACTTCTTCACTTCCTCTCCGCACTTCTGCAGGAAAGCCGCCAGATCTGTCCGTCTGGCCTGTTCCCGCTGCTGCTCTGTAAACGGTATATAGCCCATTTTACCTCCTAATCATTTCTCCAAGTAAGGGATAGAAATATTTTGCATAATTTGTCGGTATAGAATATCAAACTTTTCCTATCTGCTGTAAATTCTTCAGGTGATTGGTTCGAACTCCTGTCATGATGACAGGGAGCTGGTGTCATCGTACAGTTAGACTGCCCCCTTGGCGGCAGAGTGTTTGAAAATCAATCCCGGATGCCCATAGCCTGCTTTTTCTCGCTGATTTCCCGGCGCTGTTTGCGGTCAATCTGCTGCCGTTGGTTCTGCTCCCGCTGCTGGTCCTGCTCCTGAAACAGCCGCGCAAGCTGGGCCATAAGGGCGCTGACAGATCGGGCAACAGTGGGGATGTACACTGGCTCTACGGGATTGATTCTTTTGGATTCTTCCACCGTAGTGGCGAGACGCTGTTCTTCCAAAATGGCAGAATCGTCATCCCCGTCATCCGTTTCTTCCTGATGGTGTAGCGGGTATGGTGGGGCAAATCCATTTTCCCGGGGCGATTGACTTTCGGAGAACGGTTGCTCCTCCTCAGTCCTCAATCGTTGCCCTGAATCTGCCCACTGTCGGAAATACGGGGTGATTTTCATCGCCTCCTGAATCACCGCATTGCGGATAGATTTGAATTCCTTATTCTGTTCCAGCGGAATACGCTCCGGGAAGGTATCAGTGTAGGTGCGCAGCACATCCTCCCGCTGTTCGTACCACAGATCGTACAGTCTTCGAATGTTTTCGTCTCCGGCAAGCTCCGCTACGATCTGATCAACGATGGCTTTCACATCCGGCTTGAGGTAGCCATAGACCTTCTTCCCAGTGGTTCGGGAAAGCCGGTCAGCAAGCTGAATCAGCAGTTCTTCAATCCGGGGATTCCGGTAGGTTCCGGCATTGATTTCTGCCACGATATCCGAGATACTTTCCCTGCCTTGCTGGCGGAGTTGGTCCCGGTATTCTGTCTGCTGCTGGTAGGTAAACAGCAGTTCCTGTGAGAAAATCTCCCTTGCAAACGCGGAGCGCATGTTTTCCATCCCCTGCTTACTCAGGTGTCCCTCTCCCGGCACGGTGGAGTAGGCTATGAGGTGGACATGGGGATGGTGTCCTTCGTTATGAAAGGCGGCATACCACCGCAGATGCTCCATGGGAATCTTGAGATTCTCAGCAAGAGTCTGGGTCTGCCCACGCAGGAAATCCCGCCAGCGGCTGCCGTTGTCGAACCCCAGCCGGGCAGCATCCTCCCGTTTCAGGGAGAGAATTGCCGTGTACACGTTGCCGGTATAGGCGTTCAACTCCTGAGAGACTTTGCTCAGCTGCACCTCAACGCCTTCGTCCGTAAACAGCCCGTGGCTCCCGAACCGCTCCGCACGGGGGCGGGTGGCAATGTAGTCGGCATAGGTTTTCGTATTCGCCACCGCGTCCATGTTCTCCTCAATTGCCATGGAGATAAATTCTGAAGCGTTTCCCACCGTCTGCTCTCTCTGAAAATCCTCGTATTCATGGCTCCTCTTTGTTTCCGGGAAGTCCCGCAGGATCTTCTCAATGAGGGCTTGCTGTTTCTTCGTTGCCGGGGCATGGCGGTGGCTGTCATCGATTCTTTCCACTCCCTCACGGGTGGCGATATACCGGGCATAGCCGCCCACGGATTTGCCGCCTTTTCCTGACTTCAGGTACTTGAATTTTGTCACCAGTCTGGGCATTTATCTACCGCTTCTGGAAGTCAAAGGCGTCCTCAAAGGAGTAGGCACCGTTGGTTCGCTTCACCTGAGCAACACAGGTACCCCGGAGCTTATCCAGCTGCTCCCGGCTGATATTGCAGGTTGCAGCCACCACATTCATGGTGATCGCCTGCTCCACAGCCAGCTTGAACAGGATGCGGCTGATTTTGTTCGTGCTGTCTGCCATGATGCCTTTCAGGGTGGACGTGATTACTCTGGGGAAATAGTCCTGAGACTGCTGTGCGTAAAGGTAGCCCGCATAGAACTGAATTGCTTTTTCAATAAACTCGCTTCTGCTCCCGCAGTTATCCTTTTCGTACAGATCATCCGCCATATCCAGCACGGATGGTTTCAGCCATAGCTGAAAACGGCGTTTAACCTCTTTATCAGGCAGTTGCTCCATATTGTCGATCATGTATCCTCCAAAACTCCATAGGCGCCGGTTTTAGCACACGAAAACCCATTGCAACTGTAGCAGATTCCACTTAACCGGCACCGTAACTAGGCACCTGGTCTCCAAAAGCGGCACCTAAGGAAATACTTCCATTTTGTTTGGGAACTCCCGGTTTTATTCCGTAATTACCCGAAAAAGGCGGCGGGCACTGCCCGACGCTGTGAATTGGAACGGTGCCGCAGCACCGTTCCTTTCTCCTGCTTGAAAATCGACCCACCGATTCTGACGCCAGCCCGCAGCGCATCCGCACCCGTATTCGGCTCCAAATCGCCTTGCTTTTCGTTAGCGGCAATCTGCGTGGTGAATATAACCTGCGACCGCCGCGCCAACCACTACCAGGGATGCCAGCACAATCATTATTTTCTTTTTCATTTTGAACACCTCTAATCATTTAGAAAATTGATTCCCTTACTTGACCACACTATCATCGCTTCTGGCTGCTTCCGTCCAGCTTAGGAAAGCGGCACTCCGTATAGCTCAGGCCGTACTTTTCCACCGCCCGGTCCAGTACAAGAAACATCTCCCGTTCCAGATTCCGGACATCGTAGCGCACAGGATCAGTGAGATTCTCGTAGCAGATCCACTCCGGGCTGAAGGGTGTGTCCTTCACCATCAGGTCATAACCCAGACTGTACTTGCCATTGTTCCAGTACACCACCGCTTCCAGCTTCACAGCGCCAACCGACAGCGCCGCCGCAATTCGAAAGTGGTTGCTTCCTTCCAGCCGTTCCAGAAGATCCGCTACCTTTTCCGCAGACAGCTTCTGCTCAAAACGGTATCCTGTCCCGAGCTGCTTTTTCAGTTTCTTTTGCTTCAGCAATCCGATTCCCCCTAGAAAAACCGCATTCCCTCACACTCCATTCTCTGCTGGGCCAGATCCATGCTGTCATTCACCGCCTGATCCAGCACATTGGTATCCAGACCGCAGTCCTCATAGCCCTGGCGGACGATATCGTAGTAGCTCTTGCTGGGGTTCCCGAAATTCATCCGGGGATCCATGATGTAGACCATGCCAGTCAGGGTACTGCCATCGTCCATTTTCACGGGGATCTGTTCCTTGTCATAGTAGCAATAGCCCCTTGGATTATATCCCTCGTACATATCGAGACGTGACTCATCCCGTTTCTGGATTGTCCACACACCTACCGGAACAGACGCTCCTTCCTTCGGCGCAATGGTGGCATGGGCATTGTGCAAAGAACCCTTGAACTGCAATTCATAGTTCTCCACAACACCCGCACCTATATATTCAGCTCCGGGACATCGGTCCTTCATCTGTTCCATATTGAGATTGCTGCCATAGGCAACATATAGCTTTGCCATGATTCCTCCTAACATAGTTCTTCCATAGAAAAAGCAGGAGCTTCCTCCTGCTGCTGATGTGCTTCCTGCACAGTCTCAGGTTCGACAGCAGAAACGGACGGCTGTCCCCGGGCCTGTTCCAGCCGCTGCTGCATCTGCCGTTCCCGCTGGCGGATTGCCTGGGCCGGATCCTTCCACGCGATATTGCCGTCCAGATCCTTCAGCAGATGCTGGCGGGCGGTCTTGAACTCGTCGCCAATCAGCCCCAGCCGCAGCAGCCAGGTGCGGAAGGTGTACTTTTCATTCTCGGACTGTGTTCTGGTGCGCATTGCCCGCTGCTGGATCAGCGCCTGATGGGAGATCGCCAGACATAGCTGAATGTAACTTTTGACCTCCCCAGCGTGGAGAGTGGAATTAAACATCCGAAACTCAATAGTCCCTTTTGAGAACACACTGTGCAGATTCAGAGCATGATACCGGGTGCTGTCGTAGTGAACACCCCGCCGGGAAGAGCCGTTGTACCACAGGGTTTCAAACTCGGACATGGACTTGGGTCGCTTTAGGTTTACGTCCTCCAGAAACCGCAGATCCGCCTTCTGGCAGTAATACTCCCGGTCGATCTGCACCCGCAGGGCCTTGTACAGCAGATCCTCCTTGGAAGCCATGATGTTGACGATGTTGCGCAGGGTCTTGGGATCGTGCCGGGAGGCGTCCACGTGAATGTGGATGCCGCAGCTATCGTTCACCTTCGCCCCGCCCCGTCGCAGTTCCCGCACCAGCTCCTGAATGGTGTTGATATCCTCATACTTGCAGATGGGCGATACCACCTCCACCGCGTACAGGCGGCTGGCGGTTCGCTCTCCCCGGGACTGGCACTGAATGCTGGCGTCGCTGACCACCTTCCACTTGCGGCCGGTATCGTCCTCCACTGTATAGGTGTCGTAAGTGCCGCCTACATGAACAGCAGAGGTGCCAAAGTGTTCCCCTATGATTTTGGCTGCCGCACCCCGGGTAATGCCCGTCATTTCGATCTCGATGCCGAAGTTCTGATCCCGCAAACACCATCACCACCTGACCTCAGAGCGGAAGGGGCTAAGACAGCCGGATTTTTCTTCGCATGCGTGTGTTTTCACGGTGTATCTCCTCCGGGATGGGCAGGGACTTCACCCGAACCCTTTGGTTCAAACTCCCGCGCATTCTCTGCGGATTCCCGCCCCATGCGGAACCGCCAGAGCGGACATTTCCGGCATTCGCACAGGCGAACCTCCAACGCGCTCCCGCAGCAACAATCTAAACACTTCAGCCGGATTGCCTTTCCCCGTGTGATTCGTTCCTCCAAGCTCATTCCCCGACAGCAGAGGCAGAAGCACCCCGTTCCTTTTTCTTGGGCTTCTGGCTCTCCAACTTCATGTCCAGAAAAGAACGGACGTTGGCGGGAACGATTTTCTGATACATGGCTTCCGCCGCCTGGGCCAGCTCCTCCTCGATGGAAACGCCTTTCTGTTCCGCGTACATCCGCAGCGCCAGCAGCTTTTCTTCCTCATAACCGACCATAATACATTTTTTCATAGTGATAACCTCCAATAAAAATCCGCCGAGGTATTTCCCCGGCGGTATGGGTGATTGTTACTCAGCGATGGTATCCGCTGCTTCGTAGGCATCCAGCGCCTGCTCAATGAGCCCGACGATGAACTCCCGCTGACTGACCTTCTTTCCGGTGCGCTCCTTTTCCGCTGCCAGATAGTTCTTGATCCGCAGATCCAGTTCCTCCGGAATCTGGAATGCCAGTGTCTTGGTTGCTGCCATAATGGTTTTTCCTCCTTCAAAATGTTCTTTCAGAATTTTCGTGACGTATTCGCTGAGGGACTGTCCCAGCGCTTCCCGCTCCTGCCTGACCTGGTCATGCAGGGACACTGGGACCTGAGCGCACAGGTTTCTTGTTGCTTCCATGGGTCTTACTCCTTTCCTGATTTGCAAGCCAAGCATACCGCAGGGAATGGGAAATAGCTATTCACAAGAACCAACAAAGAAGCATCCAGGAACCGAAGCACAAGCAATAAATCATCCCATTGTCATGCTGGTGCTGCAGCTCTGCTCCCAGCCCTGCTCCTTTTCCATGACTCCCTGAGTATACGCATCCTCCAGCTCGGTATCTTCCAGACTAAGGTTTTCCACACAGCAGTTTCGCAAGTCCGCGCCAAACACAATGCAGTCCTTCAGCCGTGCACCGGTCAGGTTGCTGTGGGCCAGGTGCGCTTCCGCCAGGGTGCAGTTTTCA
>JBJDXP010000181.1:0-6408 GCA_051866735.1 Candidatus Limivicinus sp.
CCGAAGTCGCAGCAATCTACCCCATCACTCCCTCCAGCCCCATGGCCGACTATGTTGACCAGTGGTCCGCAAACGGCAGAAAGAACATTTTCGGTTCTACCGTCAAGGTCCAGGAGATGCAGTCTGAGGCAGGCGCCGCCGGCGCCGTTCACGGCTCCCTGAATGCCGGTGCTCTGACCACCACTTACACTGCTTCTCAGGGCCTGCTGCTGATGATCCCCAACATGTACAAGATCGCAGGCGAGCTGCTGCCCGGCGTGTTCCACGTCAGCGCACGTACCCTTGCCAGCCACACCCTGAACATCTTCGGCGATCACAGCGACGTTATGGCCTGCCGCCAGACCGGTTTTGCCATGCTGGCCGAGAGCAACGTCCAGGAAGTCATGGACCTGTCCCCCGTGGCCCATCTGGCCGCCATCAAGGGCCGCGTTCCCTTCCTGAACTTCTTCGACGGCTTCCGCACCTCCCACGAGCTGCAGAAGATCGAAGTTTGGGATTACGAGGACCTGAAGGACATGTGTGACATGGACGCCGTTGAGGCTTTCCGTGCCCGCGCCCTCAACTCCCAGCACCCCGTAATGCGCGGTTCTCACGAGAACGGAGATATCTTCTTCCAGAACCGTGAGGCCTCCAACTCCTACTACAACGCCGTTCCCGCCATCGTTGAGGAGTACATGGGCAAGGTCAATGCCAAGCTCGGCACCGATTACCAGCTCTTCAACTACTACGGCGCTCCCGACGCTGACCGCGTCATCGTGGCCATGGGCTCCATCTGCGACGTGGCAGAGGAAGTCATCGACTACATGAACGCCCACGGCGAGAAGGTCGGCCTTGTGAAGGTCCGCCTGTTCCGCCCCTTCTGCCCGGAGAAGCTCCTGGCCGCCATTCCAGCAAGCTGCAAGAAGCTCGCCGTTCTGGACCGCACCAAGGAGCCCGGCGCTCAGGGCGAGCCTCTGTACCTGGATGTTGTCACCGCTCTGGCCAACGCCGGCAAGACCGACGTTACCGTCATCGGCGGCCGCTACGGTCTGGGTTCCAAGGACACGCCTCCCGCCTCCGTGTTCGCTGTTTACAACGAGCTGGCCAAGGCCGCTCCCAAACGTCAGTTCACCATCGGCATCGTTGACGACGTCACCAACCTGTCCCTTGAGGAAGTTCCCGCTCCCGCTACCGCCGCAGAAGGCACCATCGAGTGCAAGTTCTGGGGTCTGGGCGGCGACGGCACCGTCGGCGCCAACAAGAACTCCATCAAGATCATCGGCGACCACACCGACAAGTACGTTCAGGCTTACTTCCAGTACGACTCCAAGAAGACCGGCGGCGTTACCGTCAGCCATCTGCGCTTCGGCGACAAGCTGATCAAGAGCCCCTACTATATTAACAAGGCCGACTTCGTGGCCTGCCACGTGCCCTCCTACATCACCAAGGGCTTCCCCATCGTCCGCGACGTCAAGCCCGGCGGCGTGTTCCTGGTCAACTGCCAGTGGAGCTTTGAGGAGCTGGAGCATCATCTGGATGCCGCCTCCAAGCGCTACATCGCCAACAATAACATCCAGCTTTACATGATCAACGCTATCGACCTTGCCAAGAAGATCGGCATGGGCAAGCGTACCAACACCATCCTTCAGTCCGCCTTCTTCTCTCTGGCCAAGGTCATGCCCGAGGCAGAGGCCATCCAGTACATGAAGGACGCCGCCCTCCACTCCTACCTGAAGAAGGGCCAGGACGTGGTCGACATGAACTACGCCGCCATCGACGCCGGCGCCACCGCCTACGTCAAGGTGGAAGTTCCCGCCGAGTGGGCCAACGCTGTTGACCACACCGAGACCAAGGCCAAGACCGGCCGTGAAAAGACCGTGAAGATGGTCACCAGCATCCTTGATCCCGTGGACAAGATGGACGGCGACTCTCTGCCCGTCTCCGCTTTCGTGGATCACGCCGACGGCACCTTCGAGCTGGGCGCAGCCGCATACGAGAAGCGCGGCATCGCTGTCTCCGTTCCCAAGTGGGACGCCGAGAAGTGCATCCAGTGCAACAAGTGCGCATTTGTCTGCCCCCACGCCACCATCCGTCCCTTCGCTCTCACCGCTGAGGAAGCCGCTGCCGCTCCCGCCCAGACCAAGCTGGCCGACATCAAGGGCATCAAGGGCTGCGACTACAAGTTCGGCATGGCCGTTTCCGCTCTGGACTGCATGGGCTGCGGCGTCTGCGTAGGCCAGTGCGCTGTCCACGCTATCGAGATGGTTCCCATGGAGAGCCAGCTGGATCAGCAGGAAGTCTTCGACTACATGGTCGCCAATGTTGCCGAGAAGAAAGAGCTCTTCAAGGCCGAGAATCCCAAGTTCAGCCAGTTTGCTCAGCCCTACCTGGAGTTCTCCGGCTCCTGCGCAGGCTGCGCCGAGACCAGCTATGCCCGTCTCGTCACCCAGCTCTTCGGCGACCACATGCTCATCTCCAACGCAACCGGCTGCTCCTCCATCTGGGGCGGACCCGCTGCCACCTCTCCCTACACCGTCAACAAGGAAGGCCACGGCCCCGCATGGGCAAACTCCCTGTTTGAGGATAACGCAGAGCACGGCCTCGGCATGTTCCTGGGCCAGAAGAAGATCCGCGACGATCTGAAGCCCTCTGTGGAGTATATCGCTGCCAACGCCTCCAACGCCGACATCAAGAAGGCTGCCGAGGATTACCTGGCCACCTACGACGACGGCAACGCCAACCAGGAGCCCAGCAAGCGTCTGGTCGCTCTGCTGGAGGCCAACGGCGCCTGCTGCGAGCACGCTGAGAAGGTTCTCAAGGGCAAGGATTTCCTGAACAAGAAGTCCTGCTGGATCTTCGGCGGCGACGGCTGGGCATTCGACATCGGCTACGGTGGTGTTGACCATGTTCTGGCCTCCGGCGAGGACGTGAACATCTTCGTGTTCAACACCGAGGTTTACTCCAACACCGGCGGACAGGCCTCCAAGGCTTCCAACATCGGCCAGGTTGCTCAGTTCGCAGCTGCCGGTAAGGAGACCAAGTCCAAGGCTCTGGCCGAGATGGCTATGACCTACGGCTATGTCTATGTTGCCCAGATCGCCATGGGTGCAAACCAGCTCCAGACCATGAAGGCCATCGCTGAGGCTGAGGCCCACAAGGGTCCCTCCCTCATCATCGCCTACGCTCCCTGCGAGATGCACAGCATCAAGGGCGGCATGACGAACTGCCAGCTGGAGATGGACAAGGCTGTCAAGTGCGGCTACTGGAACCTGTTCCGCTTCAACCCCGACGCCGAGAAGCCCTTCACGCTCGACAGCAAGGAGCCTGCCGGCGGTTACCAGGAGTTCCTGATGAACGAGGCCCGTTACAGCCGTCTGACCCGCGAGTTCCCCGAGAGGGCAACCGACCTGTTCGCCAAGAACGAGGCCAACGCCAAGGAGCGCTACGAGCACCTGATGAAGCTCAAAGCTCTCTACGAGTAATCCGCAAGCCATATAAGCACAAAGAGCCCGCCGGGAAACCGGCGGGCTCAAGTCGTTGACAAAGTCATTTTGACTTTGTCAACGAGAGAGATTGCACTGCACTCGATGCCTCAATGTGTGCCTGCGGCACACATTTCGACACTCGTTTCGTGAGAAATGTTTTCTGCGCCGCACATGTCGCCGCAGAAAACTTATTTTATTCCTTTTTTCGTTGCGACGAAAAAACTCTGCGAGGCTTTGTCAGGAACCTTCAGAATAAAAATCGGCATGTCAGGCTTGAAATGTTTTTCCGGCAATGGTATGATAAGATAACGTGCCGGATCTCCGGCACTTATCAGGAGGTTTATTATGAGTGGAAAACGTGTCGTCCGTATTATTTTCGGGCTGATATTGCTTGTTGTTTTTGCTTACTGTTCCTATACCAGCTTTGTGGCCGCGCCCAAAAGCATGGAAATGAACAAGGCCCCGGCGGAAAGTGCCCCGCCTGTGGAGACCCCTGCGCCGTCTGCCGCCCCGGAGGAGAGCCCCGCCGTTTCCGAAGAGCCTGTGGAGAGCGAAGTGCCGGAGGAGACCCCGGAGCCGGTAAACAGCGACCTGCCCCAGATCGACATCACCAGCTGGGAATTTGTTCTTGCCAACCTGAATAACCCCATCGGCGAATATACCCCCACCACCGAGACCCTGGAGGGCCAGCCTTTGGACAGCCGCATTATTGAGCCCATGAAGGAATTTGTGGCCGCCGCCAGAGCGGAGGGCCTGAGCGTTTACCTGTCCTCCGGCTACCGGGACTATGCCACCCAGCAGTATCTGTATAACCGCAAGGTGGCCCAGTACGGCGAAGAAGTGGCCAAGACCATCGTTGCGCCCCCGGGCACCAGCGAGCATCAGACCGGCCTGGCCTGCGACATCACCGACCGCTATTACGAGGTCAAGGACAGCAGCCTTGAGAACACGGCCATGTACCAGTGGATGAGCCAGCACTGCCAGGAGTACGGCTTCATCGTCCGCTATCCCAAGGACAAGGAAGACGTGACCGGCATCATCTATGAGCCCTGGCACTTCCGCTATGTGGGCGTAGAGGCCGCTACCTACATCATGGAGCATGGTCTCTGCCTGGAGGAGTTTTTGGAGCTATATAAATAAAAAGGTATAACAAAAACGGTATCCGATACGGATACCGTTTTTTCGTTTATCAGGAAATTTTATACCAGCTTGATCTCCCGGCAGGTGCCCGGGCCGAACTCTTCTTCCATGGCGGCCTTGTAGACCGGGAAGTAGTCCGTGGGCATCAGGGCCTGCACGCAGCCGGCAAAGCCGCCGCCGTGGACCCGCCATGCGCCCCGGCCTTTCAGCAGCCGTTCGCTCCGGTCCAGTCCCTGGGCCAGCTTGGTGTCGCCGGTGGCGCTGGTGATGATGTTGTTCAGCAGTTTCTCCGAAGAGCGGCCGGACTCGTTCATCAGGCGCATATAGGTGTTGCCGTCGCCCGCCTTCAGCGCGTCGCGCATCTGGGGCACGCGCTCGTTCTCGTCGAAGAAGTGCATGGCGCGGCGGACAGGCCGGTTTGCCGGGTCCCAGCCCTTGCTCCGAAACTCCTCCGGGTCCACATCGCCCAGAACGCCCTTGTCGAAGAGGTTGGCGATGTAGATCATATCCGAGGGGATGCGGGCATAAGAGGTGTCCAGCCCGGCGTGGCTGCCGCCGGTGTCGGTCAGGCACATGGTCAGCCCCATGGGGCCGAAGTCGGCCTGGATGGGCTCTATCTCATTGGTTTTGAAATCCACATAGATGGTGTGGCCCATGGCGCAGGTGAGCTGATCCATCAGGCCGCAGGGCTTGCCGAAATACTTGTTCTCCGCCTGCTGGGCGGCCCTGGCAATGACGATGGGCTCCAGCTTCCCGTCGTTGAAAAAGCTGTTGAGGATCTTGCCGATCAGCACGGCGAAGGCGGCGGAGGAGCTCAGCCCCGAGCCTGCGGGCAGGGTGCTCTTGATCTCCGCATTAAAACCGCCGATATTCAGGCCCAGTTCGGTAAACACCGCTACAAGTCCCCTGACCAGCGCCTTGGGTGTGCCGAACTCCGTGGTGCGGATATTCTGGTGATTTATCCTGACCTCAAAGTTGTTGAAGCCCTGAGAATGGATACGGATGGTGCTGCTCCCGTTGGCCTCGCATACGGCGTGCAGACCCAGATCCACCGCGGAAGCGAGGATTCTGCCTTTCTGATGATCCGTGTGGTTGCCGGCAAGCTCCGTCCTGCCCGGCGTAAAAAATTCTTTTCTCATATTCCTGCCTCTTTCAAAAATCCAACTTCTCCACATATATCAAAATAAACTAATTTGCGGATAAAGTCAATCGAAAAAAGCGCATATTTATCACTCTTCCGTCAAAAGATAAACAATAGTCACAAATTTCTTGCGTTCCCTTGCGGCAAAGCATATAATAGTACCAAAGGGATCTCCCTTTTCTAATGATGGTTACAGGAGGCAGAGCATGAAAAGCGCTAACGGCATCAATCTGACCATGCTGTGCGATTTTTACGAGCTTACAATGGGCAACGGCTACTTTGTGAGCGGTATGCAGGATCGCATGACCTATTTTGACGTATTCTTCCGGGAGGTACCGGACGGCGGCGGCTTCGCCATTGCGGCCGGGTTGGAGCAGATCATCGACTATGTTCAGAAGCTGCACTTTGACGAGGAAGACATTGCCTATCTCCGCGGCAGAGGCATCTTTGACGAGGAGTTCCTCGAATATTTGCGGAACTTCAAGTTTACCGGCGACATCTGGGCCGTGCCGGAGGGTACGCCCATCTTCCCCAGAGAGCCGATTTTTACCATTCGCGCTCCTGCCATACAGGCCCAGCTGCTGGAGACCTATCTGCTGCTGGAGTTCAACCACCAGAGCCTGATCGCCACCAAGGCCAACCGCATCTGCCGGGCGGCTGACG
>JBJDXP010000182.1:0-6383 GCA_051866735.1 Candidatus Limivicinus sp.
CACCTCCCTCGTCAGAGGGAGGCTTTGGTGCGATGCAAAATCGAAACACCCCGGAAAATTCCAATTTGTCGATCCGTTTGGTTCCATATCATCACATAACGGGACAAAATAGGAGAACAGCCACAGTAGCGCAAACTACTACTGTGGCTGTCAACTCTCTTGCTATCCTGATGAGCAACGAAGACCCCACGCTGTCATCCTGAGCCGCGCAGCGGCGAAGGATCCCGTGAACAGGACGGCCAGTATCACCGGACGGGATCCTTCGCTGGCGCTCAGGATGACCGCTTTTTTCTTCCTGTGAGGGTTTCTGTGCAAAAATCTGCGGCCCTTTTTTATGCCCCGTAGAAGGACAGGTCCTTGATGGCGTTTTGCATGATGGCGCGGGTCTGCTCCAGGGCGGAATCCACGTCCCGGTTGAGCAGGGCAGAATACAGCTGAAGCTTTATGTTATACAGCTTCTGGATCCCGCTGCGCTTGCAGTACATTGACCAGAGATATACGCCCTGGGGGTGGAAGGAGTGGTACAGCAGGGGCATGAGTACATTGCCTGAAAGCACCGCCAGCTCATGGTGGAAAACAAAGGTCTGCTCCGCCGCCTCCTCCGGGTCTTTCGCGTCCCGGATGCCGTCCAGAATGGGGGAGAGCTGCTCCAGCTCCCCGGTACTCACTCTTTCGCACACCAGCTTTACGCACAGCGACTCCATGGCCTCCCGGGTCTCCAGCAGGGAGCGCACCTCATTCTGGCGCAGAGCGCCGCCGTTATAGCGCATGATGGCCACCAGGGTCTCCATGCTGCCTTTGCGCCGGTAATCGCAGACGTATACGCCCTGCCGGGGCCGGACCTCCACAAAGCCCAGCTTTTCCAGCTCCACAAGCCCGGCGGAGATCACCGGCCGGGAGACCCCCATCTTGATGGACAGCTCCCGGGCCGGGGGAAGCTGCTCCCCCACGGCAAGCTCTCCGGAAAGGATCATATTTTCAATTTGCTGGACAAAAAGGTCCGTCAGCGACAGCGCGGTGATCTTGTTGAAACCCATCTTCCCGTTCCTCCAATGCTGCTGGTAATACCAATGACCACAGACGGTATTTTACCGTTTATTTGCTGAATTGTCAAGTTCTTAACTTGCGTATTCTGCCGAAATTATGCCGGAAAACCCGGCTCTGCTTGACATTATGATGACAATAAAGCTAAAATTCAAGCATAGAATACTGTGGTAATGCCACATAACAGAATAAGAACGACAGGAGGAATAGCTTATGCCTAAATTTGATGCCGTTGTGATCGGAGCGGGCAACGGCGGACTGGCAGCCGCGTGCAGGCTGGCCAAGGCCGGTAAAAAAACGCTGCTCATCGAGCAGCACAACCTTCCGGGCGGCGTGGCCTCCAGCTTCAGGAGGGGCCGCTTTGAATTTGAAACAGCGCTGCACGAGCTGTGCGAGTTCGGCAGCGCGGAAAATCCCGGCGGCTGCCGCCAGACCATCGTGGACGAGTTCGGGCTGGATATCAACTGGTACATGGTGCCGGACAACTTCCGCGTGATCACCACCGCCAGGGACGGCAGTCCCATCGACGCCACCCTGCCCTGCGGCCGGGAAAACTTCATCAACAAAATGGAGGAGTATGTGCCCGGCTGCCGGGAGTCCGTGGAGAAATTCTTTGACCTGGGCACCGAGACCCTGGCCGCCGGCAAGTACATGACCGCCTCCGGCGGACACCCGGATTCCAAGCTGATGCAGGAGAAATACCCCAACTTCCTGCGCACCGCCGCCTATCCGGTGAACCGGGTCCTGAAGGCCCTGAAAATGCCCGATAAGGCCCAGGACATCATAAACACCTACTGGGGCTATCTGGGCGTGGACGCGGACCATCTGTCCTTCATGCAGTATGTAAACATGGTGTGCCTGTACGTCAATCACGGGGCCTGGATCCCGGAAAAGACCAGCAACCAGCTGACCACCGGATTGCTGGAGCGCTTCCGGGCCATGGGCGGCACCGCCTGGTTCAACTGCCGGGCTGAGGAGATCCTCTTTGATGAAGAGGAGCATGTCAACGGCCTGCGCACCACCGCCGGCACGGTGGACACCCGCTACATCATCTGCAACGCCAACCCCAGCATGGTCTATGCCAACATGGTGCCCCAGAGCATCGTCCCCGACAGGGAGCGGAAGCTGGCTGCCGCCAGACGCTATTCGGCACGTATGTTCGTGGTCTACATGGGCCTGAACAAGAGTGCGGAGGAGCTGGGTCTGAAGGATTACAGCTACTTTTTGCCCCAGTCCGCAGACTCCGTCAAAGAGTATGAAAGTCTGAAGCGCATTGAGACCAATAAATACAACATCGCCCTGTGCTACAACGTGGTCAACCCCAAGGCCAGCCCGGAGGGGACCTGCATCGTCTCCCTGACCACCACCTATATGGAGGACTGCTGGAGCCAGATCGACCCCAAGGACTATGTAAAGACCAAAAACAAGGTGGCCAGCGACATGATCGACTGGTTCGAGGAAAAGACCGGCATCATCATCCGCCCCTACATTGAGGAATTTGAGGTGGCTACCCCCTGGACCTTCTGCCGCTATGCCTCGGTGCCCCAGGGCGCGGCCTACGGCTATGAGCTGAGAGACTGGGACAACATGATGCCCAGAATGATGATGATGCGGGAAGAGTATCCCATCAAAGGCCTGCGCTTCTGCGGTGCGGCCAGCATCCGCGGCGACGGCTTCAACTCCGCCATCTTCAGCGGAGACATGATGGGCAAGCTGACCCTTGCCCAGATGAAAGAGGAGGGCTGCTGATATGGCGCTTAAAGTCAAAGTGGGGCTGATCGGGCCCCTGGATATGCTGAAATTCAAAAAGCTTGCCGACGTGCGGCGCAAAGCCATAGAGAAAAGTGAGGCAAAGCCCCTGCCCAAGACCCTTGTGACCAACGAAAAGGCCAGGTTTATCCACCCGGAGCGCCAGCTGGTGCGCATAAAGGAGAAGCGCCAGAACGGCCCGGACGCGGTGACGGTGGTGCTGGAGAGCGTGGACGGCAAGGCCCTGGCCCCCTTCCGGGCGGGGCAGTACATCAGCCTCTCCGTGGACATCGGCAAGACCAAAACCACCCGTTCCTATTCCCTCTGCGGCTCTCCCGCCTGGGCGGAAAAGGGCGTCTACAACATCACCGTAAAGCGGGTGGAAGAGGACGGCTTTGTCAGCCCCTTTATTCAGGATCAGTGGCAGGTGGGCGATGAGATCGCCATTTCCGGGCCCCAGGGCCACCTGTACTATGAGCCCATCCGGGACGAAAAGAAGGTCCTGGCCCTGGCCGGTGGCTCCGGAATCACCCCCTTTGTGGGCATGGCCTACGCCATCCGGGACGGCTATGAGGATTTCGATCTGACCATCCTGTTCGGCTCCCGCACCGAGGAGGCCATCGTTTACCGGAAGGAGCTTGACGAGCTGGCTGCCGCCTGCGGCAAGATCCATGTGGTGCATGTGCTCTCCGACGAGGAAAAGCCCGGCTTCGAGCACGGCTTTATCACGGCGGAGCTAATTAAAAAATACGCAGCCGGAGAGAAGGTCAGCCTGTTCATGTGCGGCCCCCAGGCTATGTACAATTTCCTGGACGGGGAGATCGCCAAGCTGGGCTATGACCGCAAGCATGTGCGCCGTGAGCTCTTCGGCGCCATCAAGGACCCCTGGAACCAGCCCGGTTTTCCCCGGGCGGCGAAGGGGAAGAGCTTCAAGGCGAAGATCATCATCCACGACAAGGAATATGAGATCCCGGTCAGCGCGGATGAGCCGCTGCTCATCGCCATCGAGCGCGCCGGTATCGCCGCGCCCTCCCGCTGCCGCAGCGGCGAGTGCGGCTGGTGCCGCTCCCGGCTCCTGTCCGGCGATGTGTTTGTCCCCGCCGTCACCGACGGCCGCAGAGAGGCGGATAAGGACTTCGGCTACATCCACCCCTGCTCCAGCTTCCCCCTCAGCGACGTGGTCCTGGAAGTCCCCGGCCAGTACCAGAGCAAATAAGGAAAGGATAAAGATATCCCCCGTTTCCGCAGAAACGGGGGACATTTTCATACCTTTTCGGTTTTCCTCTTTTTGAAAATGCTGCTCCGGAATTGCAATACCAGGATAAAGCCCAGAAGGAAGACCAGAATACCCAGCACGATCCAGGTCCAGGTCATGCTCCGGGCCACAAAGCCCATCAGCAGCAGCATGGGCGCGCCCAGCAGAATGGCCCACAGGTTCTGATAGATCAGGTTGTGGGAGGCGGGGGTGGTGAACATGGGGTCGATCTCCCGCAGGAGGATGATGCCGGTGCTGGCCGTGCCGGTGAGCTGGCCGTACAGGGAGAGAAAAGCCTCGTCCGCATAGCCGGGGAAGAGCTTCCGGCAGATCCAGAAGTTGTAGGCGTAGGTGATCAGCGCGCCGGCCACACAGATCAGGAGCAGGGGCAGCCAGAACTCCTTGTGGGCAAAGGCCGACAGGTCGATGGCCGCGATGGAGGCCACCACCATGATATCGAACATCAGGCCGCTGATGCGGTTGAGCATGAAGTTGTTGATATAGTCCCGCTGCATCAGGCCGGTCTTTTTGAAATGGCCCATGGCGGATTTGAGCAGGATGGCAAAGCCCGTGCCCACCAGGAAGTTAAAGCCCCAGAGCAGAGGCTTCACCGTGTTCACCGCAAAGCCGCCCAGCTTGTCCAGCAGCAGGGTCACGGCCCACATGGCCCCGAAGGAGACCAGATAGACCACAAACACCAGACCCATCTGTACCGTCAGCTTGTCCATGGACTCAGACATGGGGATCTCGCCCCGGCCGCTGACCATGTCGGCGGACAGGTCCTCGATCTCCTCGGCGTTGGCCACCTGGGCACGGGGATCGCCGGAGCGGCGCAGCTTGTTCAGGTAGTACACGCCGCCCACGCTGGAGGAAATGAAGCCCATGGCCGCAATGGTAAGGCCGAAGCTGGTGCCGTTTTTAAAGGCGGGGTATTCGGTGTAGCCCTGGAAAATGCTGCCCCAGTTGTAGGCCTGGCCGGGGCCCTGCCCGTAGCCCATGGGCAAAAGCACACCGGCGGCGGCATAGCTGCCGATCAGGTAGAAGAGGGTGATGGTGATCAAAAGACCCACAATGGCCTGGATCAGATAGGAGCCCACCACCACGGTGCTGGTGTTGAACACGTCACGCCGGGCCTGCTTGCCCTTGATCTTGTCCGTGTGCCGCAGGGCCATGGCCACAAAGCCCAGGCCCAGACCGTGGAAGGTCAGTGCCTCCAGCGTGGCCACCTGGAACATGGACTGGCCGAATATGGCCTTATACAGCGCGTCCGCCAGCAGCACCAGAAAGCCGCCCAAAACGGAGCTGGGGATCAGGGATTTGCGCAGGAAGGGGATCAGCCGCCGGAGAAGGTTGGCCAGCAGCATCCCGCCGAAAAGCAGCGCCAGGGTGATCACAAAGCGCCAGACTTCAATATTCCAAAAACTTGTTTCGCCTGTCATGGGTAGTACCTCACCTGTTTAGTTTGAATAATTGTATGCTTTGAACAGGCTTCTTGTCAAGTAATCCTTAAAATTCTGAAAATATTTTTGCAAAAATTTTATAGTCCTTTACGCTGTTATCCGGTTTCGGGCAAAAAAACACCGCAGGGGAGCCTTCGGCCCGGCCCTGCGGTGCAGTTCGCTTATGTTTTTTACATTTTTTCCGGTGCGGAGACGCCGATGATGTCCAGGGACAGGGCGATGACCCGGCGCACGGTGTCGGCCAGGAAGAGCCGGGCCTCCAGAACACCCTCCGCCGCGCCCTTGATGCGGCAGGCGGTGTAGAAACGGTGGAAGCGGGCGGCAAGCTCGGTGACATAGCGGTTGATGCGGCTGGGGTCGTAGTCCCGTGCAGCAAGCCGGATCTCCTCGGGCAGAGCGGCCAGCTGCTTGATGAGCTCCCGTTCCTCCGGCGCGGTGAGCAGAGAGAAGTCAACACTTTCCGCCGCCGGGACCCTGTGCCCGTCCTGGGCCAGGGCCGTGAGCATGGAGCAGATGCGGGCGTGGGCGTACTGCACATAGTACACCGGGTTTTCGCTGTCCTGACGGACGGCCAGCTCCAGATCGAATTCCACCGGGGATTCAGGCCGGGAATTGAAGAAGTAGCGGGCGGCGTCCACAGGGATCTCGTCCAGCAGGTCGGTGAGGGAGATGGCCTTGCCGGTGCGCTTGGACATGCGCACGATCTCGCCGTTGCGGGTGAGCTTGACCAGCTGCATCAGCACGATGTCCAGCTTGTCCCCGTCCAGGCCGATGGCGTCCATGGCGCCCTTGAGCCGGGCCACATGGCCGTGGTGGTCGGCGCCCCAGACGTTGATTACCCGGTCAAAGCCCCGCTTTTCAAACTTGTTGCGGTG
>JBJDXP010000183.1:0-6372 GCA_051866735.1 Candidatus Limivicinus sp.
TCCTTTACCCGGAATGTCCAGCCTTCCAGATGATTGCCCGTATTGGTGGTTTTCTGGAACTCAATACGTCCATATTGCGTATTGGTATAGGACACTTCCGCCTGTGAACCGGCTGTGACCGTTACCTGCTTTTCTACGGTGGCATCGTACTCCCAATAGGTGTCATCCCGGTCATGAACTTCCCGCACATAGTAATTTCCCGGCAGCAGCTTCCCGGAATAAGCGTAACCATCCGCGCCTGTTATGACGGTGGACAGGATGTTTTTGTCGGCATCCAGAATCTGGAAACTCCATCCCTCTGCGGAACCGTTCACGGCGTTCTTTTGAATGCGCAGATCACCATAATGGGTATTGGTAAAGGTCACAGTTGCCATGGCATTGGCCGTGACTGTCACCGTTTTCACAGTGGAATCGCAGACCCAGTAAGGATCGTTGACGGCAACCTCCTTTGCGTAATAGGTGCCGGGGGTCACTCCCGTGACAGTCACACTGCCATCTGTCCCAGTGGTAAAGGGAGAACCAGTTACGGCATTGGTGCAGCCAGCATCGCTGTACAAGCCGATTTGCCATCCACTCAGGTTTTGCCCAGTGTTTGTGGCTTTCATCAGTTTCACACTGCCCTTATTCAGCTTGTTTGTAAAGCTGACGGTTGCCGTGGCACCTGCGGTCACAGTCACCGGCTGCGGGTTGGTGCTGGAACAGTAATACAGCGCATTGATGGCGCTGTCCGAATGTCCCAGCTCCTTAACGTAGTAAGTGCCTGCGGACAGTCCAATAACGGAGATCTTGCCGCTGCTGTCCGTGGTGTGCGGCCCGGATACCAAGCTGGTGCAAGCGGAATTGGCGTAAATTCCAAACTGCCAGCCAGACAGGTTCTTGCCGTCCTCCGTGGTTTTCATCAGACTGATATTGCCCACCTGCGGAACAGCTTTCAGTTTGAAATAGGCATTCAGATTGCTGCTGGAAGCGTTGTACAGGGAAATCGTCGTCTGATAGCTGGAGCCAGTCATGTACCAGATGTTGTAAGTGGACCTGGCGGCAGAAGGCAGATACCGAGTAGCCGTAAAGACGGTGGATTCAGAGATTGTCCCGGTTTGTGTGATTGTCAGCGTGTTTCCGCTCTTGCTGAAACTGGCACCGCTGCCGTTGGTGAACGCAAAGTTGGATAATACCCCATTGGAATCCGTAACAGAGGTAGACGTACCGCTCAGAGTAATCGTCGGCGCACTGCCGCTGGATGCGGAGGTGAAGCTGGGTATTTTCTTAGCCGCTTGAACATAGGAAACCAGCGTATTGTAATTGGGTGCGAAGTTCGATACCGAAGCCACGCCTGCATTGTAGAAGATGTCGCCAGCGGTTCCACACTCATTTACAGAATTAAGCGTGAAGGTATTGGGATCTCTCAGGCCGCAGACAATCTCATAGATCAGGAACTGAGTGGCAATTCGCAGGGGAACATTGGGGTTATTGTCCTTGGATGTGGTGGTCACGCTGATAGAGTGATCCCACATCTGGTCACTGTACAGCAGAATCAGGCCAATGGCTTCCCGGCGCTCAGCGGGCAGGGCATACCAGACATTGCTGCCGGAGGTGCTGCCGCTGCCGTCCAGAGTCACACCCCGGTCAACAGAGTTGCCGGAAGTGCTTGCGGCATAGCTGCGGTACGGTTCAATACAGTACAGGGGATCATCCGCATAGGCCGCACCGCCGTATCGGGCAAAATGCCAGCCCATATTCTTGATATAGGCAGTTTGGGTACTGCCTGTTCCGTTGGGTTTGTAGGCGCAGGCAACCTGCGAATTGAGGACGGTGGTGTAGTTGCCATTGTCTGCGTAATCAAACAGCATAATGCTGTTTTGGGTGCTGTCAATGGACATAAGGCTGATATCCGAACTGTCGGAAAGCGCCTGCATGGGAAGATCATCGGATATTTCTTCCTCGGAAGCAATGCCTGTTTCCGATGGAGATTCCGCAGCTTCCGTGCTTTCTGTTTCCGGCATTTCCGTTTCATCGGGAATTTCTGCCGCAAATGCGGAAGGGACGGTTCCCAATACCAACACCAGTGCCAACAGCAGTGCAAAGCACCGCTTGAGAGTATTGTGCAATCGCGTCATCCTTTCTGAAAAAATGATGGCAGTAAAAATGCGTCCCAAGTTGGGACGCATTACCGCTCGCCGGGAGTGGTACTCATCAGCTTGTAGAGGATACTGTCATGGGGGATGGTATTGGCGAAGGGCACCAGGGAGCCGCCCATCCGTAGCAGACCATGCCCAGGCTCTGCATTGGTGATGTAGTCCATCTGAGTTTTGGAGATATGCAGCAGCTTGGCAAGCTCCTGCCGGTCAGTGGCTGCCTGATTGAACAGGAGAAGAAATTCTGAGTTGGCGAACATCAACCGGGCGGTTTCGGATTTCAGGCATTCTTCCACATTCTGGGTTGCTGCCGTCAGGGGTGCGGCGTATTTCCGGAACCGCTTCCAGGCACGGTACAGGATTTCCGCAGAATAGTGGTACTTGAAATACAGGTACACCTCGTCAATGAACACCCAGGTGTATTTCCCCTTGCGGCGGTTGGCGGCGACACGGTTCTGAATGGCTTCCAACGTGACCACCAGAGCGGTAGGCCGCAGGGATTCTCCCATTTCGTACAGGTCAAGACATACGATCCGGCTGTTGATATCCACATTGGAGGGCTGGGCGAAGATATTCAGGCTGCCCTCCGTGATAATCTCCGCAACCAGAGCCAAGTCCCGTGCCTCCGGGTCTTTCTGCCGCATGACCTCGTTGCGCCAGTCTGTCAGCACCGGACAGGGCAGCGTCCCCTTGCTTTGCAGATACGGGCGGTAGATATTGGCGGTACACCGGTCAATGATGGATTTGTGGCTGCCCTTCAGCATTCCTGCACCCATCTGCTGCTCCAGGATGCTGGTGATGACCTCCGATTTCATGGCAATGGGATTTTCGCCCTCGCCGTAACCGTCCTCCATTTCCAAAGGATTGATGCGGTGGGGACTGCCGGGAGAGATCACAATAGTTTCTCCATGGAGAGCTTCCACCAGGGGCGAATACTCCCGCTCTGCGTCAATGATGATGATATCGTCCTTGGTGCCCAGAGCGATATTCATAATCGTAGACTTCATACCCACGGACTTGCCGGAGCCAGAAACGCCCAGGTAAAACGCATGGGGAGAAATCAGCCGCTTGCGGTCACAGATCAGCAGATTCTTGGAAACCGCATTGACGCCGTAGTACATACCGCCAGGGTCTTGGATATCCTGCGCCCGGAAGGGCATGAGAATGGCAGCGCTTTCCGTGGTCAGCGTCCGCATGGCCTTAATTCGGCGCAGGCCGTAGGGCAGCACCGTGTTCAGGCCATCCTCCTGCTGATACCGCAGGGTTGCGAAGGTACACAGGTTTTCCAGGCCGATGGACACCAGTGTTTCCGTATCCGCGTTCAGTTCCTCCAGGGTATCCGCGACATGAACCAGCGTAACGACAGCGAAGATCATCCGCTGGTCACGGGTGGTCAGATCATCCAGATATTCCTTGGTTTCCGCTCTGGCCTGCTCCAGTTCGTAGGGGATCGCGGCGGTGAAGTTGTTCTTGGAATTTTGCCGCTGCTGCCAGCGGGAGATATCCGTCTCAACCCCAAGAATCTGACTCTGCACTTCCTTCACCGCTTCGTCCGTCGGGATGGGCAGGAAGTCAATGCTGATCATCAGGCTGCGGGAGAAATCCGACAGGTCGGAGATCATTTCATCCTTGATATAGCTGGCATAGTTCTTCAGGAACAGAACCCGTCCAACCTTGTCACCCATTTCAAAGTGGTCAGCCTTGAAGGAAAGTCCATCCGGGCAGATGTAGTCCTTAAAGTCCGCTCCGGTGCGAATGGCGGCTGCCATATCAAAGGTGAAGGACTGCTCCTCACCGGGACGGAAGAAATCATGGAACAGACGCAGGCGGTCATGGCAGCTGATGGGGCGGGCACCGGAATCCAGACGTCCAAAGCTCTTGGTCAGGTTGCCCTCCACCCGGCGGAAGTAGGAACGGGTATCCTCAATCTTCCGCACCGGGATGGACAGGGTGATATACTTTTCCTGTACCAAATCGTTACTTTCCGCCGCTTTTTCCTTGAGAATGCGGTTGGATTCCCGGCGGTAAACATCCAGGTCATCCCCACGCTCTTTCATAAGGATGGTTTTCTCAAAATTCACTGGGTTCATCTTCCGGTTGATGATGGTGATTTTGGCGGCGGCATCCGTGGGCAGGCTGTTCAGCACGCCGCTGTAGGACTGGAAGATGCTGGCCTTTACGTCCTCCGAGGCGGCAATGTAGTTGATATCTGCAAAGCGCCAGGTCTTGGAGTGCTTTCTGCCCACATGAAAAATTCCGTCCGAATAGATACGCTGAATGGGGATAGACTGCTGGACGCTGCGGGGAATTTGAAAATCGGTTTTCTCACTGCGGTTGGCAGAGGTCAGGGTCTTAATCAAAATCCTCGCACCCCTTTCTGTTCAGTGCATTGTAGTGGAAATTCTCGCTGGCAAAGGGACGGTTCCCGGCGCATAAGCATTCTGACTTCAATACAGCCCACAGGAATTGCTCCAGGGTCATGCTGTTGTAGCTGAAGAAACCAGCGATGGCAAAGGGAGCCGCTGCCAGGATGCACAGCCAGCTTGCGGTTTCCTTACCGATGTTCTGGCCCAGCAGCAGATAGATTCCTGCCGCAATTCCTACCGCCATGGCAGAGCAAAAGAATTGACGTACCGACAGACCGAAGAAAATCGTCTCTTTATGCTGCCGGACTTCCTTTGGAATTTTGACTTCGATAGGATTCACCTCGAAATATTAGAAATTTGACAAAAATGTTGAGAAATGAGATAATTTAAGTGAATTAAACACCACTTTTCAAAGGAGGATGTTATCTATGAGCGCACCGGAACCCTGGCTTCAGGTCGTGATCGTTTTGATCGTACTTACGCTGCTGCCCACCCTCATTGCCATTCTGGCAAAGCTGCGCATTCTGCCCATTACGGTTTACCTGCTCATTGCCGACAGTTTCCCGGATTGGTTCTATGCCAATAAACGGGCAGCGGTCATTGTGTTGGCCGTCTGTGTGGCATATCCAATTCTTACGCTTATTCGGAAACTATACCGGTCATGGAAAGAAGAACAGGAGGCAGCGGAATACCTTCTGGCAACAGGCCACCACTGGTACTTGGAACCGGCTTTTGATACAATGACAGCATCCGAGCTGGGCTTGAGTGACGATGAAGATATGGACTGGTAACGAAAAGACGGGCGCTTGCCCGTCTTTTCCTATACTCCGAACATCTCCTTTGCAATTTGGCTGGCACCCTTGACCAGTCCGGTCAGCACCAGCATGTTGAACACCATCTGCCCGATATACTGCCAGACCATGGTGACGCCTGGCAGGCTGCTGTCCACCGCCGGGGAACCGCTGCCCAGGAACGCTGAGTAGATCAGGCAGGCCAGCACAATAATGGCTCCTTCCATGCAGACGCCGATATAGGACTTGACAAAGGCTTTGCCGCTTTGGGAAGTGCCCTCTCCGGCGAAGGATGCCAGAGGGATCGGTGCCAGGGCCGTATACATGTAGATTCGGAAAAACCGGCCGTAGACCGTCAGGATCAGAATGAAGGACAGGACGGTAACAATGAGGCTTCCCAGAACGGCAACCAGCCACAGCGGGATGGATTCCAGGAAGCTCAGCTCGTCGATGGCCGACACAATTTCCGTTGGCAGCGACGCCGATACGGTGATGGCTCCGCCGATGCTTGACATAGTTCTTGCCGCAATGCCGCTGCAAATATTGAACACTGCCAGCATCAGATCCATGGCATAGCCTACGGCAACCTTGGCACCGGCGAACCGGATGAAGTGCCGTAAAGCAAATTCCGGACGCTGCAACTCCCGGAAGGAAGCTGCGGACTGGAAAACACCCATAGCAAAGAAAAGCACCAGCAGGCCGTAGCCAATTCCCTGTAAGCCATTGCTGATTCCTACCATGACATTCCAGATATCGCCGCCCTTAAAGGACTGGGGGGATTGGGACAGCAGCGCCCACACCTCCGACAGCTTTTCGTTCCATGTGCCAAGGGCATTTTCCAGGGTTCTTACAATCCAGTTATCGATAGGCAATTACCTCCTAAAGAATGTGTCCCAAGTTGGGACGCATTTTACAGCACACCGATGGTGGTCAGAATCTCCTTTGCAAAGGCAATCAGCAGTCCGCCGAACAGGCACAGGAAGCCCTGGGTACGCTGGCTGGCATCGTGGCTCTGGACACTCATACCAACCTGCACCACGCCCCAGCCCAGGATGATGATGCCGATGGCCTTGATACAGGAGA
>JBJDXP010000184.1:0-6344 GCA_051866735.1 Candidatus Limivicinus sp.
TAGGTTTTCTCCAACCTTGCGAAATAATGATGGTTATTCAGTAGATATTATTTAACCCGACTTCCTCGTTGTACTGACGCTCTACAATACCGTCCAGGATGCGGATCACCATTTCACAGGTCGCGCTGATTACCGCCCTATTCAGGTGGCCTCCAACCACATGACCATTCTGATCGCCGGCGCTCATGTGGATATGCGCGTAATATTCCCCGTTCATGGTACTGATGGTACCTGTCAGAGAGACGATTTCCATATCACCGGTAAAATGGTTGGCGTGGTATTCCTTTTCCTGGGTATAGAAAACGCCCACGGTTATGTCATTTGTCGCACCCAAAGCGAATATTTCAGCCAAGCGGATCTGTTCCTTCTCCGCGATACATTTCAGCTGTTCCAGGATTTCTTCCCCTTTGTCTATTCTGGCAACGATCGTGTCTCCAAATCTTTTGTAATCCATCTTTCAATACCTCTCCCACTACTGTGTGTTCTGCATTCAGAATCCTGCGGATGTTTCAACCGAACCGGTTGGATGAATTTTCCAGGCAGATCCAACCTTGCGCACGATTATATACCGGCCGGACAGGATTGTCAAGGGCAATAACCGATGCGCCAGGCTGCACGGCCAACAGTCCGGAATTTTGCCTGTTTGGAGATTTTACGCCACCCTTATGATTCCGCCGGCTCCCGGAGCAGGCGGCCCAGGGTCGGTTCTGAGGGGGCTTTCAGCCTGGCGGCGAATTCCTTGGGGGTGATCTGGTATTCCGCCTTGAAGGCCCGGTAGAAATTGGAGTAATCCCCGAAGCCGCAGTGCTGGTAGACCTCGGAGGAGGCCATGCCGCCGGACATCATCTGCTTGGCCATGGCCAGCCGCTTCTGGATCAGGTAGCGGTGGACCGAGGTGCCCACCAGCCGGTTGAATTCCCGGGACAGGTGGTATTTGCTGATGAAAAAACGGTTGGCCAGATAATCCAGGGACAGGTCCTCGCTGTAGTGCTCGTTGATGTAGGTTAGAACGCTGTACACGGCGGAATCGGATTCCGCCCGGGATTCCCCCCGCTGGGCTGCCAGGGCTGCCAGGCGGTTCAGGCTGATCAGGACCTGCACCAGATACGTCAGGGCACTCAAGCCGCTGTAGGTGTCATCGGATTCCGATTCGATCATGAGCTGCTCCAGCTGATAGGTCAGAAGCTGCCGCATGACGTTGCCGGGCCGCAGCAGGTTGGTGTGGCCAGAAGCGGTGGTGTCGAAGCAGGCGCTCAGGTCCTGCCCTGGGGAGCAGAGCTCTGCCAGATACCGCTGGTTGATCCACAGCACGATCCGCTCGTAGTCCCGCTGGTCGGCGTGAAAAACAGGCTGGTGCAGCTCCATGGGGCTGATGAGCAGGATGTCTCCGGGAGTCAGCAGGTAGCTGCGGCTTTCGATATTATACTGGACATTTCCCGCCAGAAAGAAGTAGACCTCGTAAAAATCATGGTGGTGCAGGGCGACTTCTTTCAGGTAAGCGTCCTTATAGCGGAAAATTTCATAGGTATTGCGCCGCATATGCTGGCGGGTATCGAAGCGCTGTACTCTGGAGGCCATAGCCTGTTTCCCTCCGTTTCCTGCCCGGAAAAAGCCGTTTTTCCGGGTGATCTTTTTTTACAGCATACAGCAATTTTTGCAATGTGTCAAGCAACTTTTACAATGAAGTTTGCAAAAAAGTATGATATCATGGTTGATGTGAACAAAAAGTTTGGGATATCCAAGGGGATACTTAGGCATTTGTACAATATGCATAAAAACAGTGCCGGTATTTTGTGGAAACCGAAGAAATGGAAGGAGAAATGACCGATGATCGACAATATTGTGATCTCCGGCTTCGCTGACGAAATTGCCCCTGAGCTGGACACCCAGTTGAAGGTGGTCAAAGAACTGGGCATGGACCATATCTGCCTCCGGGCTGCGGATGGCAAGGGCGTCGCGGATCTGACTCTGGAGGAATTCCGGGACAGCATTTTGCCCCGGCTGAACGCCGCCGGCGTAAAGCTTTCTTCTCTGGGCAGCCCCATCGGCAAGATCGGCATCCGGGACGAGGAAGCTTATCAGACCCAGCTGAAGCAGTTGGATACCCTGTGCCAGATCTGTAACTTGTCCGGCTGCAAGTACATCCGCATGTTCAGTTTCTGGATGCCCAAGGACGAAAATCCCGACGATTATACCGACCTGGTGCTGGAAAAGCTGGCAGGCTTTGCCAAAGTGGCAGAAAAGTATGACGTGATCCTGATCCACGAGAATGAGAAGGACATCTACGGCGACATCGGCCGCCGCTGCAAGGTCATTCTGGACCGGCTGGCCAGCCCCCATTTCAAGGCCGCTTTTGACTTCGCCAACTTCGTCCAGTGCGGCGAGGATCCGGCAGATTGCTGGGAAATGCTCAAGGAGCATGTGGTCTACATCCACATCAAGGACGCGGTCCGGGGCAACAATGAGAACGTGCTGTGCGGCACCGGCGACGGCAAGATCCCCCAGCTGCTGAAGCAGGCCATCCGGGGGGACGGCTATGAGGGCTTCCTGACCCTGGAGCCCCACCTGGTCCTGTTCGACACGCTGCAGAGCCTGGAGACCGAGGACGCGACCAAGGTCATTTCCCACAACAAGGCAAAGGACGGTGCTGAGGGCTTTACCATGCAGTTTAACGCCCTGCAGGAGATCCTGAAAGCCATCTAAACAGAAACAAGGCTCCCAGGAGCCATAAACCGAACCGTCAACATTGTACATTAAGTAAGGAGAATGCAACATGGACAACAAAATTCGTTATGGTATCATCGGCTTCGGCGCACAGGGCAGCTCTTACTGCAACATCCTGACCGGCACCGCCGCTTTCCCCGGCATGCCCGCCGCCCAGATCCCGCCCCACTGCGCCCTGGGCGCCATCTGCGACAATGATCCCGCCAAGCGGGAGGCCGCCAAGGCCAAGTATCCCGACACCCCCATCTATGAGGACTACCGGGACATGATCGCCTCCGGCAACTGCGATGCCGTCATCACCACCGTTCCCCACTACCTGCACCATGAGATGGCCATCTACGCCATGGAGCACGGCATGCACGTCATCGGTGAAAAGCCCGCCGGTGTCCGGGCCTCTGACGTTCAGAAGATGATCGACTGCAGCAAGGCCCATCCCGAGGTCTCCTTCGGCATCATGTTCAACCAGAGAACCAACGTGCTGTACCAGAAGATCAAGGCCATCGTGGAGTCCGGCGAGTTGGGCCAGATCCGCCGCTCCAACTGGATCATCAACACCTGGTGGCGTCCCGATTCCTACTACCGTCAGTCCGCATGGCGCGCCACCTGGGGCGGCGAAGGCGGCGGCGTCCTGGTGAACCAGGCTCCCCACCAGCTGGACCTGTGGCAGTGGATCTGCGGTGTTCCCACCAAGGTCACCTCCAAGAACCTCAACGGCTGCCATCGTGACATCGCCGTTGAGAACGACGTCACCATCCTGACCGAGTACGCCAACGGCGCTACCGGCACCTTCATCACCTGCACCCACGACGCCATCGGCACCGATCGTCTGGAGATCGATCTGGACGCCGGCAAGATCGTGGTGGAGAACAGCCAGAAGGCCACCGTCTACCGCATGGCCAAGGACGGCAAGCGGGTGGACGAGGACTACATGAACGCCAACATCAGCATGATGGAGCTGGCAATGCTGACCCGCAGCAACGGCGGCGGCGGCCTGTACGAGGTGGAGGAGTTCGAGAACAACGACGGCTGGGGCGTCCAGCACGGCACCGTTATGGAGAACTTCGCCCTGCATGTGCTGACCGGTTCTCCCCTGCTGGCTCCCGGTGAGGACGGCATCCTGGGTGTCCGCCTGGCCAACGCTTCCCAGCTGTCCGCCTGGACCGGCAAGACCGTTCCCCTGCCCTGCGACGAGGCGGAGTACAACGCCGAGCTGAACAAGCTCATCGCCGCCGAGGGCAAGTTCCCCGTCCGCGACTGATTCTGAAAACAAACCGGAGCACGCGGCGGCTTTTACGCCTTCGCGTGCTTCGGCAGTAAGGAGAAATGCTTCATGATTAGAGCCGCGATCATCGGCCTGGGCGATATTTCCTTCGTTCACCTGGACGGCATTCTCAGCAACCCGGAGATCCGGCTGGTGGGTGCCTGCGACCTGAAGGAAGAGCTGAAGTCCAGAGTCCCGGAAGGCACTCCCTTCTATACCGACTACAAGCAGATGGTGCAGGAAGTCAAGCCCGATGTGGTCCACAACTGCCTGCCCCATTACCTGCACTACCCCGTCACCAAGGAACTGGTGGAGATGGGGGTCAACGTGTTCTGCGAAAAACCCGTTGCCCTGAACGTGGCCCAGGCGGAGGAGTTTGCTGCGCTGGAAGCCGCCCATCCCGAGGTCAAGATCGGCATCTGCCTGCAGAACCGCATGAACGAGACCACCGAGGCCCTGAAAGCCATCATCGATTCCGGTGAGTACGGCAAGATCACCGGCATCCGGGGCTTTGTCCCCTGGTACCGGGCTCCGGAGTACTATTCCGTGAAGCCCTGGCGGGGCACCTGGCAGTACGCCGGCGGCGGCAGCATGATCAACCAGTCCCTGCATACCCTGGATCTGATGTACTTCCTGGGGGGCGACGTCAGCAAGATCCACGCCCTTGTGGGCCAGCTCAACGACTACGGCATTGAGGTTGAAGGCGATGTTGTTGCCCGGATGGAATACGCAAACGGGGCCCGGGGTCTGTTCTTCGCCACCAACAACAACTGGACCAACGAGTCCGTCCAGATCCGGGTGGCTATGGAGAAGGGCGTGTTCCACATTGAGGACAACACTCTCTACAAGGTCAATCCGGATGCCAGCCGGGAGGTCATCACCAAGGCCCCGGTGCTGGAGGGCATCAAGTTCTACTACGGCGCGTCCCATGCCCGTCTCATTGCCCGGTTCTACAAGGCCGTGGCCGAAAATACCGACGACTACATCCACATCAGCGAGGGCGCCATGGTGGTGCGGCTGATGGATTCCATCTTCCGTTCCGCCAACACCGGCGCGCTGGTGGAAGTATAATGATTTTAATGAAATAAAGGAGTGCATTCCCATGAGCAAAAAAGGTTTGATCGGCGTTCAGATGTCCACCATCGCCCCTGCCAAGATGCCCAGCTTTGAGCCCTTCGAGGTGATGGGCAAGCTGGTGGATCTGGGCTACCACTGCGCCGAGGTTTCTCAGGTTCCCATGACCAAGGAGAATGTGGCCGGTTTCCGCCGGGCCATCGACGAGCTGGGCTTCAACATCTCCTCCCTGACCGCCTCCGTGGCTCCCATGTTCCCCGGCCAGCCCGGTGAGTACCTGTCCAACCCCGATGACTACAAGAAGATGCTGGACGATGCCCGCACCCTGAACTGCGACATGTTCCGTATCGGCATGATGCCCATGAACGCCATCGGCAACTTTGAAAAGTGCGTGGACTTTGCCAAGCAGGCGGAGGAATACTGCCTGAAGCTGAAAGAGGACGGCATTGACCTGTACTACCACAACCATCACATCGAGTTCATGAAGGTAAACGGCAAGTATCTGCTGGACATCCTGCGGGAGAACGCCCCCCACATGGGCTTTGAACTGGACACCCACTGGATCCACCGGGGCGGCGAGAACCCTGTGGAGTTCATCAAGAAGTACGCCGGCTCCGTCCGTCTGCTGCACCTGAAGGACTACCGTATCGCCAACGTGAAGATGCCCGACATGACCAAGGGCTTCGATATGAAGGCTTTCGCCCAGGCGTTCTTTGCGGAGCCTGTGCAGTTCGCCGAGCTGGGCCAGGGCAACCTGCCTCTGAAGGCCTGCATTGAGGCCGGCCTGGAGGGCGGCGCGGAATACTTCCTGATCGAGCAGGACGATTCCTACGGCCGGGATCCCTTCGACTGCCTGAAGGACAGCCGCGATCATCTGATTTCCCTGGGCTACGCCGACTGGTTCTAAGCGGCGAGTCGCCGCTGACAATGCGTGCCTGGGCTGGGTGGTATTCGTTACACCATTGGGTACCGCTCGGTATCGGAGGCCGGCAGTTGTTGCCGCCAGTAGCGGCGGATGATGCGTGCCAGGGCTGGGTGGCAGTCGTTACACCATTGGGCACCGCTCGGTATCGGCGGCTGGCAGTTGTTGCCGCCAGTGGTGGTGGATGATGCGTGCCAAAGCTGGGTGATATTCGTCATACCATTGGACACCGCTCGGTTCGCTAGCGGTTCCGTATTTACACTTTCTATCCGTGGTCTGCGGCCCGCTGCGGTAACGCGGCGGGCCGTATTCTAGTGCGCCCGGCATGGGCAAAATCTAAAGGGTGAAAGTCCCGAACCCGCC
>JBJDXP010000185.1:0-6280 GCA_051866735.1 Candidatus Limivicinus sp.
CCTATTACGGCCGCATTTACGAGGCCAAGTTCATCACCGGCGCCATTGCCGGCGCTATGGCAGGGGACGACCGGATCGGCTATATCGCCGCCTACCCCATTTTCGGCGTTCCTGCCTCCATCAACGCCTTTGCCCTGGGCGCCCAGCTCACCAACCCCCGGGCCCAGATCGAACTGCGGTGGTCCTGCTTGGAGGGCACGCCTCAGGCGGATTTCTTCGCCGACGGCATCCGGGTGGTCTCCAACCGGGACGCCCCCACCCAGTCGAAAATGTACCTGGATTTCTGCAACTACGGCACCTATCTCATGGGCGACCGGGGAGACCTGGTGCCCCTGTGCTCCCCCACCTGGCTGTGGGGCCCCTTCTATGAATTCGTCATCCGCAGCATTCTGGCCGGCGGCTGGAAGCAGGAAAAGGGCGTCTCCACCGCCATCAATTACTGGCTGGGCATGGACAGCGGCGTCATCGGCCTAAGCCTGTCCGACAAGCTCCCCGAAGGGGTGCGGCAAATGGCCAAGATCCTCCAAAACGGCCTGTGCAGCGGCACCATCGATCCCTTCCTGCGGCGCATCGTGGCCCAGGACGGCACTGTGAAAAATGACGGCACCCACCGCCTCCTGCCGGAGGAACTGCTGCACATGGACTGGCTGTGCGCCAATGTCCTGGGCCAGATTCCTCCCTACGAAGAAATTCTGCCCATTTCCAAACCCATGGTCCGGGAGCTGGGCGTTTACCGGGATCAGATTCCCGCGGAAAAAGGAGGGCAGGTCCCATGAAGATCCTGAGCGTATCCGATGAAGAATGCCCTGCCCTGTGGGATTATTACCAGCCCGGACGTCTGAAGGAATACGACCTGATTCTGTCCTGCGGCGACCTAAACTCCCAGTATCTGAGCTTTCTGGTCACCATGGCCCGGTGTCCGGTGCTGTATGTCCACGGCAACCACGACGGCGGCTACCAGAAAGCCCCGCCGGAGGGCTGCGACTGTATCGACGACCACGTTGTGGTCTACAACGGCCTTCGGATCCTGGGCCTGGGGGGCTGCCGGAAATACCATCCCGGCCCCCACCAGTATACGGAGCAGCAGATGCGCATGCGCATCGCCAAGCTGCGCTGGCAGCTGTGGCGGCTGGGAGGCGTGGACGTTGTGGTGACCCACGCCGCGCCGGAGGGCCTGGGGGATGCGGACGACCCCGCCCACTGGGGCTTCGCCGCCCTGCGGGAGCTGCTGGACGCGTACCATCCCCAGTACCTGGTCCACGGCCACGTCCACATGTCCTACGGCCATGACATTCCCCGGGAGCTGCAATACAACGGCACCCGGATTATCAATGCCTGCCAGCGCTACGATTTTGAGGTCCCGGACCGGGCGGTGAAGCCCAAGCACCTGGGCCAGGTGATCTACAAGACCCGGCAGGACAAGAACAGCCATACATAATCAAAAGAAACCGGGGTGGTTTTGTGTTTACAGGCTTTACGCCGGAAACCGTGGACTTTCTCTGGGGCATCCGGATGAACAACAACCGGGATTGGTTCCAGGCCCACAAGCAGCAATACGTGGATTTTCTGTACGAGCCTATGAAGGCCCTGGGCCAGGAGCTGTTCGCCCCCTTTGCCCAGCAGCCCGGCAACATTCTGAAGGTCAGCCGCATCTACCGGGACGCCCGGATGCATCCGCCGGAGCCCTATAAGGAGAGCCTGTGGCTGTGCATCCGCCAGGATGTGGAGTGGTGGGCGGAAAATCCCTGCCTGTATCTGGAGGTAAACCCGGAGGGCGTGTCCTACGGCTTTTTCTACTGGCGCCCCCGTACCGCCACCCTGGAGGACTTCCGCCGGGATATCAGCGCCCACCCCGACGCGTTCCTGGGCTTGATATCCAGCACGGAGCAGGCGGTGGGCATGAACGTCACCGCCCAGTGCTACAAACGGCCCAAGCCCACGGACAATCCGGACCTGGCCCCCTACTTCGCCTGGAAGGGCCAGATCGGCTGCGTCCGGGAAATTGCCCCCGGCCCGGCCATGTTCGGCCCGGGACTGCAGCAGGAGGCCGCGGACTTTTTCGCCAAGCTGACGCCCCTGTACGACTATTTCAACCGTTTCAAAGTTTGACCGCGCACCGGGCGGGAACTCCCTCCCACCGCGCCTGATATATCCCAACCCAAAGGAGAAAAATACCATGAAGAACACCATTTTTACCGGCATGGCTACCGCCATCGTCACCCCCATGACCGCCGACGGCATCGACTATGAGGCTCTGGGCCGCTTCCTGGAATTCCAGATTGAAAGCGGCATCAACGGCATCGTGGTCATGGGCACCACCGGCGAGAACGCCACCATCGAGCCCGAGGACCAGAAGAAGGTCATCGCCTATACCGTGGAAAAGGTGGCCAAGCGGGTGCCCGTCATCGCCGGCACCGGCACCAACAACACCGAGCACGTCCTGAACAACACCCGGGCCGCCTGTGAGGTGGGCGCGGACGCCATTCTGGTGGTGACCCCCTACTACAACAAGGCCACCCAGAACGGCCTGATCAAGCACTTCACCACTGTGGCCGACGTTTCCACGGTGCCTGTGATCCTGTACAACGTTCCCGGCCGCACCGGCTGCAACCTGCTGCCCAAGACCGTGGCCAAGCTGGCGGAGCATCCCCGGATCGCTGCTGTGAAGGAGGCCACCGGCAATGTGGCCCAGATGGTGGAGATCATGGCTCTGTGCGGGGATAAGATCGATGTCTATTCCGGCGAGGATGCTCTGACAGTCCCCATGATGGCCATGGGCGCGGCAGGCACCATCAGCGTTCTGAGCAACGTGGTGCCCAGGGAAGCCGTGGCCATGACCGACGCCTGCAAGGCCGGAGACTACAAGACCGCCGCACAGTGGCAGTGCAAGCTGCTGCCCCTGACCAACGCCCTGTTCAGCGAGGTCAACCCCATCCCCGCCAAGGCTGCCGTGTCCGCCATGGGCTTCGGCAAGGAGATCCTGCGGCTGCCTCTGACTCCCATGGAGGACGAGACCCGGGCCAAGCTGTTTGACGAGATGAGAAAGTTGGGGATCCACGTATGAAGGCTGTGATCTGCGGCGCCAACGGCGCCATGGGGAAGCTGATCTGCGGCATTCTCGGTGACGAGGTCGTGGGCAAGGTCAGCATCGACGGGGAAAACGGCGTTCCCAAGACCTTCACGGATCTGGGTCCTGTAGAGGCGGATGTGGTCATCGACTTCTCCCACCACACTGCCGCGGCGGATGTGCTCAGCTATGCCAAACAGATCGGCGCGGCTGCGGTCATCGGCACCACGGGCCACACTTCCGAGGAAAAGGCAATGATTTCCGATGCCGCCAAGGAAATCCCGGTGTTCTTCTCCGGCAACATGAGCCTGGGCATTGCTGTTCTGTGCCGTCTGGCGAAGGAGGCCGCCCGGTACTTCCCGGACGCTGACATTGAGATCGTGGAGGTCCACCACAACCGGAAGGTGGACGCCCCCAGCGGCACCGCCCTGATGCTGTTCAACGCGGTGAAGCAGGTCCGCCCCAACGCCGTGGCCCACTGCGGCCGCTCCGGCGAGTGCAAGCGCACCAAGGACGAAATCGGCATTTCCTCCCTGCGCCTGGGCAATGTGGTAGGCATCCATGAGGTCCACATCCACACCGGCACCCAGTGCCTGACCCTGAAGCACGAGGCCGTCACCCGGGCCATGCTGGCCGACGGCGCGGTAGCCGCCGCCCGGTTCATGGAAGGCAAGGGCGTGGGGCTGTACGATATGGAAAGCATGCTTTCGTAAGTGAGGAGTTTGGAGTTAAGCGTTGACACTCCACACTTACCCAAGGGGGATCGCAATATGACTGTTACCTACATGAACGGCGCGGGCAATGATTTCATGGTCATTGACGCCCGGGGGCAGAGCCTGGACTTTTCCGCTTTGGCGGTGGAGCTGTGCCGCCGCAGCGGCGCCGACGGCTTTATGGCCGTGGACAATTCCGATAAGGCGGATTTCAAGCTCCATTTCTACAATGCCGACGGCTCCCGGGGAGAGATGTGCGGCAACGGCGCCCGGTGCATCTGCCGCTTTGCCTACGACCTGGGCATCGCCGGAGACACCATGGTGGTGGAGACCGACGCCGGGCTGGTGCCGGGGACCCGTCTGGACGAAAACCAGTACCGGGTGCAGCTAAACAACCCCGGCATTCTGGACCTGAACCGCAAGGACGGCATCGCCTATGTGGAGCTGGGAAACCCCGGCGTACCCCACGCCGTGGCCGAATACACCGGCGACCTGTGGGCGGACGCGGACGCCCTCCGGGAGCGGATGCGGGCTCTGCGCTTCGACCCCGCCTTCCCCAAGGGGGCCAACGTGAACTTTTACCAATTTCTGGGGGACGCCGAAGTGCGGATGCTGACCTTTGAGCGGGGGGTGGAGGACTTCACCCTGGCCTGCGGCACCGGCTGCGGCTCCACCGCCTCCGTCCTGTGGAAGCAGGGCCGCCTGCCAGGCGGCGTCCTCACCGCCCACAACCGGGGCGGCACCTTGAAGCTCACCATCGGCGGCGAAAACGGCACCGTCCGCTCCATTCTGCTGGAAGGACCCACGGAAGTGGTCCGCACCGAATCCCTGTAAACAGAAACATCCCCACCTTTTGGGTGGGGATGTATTTTTTCTGTCAGGTCTGGGCTGCCTTGCCCTCTTTCATCAGCGTTCCGAAGAAGCGGAAGAACAATCCGGTGGTCACCACCGCGGCAATGATGTCGCTGACCGGCTCCGCCAGGAACACCGCAAAGGCCTTGTCCTCGAAGAACAGGGGCAGAATGAAGATCATGGGAATCAGCAGAATCAGCTTCCGCAGGCAGGCCATGAGCAGGCTGTTTTTTGCCTGGCCCAGGGCCATAAAGGACTGCTGGCAGCTGATCTGGAAGCCCACGGAGAAGGCTCCCGCCAGGAAGATCCGCAGTGCCCAGGCGGTATAGCTGACCAGCGCCGTATCGCTGGTGAAGATCCCCGCAAAGACATTCGGGAACAGCATCAGCAGCAGCCAGAAAACCGTGGTATAGGCCACGCAGACACCGAACTGGCAGAAGAAGGCTTCCTTCACCCGGTCCAGCTTCTTGGCACCATAGTTGAAGCTGATCAGGGGCTGGCCGCCCTGGCAGATGCCGGACAGGGGCATGGTGATCAGCTGGTTGATGGAGGTCAGCACCGTCATGGCACCCACCGCCACATCGCCGCCATACCGGGACAGGGAAGAAGTGAAGCTGATGGACAGGATGCTCTCGGTGGAGACCATGATAAAGCTGGACACACCCAGACCCAGGCAGGGCAGGATGATTTTGGGCTGCAGCTTCATGTTCCCCAGCTTCAGCCGCAAAATGGTCTTTTTCCCGGTGAGGAATTTCAGAATCCAGACCGCGCTCACCGCCTGGCTCAGCACGGTGGCAATGGCCGCGCCGGCAACGCCCATGTTGCACACAAAGATAAAAATGGGGTCCAGCACAATATTGATGGCCGCGCCGATCACCGTGGTGAGCATGCTGATTTTGGCGAAGCCCTGGGTGGTGATAAAGGTGTTCATGCCCATGACCACCAGCACAAACACACTGCCTAGCACATAGATCCGGCCGTACTTCACCGCGTAGGGCAGGGTGCTGTCGCTGCCGCCGAACAGGCGGATCAGGGTGGGCAGCGTCACATAGAACACCGCCGTCAGAACCACAGCCAGGATCAGCAGAACCGTGAAGCAGTTGCCCATGATTTTCTCGGCCTTTTCCTTGTCCCCCTGGCCCATGGCAATGGCCGCCCGGGGCGCGCCGCCGGCGCCCGCCAGCATTGCAAAGGCAGTCAGGAGCATCAGAATCGGGGTAAACAGCCCCACGCCCGTCAATGCCAGGCCGCCGATACCGGGGATGTGACCGATGTAGATCCGGTCAACAATGTTGTACAGCAGGTTGATGACCTGCCCCACCAGCGCGGGAACCGCCATCTGCACCATCAATTTTTTGACGGAGCCGGTCCCCATGTCCTGCTTCGGTTTCGCTTCTTTTTCTGCCATGATCAATACCCTCCTGTTATTGTTGATATTATGTATATCTCCCCAACTCAGCAGAGAGAAAAATTATAGTTTGGCGGCGAGTCGCCGCGGACAATGCGTGCGCAAGCTAGGCGATATTCGTTACACTCCTGGGCACCGCTCGGTGTCGTTCCTGCGGAAATTGTAGTTTATCATACTGGCGCGGGAGCGCCCAAGGCTCCCTTGTGTAAAGGGAGCTGTCAAAAATCTTTGATTTTTGAC
>JBJDXP010000186.1:0-6216 GCA_051866735.1 Candidatus Limivicinus sp.
GCCGGCACCGCCGTGGGCCGTGTGCGCACCATGATCAACGACAAGGGCCAGCGGGTCACCGAGGCCGGCCCCTCCACCCCAGTGGAGATCTCCGGCATGTCCGAGGTACCCAGCGCCGGCGACACCTTCAACGCCGTGGCAGACGAGCGCATGGCCAGAGAACTGGCCGAGGAGCGCCGCGTCCAGATGGCCAATAACGCCATGGGCGGCACCAAGAAGGTCAGCCTGGAGGATCTGTTCAGCCAGATCCAGGCCGGTGAGATGAAGACCCTGAACATCATTGTCAAGGCCGACGTGCAGGGCTCTGCCGAGGCCGTCAAAACCTCTCTGGAGAAGATCTCCAACGACGAGGTCCGGGTCAAGGTCATCCACAGCGCCGTGGGCGCCATCAACGAGTCCGACGTGATGCTGGCCGCCACCTCCGGCGCCATCATCGTGGGCTTCAACGTCCGCCCGGACAACGCCGCCAGAGACAGCGCCGCAAGGTCCAAGGTGGATATGCGCATGTACCGCGTCATTTACGACTGCATCAACGAGATCGAGGCCGCCATGAAGGGTATGCTGGCTCCCCAGTTCAAGGAGGTCGTTATCGGCCACGCCGAAGTGCGCGAGACCTACAAGGTCTCCAAGGTGGGCACCGTCTGCGGCTGCTACTGCACCGACGGCAAGATCCAGCGCGGCTGCGACGTGCGCGTCCTGCGGGACAATATCGTTATCCACGAGGGCAGCCTGGCCTCCCTCCGCCGCTTCAAGGACGACGTGAAGGAAGTCGCCAGCGGCTACGAGTGCGGCATGCAGGTGGAGAAATTCAACGACATCAAGCCCGGCGATATTATTGAGTGCTTCGTCATGGAGCAGATAGACAGATAACAAAACGGACGGGCGCTTTAACACAAAGCGCCCGTTTATACTAACAGGAGAATCAATATGGCATCCAACAAGCTTGCAAGAACCAACGACGATATCCAGATCGTCCTGTCCAAGCTCCTGCGGGAGATCAAGGACCCCAGAGTGCAGCAGGGCATGATCAGCGTCACCCGCGTGGAGACCACCGGGGACCTGCGCTATTCCAAGGTCTGGCTCTCCGTTATGGGGATGAAGGACGAGAAGGAGTTTAAAAAGGGCCTGAAATCCGCCTCCGGCTGGCTCCGGCGGGAGCTGGGCAATGCGATGAAGCTGCGCTACACCCCCGAGCTGGTGTTCGAGGTCGACCACAGCATCGAGTACGGCGCCCATATCAGCCAGGTCATCAGCTCTCTGGATATCAAACACGACGAGGAAGAGAATAATGAACTTTAAGGAATGTGCCAGGCTCCTCTCGGAGCGGGATAATATCCTTCTTGTCACCCACAAAAACCCGGACGGGGACACCATGGGCAGCGCCGCCGCCCTGTGCAGCGCCCTGCGCCGCAAGGGGAAGACCGCCTGGCTCTACCCCAACGACGCCGTCATCGAAAAGCTCCTGCCCTATGTGGAGGCGTATTTCGCCCCGGCAGACTTCAGCCCCGCCTATATCGTGTCCGTGGATGTGGCCACGGAGAAGATGTTCGCCCGGGGCTTTGAAGGGGAGGTCAATCTCTGCATCGACCACCACCCCACCAACTCCCACTACGCGCCCAAGGAACTGATCCGGGCCGACCGGTCCTCCTGCGGGGAGATTGTGCTGGAGCTGATAAAGGCTCTCTGCGGCGGCGTGGAGAGAAACGAGGCAACTCTGCTGTATATCGCCGTGTCCACGGACACCGGCTGCTTCCAGTATTCAAACACCAACGCCCGCACCCTGGAGGCGGCGGCGGAGCTTTTAAAGCGGGGGGCCAACAACGCGGAGATCAACCTGAAATTCTTCCGCAAGATCTCGCCCGCCCGCATGAAGCTGGAGGGCATGATCTACTCTGGCATGAGCTTTCACCGGGAGGGCAAGGTCACTGTGGCCACCGTCACCCGGCAGATGATGGCCCAGGCCGGGGCCACCGAGGACGACTGTGACGATCTGGCCGGCCTCGCCGGCAAGGCCGAGGGCAGTGTGGTGAGCATCACCATCCGGGAACAGGAGGACGGCAGCAGCAAAATCTCCGTCCGCTCCATGCCCGAGGTCAGCAGCAGCGATATCTGCGCCGTTTTCGGTGGCGGCGGACACGCCATGGCCGCCGGCTGCACCATCTCATGCCCGCCGGAAAAGGCCAAAAGGATGCTTCTGGCCGTGGTTGACGAGGTCTGGAAATGAACGGCATCCTCCTTGTGGACAAAGAGCAGGACTGGACCAGCAACGACGTGGTGGCAAAGCTGAAGGGCGTTCTCCACGAGCGCCGCATCGGCCACTCCGGCACCCTGGACCCCATGGCCACCGGGCTTTTGGTGCTGTTTGTGGGCCGGGCCACCCGGGCCGTGGAGTTTGCTGAGAGCCATGCCAAGCGCTACCTGGCCGGGTTTCGCTTAGGCTTAAGCACCGATACCCAGGACATCACGGGCCGGGTGCTGAAAAGCAGCCAAGCCCCTGTCAGCCGGGAAGAGCTGCTGGCTGTCCTGAATGAATTTACGGGGGAGATCAGCCAGATCCCGCCCATGTATTCCGCCATCAAGGTCAAGGGGCAGAAGCTCTATGACATCGCCCGCCGGGGCGGGGAAGTGGAGCGAAAGCCCCGGCAGATCACCATTTCTGCCCTGGAGCTGCTGGGCCGGGAAGGGGAGGACTGGCAGCTGGACGTGTGCTGCTCCAAGGGCACCTATATCCGCACCCTCTGCCATGACATCGGCGAAAGACTGGGCTGCGGCGGCTGCATGAGTTCTCTGCGCCGGGTCCAGGCCGGGGAATTTACGGTGGACCATGCCCATACCATCGGGCAGATCCAGCAGGCGGCAGACCAGGGCCGGGCGGAGAGCCTGCTCATCCCTGTAGACAGCCTTTTCCGGGAATACCCGGCGCTGACGGCCTCCGCAAAGGCGGAGCAAAGGCTTCGCTGCGGCAACAGCATAAAATGCGCGGCCCGGGACGGGAAAGTCCGGGTCTATTCCGACAGCGGAGAATTTTTGCTGCTGGGCCATGTCTCCGGCGGCGAGCTGAAAACCATAAAAAGTTTTTTCGAGGTATAGAGAAACATGGCAGAGTGTAAAAGAGCCATAGCCTTGGGCTTCTTTGACGGCGTGCATGTGGGTCACGCCGCCCTTCTCAACAAGACAAAGGAGCGGGCAGCCCAGATCGGGGCCATGCCCTCCGTGCTCAGCTTTGACGTGCACCCGGACAATTTGGTGTTCGGCAAGGAAGTACCGCTGATCAACAGCGCCATCGGCCGGGAGGACATCATCCGCCGCTGCTTCGGCATAGACAATGTGGTCTTTATCCACTTCAACCGCCATGTGATGTGTATGCCCTGGCAGGAGTTTGTGGACTCCATCATCGCGGAGCTGAACGTGGCCTGGGTTGTGGTGGGCCACGATTTTACCTTTGGCTATAAGGGCCAGGGCAATCCCCAGCGCCTGACGGAGTACTGCGCGGAGCGCGGTATCGGCTGCGACGTGATCCCCGCCGTCACCATGGACGGCAGGGTGGTCAGCTCCACCTATATCCGGGAGCTGATCCGCGCCGGCAATGTGAAGGAGGCCAACCGCTATCTGGGTCACCCCCACATGCTGGCGGACACGGTCCATTCCGGCTACCATCTGGGCACCAAAATGGGCACGCCCACCATCAATATGTATTTCCCTGACGGGGTGCTGGTCCCCTGCTACGGCGTGTATGCCACAAAGGTCTGCCTGGAAAACGGCAGGAGCTATGTGGCGGTCACCAATGTGGGCGTCCGCCCTACGGTAAGCCAGGAAAACCGGGTCAGCGTAGAGAGCCACCTTCTTGACTACGAGGGCAATCTCTACGGCCGGCAGGCCAGGGTGGAATTTTATGATTTCATCCGGGGCGAGCAGAAGTTTGATTCCTTCGAGGCCCTCTCCGCCCAGATCAAGCGGGACGCGGAGACCGCCAGACGCTATTTTCAGGACGAAAACATGTAAAAAAAGTTAACTCAACCTATGGTTGAGTTAACTTTTTATGGTTTCAACGAATAAGTTATAGGCTTTTTTCATGGGTTTCGCTACAATTTGGCACAGAAACGAAAAGGAGGGACCCCAATGAACGATACACTGGGAACAAATATTATGCGCCTGCGAAAAGAGGCGGGAATGACCCAGGAGCAGCTGGCAAACGCCCTGAGCATATCCTATCAGGCGGTGAGCAAATGGGAAAACGGCGTCTCCTGTCCGGACATCTCCACCCTGCCGCTGATCGCGGATCTTTTCAGCGTCAGCATTGATTCCCTGTTCGGCAGGGAGACGGTGGCGCTGGCGGTGGTACAGGAGGAGCCCAGGCAGAGCGCCCCGGACTACCCCTGGCCCAACGACGACGCCCTGTACGCGGTGCTGTTTCGCGGGCACAAGTATATCGGCAGCGGAAACGTGGACGGCCACCAGAAAAAGCGCATTGAGTTTTTCTATGAAGGCCCGGCCATCAACATATGCAGCGATTTTTCCGTCACCTGTGAGGGGGACGTGGAGGGCGACATCAAGGCCGGCGGCAGCGTGGACTGCGGTGAAGTTGGCAAGGGCGTGTATGCCGGCGGCAGCGTGAACTGCGAATGCGTCTCCGGCGATGTGACAGCCGGCGGCGGCGTCACCTGCGACACGGTGGGCGGCAATGTGTCCGCCGGAGGCAGCGTCACCTGCGACGATGTGGGCGGCAGCGTCAGCGCCGGGTCCAACGTGACCTGCGACAGCGTCGGCGGCGACGTGCGGGCAAATTCCGTCCAGTGCGAGGACGTCTCCGGCGGCGTGTTTCGGATGAATTAACTTTAAGCCACTGTCATCCTGAGCAAAGCGAAGGATCCCGTATGGTTACGCTGAATATCCTATTTACGGGATTCTTCGTCACTGCGGCTGCTCGCCTTGCCGCAATGCCGCTTGCAGGCCTGCTCCGCGACGTCCCGCAAAGCGGCGCGGCTGCGGAAATTGCGGGCCGCCTACTTCTGCCACAGGCAGCGGCGGCACGCAATTCTCAGAATGACAGAAAAGTATGTGTCATCCTGAGCGAAGCGAAGGATCCCGTATGGCGACGCTGAAGCGTCTGTTCACGGGATTCTTCGCCGCTTTGCGTCTCAGAATGACAGTGATTTTTTAGCAGGGAAAACGAAAGAACCAGCTCCCATGCCGGGAGCTGGTTCTTTATTGCGATTTTCAGTTTTCAAAGAAGCTCAACGCATAGTCATAGACCGCGTGGCCGCTTTCAAAGGGCTTGCCGTCGACGGTGATGAGCACGGCGTCCGCCTCAAACACGCTGATGAAGCTGTTGACCAGACTGCCCACCATGATGTGCTCACCGGCGGTACCGCTGGAGAAAATCTGCGCGGCAAAATCCTGGCCCATGTCCAGATGGATCACATTGCTGTTATCCACGGTGAAGCTGTTTGCCGTGACGGCGGAGCCGAAAACGCCCAGTTCAACCAGCTTGTCCACAATGGCCTGGGGGCTTTGCTCAGCGATCTCACATTCCACCGGGACCACAAACTCCGCGTTGTCGTCGCCCTTATAGAGGGTAACGCTGATGCCGGGAGCGGCGCTTGGCTCCTCACTGACCTCAGGGACCGGTTCCGGGCTGTCCTCGGGCACGGGGAGAACCGGGGCCGCCACATCGTCAGGCTCAGGCGTGGTGGGAGGCGGCGTCTGTTCGCCGCAGGCGCAGAGAGAGAAACCAAGGGCAAGGCAGAAGAGCAAAGACAAAATCTTTTTCATGTTTATGTCCTCCAAATCTTTGTCGTGCTTATTCTATCATAGTTTCCCCGGGAAATCCCTTAATAATTATTAAATTGTGTAAATCGCGTTTTACTTCGCCGGGCGGTTTTTCCGGGCGGTGTGGCCCCGGCCCCGGCGTCTGGCCTGGGTGGCCTTGGTCTTGTAAAAGTCGCACATACCCTCGTCGGCCTGATAGACCAGCTTGTTGGCCGTCCAGGAGTTGTCATCGGCGTTTTTGTGGAATCTGGCCCTTGCCAGATAATTGCCGTGCTCCGGGCAGCTGAAAATGTTCATATAGCGCTGGTCGCCCTGGTTGACCCACTTTGAACCGCTGAGCTTTTCCCCGCACACCGGGCAGACAAGCTCGGTGATCCGCGAATCGGCAAAGGCGGCGGCCTTGCTCACAAAGCCCTCAAAGCTCTCGTGCAGCAGGGCCTCCGGGCC
>JBJDXP010000187.1:0-6173 GCA_051866735.1 Candidatus Limivicinus sp.
GGCCTGAAGGAGAACGTCATCATCGGTAAGCTGATCCCCGCCGGCAGCGGCCTGGAGGTCTACCGCGACTTCGAGGAAGAGACCGACGAGACCATCGCCGAGGCTCCCGAGGAGTATGTGGACCTGACCGCCCTGGTCAACAAGACCAACGCTCTCTAAAAATCAATATTCCAATAAAAAAGTTCATGGGAAATTGCTGAAAAGCAATTTCCCATGAACTTTTTTTCGGCAATGTAGAGAAAAAATCAGTACAGCCCCGCGATGATCTCCACGCATTTTTCAATGCCCAGCACACCGCTGTCCAGGGCAATGGCATAATTTTTGGCCAGACCCCATTCGGTGTCGGTGTAGAGCTGATAATAGGCTCTGCGGCGTTTATCCTTGTCTTTCAGGCGCTGCTCCGGGGCCTCCGGGCGCTCCCCGTAAACGCTGACGATCCGCTCCGCCCGCTTCTCCATAGAGGCGTGGATAAAGACTGTCAGGCAGTCCGCTTTGTCCCGCAGAATGTAGTCGGCACAGCGGCCCACGATGACGCAGGACTCCTTTTCCGCCAGTTCAAGGATCACATCCCGCTGCACGTTCCAGAGAATGTCCTGATGAGGGCGGCCGTTGTAGTCCCGCCCGGCCAGAACGCTGCTGAGCCAACTGGAAGAGGAGGTGTATTCGCCCCGCTCCTTCACATAGGCCTCCGCATAGCCGCTTTTCCGGGAAATTGTTTCGATCAGCTCATGGTCGTAGCAGGGAATGTTCAGTCTGGCAGCCACCTCTTTTCCGATGGTTCTGCCGCCGCTGCCGAATTCACGGCTGATGGTAATGATCCGGTTGCTCATGTTGCTGCCTCCTTTATTTTATTTTCTGCGCTTTCACCTGCGCTTAAGTAAACGCTGAATAAATCGCCTTCGGCGACTCCCGGAAAATTTACGCCCTGATTTCGTCACTTTTTCTTGCAATACACAAAGTATTCCTGCAAAAAAGTGCCATCATCAGAACGCAAATTTTCTCGCGATCCGCTCTTGCCGATTTAATCATCGTTTACTTAAATCCTTATAGGTATGCCGGATGATTACAACGGCGATCAGGAAGGTGAGAATGTCCGCCGAGGGGAAGGAGTACAGCAGACCGTCCAGCCCGAAGAAAACCGGCAGAATGATGGGCAGAGCCACGCCCAGAATGATCTCGCGGGTCAGGGAGATGATGGTGGAGAGCAGGGCCTTGCCCAAAGCCTGAAGATAGATGAAGGTGCCCTTGTTTACCATGGCCAGGATCATCATGCACAGGTAGACGCGGAAGCACTTGATGGCAAAGGTGGTGTAATAAGCGCTCTCGTTGCCCGCGCCGAAGATGCCGATGAGCTGCCGGGGCAGAAGCTCCACGATCAGCGTGGCTACCAGGCCCACAATGACCTCCGCGGCCAGCAGATAGCTGAACAGGGTCTTGGCCCGGTCCTTGCGTCCGGCTCCGGCAAGTCCACGCTGCTGCGGCTGATGATGGGCGGCTATGACGCGAATGAAGGGTCGCTGACCATCGACGGACAGGAGCTGCGGGACACGGACCCGGACAGCCTCTACGATCTGATGAGCCTGGTGGGCCAGGAGGTCTTTATCTTTGACGACACCATCCGCAATAACATCACCATGTTCGCCCCATTCCCGGCGGAGCAGGTGGAGGCGGCAGCCCGGCAGGCCGGGTTGGACAGGGTGATCCGGGACAGGGGAGAGGACTACCGCTGCGGCGAAAACGGCGTGAATCTCTCCGGCGGCGAGCGGCAGCGCATCGCCATCGCCCGCGCGCTGCTCCGGGGCAGCACAGTGCTGCTGGCGGACGAGGCCACCGCCGCCCTGGACGCGGAAACCGCCAAAACCGTCACCGATTCCATTTTGCGTCAGGAGGGGCTGACCCGGGTGGTGGTCACCCACCGGCTGGAGCCTTCGGCCCTCAGCCGCTACGACGGCATTATCGTGATGAAAAACGGCCGGGTCTGCGAGCAGGGCAGCTTTGACGGGCTGATGGAGGCGAAAAATCAGTTTTATGCCCTCTTTATGCTTGCAAACGGCTGAAAAATACGGTATAATTTCCTGTCGGCGGGTAAAAAATTTATCCTGCCGGCGGGAATTTATTTTAAATTTCTTCACCAAAAAACCTTGACTATTTTTGGTGAATATGCTAAAATTCTCGATTGTGTGGCATTGGTACGCCCTTATTGCGCCCATTGCCTGAAAATGGTAAAAAAGCTGTGTTTTCCGGCTTTTTTATATATCCATCACTGAAGAAAGGAGGAAGAAAATGCCCACATTTAACCAGTTGGTGAGAAAAGGCAGAGAGAAAGTTACCTACAAGTCCGCATCTCCCGCAATGCAGAAGGGTCTGAACACCCTGAAGAACAAGGAGACCGACCTGAGCGCACCCCAGAAGAGAGGCGTATGCACCGCCGTGCGTACCTCCACTCCCAAGAAGCCTAACTCCGCTCTGCGTAAGATCGCCCGTGTCCGTCTGACGAACGGTTACGAAGTTACTGCTTACATCCCCGGTATCGGTCATAACCTGCAGGAGCACTCTGTCGTTATGATCCGCGGCGGCCGTGTGAAGGACCTTCCTGGTGTCCGTTACCACATCATCCGCGGCACCCTCGACGCCCAGGGCGTCAACGGTCGTATGCAGGCTCGTTCCAAGTACGGCGCGAAGAGACCCAAGGCCGCAAAGAAGAAGTAATCTCAACCGCAGCGGCAAATTCTGCCCTGTCGTTTATCTATATATTATTGTGTGGATAGACCTCGGGGCGCAACGGACGTATAGTACGTTCGAGTACCTGTGATTCCATTTTTTAATGAAGGAGGGAAGCAACGTGCCCAGAAGAGGTAATGTTCCCAAAAGAGAAATTTTGCCCGATCCTGTGTATAACAGCGTGCTGGTGACCAAGCTCATCAACGGTGTTATGCTCGACGGCAAGAAAGGTGTTGCTCAGAAGGTCGTCTATGACGCCTTTGACATCATCAAGGAAAAGTCCGGCAAGGAGCCCCTTGACGCTTTCACTGAGGCCATGAACAACATCATGCCCGCACTGGAAGTCAAGGCCCGCCGTGTCGGCGGCGCCACCTATCAGGTGCCTATCGAAGTAAGACCTGCCCGTCGTCAGACCCTGGCTCTGCGCTGGCTGGTCGGCTATTCCCGCAAGCGCAGCGAAAAGACCATGAAAGAGCGTCTTGCAAACGAGATTCTGGATGCCTGCAACAACACCGGCGCATCTGTCAAGAAGCGCGAGGATATGCACAAGAACGCCGAGGCCAACAAGGCTTTCGCGCACTTCCGCTGGTAATCCGATCAGGAGTTTCCTATGCCCAGAAAATATTCACTTGAGAAAACAAGAAATATCGGTATCATGGCTCACATTGATGCCGGCAAAACCACCACTACCGAGCGTATTCTGTTTTACACCGGCGTCAATTACAAAATAGGTGAGACCCATGAGGGTACCGCAACCATGGACTGGATGGAGCAGGAGCAGGAGAGAGGCATTACCATCACCTCCGCTGCTACCACCTGCTTCTGGCGGGACACCCGCATCAACATCATCGACACCCCGGGCCATGTGGACTTCACCGTTGAGGTCGAGCGCTCCCTGCGAGTGCTGGACGGCAGCGTGACCGTTCTCTGCGCCAAGGGCGGCGTCGAGCCCCAGTCCGAGACTGTCTGGAGACAGGCCGACCACTACCACGTCCCCCGCATGATCTACATCAACAAGATGGACATCATGGGCGCGGATTTCTACCGTGTGCTGGATATGGTCCATGAGAGACTGAAGTGCAACGCCGTTCCCATTCAGCTGCCCATCGGTAAGGAAGAGACCTTCAAGGGCATTGTCGATCTGGTGGATATGAACGCCCGCGTTTTCTACGACGATCTCGGCAAGGACATGCGTACCGAGGAGATCCCCGAGGATATGCGTGAGCTGGCCGCAGAATACCGTGATAAGCTGCTTGACGCAGTATCTGAATTCGACGATGAGATCGCAGACCTGTATCTCATGGGCGAAGAAGTCCCCGCGGACAAGATCCGCGCGGCGATCCGGAAGGGCACCGTGGCGGTGAAGATGGTCCCCGTCGTGTGCGGCACTTCCTACAAGAACAAAGGCGTACAGAAGCTGCTGGATGCGATCGTGGACTACATGCCCTCCCCGTTGGATGTTCCCCCGGTGGAAGGCACCAATCCCAAGACCGACGAGGTCGAGACCAGACCCGCCGACGACAGCGCACCTTTCTCCGCGCTGGCCTTCAAGATCATGACCGACCCCTATGTGGGACGGCTCAGCTTCTTCCGCGTGTACTCCGGCACCCTGGAGACCGGCAAGACCGTGATGAACTCCACCAAGGGACAGCGGGAGCGCGTGGGGCGTATTCTGCAGATGCACGCCAACCACAGAGAGGACCTGACGCAGGTCTGGTCCGGCGATATTGCCGCGGCCGTGGGCCTGAAGAACACCACCACCGGTGATACCCTCTGTGACGAAAAGAACCAGATCATCCTTGAGTCTATGGAGTTCCCCGATCCTGTCATCCGTGTGGCGATCGAGCCCAAGACCAAGGCCGGTCAGGAAAAGATGGCGATTGCCCTTGGTAAGTTGGCTGAGGAAGACCCCACCTTCAAGACCTACACCGATGAAGAGACGGGTCAGACCATCATCGCCGGTATGGGCGAGCTCCATCTGGAAATCATCGTAGACCGTCTGCTGCGTGAATTCAAGGTAGAGGCAAATGTCGGTAAGCCCCAGGTCTCTTACAAGGAGACCATACGGCGCGCCGCCACGGTTGATACCCGTTATTCCCGTCAGACCGGCGGTAAGGGACAGTTTGCCCACGTCAAACTGATGATCGAGCCCAACGAGCCCGGCAAGGGCTATGAGTTCATCAACAAGGTGACCGGCGGCGCTATCCCCAAAGAATTCATCCCCTGTGTGGATCAGGGCATCCAGGGCGCAATGCTCTCCGGTGTTCTGGCCGGATATCAGGTCGTCGATATCAAGGCGACGCTGCTTGACGGCTCCTTCCACGAGGTTGACTCTTCCGAAATGGCGTTCAAGATCTGCGGAAGCATGGCTTTCAAGGAAGCCTGTCAGAAGGCCGATCCTGTGCTGCTTGAGCCGATCATGAAGGTGGTTGTCACCGCGCCCGACGACTATATGGGCGACGTGATGGGCGATATCAACGCACGGCGCGGCCAGATTATCGGCTCCGACATCCGCAACGGCACCGCCATTATCGAGAGCAATGTTCCCCTTTCCACCATGTTCGGTTACGCGACCGACCTGCGCAGCAAGACTCAGGGCAGAGCTACCTATAGTATGGAGCCCAGCCACTTTGTTGAGCTGCCCAAGAATCTGCAGGAATCCCTTGTGAAAAGCCGCACGGGTTTCAACAATTAAATTTATAATCACATCAATTTATCAGGAGGATACAACAATGGCTAAACAGATGTACAACAGAACCAAGCCCCATGTAAACATCGGCACCATCGGCCACATCGACCACGGCAAGACCACCCTTACCGCTGCTATCACCAAGTACCTGGCCCTGCAGGGCAAGGCTGAGTACACTGACTACTCTTCCATCGACAAGGCTCCCGAAGAGAGAGAGCGCGGCATCACCATCAACACCGCACACGTCGAGTACGAGACCGAGAAGCGTCACTACGCTCACGTCGACTGCCCGGGCCACGCCGACTATATCAAGAACATGATCACCGGTGCTGCTCAGATGGACGGCGCCATCCTGGTTATCGCTGCTTCCGACGGCCCCATGGCTCAGACCCGCGAGCACCTGCTGCTGGCCCGTCAGGTTAACGTTCCTTCCGTTCTGGTCTTCCTGAACAAGTGCGACCAGGTCGACGACGATGAGCTGCTTGAGCTGGTTGAGATGGAAGTCCGCGAGTTGCTCGACTTCTACGGCTTCCCTGGCGATGACACCCCCATCATCCGTGGTTCCGCTCTGAACGCTCTGGTTTGCGAGTCCAACGACCCCGCTGCTCCCGAGTACGCCTGCATCAAGGAGCTCATGGACGCAGTTGACGAGTGGATCCCCACTCCCGACCGTAAGGCCGACCTGCCCTTCCTTATGCCCATCGAGGACGTGTTCACCATCTCCGGCCGCGGCACTGTTGTTACCGGTCGTGTTGAGCGTGGC
>JBJDXP010000188.1:0-2290 GCA_051866735.1 Candidatus Limivicinus sp.
CGGCTTTGAATCCGGGCGCTTTCCGTCAGCAGGTTCACCCGGTCAGCGCAGCGCCGCAAAGCAATCTCCCGCAGAGCGGTCAGGTTTTCCACCGTAAAGAAGTTGGAAGCTGCCCGCTGGGCCTGATCTTCCCGGTAGATATTGCCGGAAGCCATTCGTTCCAGCAGATCCTTCGGCTCAATATCCACCAGTTCCACCTGATCCGCCTGGTCAAACACCGCGTCAGGAATCCGTTCCCGCACAAACACCCCGGTGATGGACGCGACGGTGTCATTCAGACTCTCCAGATGCTGCACATTGACGGTGGTATACACATCAATTCCTGAGCGCAGCAGCTCCTGCACATCCTGATAGCGTTTGGCGTGGCGGCTGCCCTGGGCGTTGGTATGGGCCAGCTCATCCACCAGAATCAGCTGGGGATTGCGCTTTAATGCCCCGTCAATGTCAAACTCCCTGACAGTGATCCCGCCGTAGGGAATCTCCTTCACAGGAAGCTGCTCCAGCCCTACCAGCAAGGCAGTGGTCTGTGGCCGGGCGTGGGGTTCAATGTAGCCTGCCACTACATCTATGCCCCGCTGCTTTGCCTGATGGGCTGCTTCCAGCATGGCGTAGGTCTTTCCCACGCCGGCAGCATAGCCAAAGAAGATTTTCAGTTTTCCATGCCCTTCCGGCGGTTCCTCTGTACGGATAGCCCTCAATAGCTGTTCCGGGTCTTGTCTTGGCAGTTCCATTGGTGATATCACTCCTTGGTGGATTTCACGGCATTGACCAGTTCATCCAGATAACATATTACGACCCGCCGGGTCAGAATACCGCAGAGGGTATTCCGCCCGTCCACAATGGGCACAAAATTCTGCTTTTCTACAGCGGCTATCATTTCCGAATAGCTTGCATCGATAGGCAGCGCGGGGCAGAAGTCTCTGCGCACGATGTCCTTTATGCGGCTGCGCTCCTGCAGCTTTGGATCTATACTCCCGGATGCCAGCAAGTGGCGGAGGAAATCTCCCTCCGTCACGCTGCCGACATATTGTTCGTTTCCATTCAGCACGGGAACAGCGGTATAGCCATGCCTGGTAAATCGCTCCAGTCCCTGCCGAACCGTATCGTTTTCGTGGAGAAACACCGTGGACACTTTGGGGATCATGATTTTTGCTATGTTCATTTCAAAATCCATCAGTCCGCGAGAATTCCGTCCAGCGCCAGATTGACCTTCAGTACATTGACCCGCGGCTGCCCAAAGATGCCCAGCCAGCGGCCGGTGGTGTACCTGTCAATCACCGCCTGCACGGCTTCTTCGGAAATGCCCCGTGCCTCGGCAATGCGGTGTACCTGATAGCTTGCCGCCTCCGGACTGATTTCCGGGTCAAGGCCGGAGCCGGAAACCGTCACCAGATCAACAGGAATCGGGGTGTCCTCCATAGAAGGATCGGCTTCCAGCAGAGCGTCAATCCGCTCCTGAATCAAAGCGTTCTCTTCCTCCCCGGCAGGGGATTTGTTGCTGGCCCAGGCATACATGGCGGGGTTTCCGTCCTCGTCGGTAAAGGAAGTCAAATCCAGATTCATGGGGCGTCCCCACAGATGCTCCGGCTTGGTGAACTGCTGCGCCAGCAGCTCGGAGCCGTAGGTTTTGCCGTCAATCTCAATGACGCTGCCATTTGCCTGATGGGGAAACAGCAGTTGGTTCACGCCGGTGCATACCACCGTATACAGGAAGCCGCACAGGACAGTCATTACCAGAACCAGTCCTAACGCGCGTGTAATTGTATGTTTCATAACGGATGATCCTCCCTATTTATAAGAACCGGGGCAAAAAGATGGCATAGCGAATCAGCATGACAATCAGAAGTATCACGAAAGCACCCAGCAGGTCCCAGACATCCTGCTTTGTGAACTTTCCCTTAGCACCTTCCTTGGGCTGATTCTTCTTACAATCTGCATTCATATGCGTTCCTCCTTACAGCGCGCCCAGCAACGGCGCTACGATCAAATCAATGAATTTTATAGCAACAAAGGGAATGACGATGCCGCCCAGGCCGTAGACCAGCAGGTTGTGGCTCAGCAGCTTGCCTGCCGGAACCTCCCGGTATTTTACGCCCTTCAATGCCAGCGGAATCAGCGCCACAATGATCAGGGCATTGTAGATCAGTGCGGAGAGAATGGCGCTGGTGGGGCTTGCCAGACCCATAATGTTCAGCTTTGCGAGGCCTGGATACAGCGTCATAAAGATGGCGGGGATGATGGCAAAATACTTGGCGATATCGTTGGCGATGGAGAAGGTGGTCAGGCTGCC
>JBJDXP010000188.1:2390-4013 GCA_051866735.1 Candidatus Limivicinus sp.
GCCGTCACAGGGTTGTCGCCGGTAATCATAATGGTCTTGATGCCCATTTTCCGCAAATCGGCGAACTTTTCCTTCACGCCGTCCTTGATGATGTCTTTCAGATAAATCACGCCCAGAATCTTGTGATTCTTGGCAACCACCAGCGGTGTACCGCCCTTGGTGGCGATGGACTGCACCACATTCGCGCACTCCTCGGAATAGGTTCCGCCCGCTTTTTCCACATAAGCCTGCATGGCCTCGGCAGCGCCCTTGCGGATTTCGTTTCCGTCATAGTCAACGCCACTCATGCGGGTCACGGCAGTGAAGGGAATGAACTGCATACCCTTATCCTGAAGGCTCCGTCCACGGATGCCAAACTGTTCCTTTGCCAATACCACCACGCTTCTGCCCTCCGGGGTCTCATCCGCCAAAGAGGCGAGCTGGGCGGCATCCGCCAGCTCCTGCACATCCACACCGTCCACGGGGATGAACTTTGCCGCCTGTCGGTTGCCCAGAGTAATGGTGCCTGTCTTGTCCAGCAGCAGAACATCCACATCGCCTGCGGCTTCAATGGCGCGGCCGCTCATGGCCAGCACATTGGCCTGATTCAGGCGGCTCATACCGGCAATGCCGATAGCGGACAGCAACGCGCCGATGGTAGTTGGTGCCAGGCAAATCAGCAGTGCCACAAGAGAGGTAACTGAGGTGGGGTTCGCCACGCCCTCCTGTCCAGCGGAGAACACGGAATAGGAGTACAGGGATGCCGTGACCAGCACGAAAATAATGGACAGAGCCACCAGCAGAATTTCCAGCGCGATTTCATTGGGGGTCTTCTTTCGGTTGGCGCCCTCTACCATGGCGATCATCTTGTCCAGGAAGGAGCCGCCGGGCTCCTGAGTGACCTTGACCACCAGCCAGTCGGACAGCACCGTGGTGCCGCCGGTAACGGCGCTGCGGTCACCGCCCGCCTCCCGGATAACGGGAGCGGATTCACCGGTAATGGCGGATTCGTCCACGGAGGCAGCGCCCTCAATGACCTCGCCGTCGGCGGGAATCTGCTCTCCGGCTTTCACAATGTAGAAGTCGCCCTTTTGCAGGGAAGCGCCGGGGACTTCCTGAAAGTTCTCGTGGTCATCGGGGTGCGCCAGCTTGTGAGCCGTCACATCCCGGCGGTTTGCCCGGAGGGTATCGGCCTGAGCCTTGCCCCGGCCTTCCGCGATGGCTTCGGCGAAGTTGGAAAACAGATCCGTCAGCCACAGAATTACCGTAATGGCAAGAATAAAGCCGCTGGACACGATCCCGTCGGAAATGCCGAACAGGGAGAACAGGAACAGCGCGCTGGTCAAGATCGCGGAGACATAGACCAGAAACATGACAGGGTTCTTGATCTGGTCTTTGAACGCCAGCTTCCGGAAGGCATCCCGGACTGCGCGGCGCAGAATCGCCTGATCGGCGAGAGAAGAGTTCTTTTTCGTCATAGGAGACACCTACCTTTTAATGAAGCCCAAGCATCTGGGTGAATTCGGCGATGGGGCCGAGGGACAGCGCGGGGAAGAAGCTCAGCGCACCGATGATCAGCACAATCAGAATCAGCAGGAACACGAACATGGCATTGCTGGTGGAGAGGGTACCGGCGCTTTCCGC
>JBJDXP010000188.1:4113-6045 GCA_051866735.1 Candidatus Limivicinus sp.
ATACCGTACAGTCCGCAGCCAACACCGCCGAAGACAACCTCACCCAGCATCATCAGCAGCATGGGAATCAGGCCGCCCAAGGGCGTGTAGCTGTCGTGCATGGAGTTGACGGAGCCGTTGGAAGCGCAGGTGGTCCAGACAGCCCAGGTGTTGGAGGTTGCCACGCCGAAGCGGGTCTCCTTGCCTTCCATATTGCCGAGGGTGGTGTCCACCAGCCCATTGTGTGCCAAAACAGGGGTGGCGTTCTGCTCCTGTACCGCGACGATCCACAGCGCAACTGCCATCAGCAGGAACATGGCCATAAAGATGGCAAAGCCTTCCTTTTTACCGTTAGCAATTCCCCGCTTGGCAATGCTCCGTCCAAAGGAGAAGCACAATCCAACGGCTATGACCAGCAGGAATACCATTTCGATCATATTGGTCAGAATCGTGGGGTTTTCATAGGGGTGGGCAGAGTTGTTGCCTAAGACACCGCCGCCATTGGTGCCCAGCTGCTTCATGGACACCTGGCTGGCCTGGGGATACAGTGGCAGCACCTGTTTCGTGACGATTTTCGCGTCCTCGACCATCTCGCCGTCCACGGTAACGGTTCCGGTTTCTACATCGATTTCCGCGTCCGGCAGGTAATTGCCCTCGGCGTCTGCCGCAATGGGTTCCACCAGATCCACATATCGGTTGCCGCTCAAGGTCTGGGGAACGCCCTGCTGGGTAAAAACAAGCGTACTTACCAGACAGATAGGAAGCAGGATGTACAAGGTGCAGCGAACCAGATCCTGCCAGAAATTACCGACGCCGTACTTCTTAATCCCGGTCAGGCCCCGGATCAGGCACCACAGCACTGCAATGCCGCTGGCGGCGGAAACAAAGTTCTGTACCGTCAGCCCCATGGCCTGAGAGAAATTACTCAAGGTCACTTCGCCGGAATAGGCCTGCCAGTTGGTGTTGGTGGTGAAGCTGGCGGCGGTATTAAAGGCCAGATGCCAGCTCAAGCCCGGCAGCCCCTGGGGATTCCAGGGAAGCACTCCCTGACACAACAGAATCAGCAGCAGAAGCACAAAGCCGAATAAATTGAAGAACAGAGCCGCAGCCAGATATTTTTTCCAGCTCATATTCTCATTGGGGTCGATGCGCAGCAGCTTGTAAATGCCCCGTTCCACCGGCCCCAGGACACGGGAGACGATACAGGTTTCCCCGTCCATTACCTTGCTCATGTAGATTCCCAGTGGAACGGACACAGCCACCAGAATCCCTACATACAGCACATACTGTAATACTGCATTCATTCTTTACTCCTCCTTCATCAGTACCCAGGACAGATACCCCAGAATTGCGATGGCCAGTACGCCTATCGCGCCGATTACAATTTGCATAACCAAAACCTCCTTTTTGCTTTTGCGGGTGAATCATACCACGCTGTCTGCAAATGTGCCGTTTTCTATTTTGGCTGGAGGTTAAGGGTTTGCAAAGATTTGGAGGAGGTGTGTTTTATCGGCGTGTTTTGGACAACTTTTTGATTTCAAGCAGTCCATAGTAGGCCCCGGTCAGCACGATGAAGATTTCCAATCTGCCGAGAATCATGCCGATCATTTCCACGACCAAAGTAGCATTGTTGGTCATTGGCCCGGTCAGACCAATGGATAGACCCACCGTACCCAATGCGGAGGCAAATTCAAACATGGCCTTTTCCAGTCCGCACCCGGAAGTCACTGTGAGGAGCAGCGCTCCGGCGAGAAACAGGAGCAGATAGCAGCCCACGAAGCCCACCGTGTCGGAACAGAGTTCCTCGTCAATTTTTGTTTTCCCCTGTGCTTTGACAAAAGTGGGGGCATCCACGCACCGCTGGGGAAGCAGCTTTCTCTTGATATTCTGTCCTATCATCCGCAGAATCAGATAGACACGGGTCAGCTTCAGGCCGCCTGCCGTAGAACCGAT
>JBJDXP010000189.1:0-6038 GCA_051866735.1 Candidatus Limivicinus sp.
AAGTACAGCAGTCCGCCGTACTCCTTGTCCCAGCCGGCCTCGATGGCCCAGTCGAAGATCTGGGCGGCTTTGGCCACATACTCGGTCTTGCCGGTGCGCCTGGCGTACTCCAGCAAAAACCACACGCCCTCAATGTCGTGGCCCGGGTTCACCACGCGGCCCTCGGTATAGTTCAGGCGGGCCTGGCCGTCCTCCGCCACGTTTTCCAGGACGCATTTCAGCTCCGGGTGCACATGGTAGCGGAAAATATCCTCCACGCAGGAGTCGGCCCGCTGGGCGTACAGCTCCGCCCGCTCCGGGTCCACCCGCTGCATAACGGAGGTGACGTTCAGATAGATCATGGGGATGCCGAAGGCTCTTCCGGTGCGGGTCTCGGGGATGGTCTTGGGGCCCAGGCCGGTGGGGTCGGGCATGCCGTGGTTCAGATTCCAGTACAGATCATAGGCCCGGCGGGCGCGCTCAAGGCACTCCCGATCCCCGGTGATGCCGTAATACTCGGCGTTGGCCATGGCGTAAAAGGCCTCGGAGAAGCAGTATCTCCTCTGCCGCAGGGGCAGGCCCTCGGCGGTGACGGTAAAGTACATGCGGCCCTCAGCCTGGGGATTGATGCAGTATTTCTCCATGAAGTCCAGGCAGCTCTTTGAGGCCTCCAGCCACTCCGGCCTCACCCCGTAGAGGTGGCACAGCCAGGCGTAGATCCAGCCGCAGCGGCCCTGCATCCAGACGCTCTTGTCGGTGGAGAACACATCGCCCTTTCTGTCCAGGCAGGTGTATACGCCGCCGTTGACCTTGTCTATGCCGTGCTCCAGCCAGAAGTTCGCGGAAATATCCAGCTGTCCGCGGATCCATTCCCGGGCCTCGCTCAGTCTTTTTCTGTCCATTTTTCTGTTGCCTCCTGTATATAGAAAATCTTTGGTCTCTTATATCAATCAGTGTACCATTGGAGAAAGGCATTTTCAACAAAAATATTTTTTGAAATTTTTTATCAGACAGAGGATGACAGACAGGCATACCCATGCTATAATAAAAAAAATTAAAAAAGCAAAAATTACCGTTTTTAAGGAGGCAGCTATGGAATATCTCGGTATCGAACTGAACGTTGAAAACCAGCCCGAACTGGATCCCGGCTTCATTCCCCTGTACAAGTTTAATCAGGCTTTTCTGAAGGACGCGAAAAAGCCCGTGGGTATCGCGGTGGAGCGGGCCGACGGTGAGATGGCGGTATGCCGCACCTTCATCCACGGCACGGAAGAAATGCGCAAAGCAGACCACTACTACATCAACCGCCTGGTAAAGACCATCCTGTGGATGAAAGGCGGCTTCAAAATCTACGTCAGCGGCGATCAGGACACTTATGACTATCTCTCCGCCGCCTACAGTGCCGGCGGCGAGCAGGAGTTTGACTGGGACTACATGGCCGGCGTGTTCGAACACCCCTTTGAGGTAGTGCTGACGGACGAGCTGCCGGAGGCCAAGGACGCCCCCAAGCCCATGGGCGGGCATATGGAGGGCTGCCGCATCGGCTTTGACGCCGGCGGAAGCGACCGCAAGGTCTCCGCCGTCATCGACGGGGAGACGGTCTACTCCGAAGAGGTGGTCTGGTTCCCCAAAATCAACAGCGACCCGGACTATCACTATGAGGGCATTGTGGCCGCGCTGAAGTCCGCCGCTTCCCACATGCCCAGAGTGGACGCTGTCGGCGTCTCCTCCGCAGGCGTTTTCATCAACAACCGCACCATGGCCGCCTCTCTGTTCCTGCAGGTGCCCAAGGACCTGTTCGACCAGAAGGTCAAGGACATCTATATCCGCGCCATTACGGACACCTTCGGCCCCATCCCCTACAGCGTGGTGAACGACGGCGATGTGTCCGCCCTGGCCGGGGCCATCAGCCTTGAGGACACCAACATTCTGGGCATCGCCATGGGCACCAGCGAGGCTGTGGGCTATGTGGACGAGCAGGGCCGGATCACCGGCTGGCTCAACGAGCTGGCCTTTGTCCCTGTGGATGCCAACCCCGCCGCCATGGAGGACGAGTGGTCCCACGACATCGGCTGCGGCGTGAAATACTTCTCTCAGGACAGCGTGATCAAGCTGGCCCCTGCCGCCGGTATCGAGCTGGACGCCGCCCTGTCCCCCGCCGAGAAGCTGAAGGTGGTCCAGAAGCTGATGGAGGAGGGCGACGACAGAGCCGCCGCCATTTACCGCAGCATCGGCACCTACCTGGCCCACACCCTGGTTCTTTACCACGATCTCTACGGCTTCCGCAGCGTTCTGCTCCTGGGCCGGGTCATGTCCGGCAAGGGCGGTGACACCCTGCTGGAGACCTGCCGGAAGGTTCTGGCCAGCGAATACCCCGAAGTCTGCGGCAAGATCAACATTGCCCTGCCGGACGAGCGCTTCCGCCGCGTGGGTCAGTCCGCCGCCGCCGCGTCCCTGCCGGAGATTCGATAAAGATGAAAAAGCACATTGTCTGTTTCGGCGATTCCAACACCCACGGCTACTGCGCCGACCCGGCCGACTGCGCCGACGGGGGCGACCGCTTCAACGAGGACGAGCGCTGGACCTGTCTGCTGCAGAAGGCACTGGGTGAAGAGTATCTGGTGATCGAAGAGGGCCTTTCCGGGCGCACCACCGTGTTCCCGGACCCCCTGCACGAGTCCATGTCCGGGCTGGACGTGATCTATTCCTGTCTGATGAGCCACGAGCCGGTGGACCTGCTGATCATCATGCTGGGGACCAACGACACCAAGGAGCGTCTGGGCGCAAACGCGGCCTGCATCGGCATCGGCATGGAGCGCCTGGTGGCCAAGGCCAAAACCGTGGAGGCCTGGCGCGGCGGAAAGCCCAACATTCTTGTGATCTGCCCGCCCCACATCGGCGAGGGCCTGCTGGAGCATCCTTTCGGGGCAGCCATGGGTCTGGGTTGTCCGGAAAAATCCCGGGGGCTTGCGCCCCGTTATCGTGAGCTGGCCGACCGGTTGGGCTGCGCCTTTCTGGACGCGGAAGGCCTTGCGGAGTTTAACAAGCTGGACTGTATGCACCTGACACGCCGGGGCCACAGGCAGCTTGCAGAGGCTCTTTCCGCTTTGGTACCGGAGCTGGTGAAATAATGGGCGGCCTTTTCAACGCGGAAAGCTTCATCTGGAAGCCCTTCGGCTACTTTGCCGATGTTCTGATCCTGAGCATGTTATGGCTGCTCTGTTCCCTGCCGGTCATCACCCTGGGCGCTGCCACCACCGCGCTGTACGATTCCGTGGCCCACGGCTTCCGTTACGGGGAAAAGCAGGTTTACGGCCGCTTTTTCCGCACCTTCAAAACGGAGTTTCTGGGTTCCCTCCCCTCCACGCTGCTCTGGCTGCTGGTGGTGGGCGGCTGCTACTGGCTGCTCAGGCGCTTTGTGGGCACAGCGGGCGGGGCGGACCTCTCCGTTGTGGCGGCTGTGGCCGGTCTGGTGCTGCTGACTGTCATTTCGGGCATCGGCTGCTGGGTATTCCCCGTTCTCTCCCGCTTCACCTTTGGCTTTGGCGGGTTGAACATTACGGCGCTGAAGCTTGCGATCGCCCATCTCCCTTCCACACTGCTGATGTCCGTCTCCTTGTGGTTCTGCATCGGGGTCTGTGTCCGCTATCTGGTGCCGGTCTTTGTCCTTCCGGCGCTGCTGATGCTGTTCTGGTCCCTGTTCACCGAGCGGGTATTCAAGAAATACATGCCCGGGCAGGATGATCCGGAATAAAAGCCACGATTTGAAATAAAAAAGGAACGCCTTCGTACATCGGAGGCGTTCCTTTTTTCAGCCGTTCTGACTGTTGGAGCGGTATTTCTTTCGATATGCGCTGGGGGTAAGGCCGGTAAAGGACTTGAAGATTTTTGTGAAATAATTGTAGTCGCTGAAGCCAACCTCCTCTGCCACGGCGGAAATGGGCGCGTTGTCCCGCACAAGCAGGTTTTTGGCAGCCTGGATGCGGCGCTGGGCAATGACCTTGGTCAGTGTGCTGCCGCCGGAGAGCTTTTTTGCCAGAGCGCAAAGCTTTGTCGTGCCAATATGCAGATCCGCAGATATTTTTTTCAGAGACAAAGGCTCCATATAGTGCTGTTCAAGGTACATTTCCAACCGCTGCACGTCAGTATATTCCGCCGAATGGATGATGCCCTCCAGCTGGATATATAGCGTCAGCGCCTCCAGCAGCTCGGCATAGGCCTCTATTTCCTCTCTGCTGTGCTGGGCCATTGACAAAAAGCAGCTGTGCAGCTCCTCCATGTCCCCCCTATACCAGTCCAGTGTGCTTCGGGTATTCTCCCACTGCTCATCAAGGGGCGAATCATCCAGAATCTGGCCAAAGACCATATAGGCGATGGGTATTCCACTTTCAGATACTGGCAGAACGACCTCGCAGACACCCGCATGGCAACGATAGGCATGTATCCCTCCCAGCGAGGCGCAGCGCTTCACTGCGGCGGCGTCACAGGCTTCACAGCGGGCATGCCCCTCCGGGCTGGTGTTGATGCGCCTGCAGAAAGGGTTTTGGGAACTGATGATTTGTATATCCTTTCCGTTGACGTCAAAGATGTTCGGCCAGATGCCTGTAAGGGTGTGCAGATTGGTAATGAGTCTCAAAAGCCGTTCATTATTGAAGAGTATATTCATTACGATCCCCCTCTGGGCGGTGGATTTTTCTATTATACACAGTATAACACGGTATTTCTGCTTTGTCACCCCTCTGCCGCAATGCTTTCCCTCGATAAATATACAAAAAAGAGGAACGTTTCCGTTCCTCTTTTCAGATTGATTTATGCTTCGCCGCGCTCTTTGAGCGCGTCCTTGCGGGAGATGTTCCAGCGGCCCTTCTCGTCGATGCCGGTGAACTTGACCCAGGTCTTGTCGCCCACGTTGAGCACGTCCTCCACCTTCTCGGTGCGCTTGAACTCCAGGTCCTTGATGTGGCACATGGCGTCCTTGCCGGGAACCAGCTCCACGAAAGCGCCCAGGTTGGAGATCACGCGCTTGACCTCGCCGTAATACAGCGCGCCCACTTCAGGCTCGAACACGATGTCCTCGATGGTCTTGCGGGCGGCGCGGCAGGCTTCGATGTCGGAGCTTGCGATGAAGATGGTGCCGTCGTCGTTGATGTCGATCTTGCAGCCGGTGTCGGCGGTGATCTTCTGGATGACCTTGCCGCCGGAGCCGATGACCTCGCGGATCTTGTCGGGGTTGATCTTCATCTGGATCATCTTGGGGGCGGACTTGGCCAGCTCCTTGCGGGGCTCGGGGATGGCCTTGAGCATAATGGCGTCCAGGATCTGGAAGCGGGCCTCCTTGGTGATGGAGAAGGCTTCCTTGATGATCTCGTGCTTCAGGCCGTCGTTCTTCAGGTCCATCTGGATGGCGGTGATGCCCTGCTTGGTGCCGGCCACCTTGAAGTCCATCTCGCCGTGGAAGTCTTCCACGCCCTGGATATCAATGAAGGTGGTGAAGTCGTCGCCGTCCTGGATCAGGCCGCAGGAGATACCGGCCACAGGGGCCTTCAGGGGAACGCCGGCGTCCATCAGGGCCAGGGTGGTGCCGCAGATGGAGCCCTGGGAGGTGGAGCCGTTGGAGGACAGCACCTCGGAGACTACGCGGATGGCGTAGGGGAAGTCCTCAACCTCGGGGATGACGCACTCCAGTGCCTTCTCAACCAGTGCGCCGTGGCCGTATTCGCGGCGTCCGGTGCTGCGGCTGGCACGGGCCTCGCCCACGGAGTAGGAGGGCATGTTGTAGTGGTGCATGAAGCGCTTCTCTTCCTCTTCCCAGATGGTGTCCAGCTTCTGGGCCTCGCTGAGAGTAGCAAGAGTGGCGATGGACAGCACCTGGGTCTGTCCGCGGGTGAACAGGGCGGAGCCGTGTACCTGGGGGATCAGGCCCACTTCGGCGGCCAGAGGACGGATCTCGTTCATCTGACGGCCGTCAACGCGCTTGCCGGCCAGCAGCCACTTCTTGACGACCTTCTTCTGCAGCTTGTACAGGATCTCGTCCATGTACTGCATCAGGTCGGGGTGCT
>JBJDXP010000190.1:0-5845 GCA_051866735.1 Candidatus Limivicinus sp.
GCACCGGCTTCGAGCTGCTGGAGACCCAGTACGGCGAAGGCGATGCTGCCAAGTCTCAGGGCATTGCTGAGAACTACATCACCCAGGGTGTTGTGGGTATCTTCGGCTGCAACGAAGGCTCCACCAACGGCGCTGGCAACGCAGTCAAGGCCGCAGGCGCTGATGTGGTCTGCGTAGGCTTTGATAAGTCTGACGCTATCATGGGCCTGATCAGCGACGGCTACATTCTGGCTACCATGGCACAGAACCCCGATGTTATGGGCTCTGAGGGTGTCAAGGCTGCCGTTGCCGCTCTGAACGGCGAAAACCTGGGCGGCGCTGTCACCGACACCGGCGTCTCCGTCCTGACCAAGTAAGCGCTTCCGATTCAACACAAAAGCGCCGGTTTTCCGGCGCTTTTGTTGAATTGGGCTTCCATGTGTGCTATCATACCCGCATAAGGCGGCGGAGTGCTCCCGCCTCGGTGGAATCAGTCCCCTGCCTTATGTGCAGTTCAAATCTCATACAAAGGAGAGTTTTTTATGAAGCGTTCCGAAGTCAACAAGGCTCTGCGTGAGCTGGAAGCCATGTGCGAAAAATACCACTGCTATCTGCCCCCCTTCTGCCACTTTACCCCGGAGGAATGGGAAAGCAAGGGCCATGAATACGATGAAGTCCGTGACTGCTGTCTGGGCTGGGACATCACCGACTATGGCAAGGGCAATTTTGACAAAATGGGTTTCTCCCTCATCACCATCCGCAACGGCAGCCAGACCATGCCGGAGAAGTATCCCAAGGTCTACGCCGAGAAGCTGCTGTACCTGAAGGAGGGCCAGTATTCCCCCAACCACTTCCACTGGTACAAAACCGAGGACATCATCAACCGGGGCGGCGGAAATGTGCTGATTCGAGTATATAACTCCTACCCCGACGAGTCCATCGATTATGAAAGCGATGTGACCGTCCATACTGACGGCAGAACCTACACCGTCCCTGCCGGAACCCAGATCCGCTTGACCCCCGGCGAGTCCATTTTCATCCAGCAGCGTCTGTACCACGACTTCGAGGTGGAGCCGGGCACCGGCGATGTGCTGTTGGGCGAGGTCAGCCAGTGCAACGACGACAGCAACGACAACCGTTTCAATCCCCTTATGGGCCGGTTCCCTGCCATTGAGGAGGATGAGGCACCTTACCGTCTGCTGTGCACGGAGTATCCTGCTGCCAAGGACTAAAAAGGAGGTCAAGCCATGATCGATGTGGTTGCGCTGGGCGAACTGCTCATTGACTTTGCCGCAAAATCCACGGATGAAAAGGGTTATCCCACCATGTCCGCCAACCCCGGCGGCGCTCCCGGCAATTTCCTGGCGGCACTGAACGCCTACGGCAGAAAGACCGCCTTTTTAGGGAAGGTGGGCAATGACGCTTTTGGTCATCTGCTGCTGGGAACTCTGAATGAGGCCGGAATCGAGACGAAGGGCATTGTGGTAGATGACTCTGTGTTCACCACCCTTGCCTTCGTGACCTTTGATGAAAGCGGTGACCGTTCCTTCTCCTTCGCCCGGAAGCCCGGTGCGGATACCCAGCTGACTTGGGAGGAAATCGACAAATCCCTCATTGACGACGCGAAGGTGTTCCATTTCGGCACCCTGAGCCTGACGGACGAGCCTGTTCGCACCGCGACCCAGAAGGCGGTTGCTTACGCGAAGGAGCATGGAAAGCTCATCACCTGTGACCCCAATCTGCGGCTGCCCCTGTGGCCCAATGAGGAAGCGGCAAAGGCGCAGATGCTCTGGAGCCTCCATCAGGCAGATGTGGTAAAGATCAGCGACAACGAGGTGGAATTCCTGTGGAACTGCACCCCGGAGGAGGGCACAGACAAGCTGCTGCAGGAGTTCGGCGTGTCCCTTGCCATGGTGACCCTTGGTCCCGACGGATGTCTGCTGAAAACCGCCAATGCCAGCTTCCGCGCATCCTGTCCCAAGGTACATCCCATCGACACCACCGGTGCAGGGGATATCTTCGGCGGCAGCGCTGTGGCCCGGCTGTTGGAGCTTCACAAGCCCATTGATGACCTGACGGATGCGGATCTTGCCTATATCGGACGATTTGCCGCTGCTGCCGCCAGCCTGTCCACGGAGCGTTCCGGCGGCATCCCCAGCATTCCCGCAAAAGAAGCTGTTCTGAACGCCATGTAACAAAAATCCCGGGGATCTATCAGGATCTCCGGGTATTTTCGTGCCTTGCGGCGTACATTGCCGCGCCGCAGGCAGCTTCCTCTTCACAGGAAGAAAGGATCAGCGGACAACCAAAAACCGCCTCAAATATGCGGCAAAGATGGACATTTTTCCGCAGACCGTTTCCGGAGCCGATGATTGTTTCCGGTGCGGAACCCCCAGCATCCAAAAAGCTGCGGTACATCCCATACAGTTCCTGTGCCATCCCATTCATAAAGCTGTGCATCAGGTGCGTCGGTGTGAAATTGTCGATGCTAATGCCACAAATACTGCCCCGTAGGTTTGCGTCCTGCCGGGTGCCCTGGAAGGTAGTCGTTGTGCAGGGCACATCCTCCACATTTCCCGCTTCTGCCAGCACTCGATCCATGGCAGCGTATGCGCTCTGCTCGGAACCGGTGACCATTTTTACCGTCTGGCGGAAGAAGCTTTCCAGCAAAGCATAGCTTCTGCCGCCGCAAAGGGAGGCTCCCACCAGGAGCCAGCCACCATCCGGGAAGGGACGGGTCTCAAGGCCGGAAACGCTCATGTATTCCGAAGAATACACCGCAACCTGACTGCCGGTTCCCACATTCACCAGCAGAGCGTCCTGCCGATCTCCCACCGCACCCAGAAATGCCGCCTGATTGTCTCCGATGGCGGCATAAACGGGAATGCCAAGCGCTCCAGTTCCCAGCAGTGGGGTTTTGACGATCTCAGGCAAAATTGCTTCGTCTATTTCTGCACGCAGCAAAGCTCCTGGGTCAAAGCAGCATTTTCCCAGATGGAACAATCCAAGGCTTGCCCCATTGGTGGGTTCTATCCGAGGGCGAGTCAGCCCGGCCAGCTTCATGGCGATGTAGTCCCCAATCGTGCACAGACAGACAGCATTTTCCGGCACCAATCCGTGGTGAAGATTATAAAAGTGGGTTGCCATTCCGTAACCGGTGGACAGCGGATACCCGGAAACAGCAGACAGGTGCTCCGCCCAGCTGCTGGTTTCTTCAAAGGGAAGATCTCCCCGGCCGTCCTGCCATGTGTAAAGGCAACTTACGGCCTCCCCGTCTGTGTCCAGATACACAATTCCATGCATCTGCCCGGTCACACCGATTGCCTGCACATCCGGGTGCCGCAGCAGAAGCTCGGATACCACGCGGAAAGCCTTCTGCCAGATTGCTGCGGGGTCCTGTAAACGCTCCCAGCTTTTGGATGGAAGAAAGGTTCCATTGGCGATGGTTTTTGCCTCCAGAACACCAGTTTTCTCCTGGAATATGACAGCAGAAATGGATGTTGTTCCGATATCCAGACCCAATGTTTTCATAAATTATCCTCCCGCTGCTATTCTATAATATGATTATAGTATTCAGGATATGGGTAGTCAAGTGGATTGACAAAAGAAGCGGCAAATCGTATAATGGTGAAAACGCACTCACAGAAGTAGCACATCAACGAAAGTGAGATATGAAAATGGCGCAAAAACCTCGCAACGCTGACTATACAAAGGAATATAACCGCAAGGCCGTTTTGCGTATTTTGCGGCATAAATCCATGAGCCGGGCAGAACTGGCCCGTGCCACGGGACTGACCCGGGCGGCAACCTCCCTGATTGTGGAGGAGCTGCTGAATCTTGGAATTGTGACAGAGCTTGCGCCTCAATCTGTAGGCAGAGGCCGCAGCGCCACACCCCTTGCTCTGCGTGCAGATAGCTATTACGCCCTTGCGGTGCATCTTGACAGAAAAAAATGCAGCGTTGGTTTATGCGATATGGCGGGCAATCTGCTGCAATGCAGACCAATTGCCGATCAGGACAACATGGTGGGTGCTATCGTTGCGGAGCTGAAAGGGCTGTTGGAAACGGTAGACAGGGAAAAGGTGCAGGGAATCGGCATCAGTTCTCCCGGCCCTTTGGATCTGGCCCACGGCAAGATTCTGAACCCGCCGAACTTTGAGCGCTGGCACGGCGTGGAAATCTGCAAGCTCCTGTCCGATGCGCTGGAAATACCCACTTATCTGGAGCATGATGCCTCTGCACTGGCGCTGCACCAGCTGGAGATCGGACAAAGCGAGAATTTCATGCTGATATTCGTAACCATCGGTATCGGAACAGCCATCATGTCCGGCGGCAAGCTGCTGGGAAGCTCCAGATACTTTACCGGCGAGCTGGGTCACACCACCATCCGCTATGACGGCAAGCTATGCAAATGCGGCAACCGGGGCTGTCTGGAAGCCTACGCCTCCATCCCTGCCCTGCTGGAGGGCTCGGAGTTTTCCAGCTGGGAGAATCTCATTGACCATGTGGACAAGAACCCGGATGCGAAAAAGCTGTTGGATCAGGAGGCTGTCTATCTGTCTGCCGGTCTGATTAACCTGATAAACCTGATCCCTGTGGATACCATCTATCTGGCAGGGGATATCTGTTATCGTTACGAGCTTCTTGCCCAGCGTTTACAGCGGGAGATCAGCGCAAAGGCTCTGGATCGGAGCAAAAGCGACATTCGCATCTTCCCTGCCGCTCAAGACCCGAATGTGGGGATTCTTGCGGCAGCCGATGTGGTGTTTTCAAAATTTTTCATTGTGTAGCAAACGGCCGCTGTATTCGGAAATGTCCGGATACGGCGGTTTTGAAAGTCAGTCTGCCAAAGACAGAAAAGCAAAATACAGCCCAGTCGAGGATTCCTCGGCTGGGCTGTACCAATGTTCAGGGCGGTTTTGTCATTCAGCACATATTCCAAGTCATTCCCACGCATGATAGGCAACGCCTAAGTTCCGCGTATGATCTGGATTATTCTATGCGTTGTACTTCCTGTCCCAATCGAATGCCCACCTGCGCGCCGTGAATAAAACCATTCCGTTCATGACCCCGGCAGAGGGCGCAGACGGGATTGATAATCCAGTCCATTTCCTGTAGCGGCATTCCGTTCAATGCCTGATACAGTTCTGCAAAATCTGCCTTGATTTGGTCATCATACATCCGGTTGTTATCACTGTATGCCTCATAGAGCAATGATAGGACAGTTTCTCCGTCTCCCAGATTCAGCATGCGGGACGCCACATAGGTTTCCAGTGCCCGGATATATTCTTCCATGTTCATACAAAGATCAGCTCCTCTCGGATGATCTCCTCGGCTCTGGCGTGGATATTGTTCATGCGCTGTACCCATGCCATTGGATCGCGGGCTTTCAGAGCTTCTGTGATTCCCTCGGCAATCTTCAACTGGTCGCTTATCCGTTCCAGCCTGTCCTGCGCCTGCTGATTCAGGTCAGCGAGGTATGTCCACAGCTTGCCGGACAGCAGCAGACAATTGTATTGAATTGGCTTGTGTTCTCTCAGATACTCCCGGTGCATTCGTCCCCACTTGCCGATGGAACGGGATTCCTCCGTCAGTCCCAGGTCAGGAATGAAGTAATCGCCGGATCGGATATAGTTGATGTTCATGTTCACTCCTCCTTTACTTTGGTACTGCCATTGTATCGGAGAATGATTGGAATGTCGATTGTACCGAAAATCACAAATTGAAGGCAAAATATACAGAAAAAGCAAAAAAGCCTTGAGAAATTCAAACTTCTCGGGGCTGATAAAATGTGGTTCTCATCTATTGGCTCACACATGGGCCACCAGCCCAACGCAAAGGGGGGGTTCGGTTTTCCGTTCTCGCC
>JBJDXP010000191.1:0-5771 GCA_051866735.1 Candidatus Limivicinus sp.
CCCTGAACCTGCCCAAGAAGCAGGAGAACATCCCCGTCAGCCGCCGGCTGGAGATCAAATAAGCAAATGGAAAATGAAAACGCTCCGGGATTTTCCCCGGAGCGTTTTGCGTGGGCCGCCCGGAAGCCTCCGCAGACTCCCTGTCATCCTGAACGAAGTGAAGGATCCCGTATGGTGACGCTGGATGTTCTGTTCACGGGATTCTTCACCGCTTTGCGGTTCAGAATGACAAGTGTTTTTTCGCGGGCGCATTACGATGCGCCCGCGCACCTGCGAAAAAGACGCCCTTTACACAAGGGCGTCTTTTCATGCCTTCCCCTTGAGGGGAAGGTGGCCCGAAGGGCCGGATGAGGTGGTGTTCCCGGCCGCCTTTTTTACACAAGGGCGTCTTTTGCTTGTTTCACGCTTTTGACGATCAGCTCCGCGGACAGGGCGGACAGAAGCAGCAGCACGATGGCTGCGATGAAGGGGAGGGCGGTCAGGGAGGGGCACAGGACCTTCCACAGCCCGGCGGAGCTGAGGGACAGCAGGGCCGCAAGGCCCGACAGGATGGCCGCCGCCTTCAACCCCTTTCGCGCAAACCAAAGCACTGCTCCGATCAGGGCCAGAAGCCCCGCCAGGATCAGAGGGAGGAAGGCCCGGCCTGCCCAGCGCTCTTCCTGGGCCGCGCTGTCCATCTGCCCGCTTAAATAGCGCTCCGCCGCGGCGCAGATCTCGCCGTAGGTGCTGTCCCGGCCCGCCAGGGCAGAGATTTCCGGCTGATTCAACAGAATTTCCATCCCGGCGTCCAGCCGCTCCTCGTCGCTGCTGTATTGGTCCAGCGCCGTCAAATCGCTCTGGAGTTGCTGCCGGTTCTCTTCCAGCGTCTTCCGGCCCTCCTCCAGCTGCTCCTCTGCGTCCTGAAGCTGCTCGTAGCCCTCCCGGAGCTGGGCCCCCGCGCCGCCAAGCTGCTGCTCACCGGCGTCGATTTGGGCTTTGCCCGCGTCCAGCTGGGCCTTGGCCGCTTCCAGCTCCGCCTGGGCGGCGTCCAGCTGGGCCTGGCCCTCAGCGGCCTGGGCGTAGCCCGCGTCAAGCTCTTCTTTGGCTGCGGCCAGCTGCTCCTCCGCCGCCGCGATCTGCTCCGCGCCGGAATTGAGCTTTGCCTGCCCTTCCTGGTACTCCTCCATGATCTGGGAGAGAGTATAGCCCGACCCGGCGATCTGGGTCTCAAAGGCCAGCCTGGCAGCGTCCAGCCGGGGCTTAATGAACAGCATCTTCGCCGTGTCGCCCTCCGCCTCCGCCGCGTCATACTCGGCCTGAAGCTCCTGATAGTGGTTATACAGGGGCAGCACCGCGTTATAGATGGGCTCGATGCGCTTTAGCTGGGCTTCGCCCTCGGCGTACTCCTGTTTGGCCGCCTCCAGCGCGGCCATGCCCTCGTCATACTGGGCCTGACCCTCTGCCAGACGGGCGTTTCCGGCCTCTAACTCCTTTTGGGCCGCCTCGTACTGGGCAAGGCCCGCATTGTACCGGGCGAGGCCGTCCTCATACTGGGCCTTGGCGCTGTCCAGCTGGGCCTTGCCCGCGTTATACTGGGCCTGGCCCCGCTCCAGCTTTTCCGCCCCGGCCTGAATTTCCTCCTCGCCCTCAGTCAGCTGCTCCTCTCCGATCTTGTCGGTGAGCAGGCTCTCCGCAAAGGACAGCATGGAGGCGTTATAGGTCTCCTGAGACAGATCCAGCGCCTCCGCCAGCTGGCTCAGCTCCCGCACCGAAGTGAGGAGCGCGCCGCAGCGGCTGTCGGTATCATCGGTATAGGCCCTGGCGTCGCTCAGCCCCAAGGGCGCGGCCACTAAGGCAAACAGGGCCGCCAGGGCCAGCACTGCTGCAAAGGCCCGGCGGGGCAGGGCAAAATGCAGGGCTTTTTTGAAGCTTATGGTGGTGCGGCGGATGATCCCGTCGCCGAAAAGCAGAATCTGGGGCAGACAGAAATTCACCAGCACCAGAGTGATGATGGTGCCCACGCCCACATAGCGGCCGATGCCCGCGATGACGCACTGGGACACCATCCGCCCGATCAGCAACCCTGCCAACACCATCATGGTGCCGGAGGTGATGATGGTGGGGAAGGACAGGTTCATGGTCTGGATAATGGCTTCCCGCCGGTCCATGGCCTGCCGCAGCTCCGTGTACCGGGAGGACACCACAATGGCGTAGTCGATGTTGGCGCCCATCTGGATGGAGCTGACGATCAGATAGCACATGAAGAACACATACTCGCCCCGCAAAACCGGGATGGAGAAATTCATCCATATGCTGCCCTGAATGACCAGAATCAGCAGCAGGGGCATACCGAAGGACTTGAAGGTGAAGAGCAGAATCAGCATCACCAGGGCGATGGAGAACAGGCTCACGATCAGCATATCCTTCTCAAAGGACTCGTGGAAGTCCCGGGCGCTGACGGAGTTGCCGGTCATGCAGACCCCGTCGCTGTAAAACTGCCCGGCGATGACGTGGACCCGATCCAGAAAATCGTAGGTCTCCTCGCCCTGGACGGGCAGGTCCGTATACAGCAGAATGCGGCTGAAATTCCGGCCCTGGAGCTGGTTTTTGCCCATGTCCAGCTGGGCGGAAAGGCTCTCAATGGTGGCCAGCTGCTCCGCCTCCAGGGGGATATCTCCACTCTCTGCCTTGTCCCGGAGGAAGGAGAAGAGCTCAATAATGGGGGCGGTGTAGCCCTCCAGATCCGCCGCCGCGTCCCGGTGCTCCCCGGCGTTTGCGGCGTAGTAGGCAAAGAGAGCCTGACTTGTCAGCTCATCCACCCCGGCCAGGGCGGCAAATTCATGGTAATCCACACTGTCGCCCAGGCGGTAGCCGTCCATGGCTTCGATGCCCGCCAGGCCCAGCACGCTCTCCATATGCTCCGTGGCGGACAGCTGGTCGATCAGGGCGGCTTCCTTTTCATAGTCCCCCGTGGGCACCAACAGGGCCAGCATGTTGGAAGAGCCAAACTGCTCCTCAATTTTTTCCTCGGCGATATCCTGCTCGTTCTGCTTGGGCACGGGGACAATGTCCATGTTATAGGCGTAGGTACTGTTACCGTAGCAGAAATAGGCCAGAACCACCAGCAGCACGAAGACCGGAGGGATGACGCGGCGGGTGGCGTAGGCAAATTTGCCCACAAAAGAGATTTTGGGCACAAAGCTCTTGTGCCGGGTCCGGTCCATCAGATCGCCCAACAGCATCAGCAGAGCGGGCATCAGCAGAAAGACGGACAGAAGGCTGCACAGTATGGCCTTGATGAGCACAAAGCCCATGTCGGCTCCCAGGCGAAACTCCATGAAGGTCATGGCCGTGAGCCCTGCAATGGTGGTCAGGCTGCTGGCGGAGATCTCCGGGATGGACAGAGACAGGGCCCGGATGACGGCCTCTTTTTTGGGAAGAAGCTGGTGCTCCTCCTTATAGCGGTTGCAGAAAATGATGGCATAGTCCACTGACAGGGCCAGCTGCAGCACGATGGCCACGGAGTTTGATACAAAAGAGATGGTGCCCAGCAGGTAGTTCGTGCCCATGTTGATGAGAGCGGCGGACAGGAAGGTGCCCAGCAGCACCATCACCTCGCCGTAGGTGTCGGAGGTGAAAATCAGCACCGCCACCACCACCAGCGCCACCAGCACCACCACGATGCTCATCTCTGAGGCGATGATGGAGGACAGACTGGTGCCCACCTCGGAGGAGATCCAGACGGTGTTGTCCTCTAACTCCGCTTTCACGGCCTTCATGGCCTGGACGGACTCAGGGTCCGTGTCCGTGCCGGTGAAGGTGATGTCGAAGAGGGCATAGCCGTCGTGGTAGTGCTCTTCTGTGGTGTCGAAGCTGACCTGCATCACGCCGGAGACGGTGGAAAGCCTGTCAGCCAGTTTCTGTGCTTCCTTCTCCGTCAGGTTTTCCGCCATGATCCGGGCGCTGCCGTAGCTGGTAAATTCATCGGCCATGATGCTCAGACCCCGGCGGGCCTCGGTGCTCTCCGGCAGGTACACAGTGATGTCGTTTTCCACCTGCACCCAGCCCACGGACACCACGGAAAACAGCATCAGGGCAATGAAAAGGATCAGAAACAGTTTGTTTTTTTCCACAATGAACGCGGTAGCGCGTTCCATGAAGCTGGGCTTTTCCGACATTGGCGATCTCTCCCAAATTGATGTGGGAGGGATTATAGCACAAAATTGTGAGAGAAGTGTTAAATAACATACAGGACAGAAAATTTTTCCGCGCCGGAGGAGACGGCCCTGCTTCTGCGTTGCGGATGCCCTGCGCCTGGAAGCCGGCGCGGTGGCTCCGGGTCCGTGTAAAAAATGTGTTTATTGCTGTTCTGTTTCCTCCGTCATTATCTCATAAAGATGAGCTCGTTGGTTGACAAGCCTGTAAAAACGGTGTTAAAATAAATTACAAGATCGTTTCAGCACGGCTTTTGCTTGATCTCCGGGCCTTCCCTCTGGGAAAGACCGTCAACCCTTCTACGAAAAAAGTCCGTCCTCCCGGAGGAGAACGGACTGGCCGAAGAATTTATTCGTTCTTATTCTCGTCTGAATGAGACGAACAGGGCGCAGATTGACAGCCTGATTCAATTTCTCTTATCGCGGCAAGGACAATGAGTTTGTTTTCGTTGTTCAGCAGCTTAAAGTATTCCATACATTCTTGATTCATATCCCACATCCCTTTTTGCACATTCAGATAAGGAAAACCTTAAAACTATCTTAATAAGATAATAACATTTTTCTAACGGACATGTCAAGTAAAACAAAGTATTTTCATTCCTGTACCCATTCAGGTTTTTGTTGCTTGTCCGGCTGCTTTGGGCAGCATCCCGGCTGACAGCGCCAGTTCCCATGGGCGCGGCAGTCCTTGGCCCGGCAGCGTTCAGTATGCATCCTGCATTGGCAAACCTCCTTTCAACAAAACCATACTACGGACACACGAAAATCGTCAACAGGCCACTTTTGCAAAAAAGAGGCCACTTTTTATCCGGATTTGGTCGGCTTCAGGCCGCTTATGTCTGTATGTATAAAAGGAGGAAGAGCACAATGTTAGAAGATCCTGAGCAAATATGGGAAAGAGTGCGTGCCATGAAGGAGGAACAGGGAAAGAGCTTCGCGCAGATCGCAAAGGACAGCGGGGTACCCTTGACGTCGGTCAAGCGGTTTTTCAATGGGGCGACGAAGAATCCGGGCTTTTTGAGTCTGTGCCAGATCATCTACGCCCTGGGAGGGTCGGTGGACGAGGTGCTGGAGATCGACGGCGAAAAGCAGCCGGTACACATGGAAAACGAGAACAAATATACCCGGCACCTGGAAAGAGATCTGCACTATGAGCGAAAAAGCAAGGTCAGGTGGCAGATCATCTTTCTTGTGCTGGTGTCCTTAAATATATTGTTGCTGTTGCTGGACATATTCAGGCCTGATGCGGGCAGCATCCGCTATCAGCAGCAGATGGCCTGCTGTGCCGGCAAGACGGCTTGGGAGATGCTGGGGCGGATAATACGCACGGCAAGGGGCCTGCGCGGTATATAAGCGACTGAGGAATAGACGCCGGGAAGGAAGAAAAACCGGGGCCTGAAGAATGACCAAATAAAAAAAGCCTGCTCTGCGGCAGGCGATTTATTCAGCATTTACGCAAGGCATCGACATCGTTCGGCGCCTTGCGTGTTTATTCAGAAGTATTATTTAATACTTCTGAATTAGCAGTCTGTCAAAAAACTTTTCAAAATCCCCGAATATCTGTATAATGGAGGAAAC
>JBJDXP010000192.1:0-5760 GCA_051866735.1 Candidatus Limivicinus sp.
ACAGTTCCGTGATTCCCATTTTCACCACGCCAACAGCATCCAGCGTGTTTCGTAAATCGGTTGGCAGCCAGGAAAGTATGTCCACATGCATCATCATATCCATGGCTGTAAACAGCAGGACGCAGGCCAGCATTCCGGCCTTGCGGATCGCACCGTCGATTCCTACAGCGGAATTCCAGCAGCGGTATTTCGCTGCTCTCAGACTGCCGAAAACCATGTCGGCACATACGGCGATCAGCAGCAGCCGCACAAAGATGTTGCCCATCAGGGCGCTGAAAAAGCGAATGAAGAAAGCGTTTACCATTTCCATTTGTAGTTCCTCCTCATTTTCATTTGTTGTATGTACCAAGCACACCCCGCTCAGCACGGTCTTCGGAGCGCTTGTTCATCCACATCAGCGCTTCCTCAATGTGAGTTAAAGCGCAGGCGTTCTCACGGCAGGCAAATTCACCAGCCTGGAAGTGCTTCAGACGATCCCGGACGATTTCCAGCAGAGCCTGGTCAACGACGCCGCCAATGGAGCCGTCGGCATCCCGAGGGCCTTTCTGGAACTTGATGTCAGTCCTGGTGTCATCCCGCTCGGGATCTAAGCCGTGATAAATAACGTAGTGATGATACGCACCACCGGGGCCGACGTCGCCTTCTCTGAAAATTTCGTTGATGTTGTTTCTTTTCTGGATTGTGCTCAATTTCTCACTCAAATTTGTTTCCTCCTTTTGTTATTCCACGTCAAAGTGATACCACCCGCTGCTCATGCGGTACCAGGATCTGATTTCTCTGGCGGCCTTTTTTCTGGTCAGACAAGCTTCGATCTGCGCCTGACTGGATTTGGGACAGTTAAAATCCATGGCTCTGCCAGTCAGATGGTAACTGTTCTTTACGCTTCCGGCCAACTCGTCGTTGTGGGCCTGGCAGCGAACAGTGCTGCTGGGGGTCATGGGTCCCAGTTCCTCCCGGATGCTGTCCGCCGTACGCATCAGCTTTTCCGTCGGCCCCACCGGGAATCCTCCGCAGCGGCCGCAGGGGCAGGCAATTCCCGGTTCGTCCCTAGTGAAATACTTGATATCCTTCCACCAGTCCTCACCGTCGTCCGTGGTCTCATGGGGCTGCTGGGGCTGGTTGGTGGGCTGCTCTCCGGACGCGATCACCTCCTTGATCCGGGCCAGGGTGGCGTCCCCGAAAACCCCGTCCGGCTCCAGGCTGTAGTCACGCTGAAAAGCTTCCGTGGCCTGCCGGGACTTGTCTCCCCAGATGCCGTCCACTCCCCCGGTGTCGTAGCCCAGGTAGGTCAGAAGGCACTGCTTTTGTGTGATCGTCATTTTGTTTTATCCTCCTTTCTGGGGAATGTCATACCAGATAGGATCAGACGCATGGCCACAGATTGCCACCAGGCAGATCACCGCGCAAATAATGCCAATGATTATCCATTTGTGCATGTAGTGACCACCTCCCAGTTTGCCGGATATTGCTCCGGGGTGTAGACGTTGCTGCCAACTTTGGAGCGGTACAGAGTATCGCCCCACCAGCCGTACTCACCCTCCGCAAATGCAGTTGTGACGGTGATGGTCTCCGGGATGATCCGGTAACCGTTGCGGTACTGGATGTCCGCCCAGAGCGTTGGAGCAGCGTCCGGGGTATTCTCGGCGGTGTCCCAGAGGTCAACGGCGGCCTGCTTTAGGGTGCCGTGCCAGTTGATCCGGGTGCCAGCCTTAACGAGGGAGCCGTCCCCGGCCAGCTCCGGGAAATAGTCCACCATGCGGGATGCCGTCGCATCGTCGATGGACAGGCTGTTGACCTGCTGGCGGATGATCAGACGGGTGACTTCTTCGGTGGTCAGGGGGCGGTAGTTTTCGATTGCCTGATGGATAACCGCCTGCTTCTGATTTTCTGCAATTTCTTCCGCTGTCATTTCGACAATCTTACCATTTACACATATTTTAACGCCCATATATTACAACCCTCCCGTAAAATCCTACATCTTTACCATATGTGCTAACCTCAATAGCATGGATATCGATATTTTCATTTGGCAAATTGTAATATAGTCTACCCTCTTGTTTTCTCATAACTGGAGATACTGAATAGTAGCTACCACTTATATAATTGGCAGTCGGAGTATAATAAAAATAACCATCTGTATAATAGCCGTATTGTCCCGTATTATATCCGGATTTTGTAGCATTAAAAGAAATCCACGCCTTACCACTAGCTGTTCCATCTGTTAAAGCAATCCCGATAAAAGCAAAAGAAACTTCTTTATAGCTGAAACTATTCCCATTATCATCTTGTGTAATAAATAATGTTATTGAAGCATCTTCTTCAGCAATAGTTATATCCGTAATAAGCTTCCACTCTTTTTCTCCTTCTGGCAAATCCACCGGCTCCCAGGCAGTAGGAACACCGTTGTCATCCACAGCCGCAACCCGGATGGTCTGCCCTACCGTTGCACCGGTGACGGCGATGCCGCCGCCCTCGCCGGGTTTGGTTACCAGCCGCCCGTCCTCAGTCACACCGACAGGCTGCGTCATTGCATCGGTGGCTGTCACCGGCTTCACGCCGCCCAGAATGGTCTCCGTGGCCGTGGGGAGTGTGTAAGCCTCCGGGATCAGCGTCCGCAGCTCCTCAATCAGTCCCTTAATCACAACGCCCTGGGCGGCGCTGAGGGGCTTGTCCGCAACATTGGTGACAAGATCGTTGATGATATCCCCAACGCTGACCTTGCTGGTGGTGATGGCGTCAATGAGCGCCTTGTTGGACTTTATGTAGGCCACCACCTCGGACATCTGGTCCAGGGTAACGTCGTCGCTGTCCAGCACCGCATTGACGCGATCTGCCAGCGCCTGAAGGGCAATCCGGAGATCATTGTGGGCGGCAGTGTCGGTATTATGCTGGGACACGGCGGATGCGGCTGTCCCGGAAGGGTCCGCACCAACTTCCAATGCGGTGTAGCTCGGTTTCTGTGGCTGCTTTGCCCAGTCAGGGACCGTTGGATCGCGCTCCGTGACCGTCGGCGGGTTTGCCGTCAGGTACTCCGCGACAATCCTCTGCACGGTCGCCTCGTCGATCTCACCGCCGCCCTTGGTTATTGCCTCGTTGACCGCCGCAACAAGGTTGTTTTTGGCAGCGGTGTCCAGCTTGCTCAGGTCGCCGATCATGGCCTGGAGCTGTGCCCAGACCGGCAGAGTGGGATTGGTGCTGGCATCGCCGGATGGCTTTGCTCCAACCTGGACCTGTCCCAGCTCCGCATTCTTCGTCGGAATGACCACACATCCGTCCGCGTCCACACCGTACACCCCAAGCACAACGGGCACATTTTTCCTGGCAATGACCTCCGCCGGGATCGTCACCAGGGTGTCATTGGTGATAACATCCTTGACCGCAGCACCGTAAAACACCAAGGTTTTTTGGAGGCTGTCCCAGATCGGGTCCGTGTACTCCAGCTGCACCTGGGCACCCACCATGCCCGCCGTGATTACTTTTTTGTCGATTGTATGTGCCTGCGCTCCGCTGACCTGTACTCTTGCAACGATCATAAGTACCTCCTTCTCTTGTTCCACTCCCGGATGGCCCGGGAACGGAACAGTTTCTTTTTCGTCTGCCGCCCGCAGGCCGGGCACTTCATGCGGACCCAGAACGGCAGCAGGCCCTCATATCCGCCGCCTACATAGACCGTCCAGATATTGCGGCAGCCGCAGCGGCAGGGTTCCGGCTCTGGGAAAAGCCACGTAAGCAACCGCCGGGTCATACACTTGCTTCCTCCCAGGCTCCTGGCAGGGCCGCAGCGTCGTAAACCGTATTGTCCTTCAGGCAGCGGTGGACAGCGCCATCCGCGTCCTTGTAGCACTCCCCTGCCATGTACATGCCCGAGGTGCCGTAAGGGTCCACCCAGGGCTTGGCCTTGGCTGGGTCCGTGGTATGGGCCAGGCCCCAGAGCGCCCGGAGCATCGCCGGACGGCCTTCATAATTCGCCGCGTTGTAGGGCTGCAGCAGGGTCCAGACCTGGCCCTGGTCCGCCACAGGAGCGCCAACAGGCCAGGAAGAATAATCCTTATTGGGATCAAAGGCCGGGACCTTCTGTTCTTCCGCGATCAGCTCCGTGCCCGTCAGGCCGGATGCCCTCTCTTGCAGGTCCAGGGCCTGACGCCGCCCTTCCTGATACAGAATGCTTTTGATCTCCTCATTGGTCACAGGCTGTTCACTCCTTCCTGATAGGCCTGCGTCAGCTGCTGCTGCAAGACCTCATACTGCTCCTGATACGCTGACAGAAGCGTGTAATCCTTCCATGGCGCCGCCATTTCCCCGGTGAACTCCGTCCCATCCTCCCGGGTCCAGAGGGAACCGGCAGGAACGAACCGATACCCTTCCAGGAAGGCGTCGCACTTGCCGTCAAAGAAATCCGTTTCCGCGGCTGTCCTGCCCTCCCCGGCTTCCGGGTGGCAATGAAATTCCGCGTCCAGATAGATCGTCCGCATACCTGCCCTCCTTAACTGAGCCAAATTTTGTAGACACGCACCGTCGCCTGGTAGCCGTAGGCGGAAATGTAGTAGCTTCCGGAAATGCTGCTGATATCCAGGGACAGAGTCTGTCGGCTCCAGCTTGTTGTTTCAATATTCGCAACCGGGCTTGCGTAACGCGGTTGAGCGGAAGTATTGTCCGTGCACACCGCCGCGCCGCTGTATATACTTTCAGAGCTATCGGTCCCGCCTTCTATATCGACATTGAGCGTACTGAAATTTGTCAGGTCGATTTTCTGATTGGTATAAGCCGCAGCAACGTTGCTCGAGGAACCGGTCACATGTAAGTACATGGAATCCGCTTCAAAGGTACAGGTGACACCGCTTCCGGCTTCAAATTTCCAGCCGCCGGAATTCTCCGTACATTGGTCGCCCTCGTTGTACAGGTACAGATCGGTAACCGTAACCGTGGCCGTCCGGCTTGTGACGGTGCCCGCCGCGTTGGTGACTTCGCAATAGAATTCCCAGGTCCCGGCGGCGGTGGGGGTAAGGGTTCCCGACGCTTCGTTTGCCCCGCTGATGGCCACGCCGTTGGCGTACCACTGGTAGGTGTAGTCCTCCGGATATCCCCCGGAAACGGACACCTTGCATGTTATGGCGGTGTGCTTCACTACGGTGATATCCGCCGGATAACCGCTGTCCAGAACAGGAAGCGCCTGGACCGTTAGAACCGCCATGCGGCTTGTGACGGAACCGGCACGGTTGGTCACCACGCAGTACACGCTGTACACGCCCTTGTCCGAGGCGGTGCTTCTGGTATAGGACGCCGAAATGGCTCCGCTGACCGGGGTGTCATTCACATACCACTGGTAGGTATATTCCGACGGCATCCCCTCCTGGTCGATCTGCACCCGGAATGCCACATCGGTGCCGGCGTTTACGGTGACATCGGCGGGAAATCCGGCATTCAACACCGGCAGCTTTTTCGCCGCGCCGGTGGTCGTATTGAAGATCATGGCGTCCCTCCTTATTCCAGGATCAGAATGTTGTAGACCACGTCCCCTTCCGGCATATCCGCGCAGACAAAGGTCAGCGTCCCGGCACCCTGGGCGGCGCAGTACATCCCCGCCTCGGAACAGGCGGTAATGCTGTCCGGCGCGGGAGACACGATCAGGGTATTTTCCGCCGTGATCCCCTCAACGGACACGGTCTGGGAAAGATCGGACCAGCCGGAGACGGGCAGGGATGCGGTTCTTCCGGTCATGTGGACGGCGTAGGACTTGGGCACCGCGTCAGACGCATCGGT
>JBJDXP010000193.1:0-5759 GCA_051866735.1 Candidatus Limivicinus sp.
TGCGGGGCTACTACACCCCCTATATCCCCGGCTGGGACAACCACGGCATGCCCATTGAAAGCGCCATCATCAAGGAGCAGAAGCTCAACCACAAGGCCATGTCCGTGTCCGACTTCCGCTCCGCCTGTGAGGCCTATGCGGAGAAGTACATCCATCGTCAGATGGACGGCTTCAAGCGCCTGGGCGTTATCGGCGACTGGGAGCACCCCTACAAGACCATGAACAAGGGCTTCGAGGCGGATGAGATCCGTATCTTCGGCAAGATGTACTTAAACGGCCACATCTACAAGGGTCTGAAGCCTGTCTACTGGTGTGCCAAGGACGAGACCGCCCTGGCCGAGGCGGAGATCGAATATCAGGACGATCCCTGCACCACCGTTTATGTAAAGTTCCCCATGAAGGACGACCTGGGCAAGCTGAGCCATATTGACCACAGCAAGCTGTCCTTCGTGATCTGGACCACCACCATCTGGACCTTGCCCGGCAACCTGGCCATCGCCCTGAACCCGGTGGAGGAGTACGCCCTGGTCCAGGCCCCCAACGGCGAGATCTACATCATGGCCCAGGCCCTCACCGACAAGGTGATGAAGATCGGCGGTTTCGATTCCTACGAGATCATCGAGACCCACCCCGGAACCTTCTTTGAGAACATGCTGGCCCAGCACCCCTTCCTGGACAAGACCTCCCGCCTGTTGCTGGCGGACTACGTCACCATGGACTCCGGTACCGGCTGCGTACACACCGCCCCCGGCTTCGGCGCGGACGACTATATCACCTGCATGCGCTACGGCATGGACATGGTGGTGCCTGTGGACGATCAGGGCCGCCATACCGAGTACGCCGGCAAGTACGCCGGGCTGAAGACCGAGGAATCCAATCCCATCATTCTGGCCGATATGAAGGAGAGCGGCGTTCTCTTTGCCTCTGAGGAGATCGTCCACAGCTATCCCCACTGCTGGCGCTGCAAGAGCCCCATCATCTTCCGGGCCACGCCCCAGTGGTTCTGCTCCGTGGACTCCTTCAAGGACGAGGCCATCCAGGCCTGCGAAAACGTCAGATGGATCCCCTCCTGGGGCAAGGACCGCATGGGCGCCATGATCCGCGAGCGTGCCGACTGGTGCATCTCCCGTCAGCGCCGCTGGGGTCTGCCCATCCCCGTGTTCTACTGCGAGGACTGCAAAAAGCCCATCTGCACCGAGGAGACCATCGAGATCGTTGCCCAGCTCTTTGAGGAAAAGGGCAGCAACGCCTGGTTTGATATGGAAGCGGAAGAGATCCTGCCCAAGGGCTTTGTGTGCCCCCACTGCGGCGGCGTCCACTTCTTCAAGGAGACCGACACCCTGGACGGCTGGTTTGACTCCGGCTCCACCCACTTTGCCGCCATGCAGCGGGATCAGGGCTTCTGGCCTGCCGACATGTACCTGGAAGGCGGCGACCAGTACCGCGGCTGGTTCCAGTCCTCTCTGCTGGTAGCCGTCGGCGCTCTGGGCAAGGGCGCGCCCTACAAAGAGTGCCTGACCCACGGCTGGACCGTGGACGGCGAAGGCCGGGCCATGCACAAGTCGCTGGGCAACGGCGTTGACCCTGCGGACATTGTGAAAGAGTTCGGCGCGGATATGATCCGCCTCTGGGCTGGCTCTGCCGATTATCATGTGGACGTGCGCTGCTCCAAGGAGATCTTCAAGCAGCTCACCCAGAACTACCTGAAGTTCCGCAACACCGCCCGCTATTGTCTGGGCAACCTGGACGGCTTTGACGCCAACGACCTGGTGGCGCCCCAGGATATGGAGGAGCTGGACCGCTGGGCCATCACCAAGCTCAACCAGCTCATCGAAAAGGTGGCGCAGGCCTATAACGACTATGAGTTCCACATCGTCTCCCACGCCATCAACGACTTCTGCGTGGTAGAGCTCTCCAGCTTCTATCTTGACATCATCAAGGACAGGCTGTACTGTGAAGAAAAGAACGGCCTGAAGCGCCGCAGCGCCCAGACCGCCCTCTATCTCATTCTTGACAGCATGGCAAAGATGTTCGCCCCCATCCTGGCCTTCACCTGCGACGAGATCTGGCTGGCCATGCCTCACCGCGAGGGCGACGATCCCCGCAACATCGTCCTCAATGAGATGAACAAGCCCTTTACGGACTACGCCCTCTCCGACGAGGAGCTGGCCCGCTGGGATACCCTGATCGCCGTGCGCAGTGATGTCAACGGCGTTCTGGAAACTGCCCGCACCTCCAAGCGCATCGGCAAGTCTCTGGAGGCTGCCGTTACCCTGAAGGTTGGCGACCAGGCCGCGAAGGACGCGGTGGACAGCATCTCTGATATGAATCTTTCCGATCTGTTCATCGTCTCCCAGTGCCTGATCTCTGACGAAACGGAAAACGGTGATGCCGTTGTGGGCACAGGCTCCGCTTTCCCCGGCCTCACTGTCTCCGTCATCGAGGCCCCCGGCACCAAGTGCCCCCGCTGCTGGATGCACTCCCAGCAGGCTGACCCCGAAACCGGGCTTTGCCCCCGCTGTGCCGCAGTGGTCGCCAAGCTTTAAGCCCGGCGTACGCGCCGGCCGGATAACCGGCCGGCACCACAATTCGCACGCCGCGGGTTCTGCCCGGCGGCAGATTGGAGAAAGATATGCTGTATGCCATCGTTGCTCTGCTGGTCATTATCGCCGACCAGTGGCTGAAGTACTGGGTTGCCGGACATATTGTGCTGGACACAGGAATCAAAACGCTTGTTCCCGGTGTACTCAGTCTTGTGAACATCCATAATACGGGCGCCGCTTTCGGCTTTATGAGCGGCGGAAACGCCAGGATCTATTTCATCATCATCTGCGCCGTTTTCACCATCGCCGTGATCGTCGCTCTGGCCACCAATTTCATCTCCGGTTCCCTTGGCCGATGGAGCGCCGTCTTTATCATGGCCGGCGGTATCGGCAACTGTATCGACCGCATCCTTTACGGCTATGTGCAGGACATGTTCAAGATCGAGTTTTTCAACTTCCCCATCTTCAACGTGGCGGATATCGCCATCACCGTGTTCTGCTTCGTCTTTATCCTCTATATCCTCTTCGGCGGGGAGGGGCGCTCTGCCCGGAGCCGCCGTCTGGAAGATGACGATGATTATGACGAGGATGACGAGGACGAAGAGGATGTGCCGGCCCGCCGCAGGTTCGAAAAGGAAGAAAAGCCCGTCCGCCGCAGGAGAGACGCCTTTGACGAGGACGACGATGAGGAAGAGGACGAGCCTGTTCGTCCCCTGCGCCGCCGGGAGAAAGAGGAAGACGCCGCCCCGAAGCAGCCCGCACGCAAATCCCGTCAGCCCAAGTATGAACAGGACTATGAGCAGTTCAAGGCCGCCCGCGCCGCCCGTCAGCAGCAGGCCCCCGCTGCGCCGGTTCAGCAGGCTCCCGCTGTGGATCCCGCGGATCCCTTTGCCGAGTGGGAACGGGCCAACAGCCGCGTGGAGGCCCAGAAGCAGGCTGCCGCGCCTGCGCAGCCCAAGGCTCCGGTACAGCAGCCGGTTCAGCAGCCGGTACAGCAGCCGGTACAACAGCCGGTTCAGCAGCCCGTCCAGCAGCCCGTCCAGGCCGCTGCCCAGCCGCAGAAACCTGTCGCTGCGCCTGCCCCGGCCAAAAAGGTCTCTGACGGACTGGACTTTGAGCTGGAAGACATTCTTTCCGAGTTCAAATAAAAAGAATATGGACGATAATTGTATCGAAATCACAGCAGAGGAGAGCGGCGAACGGATCGACGCTCTCCTCGCGCGCAATTTAGAGGAGCTATCCCGCAGCGCGGTACAGCGTCTGATCGAGCAGGGCGCTGTCTCCCTCAAGGGCCGTCCGGTGAAGAAAAATTACAAATGTGCCGCCGGGGACTGCTTTCAGATCATTCTGCCGGAAGCGGAAGATGTTCCTTTGATTGCCCAGGAACTGCCTCTGGATATTGTCTATGAGGATGAAGACCTGGTAGTCATTAATAAGGCCAGAGGAATGGTGGTCCATCCCGCGCCCGGCCACCCGGACGGGACCCTGGTGAACGCCCTGCTGTGGCACTGCGGGGATTCTCTCTCCGGCATCGGCGGGGAGAAACGCCCTGGTATCGTACACCGCATCGACAAGGACACCTCCGGGCTGCTGATCGTGGCAAAAAACGATTTTGCCCACCAGGGTCTTTCCGCTCAGCTCTCCGACCATAGCCTTTATCGCGAGTATGAAGCCATTGTCCGGGGCAATCTCCGGGAGGACCGCGGCACGGTGGACGCGCCCATTGGCCGCCACCCCACCGACCGCAAACGCATGGCTGTCACCAGTAAAAACGCAAAGCCCGCCGTGACCCACTGGCAGGTCATCGCCCGCTACCGGGGCTATACCCATATCCGCTGCCGTCTGGAGACCGGACGGACCCACCAGATCCGGGTCCACATGGCCAGCATCGGCCACCCTCTGCTGGGGGACTATACCTACGGCGCCCCTTCCCCCGATAAAGGGCTGGAGGGCCAGTGCCTCCACGCCAGGCGCCTTCGCTTTATCCATCCACGCAGCGGGGAGGAGCATATTGTGGAGGCCCCTCTGCCTTCTTATTTTACTGACGTCATCAACAAACTTGGACAAGGAGAATTTATATGAAAAACTGGGGAAAGATCCTGGGCGGGGTTCTGGCGCTGGCCGTCGTTATCGGCGTGGTGGTGCTGGTGATCAAGCTGGTGTCCGGCGCATTCAGCCTGCTGGGCAGCTTACTTAACGTGATTTTAGGCGTTGCCGTTGTCGTGGCCCTTGTAGCCATTGTCATTTGGATGTTCAGCTACGCGAAGAAAAATAAATAACTGCATAGAGCAAAAAAGCGGGGCTGTACTACGAGTTAGCTCCGCTTTTTTCCCATGTCAAACACATTTGATAGACAAAAATTCCGCTCTGGCCGCAGGTGTAACTGCCGGGCTGTTCTGGCTTTTTACCATTATTTTTTGAGAAAAGCATCGTATTTATAAAAATTTGATAAGGTACAAAATGTATATTGAAAGCCCAAGAATGATCGTTCGTAATTTTCAGATGGATGACGTAAAGGATTTGCAGGAAATTTTGGGTGACGATGAAACAATGATACATTGTGAGCCTGCGTATTCTCTCGATAAAACGACCGACTTTTTACAGAAATTCTGCATAGAAAAGAAAGCTGCCGTTGCGGCTGTTCATAAAGAAAACAATAAAATGATCGGTTACATTTTATTTAATGCTTCCCATAAGGATGTGTACGAAATGGGCTGGTTTTTTAACAGAAACTACTGGAGGCAAGGTTATGCCTATGAAGCCTGTAAAACAGTAATTGACTATGCCTTTGATGCTCTGAATGCACATAAATTATTCGCGGAGACGATAGACGGAGAAAAATCAGTCAGTTTAATGAAAAAGTTGGGCATGAAATTAGAAGGAATACAGCGGAGCCAGGTTAAAGATCATTCAGGGAATTGGGCAGATTTGTATCTATACGGTATATTGGAAAAGGACAGATGATAAAGCAAATTCCCAAATTTAAAAACAGCTCCTCCGTATAATCGATCAGACTATACGGAGGAGCTGTTGTTTTGATGCGCTGTAACTTAGATCAATAATTCTCCTTGCGGATCTCGAAGTAGCTCTGGGGATGTGCGCAGACGGGGCAGATCTCAGGAGCCTTGGTGCCGACAACGATGTGACCGCAGTTACGGCATTCCCAAACCTGAACCTCGCACTTCTCAAAGACCTTCTTGGTCTCCACGTTGTTCA
>JBJDXP010000194.1:0-5668 GCA_051866735.1 Candidatus Limivicinus sp.
CTCCCTTGTGTAAAGGGAGCTGTCAAAAATCTCTGATTTTTGACTGAGGGATTGTCGCAGAAAAAGTCTCCGAATTCGCCGAAAGCCAATGCGAAGAGGAAAGCATGTGCTGCACAATCCCTCCGAGCCGCCTTTCGGCGGCCCACCTCCCTTTACACAAGGGAGGCTCTGGCTGGTACGATAAATTACAATTTGCCGCAGTAACGATACCGAGCGGGTCAGGGCAGTAGCGACTACAACTGCACCGTGCACGCATTGTCTGCGGCCACTGGCCGCCTAGTAAAACAGTAATGACACCCAGGTCACCATATTGTCGCCGAATTGGAATTCCAGGCCCCGGCTTTCCAGGGCCGGGATGATGTTGATGCCGTGGCTCTCCACGCAGGGGTGCATACTTTCGGGATGGCGGCAGGGCTGGCCATCCAGGATGGCGCAGCGCTGGCACAATGTGCATGCCTCCGTGGACAATATGTAGGGCTTCGCACCCAGCGCCTCCATGGCCGATCCCACCTGGTTGGTGATCTTCTCGTGCTCCGGGCGGGTGGCCAGGGTCTGCTGGATGTCCGCGATGTCCGCCACCTCCGCGATGGTGGCGATCATCAGGCAGTTTTCGTAGGACAGGCATTTTTCCCGGCAGCGTTCCACGCTGCCCACTCCCGGCGGGCAGGCCCAGGTCTTGCCGTACATGGGACACTCGTGCTGGCAGATCCAGCGGATACGGTCGGAGAACTCCAGCTCCTTCGGATCGAGAAAATCATACAGATACAGCGGAAGCTCCGCCAACTGCTCTTCCAAACGTTCCCGGTTCATTGCTGCGCCTCCATTTCTTTCAGATAGTCCCGGACCTGCTGGGCGTTGCGGCGGATTTCCTCTGTCAGCGCTTCCAGGCTGGGGAATTTTCGCTCCGGCCGGAGGAAACGGTAGAATTCCAGGGTGATCTCCCGGCCGTACAGGTCCCCCTCATAGTCCAATATCCAGGGTTCCACCGTAATGCGGTGGCCCTCCACCGTGGGACGGGTGCCGATGTTGGTCACCGCTGGGTAGGCTTTCCCGTCCACCAGTGCCCGGCAGATGTAGACCCCGAATTTGGGCAAGGCCAGCCCCTCCGGCAGCCGCAGGTTGGCTGTGGGAATGCCCAGGCTGCTGCCCAAATGCCGCCCGTGGACCACCTGGCCGCTGAGGATATGGGGATGGCCCAGGAATTTCACCGCCGTGGCCATGTCCCCGGTTTCGATCTGACTGCGGATATAGGTACTGGACACCCGGATGCCGTCGATGGTCTGCTCCGGCACTACGGCCCAGGGCAGTCCCATTTCCGCGCAGTACTGCCCCAGCAGCGCCGCGTCTCCCCGGCCCTTGTCTCCAAACCGGAAATCCTCCCCGCAGACGAAGCCTCCGGCTTCATACCGCTCTGTCAGCATTTCCAGAAAGTCCCGCCAATGCATCGCCCGCATGGGCTCGTCAAAGGGCAATGTAACGACGCAGTCCATGTGAAAGGATTCCCGCAGCAGCCGCTCCCGGTCCTGGGGGGTATTGATCAGCCGGGGCGTGTTTCCCATCACCAGGGTATCCGGATGGGAACCGAAGGTCACCACCCCGGCGGACATTCCATGCTCCGCCGCCAAAGCCCGGCACTGGCGCAGCAGCGCCCCATGTCCGACGTGCACCCCGTCAAAAAAGCCCAGGGCGTAGATTGTTTTGCTCATAACATCACCAATCGTGTCTGTTAGACTTCAAAAAAGCTTTTGATGGTTGACATAACGCCGTCATCTACCTTTGCCAGCATGAGAAATTCCCCACCCTGGCTGTAGGCCCGGTAGGTTCCGTCCGCCAGCTTCACGGAAAAGGCGTTGCCGTTGCGGCAGCGCTTTTCCTGGTTGGCCGTCAATTTCACCCCGGGGTAATTGCGGAACATGGTGTCCACCGCCCGGAGATACTTCTCCGGTTCCTGGGTCTCCAGCAGCTCCTGCAAAGGCACCGCCTCTTCGATGGTATATTCCCCGGCGCTGACCCGGCGCAGCGCCGCCATGCAGCCGCCGCAGCCCAGAGCCTCGCCGATATCCTTGCACAGGGTCCGAATGTAGGTTCCCTTGGAGCAGCGCACCCGCAATCGGACGTCGCTGCCCTCCATTCCCAGGAAGGCCAGCTCATGGATGGTAATGGGCCGGGGCTGGCGCTCCACCTCTTTTCCCTTCCGGGCCAGATCGTAGAGCTTCTGGCCATTCACCTTCAGAGCGGAGTACATGGGGGGCACCTGCAGAATCTCTCCCCGGAACAGTTCCAGGGCTTTCTCCACCTGGGCGGCGGTGACGCTTGCTTCCTGCTGGGTCAGCACCGCGCCTGTAATATCCTCGGTGTCGGTGGTCAGTCCTAAGCGGAGCACCGTCTCGTAGGTTTTTTCCGCGTGCTCAAAAAATTCCACCCCCCGGGTAGCCCGGCCCACGAACACCGGCAGCACGCCGGTGGCCATGGGGTCCAGGGTCCCGCCGTGGCCGATGCGCCGGGTCTGGAACACCCGCCGCAGCCGGGCGGTCACATCCTGGCTGGTCCACCCCTGGGGCTTATCTATGATTACAATTCCATTCATTTTATTCCAGTCCCAGCATCGCCGCTTCTACAGCTTTGGCCGCTTCTTCCAGGGGCAGCTTTATGGATGCGCCGGCCGCGCCTTTGTGGCCGCCGCCGCCGAATTTCACCGTCACCACCGTGGCGTCGAAGCCCGGAATGGCCCGGACGGACAGCTTGGTGGTGCCATCGGCGGTTTCCCGCAGCGTCGCCGCCATTTTCACTCCCGCCACAGTGCGAGGGAAGGAGGAAATGTTGTCCATATCGTCCTCGGTAACGCCAATCTCCTGCTCCACGGCTTTCGGAATAGCGCTCACCGCCATCTGACCGTCCCGGAGCAGGCGCATGTGGTCCACAATCCAGGCCTGCATTTTCAGTCTGCCCAGGGTGTTGGTCTCAAACAGCTCCTGGTTCAGCTCGTAGATCCGGGCACCGGCCTGGGCACACTGGGCCGCCGTGGCAAAGGTATGGGCGGTGGTATTGGCATAGCGGAAGCACCCGGTGTCCGTGGAAAGGCCCACATAAGCCGCCTCCGCGATGGACTTATCCGGGGTAACCCCCATCAGCACCAGCACATCCCAGATGACCTCCGCGCAGGAGGCGCTGGCGGCGTCCACCAGTTCCCACCGGGTAAAGGAGGTGGCGGAGCCGTGGTGATCGATGCGCAAAGTGATGGCGTCCTTCAAATGGGCAAAGGCCCTGGGCACCATGCTTGGGGAAGCCACGTCCACGCAGACCAGGGTATCCCCCTCCTCCGCCTGCTCCTTGGTCAGGCCCCCATGGAGCCAGGCGAACCGCGGAGTGACCTCCGGATTTTTCAGAACATGGGCGGTCTTTCCCAGCTGCCGCAGTCCCAGGCACAGGGCGGCGGCGGAGCCGATGGTGTCCCCGTCCGGACGGCAATGGGTCAGAATGGTAAACCTGTCCCGCTCCTGCAGAAAATGGGCGGTCTCAGCCCTCGTCAGTTTCATCATCGTGGTTCACCTCAAGAGAGTTGATGAGCTTCAGCATTTTCGCGCCATAGGTGATGGAATCGTCCTGCTCCCAGACGATCTCCGGGCTGTAGCGCAGCCGCAGGTTGCTGCCCAGCTGGCGGCGCAGGAAGCCCGCGGCGGATTTCAGCCCCGCCATGGCATCCTTGGCCTTGTCCTCCTGGAGGAAGGACACATAGACCTTGGTATAGCGCAGGTCCGGGGTGGTCTCCACCCGGGTGATGGAGATCATCACGTCCTGGACCCGGGGGTCCTTGACAGAGCGCAGCAGGGCGGACAGCTCCTTCTGGATTTCTTCATTTATGAGTAAAATACGGTTGGTTGCCATATGGCACTCCTTTCTGTCACAAGTGCGGCGCTTTTCACTCCACACTTGGAAAAACATCCGCCGCGCCGCACAAGCGGCGCGGCGGAGCCTATTACTGTTTCACTTCCTGCATGGCGAAGCACTCAAAGATGTCGCCTTCCTTGATGTCGTTGTACTTGACCACGCTCATGCCGCACTCATAGCCAGCGGTGACTTCCTTCACCGCGTCCTTGAAGCGCTGCAAAGAGCCGATCTCGCCCTCGTGGATGACGATGTTGTCCCGCAAGATGCGCACCTGGGCGTCCCGGGTGACCTTGCCATCCTTGACCATACAGCCGGCGATGGTGCCGATGGCGCTGACCTTGTAGGTCATGCGGACCTCGGCGTGGCCGATGACCACTTCCTCGTACTTGGGAGCCAGCATGCCCTTCATGGCCGCCTCGATCTCGTCGATGGCGTCGTAGATGACCCGGTAGAAGCGCATATCCACATTGGCCCGCTGGCCGGATGCCTGGGCGGCGGCGTCGGGACGGACGTTGAAGCCCACGATGATGGCGCCGGAGGTGGAGGCCAGCAGGATGTCGCTTTCGTTGATGGCGCCTACGCCCGCGTGGATGACCCGGACCCGGACCTCTTCGTTGCTCAGCTTCTCCAGAGAGGCCTTGATGGCCTCGGCAGAGCCCTGCACGTCGGCCTTGACGATCAGGTTCAGCTCCTTCATCTCGCCCTCCTGCATCTTGGCGAAGAGGTTGTCCAGGGTGACCTTCTGGTTCAGCTTGGCGGCGGCGTCCTTCTGGGCCTGGCGGCGCTGCTCCACCAGTTCTCTTGCCATGCGCTCGTCGGTGACGGCGTTGAACTCGTCGCCGGGCGTGGGGACCTCAGCCAGGCCGGTGATCTCCACAGGCACGGAGGGTCCAGCGGTCTTGACGGTGCGGCCCTTGTCGTTGGTCATGACACGGACACGGCCCACGGACGTACCGGCAATGACGATATCGCCCTGTTTCAGGGTGCCGTTCTGCACCAGCAGGGTGGCCACAGGGCCCCGGGTCTTGTCCAGACGGGCCTCGATGACGGTACCCTTGGCCCGGCGGTTGGGGTTGGCCTTCAGCTCCTGGACCTCGGCAGTCAGGATGACCATTTCCAGCAGCTCATCCAGGCCCATGCCGGTCTTGGCGGAGATGGGCACGATGACGGTGTCGCCGCCCCATTCCTCGGGGATCAGGTCGTACTTGGTCAGCTGCTCCTTGATCTTGTCGGGATTGGCGGTGGGCTTATCCATCTTGTTGATGGCAACGATGATGGGCACCTCCGCCGCCTTGGCGTGGTTGATGGACTCGATGGTCTGGGGCATGATGCCGTCGTCGGCGGCCACCACCAGAATGGCGATGTCCGTGGACTTGGCGCCCCGGGCCCGCATGGAGGTAAAGGCAGCATGGCCGGGGGTATCCAGGAAGGTGACCATGTTGCCGTTTACATCGACAGTATATGCACCAATGTGCTGGGTAATACCACCGGCCTCTCCAGCGGTAACGGAGGTTTTCCGGATGGCGTCCAGCAGGGAGGTCTTGCCGTGGTCAACGTGGCCCATGACCACCACCACGGGAGCCCGGGTCTCCAGCTCTTCGGCGGTGTCCACATGGTCGTCGATGATCTGCTCCTCGATGGTGACGGTGACTTCCTTCTCCACCTTGCAGCCCATTTCGGTGGCCACGAACTCGGCAGTGTCAAAATCGATGGTCTGGTTGATGCCGGCCATGACGCCGTTCTTCATCAGGCACTTGATGACCTCGCCGGCGGTTTTCTT
>JBJDXP010000195.1:0-5656 GCA_051866735.1 Candidatus Limivicinus sp.
AACCAGCTCCGCGGCCGCGCCGGCCGTCAGGGCGACCCGGGCGAGAGCCGCTTCTATCTGGCCCTGACCGACGATATCATGCGCCTTTTCGGCTCCGAGCGCATTATGAACATGATGGAGACGCTGAAGGTGGAGGAGGACATGCCTCTGGACCATAAACTGCTCTCCGGCGCCATCGAGCAGGCCCAGAAGACCGTGGAGAGCCGCAACTTCCAGACCCGTAAGAGCGTTCTGGAGTATGACGACGTGATGAACCAGCAGCGCAACATCATCTACGGCGAGCGCCGCAAGGTGCTGGACGGGGAGGATCTGCGCACTCAGATCATGGGCATGATCGAGGAATTTGTGAAGAGCACCGTGACCGACGGACTGGGCGGCGGAGCCGCTGAGGATCAGCAGCAGCTGGATCTGGCCCTGCAGCCCTTTGAAAAGCTGTTTCTCCGCCGGGGCAGCCTGAAGATGGAGGATCTGGGCAAAAAACCCAGCTGCGAGAAGGTGGCGGAGACCGTCACGGAGATCGCGGAAAAGACCTACGAGGCCAGAGAGACCGCTTTCGGCCCCGGCCCCAACGGCGCGCCGCTGATGCGGGAGCTGGAGCGGGTGGTCATGCTGCGCGTGGTGGACGAATACTGGATGGACCATATCGACGCCATGAGCGAGCTGAAGCGGGGCATCGGCCTGCGGGGCTACGGCTCCATTAAGCCCATTGACGCCTACAAGCAGGAGGGCTTTGACATGTTCGAGGCCATGGTCCAGGGCATCCGGGAGGAGACCGTGCGCCGCCTGTTCACCGTTCAGGTGCGCCGGGAGCAGCCCATCGAGCGCAAGGCCGTGGCCAAAAACGCCGCCGCCAACGTGGGCGGCGCGCCGGTGAAAAAGAAGCCGGTGAAAAAGGCCCCCAAGCCCGGGCGCAACGACCCCTGCCCCTGCGGAAAAATGAAGGCCGACGGCAGCCGCAGGCTGAAATACAAGGAATGCTGCGGCAGAAATGAGTAAACATGGCATTTGAAGAGATCAATGAGGGCGGACTTGTTTTTATGCGCTCCACCCTCATCCCCGCCCGCCACGCCTTTACCACCCGTTACGGCGGCGTGAGCAGGGGAGAATTTGCAAGTTTGAATTTAGGCTCCAACCGGGGGGACGACCCGGAGGCCGTGCGGGAAAATTACCGCCGTGTCTGCGCGCTGATGGGCGCGGGGATCGACGACTGCGCGGTCACAAAGCAGGTACACGGCAGCGAGGTGCGCGTGGTGACAAAGGCGGACCGGCATGTGTGCATGTCCACCGTGCCCTATGAGGCGGACGGACTGGTCACCAATGAGCGGGGTTTGCCCATCATGTGCTTTATTGCCGACTGTGTGCCCGCCCTGCTCTGCGACAGGGAGCATTCCGTGATCGCCGCGGTGCACTGCGGCTGGCGCAGCTCGGTGGCCGATATTCTGGGCGAGACGGTGAAGAAAATGTGCGCTCTGGGCGCAAAGCCGGAGAGCATCCACGCCGCCATGGGCGCTGCCATCGGCCGCTGCTGCTTTGAGACGGACGACGATGTGCCACAGGCGGTGGAGAAGTACCTTTCCGGCGAGACACAGGGACTGTTTGACCGCCGGGCCGGCGGCAAGACCATGGTGGACCTGCGCGCCGCCAACGCCGTAAGGCTCAGACAGCTGGGGCTGAGCGCGGAAAACATCGACATTTCACCGGAATGCACCATGTGCAGCCATGAGAAATACTGGTCCCACAGATATACAAAGGGCCGTCGCGGCAGCCAGGCCGCCGCGATCGTGCTGGACTGAGGTGAACTTATGCGAAAACCCCTTACACGATGGATTGCCGCCCTCTGCGCGGCGCTGATGCTGATAGGCTGTACCGGCTGTGAAAGCAGCAAGACAGACCCCATGGACCAGATCCCCGAGTCCACCGGGGGCAAGGACGTGGAGAAGGCCGCTGCGGCGGACAATGTTTTCTCCCTGAACAGCAATAGCAAATACAGTCTGAACCCCATGATCGCCACCAACCACTCCAACCAGCTGATCTGCAGCCTGGTCTATGAGAACATGGTGGAGCTGGACAACAATTTTCAGGTCATTCCCAAGCTGATCAAGAGCTGGACCTGCTCCGAGGACGGCAAAAGCTGGACCTTTGATATTGATACCACCCATGTATTCCACGACGGGACCAACGTCACCGGCAACGACCTGCGTCTTTCCCTGGAATACGCCATAGGGACGGACCGGTACAGCGGCCGCTTCAACAGCATTGCCGGCGTGTCCTATTCGGAGGACAAGCTGTATGTGACCCTGGCCAAGGCCAACAAGCAGTTTGTCAAGCTGCTGAATATCCCCGTGATGAAGCGGGGCACCTTTGGCGACAAGCACCCCCTGGGCAGCGGCCCCTATACATACAATGAAGACGGCACCCAGCTTCTGGCCTTTACCGGCTATAACGGCTATGACAGTCTGCCGGTGGACGTGATCTATATCCAGGAGTATCAGACGGCGGACAGCATCATCAACGCCTTTGAAAGCTCCCTGATCGACGTGGTACAGAACGACCCCTCCAGCTACACCAACCTGGGCTATGCCAGCACCAACGAGACCAGAACTTTTGCCACCACCAACATGCACTACCTGGCCTTCAACGAGGAGAGCACCCTGGGCCGCTATTCCAACGTACGCCAGGCGCTGTCCTATGCCTTCGACCGGGCCAATTTTGCCAACAACCTGATGAAGGGCAACGCCGTGGCCAGCACTGTGCCCATGTATCCCACGGCGCCGGACTACCCCACCAGCTATGCCAACAGCATCGGCTATGATATGGAGCGCTGCCAGCGGATCCTGGACAACTTCGGCATCCGGGACTATGACGACGACGGCAAGCTGGAGTTTATGAACGGCTCCGCCCAGGAGATCGAAATGCGCCTGATCCTGTGCAGCGACAGCAGCGTCAAGGCCGGTGTGGCCAGAAAGTTTGCGGAGGATATGGCCTCCATCGGTTTCACCATCAAGGTGGAGGAGCTGACCTGGGCCGACTACTGCACGGCTCTGGAGGAGGGCGACTTCGATATCTATTACGGAGAGATCAAGCTCCGCAATGATTTTGATCTGAGTGAGCTTCTGGAGGTAAAAACCAAGGATAACGCCAACAGCTGCCTGAACTTTACCGGCTCCACCGACAAGAGCTTTGAAAACTATATCGACAGCTATCTTGCCGCAGGCAGCGCCACCAATGTCAATGAATATGACATGGAGAGAGCTTCCGCCTTTGAAAGCCTGTGCCGCTATCTGAACGAGACAGGCTCGCTGATCACCATCGGCTTTGAAAAACAGCAGCTCATCACCCACCGGGGCGTGGTAAAGGGCGTTGACCCCAACATGGGCAATCCCCTTTACGATTTCGCCACCTGGGAGATCGACCTGGATTAATACTATAATGGAGGGGCACACATGACTGACAGAGAACTTATGTCCATGGCAAAAAAGGCGTCTCTGAACGCCTACGTTCCGTATTCCCGCTTCCCTGTGGGCGCGGCGCTGGAGTGTGACGACGGCACCGTGTTCACCGGCTGCAACGTGGAAAACGCGGCGCTGGGCAGCACCATCTGCGCCGAGCGCACAGCCTGCTGCAAGGCGGTCAGCGAGGGGAAGATCAGCTTCCGCCGCATCGCCATCTATGCCGACAGCGAAAACTGGTGTACACCCTGCGGGGCCTGCCGGCAGTTTCTGGCGGAGTTTTCCCCCAATATGGAGGTGCTCTGCGCCAAAGCGGGGGACCGCTATGTGAGCTATAAGCTCAGCGAGCTGCTGCCCCATACCTTCGATTATTAAACATGCAGCTGGAGCAGCTTGAGATCTTTGTGGCTGTGGCCCGGTGCGGAAGCTTTACCGCCGCGGCAAAACAGCTCTATATCAGCCATTCGTCCACCAGCCGCGCCATCAGCGCCCTGGAGGATGAGTTGGGTGTGCGCCTTTTTTACCGGGGAAACCGGGTAAACGGCCTGACAGCCGCGGGAGAAACACTGCTGGAGGAGGCAGTGAAGCTGCTGGACGCCGCCGAGGCGGCGAAAAAAAGGGTAAAAGCTGCCGCAGAGAGAGAAAATTCGGGAGAGAAAGAGACATGAAAGCCATTGTAAGCGTATTTGCCAAGGATTCCAAGGGCATTACCGCCTATGTGACGGCCCTGCTTGCGGAAAAGGAGATCAACATCCTGGACATCAGCCAGACCCTGATGCAGGAGTATTTTGCCATGATCATGCTGGTGGATCTGGCCGACTGCGCCGAGCCCTTTGATGAGCTGGCCCGTTTCCTGCAGGAGAAGGGCAAAGAGCGCTGCCTGGACATCCATATCCAGCGGCAGGACATCTTTGAAGCTATGCACAGGATCTGAGGCGGCGCTATGAGTTATCTGATCAACAGCAGTGAGATCCTGCAGACCATTGAAATGATCGACCAGCAGCATCTGGACGTGCGCACCGTCACCATGGGCATCAGCCTTCTGGATTGTGCGGACAGCAGCATGGACCAGTGCTGCCGCAAGGTCTATGATAAAATCTGCCGCAAGGCGGACAAGCTGGTGGAGACCGGCTGCGCCATCGAGCGGGAGTTCGGCATCCCCATTGTCAATAAGCGTGTTTCCGTCAGCCCCATCTCTCTGGTGGCGGCGGCCTGCCGGGAGGAGGATTATACCCCCCTGGCGCTGACCCTAGACAAGGCGGCCAAGGCCGTGGGCGTAAACTTTATCGGCGGTTTTTCCGCCCTGGCCCAAAAGGGCTTTACGGACAGCGACCTGCGCCTGATCCGGTCCATCCCCACCGCCCTGACCCAGACCGACCTGGTCTGCTCCAGCGTGAATGTGGCCGCCACCCGTGCCGGCATCAACATGGACGCCGTGGCCCTCATGGGCCGCATCATCCGACAGACGGCGGACATCGACCCCATGGGCTGCGCAAAGCTTGTGGTCTTTGCCAACGCGGTGGAGGATAACCCCTTCATGGCCGGCGCATTCCACGGGGTGGGGGAGCCGGAGTGCGTCATCAACGTGGGCGTTTCCGGCCCCGGCGTGGTGGCCCATGCCCTAAAAGCCTGCAAGGGCCAACCCTTCGACGTGGTGGCGGAGACCGTGAAAAAGACTGCTTTCAAGATCACCCGCATGGGTCAGCTGGTGGCCCGGGAGGCTTCCAAACGGCTGAACGTGCCCTTCGGCGTGGTGGATCTGTCTCTGGCACCCACCCCTGCTATCGGCGACAGCGTGGCGGAGATTCTGGAGATCATGGGTCTGGAAAAGTGCGGCACCCACGGCACCACGGCGGCCCTGGCCCTTTTGAACGACGCGGTGAAAAAAGGCGGCGTCATGGCCTCCAACCATGTGGGCGGCCTGTCCGGCGCCTTTATCCCGGTGTCGGAGGACGCGGGCATGATCTCGGCCGTGGAGGCCGGGGCCCTCTCCATTGATAAATTAGAGGCCATGACCTGCGTCTGCTCCGTGGGCCTGGATATGATCGCCGTCCCCGGCGACACCACGGCGGCTACCATTTCCGCCATCATCGCGGATGAGGCGGCCATCGGCATGGTGAACAACAAGACTACCGCCGTCCGCCTGATCCCGGCCAAGGGCAAGACCGTGGGCGACCGGATCGACTTCGGCGGCCTTCTGGGCAGCG
>JBJDXP010000196.1:0-27416 GCA_051866735.1 Candidatus Limivicinus sp.
AAGCTGACCTCCGGTATGCGCTTCGGCACCCCCGCCAGCACCACCAGAGGCATGAGGGAGGAGGAGATGCGCAAGGTCGCCGCCCTGATCGTCCGCCTGCTCCGGGAGGGAGACGAGGCCGTGCCCCAGGTCAAGGAGCAGGTCATTGAGCTCTGCCAGAGGTTCCCACTGTACCCTGAGCTGTGAATGAGCGGCCGGTTAGAAAGTCTGTCCGGCTGAAATGCTACGATTATGCCCAGAACGGCGCCTATTTTGTGACCGTTTGCGTGCAGGACAGGCGGAATATCCTTTGGACACTGGAAAGGGAGGCGGGCGACCGCAAGGGTCGCCCCTACAAGTTGCTGGGAGAGAACCCGGGGGCTGTAGGGGCGGGGCTTGTCCCCGCCCGGATAGCTGGCACTACCGGTTTCACAGTTGATCGAAAAGATTGCGCCTGCGGGTTGACGGAAGAAGAAACGGGCGACTTGGGGAGACTCCCATTGAGCGGCCTTGGGCTGATCGCGGAATCGGCCTTTGAAAAGGTAGAGCGTTTGTACGGTGTGAAATTTGATTCCCGCACGGTTATGCCGAACCACGTACATTTTATCGTGTTCCTCCCTGGACAGCAGCAACTCACCCTGGGGCGCGTGGTCGGGGCGTATAAGTCCCTTGTGGTCAATGAGTGGCGGAAATATTGCCGCGCCTGCGGCCTGCAAATGGGCAAAATCTGGCAGCGAAATTACTATGAGCATGTGATTCGCTGCGAGACGGAGCTGTACGAGGTGCGAAAATATATTGAGGAAAACCCGCTGAGATGGCGGGAGGACGAATTGTATATGGCATAAAAATATCCCGGCCACGAATGGCCGGGATATTTTTATGCCTGGATTACAGCTCCGCGATAACTTCACACTCCAAGAGTACGTCCTTGGGGAGCCTTGCAACCTCCACGCAGGAGCGGGCGGGATAGGGCTCGGTGAAATACTGGGCGTAGATGGCGTTGATGGCGGCAAAGTCGTCCATGTGCTTGATAAATAGGGTGGTTTTTACCGTTTTGGCAATATCCGTTCCGGCGGCTTCCAGCAGCGCCGCCACGTTTTTGAAGACCTGGTTTGCCTGGCCCTCCAGACCGATGGCCAGCTCTCCCGTCTCCGGGATGATGGGGATCTGCCCCGAGGCGTACACCAGACCGTTCACAATCCGGGCCTGGGAATAGGGACCGATGGCCGCAGGGGCCTTATCCGTCTTGACAACATTCATCTGAAAATTCTCCTTTCACTGTTCCAGTTCAATACGAAAACCACGGGCGCGGAGGGCGTCGATCACGGCCCGGCCGTGCTCCTCGCCGCCTACCTCGCAGGCGATGTGCACATTGGTCTCGTTGGGATTCAATCCGGCGTTTAATTTGTCGTGCTCCACGGTCAGGATGTTGGCCCCGGAATCCGCCAGCACGTTCAGCAGCTGCACCAGGCTTCCCGGCCGGTCCAGCAATGTGGCGATGAATTTGATGCGCCGGTGGCGGGCAACCAGACCCCGCTCGATGATGCTCTGAATGAAGCTCACGTCGATATTGCCGCCGGACATGACGCAGACCACCCGGCGGCCCTTCACGTCCAGCTTGCCGCTGAGCACCGCCGCCAGAGGCGTGGCCCCCGCAGGCTCCACCACCTGCTTGCAGCGCTCAATGAGCAGCAATATGGCGTTGGCGATCTCCGAGTCGGACACTGTCACCACCCCGTCGGCGTAGCGGTTGATGAGCTCCACGGTGATATCCCCCGGGGCCTTGACGGCGATGCCGTCAGCAATGGTAGCGGCGGAGTCGGTACACACCAATTTCTTTTCCCGGAAGCTCCGGGCGATGGCGTCAGCCCCTTCGGCTTGGACGCCGTAGACCTTTACCCGGGGGTTGATCTGCTTTACCGCGCAGGCCACACCGGCCAGCAGTCCGCCGCCGCCGGCAGGGACCACGATCATGTCCACATAGGGCAGATCTGCCAGAATTTCCAGGCCCAAAGTGCCCTGACCAGCGATGACCTCCGGGTCGTTGTAGGGGTGGAGGAAGGCCGCGCCCTCCTCCTCACAGATGCGCAGGGCGCGGGCGTAGGCGTCGTCATAGCAATCGCCGTCCAGCACTACCTTGGCCCCATAGCCGCTGGTGGCCTGCACCTTGGCGATGGGCGCGGCCTTGGGCATGACGATGGTGGCCGGGATGCCGAAGCGGGAGGCGGCGTAGGCCACGCCCTGGGCGTGGTTGCCCGCCGAGGAGGCCACTACGGAGCATTTTTCGCCCCGTTCGATCATGGCCGCAATCTTGTTGCTGGCCCCGCGGATCTTAAAAGAGCCGGTTTTCTGCCGGTTCTCACATTTCAGATACACCCGGCCGCCGGTCATGGCCGAGAAGGTGGAGGACAGGTCCAGCTCCGTGTGGTGCAGGATGGGTTTCAGCCGCTCGGCAGCTTGCTCGATGGCGGAAAGTTCAATATTCATGGGGATTACCTCGTTTCGGGTAATTTTCAGCGTTTACTTAAAAGAAACTTATCGCAGGGGAATGATCTCGATCCAGTAACCGTCCGGGTCCTGGATGAAGTAGATGCCCATACCCGGGTTTTCAAAGCAGATGCAGCCCATGGCCGCGTGCTTTTCGTGGGCGGCGTCAAAATCGTCGGTATGGAAGGCCAGGTGGAATTCCTCATCCCCCAGGTCGTAGGGCTCGCTGCGGTCACGAAGCCAGGTCAGCTCCAGGGTGAAGTCGCTGACCCCGTCGCCCAGGTATACCAGCTTGAAGCTGCCGTCGGCTGCCTCCTTCTCCCGCACGGGGACAAGGCCCAGAGCCTCGCGGTAAAAGGCCAGACTGCGCTCCAGGTCAAGAACATTGAAGTTGAAATGGGTGAAGCGGAACATGATGGTTCCTCCTTTCATCGGATAATACCAATTTAGCACCCATGGGCAGGGTTGTCAATGCGAATCGGGGGAAAAGAGGGCTGCATCGGCAGAGAAAAGAACAGACGCCCGGGAGGTGTGTCCGGGCGTCCGTTCTTTCGGGAAACAATATTTTACCATGCACCAGGGGGGAAGGCACATGAAAAATGCTTAATCAGTTCTCAGCGGCGATGATGTTGACCTTTATCTTCCGGAATACGCCGGTGCTTTGGCTGTCCTGAACCTCCGCGTCGCCCATGGGCTCGGTATCCAGGCCCAGGACTTCGCCGCTTTCCGCGTCCAGATACAGCTGGTAGCGCAGCCAGTCGGTACAAAAGCGGATATCGTAAAGTCCGCCGTCCAGTGTGCAGCGCACCCGGAACACCTGCTCGCGGTCAAGGTCCGTTTCCGTTAAGGCCAGGGCCATTGCCCGGTGTGGACTGATGATCAGTTCGTGCATAGGATCTCCTTTCTGTGTATAGGGAGCGGGACAACTCATCCGAAGAGGCTCTCCGCCCAGGACTCCCACAGCTCACCGTAGTTTTCCCACTTGCGGCCCTGTTCCCGCGCCCAGCTCTCGATTTCAGCCGCGTGGTCTCTGGCCCAGGCCTCCCAGTCGCCGCCGTACTGCTCAGCCCAGGCTTCCCACTGGCCGCCGCTCTCCTCGGCCCAGCGCTCGATCTCCTCGTCGTGGGTCCTGATCCACTCCGCCCAGTCGCCGGAGGCGCCGCTGAGCCACTCCTCCAGACTCTGGCTCTGCTCCTGCACCAGGTCCGCCATGCTGCCGGTCTGCTCCTGCAAAATCTGCCCGGCCTCACCGGATTGCTGCTCCAGCAGAGTATGCAGCTCCTTCATGCTGCTGATGATCTGGCCGGTCAGGGCCTCCACGGTGTATTCATAGCCGCTTTCGCCGTCATCAAAGGCCAGGGCGTAGACCATGCGGCCATCCTCCCAGTCCATGCGGGAGAAGTAAGCGCTGATGTTCTCGCCGCTGATCCCTGCGTCCGCCAGGGCCGCGTTCATCGCTTCACCGGAGCCGATATAGCCCGCCTCGCTGGCCTGGCCGCTGCGCTGCACGCCGCTGAGGGCCAGTTCCTCGCTCAAAAGATTCAGCTGATTGATGGTCAAACCCGCCAGGTCGGCAAAGCTGTACCGGCTGTCCTGGGTGGTGATGCCCCGGATCAGCTGGGCCTTGCCCAGGCTCAGACCGTATTCCTCCGCCAGGGTGCGCAGCTCCTCATCGGCGTTCACCTGCTGGCTCAGCACCGCGGCGCTGACGCCGCCGCTCTCCAACAGACCGCCGATCTCCTCCCGGAGACGCTGCTCCAGCGCCGCCGCCTGCTGGCTGTCTGTGCTCTCCACGCTGACCAGCACGGAGTTTGCCGACACGCTGAGGTAGCCCTGCCGCAGCATGGAGCCGATCAGGGCGTTCACCGTCACCTCCAGGCTGCTGCCCTCAAAATCCATTTCCGCGATGATCTCCTGTCCGTCCTCGTTCAAAGCGGCGACGGAGACCACCTTTTCCTTCTCGTTTACCTTGATCTCCACACTGGGGTTTACGTCCAGGGACACACTGGCCACGGCGGTATTCTCCAGGCGCCACAGGCCCACGGCGGACACGCCGCCCACCATCAGCAGCAGCGCTGCCGCGATCCCTGCCGCCCGGCGCAGAAGATTCTTCTTCCGCCGGGGCTTCATGCTGACGACTTTCCCCGTCTGCCTGCGGCAGTCGAAGAGTACGCTGTCGAAAATATCCGGGGTCAGGCCCTCAAAAGCCTGCTTTACCTGCCGGTCAAGCTCGCGGTCCTCCATGTTCAAACGCTCTCCTTCTCCAAAATTGACTTTAATTTCTTCGCGGCACGGTTGTATTTCGAAATCACCGTGGACAGAGGCAGCTCCAGAAAGTCCGCGATCTCTCTGTGCTTGAAGCCCGCCACCGCGTGGAGCAGCAGCACCTTCTTCTCATCGTCCCGAAGAGCGGACAGACAGGCACGCACCGTCAGCCGCTCCTCATCATCCATTCCCGACAGCGCGGGCAGCCGGGCCCAGTCCTCCTCATCCAGCTCCTCCGTCCGGCTGCGCCGCCGCAGGGTCTGAAAACACAGGTTTTTGGCAATGGACATGATCCAGCCCATGGGGCGGCCCTGACTGCGGTAGCCTTTTGCAGAGTGGTAGATGCTCACATAGCAGTCGTGAAGCACATCCTCCGCGTCCTGACGGTTTTTCAGCACCGACAGAGCGTAGGCGTAGACGGCCGGGGCGGTCTCCCGATACAGCCGCTCAAAGGCCCGGGCGTCGTTTTCCGCTGTCAGACGGAGGTATTGGTCCAGCCGGGTGCTGCGGCTGGCGTTATCGTCGGCTGGCGTCATACAATTCAGCGGCACGGCGGCCACTCCTTTCCGTTGGATTTTGCTCTCGTTAAGGTAATGTTTTTGGAGGGCGTTTTATCGCAGGAGAAGAAAAATTTTTTTATTTTATTTTATCATGGATAAACAGACAGGGGCAAGAAAAGTAATAAGAAAAAGTGAAGAGTGAAAAAGGTAAGGTGGCCGCAAAGCGGCCAAATTCAAATATGTCGCCGCAGGCGACACCACACCTATTCACTATTCACTCTTACTTCTTACCTGCCCCGCCGGGGAGTCACCCTTCTCCCCGGCGGGGCATAAAATGGCGCGGAAGGAAGGGTATTTATGGACGGAGCGTTCTGCCTGGGGCGGATGGCGCCGGGGATGGCTGGCCGCGTGCTCTCACTGGGCTGTGCCCCTGCCCTCTCCCGCAGGCTTTCGGATATGGGGGTCTTCCCCGGCACGGCGATACGCTGCCTGGCCCAAAGCGCCGGGGGCGATCTGACGGTCTGCCTGATCCGGGGCGCGGTGGTGGCCTTGCGGCGGCGGGACTGCGAAAACATCCTGATGGGAGGGGCGGAGAATGAGATTTGAGCGTGAAGGGCATGTGCAGGCCGGGGAGAGGCCCATCATTGCCCTGGCGGGAATGCCCAATGTGGGCAAAAGTACCCTCTTTAACGCCCTCACTGGGCTGCGGCGGCACACCGGCAACTGGACCGGCAAAACCGTGGGCGTGGGGCTGGGGCGATGCCGGGGGCAGGATTGGATCATTGCCGACCTGCCCGGTACATATTCCCTGAGGGGGCGCTCCCGGGAGGAGCGCATTGCCGGGGCGTTTCTGCGCCAGGGCAGGGCCAGACTCACCGTGGTGGTCTGCGACGGAAGCTGCCTTGTCCGGGGCCTGGCTTTGAGCTTGCAGGTGATGGCTGCGGGGGCGCCGGTGCTGGTCTGCGTGAATCTGCTGGACGAGGCGCGGCGAAAAGGGATAGAGATCGACCTGAAAAAGCTGGAAGAATTGCTGGGCGTGCCGGTCATCGGCATGGTGGCCAGAAAACGAAAGAGCCGGAAGCGGTTTATTCAAGCCGTAGGAGCGACTCTTGCCCTCGCCCGTGAGACCGGGGAGGCAGATAAAATGGGCGGGCGAGGGCAAGCCTCGCCCCTACAGTCCTACGGAACATCGGGCGGGGATAACGCGGGCGGCCACACAGGGCCGCCCCTACAGTCTGACCGGAAATGCGATGGGGATAATATAAACGGGCGACCGCAAGGGCCGCCCCTACAGGATACCTCGACATCCGGCATTGATGAGGAAACGGCCTACGCCCGGGCGGAGGAGCTCTGTCGTCAGGTGGTAAAGCAGAGCGGCCATCATCCGCCCTGGGGGCGGCTGGACCGGCTGCTCACCGGGCGTTTTACCGGAGGGGCCGTGATGCTTCTGATGCTGCTGGGGCTGTTCTGGCTCACCGTCAAGGGGGCAAACTACCCTTCGGCGCTGTTGTCCCGGCTGCTCTTTTCTCTGGAGGGCCCCATGAGCCGGGGCCTTGCCGCCCTGGGTGCGCCGGAATGGCTCAACGGTCTGCTCTGTCAGGGGGCCTGGCGTACCCTGGCCTGGGTGGTGGCCGTCATGCTGCCGCCCATGGCCATCTTTTTCCCCCTGTTTTCCCTGCTGGAGGAACTGGGCTATCTGCCCAGGGCGGCCTTCAACCTGGACCGTCCCTTTGCCGCCTGCGGAAGCTGCGGCAAGCAGGCGCTGTGCATGTGCATGGGGCTGGGCTGCAACGCCGCCGGGGTGGTGGGCTGCCGGATCATCGAGACCCGCCGGGAGCGGCTGCTGGCCGTGCTGACCAACAGCTTCACCCCCTGCAACGGCCGCTTTCCCACCCTGATCGCCCTGACCGGCATCTTCTTCGCCTCCGGCGGACTGGGGCAGGCGGCGGTGATGACCGGGCTGATCCTCTTTTCTGCCGGGGTGACTCTGGCGATGACAAAGCTCTTATCGGCGACGCTTCTGCGCGGGGAGCCGTCCCCCTTTGTGCTGGAGCTGCCCTCCTGGCGGCCGCCCCGCATCTCTCAGGTGCTGCTGCGCTCCCTGCTGGACCGCACCCTCTCCGTGCTGGGCCGGGCGGCGGCGGTGGCGGCCCCGGCGGGGGCCCTGCTCTGGTGTCTGGCCAATATCCAGGTGGGGGAGGGGAGCCTTTTGACCCACATGGCGGCGGCGCTGGAACCCTTGGGGTGTTTTCTGGGGCTGGACGGGGCCATTTTGCTGGGCTTCATCCTGGGCCTGCCCGCCAATGAGATCGTGCTGCCGGTGATCATCATGATCTATACTGCCGGAGGGAGTCTGGCGGAGATCGGAGACACCGCCGCATTAGGGGCCCTGCTGGCCCAGAAGGGCTGGACGGCGGTGACGGCAGGGTGCGTCATGCTCTTTTCCTTGCTGCACTGGCCCTGCTCCACCACCCTTTTGACCATAAAAAAAGAGACCGGCAGCCTTGGCTGGACGGTCCTGGGGGCGGTATTGCCCACGGCAGTGGGCGTGATTGTGTGCGTAATGGTGCGGGCAATATGGGGGTAAAAATAGGGAAGAGTGAATAGTGAATAGTGAAGAAGTGAGGTGTCGCCGCAGGCGACACCTCGATTTACAGGGACGGCGTGAATCACATTGGGGATTGATCGATCAGCGTGAGCAGGGTCTGCTGGAAGCCGTATTTTTCTGCCAGGGCCCGGCAGGCGGGCAGCTCACGCTCTCTGGGCGGGCGAACGCGCCGGGCCCGGAGCATGATGTTTTTCGGCGAATGCTCCATGTCCACAAACTCGATCATGTCCGTCCGATAGCCCATGTCCTCCAGGGCCGCGGCCCGGATGCTGTCCGTCAACAGAGCGCACATGCGCTCCTTCACGATGCCGTGGCGCAGGAAGATGTCCAGCTCCCCGGCCTTTTTGATCTGGCTGTTGATCTCATGCTGGCAGCAGGGGACGGAGAAAATGTAGTCCGCCTGCTTCTGTATGGCATAATACAGCGCGTAGTCCGTGGCCGTGTCGCAGGCGTGGAGCGTCACCACCATGTCGATGTGCTCATCGTAGAGCTTGTCCTTTGTCACATCCGCCACCACAAAGCGCAGCTTGTCATAGCCGTAGCGTTCGGCCAGGGTGTTGCAGTGCTCCACCACATCCGCCTTCAGATCGTAGCCGATGATGCGCACGTCCATGCCCCGCTTCACCGTAAAATAGTAGTACATGATGAAGGTCAGGTAGGATTTGCCGCAGCCAAAGTCCAGTATAGTCAAATCTTTCCGGGCAGAGGCGGCAAATTCATCGTCGATGAGCTGAATAAAGCGGTTGATCTGCCGGTATTTATTGTATTTCGCCTTTACAATGCGAAAATCCGGGGTGAAGACCCCCAGGTCCACCAGAGCGGGGATGTTCTCCCCTTCGGACAAAAGGTAGCTCTTCTGCCGGTTGTGATTTTCCGGCTGGCCTTCCGGCACTGTGTCCCCGGAGGGTGCGGGCCGTGCGGCCAGAGCGCGGGCGCTGCGCTTATAGCTGCCGTCCCGCTTCAAAACATACTGGCTGGCTTCGCTGCCGGTGGTGATGAGGACCTGACGGTAGCGGCCGTCCAGCTCCTCGTCGAACAGGCGCAGAAGGGCCGGCTCGTCCAGATTCTGGTGATAGGCCTTGTTGTCCCGGATGCCCTCGGTCTGGAAGGCCAGACGGCCCTTCAGTTTCACCGGGCGGATACTCAGCTTTGTCCAGATCGCCGCGGCGGTGGGCTGGGAGAACACCGCCTTATTGAGATCGGGCAGGGCCAGGGCCAGGTCGGTTTTTAAGGTGGGCATGTCTCTATCCTTTCCTTATATGCGCCCCCTTCGGGGGAGCAGTCTGCCCGAAGGGCAGACTGAGGGGGTGCTGCGGCCATTGACGCAGAGGCAAGGGCCTTCAAAAATCATTCAAACAGCCGCTTCAGATTCAGTGCGGCGGCTTTCAGCTCGTTTTTGGTATAGGAATTGTTCTCGTCGCTGAGAACGGCGGCCACCGCGTCCCGGGAGCTGAGCCCGTCGCGCACCATGGCGTCCACCAGCAGCGCCTCCGCGCTGACGGCGTGCTCCTTCTTATTGAAAATGTATTCCTCTGCCACTTCCACGATCACGACGTATTCGCCCTTGTCGTAGTTCCCCTTGGCCAGAAGCTGCTCCTTTACCTCCGCAGGGGTCCCGCGGAAGGCCATCTCGTGGAGCTTGGTCATGTCGTTGCACAGGCACATGCGCACCTGGGCCTGCTGGTCGATAAAGAAATCCACCAGCTCCATAATGCGTTTGGGGCTTTCGTAAAAGGCAAAGGTGCGGGTATCGCCCCGGCGGAGCTTTTCCAGCAGCTTGCGCCGGTCCGCGTTCTCCCGGGGGAAAAAGCCGTAAAACAAAAAGCTGGACAGGTCAAAGCCCGAGATGGACAGGGCGTTCACCGCCGCGCAGCAGCCGGGGACGCCGATCACCGGGATGCCCGCCTCCACCGCCGCCCGGATCAGCTCGTTGCCCGGGTCGGAGATGCAGGGGGTGCCCGCGTCGGTGATCACCGCCACGCTCTTGCCTGAGAGCATCTCGTTGATGAAATATTTGGCCTTGCCATACTCGTTGAACTTGTGGTTGGAGACCAGACGGTTTCGTATCTCCAATTTATTCAGCAGCACCATGGAACGGCGGGTGTCCTCCGCTGCGATGATGTCCACTGTGCTCAAAATCTCCCGGCCCCGGGGCGACATGTCCCGGGAGTTGCCGATGGGGGTGGCGACAATGTAGAGTTTTCCGGTGCTGTTGTCCATTTTACAATGATCCTTCCGTTATATTTATGGAGCGATTTATGCGGCGGTTTTCAGCTTTTCCTCCATCAGGGCGCGGGAGTAGTCCGCCAGCTCGTTGGTGCTCATGGCCTTCACCCGCTCGGCGGGGATGACCTCCAAAATGTCCAGATACACGTCCACATGCCCGAACAGGTGGGGGCGCTTCACATTCTCGCTGCCACGGACGCAGGCCACCACCAGAGGCGCGCCGGCCCGCTGGGCAATTTTGAAGGACCCGGCATGGAAGGGCAGCATCTCTCCCGTGCGGCTGCGTGTGCCCTCCGGGTAAATGCCCATGTTGCAGACGCCCTTCTTCAGATACTCCGCCGCCTGAAGTATGGTTTTCAGCGCCTCCCGGTTATTTTCCCGGTCGATGGCCAGAAAGCCCGCGTTTTTGGCGACCACGCCGGCCACAGGGAGCTTCATGTTGGAGGGCTTGGAGATGAAGGAGATGTTCTGCTTTTTCATGGCCCCCATGACCACCAGGGGGTCAAACATGGACTTATGGTTGCAGACAAAGAGATATTTCTGATCCTGGGGCAGCTTTTCCAGGCCGCTGATGTGGGCCCGGACGCCGGCGTAAAAACAGAACAGGTCCCCCACACCCGCGCAGCAGGCTCTGGCCAGATTGCTCTGCTTTTCGATGACCCGGTCCCGGTAGAACAGGCGGATCACGCACAGACCCAGCACATAGACCAGGTGGGTGACCAGTAAAGCGACCACATAGGCCGGGATCAGCCGCCAGAGCTGGGACAGGGCGGTCACGCCCCCCAGACCGGCCCACAGCGCCGTCAGCGCCAGAGCGGACAGGTACAGACACCACATCAGCATTGTAAAACATCTCCTGTAAAAATTCATGTTCATTCATTTTACCACGCTTTTACATGAGGACAAGAGATATTTGAAATTTTTGATGGAAAGTTTACATTTGCCGGGGCGCTGCCTCAGAGCCGAACTTCTTATTGACTTTTTGACGGTTAAAGCTTACAGTGAAAGGACAATATGAAAATATACCGCACCTGCGGTCTGATTTTTACTTGCCATATTGATTCATGCCTATGAAAACAAGCTATTTTTTTCCTATCATTACGGCCCTGCTGATCGTTTTGTTCTATCTGGGCCTGCCCGATCTGAAGAGGATCCCGCTGCCCCAAAGCCGGGAGAAGCGCTTTGACCGCCGGGACGCCCTGCTTGTCGCCCTCTTGACCCTGATCTATGCCGCCGTGGCCTTCTGGAACCTGGGCGACACCCAGGCCCCCCAGACCGTGCGCAGCCTGGACGGGGAGAGCGCCGTCATCGACCTGGGCGGGGAAGAGAACGTCTCCCGGGTGCAGTTTTACACCGGCATCGGCCAGGGCAGCTACACCTTTGAATTTTCCGCGGACGGGGAGACCTGGCTTTCCGCTTCCAGCTTTGAGCAGGGCCACGCCGCCCTGTTAAAATGGCAGGAGCTGGACCTGGCCTCTGCACCGCAGAGCCCTGTCCGCTATCTCCGCATCAGCGGATACGGCCCGGCGGAGCTGGGCGAGGTTGCGGTATATGGCGAGGACGGGCAGCTGCTGTCCATTACGTCCGACTGCCCGGAGCTCTGCGACGAGCAGGCGCTTGTGCCGGAAGAGGGCAGCTACCTCAACTCCAGCTATTTTGACGAGATCTACCACGCCCGCACGGCCTGGGAGCATTTGCGGAACATCTACCCCTACGAGGTGTCCCACCCGCCCCTTGGGAAGCTGATTTTGTCCGTGGGCATCGCCCTTTTCGGCATGACGCCCTTCGGCTGGCGTTTCATGGGTACGCTGTTCGGGGTGCTGATGCTGCCGCTGATGTATGCCTTTGTCAAAAAGCTTTACGGCGGACGGCTGATTCCCGGCTGCTGCGCGGTGATTTTCGCGGCGGACTTCATGCACTTTACCCAGACCCGCATCGCCACCATCGACACCTACGCGGTGTTCTTCATTTTGCTGATGTATCTCTTTATGTGGCTCTTTGTCAGCACGGACAAATGGCGGTATCTGGCCCTGTCGGGGCTGTTTTTCGGCTTGGGCGCGGCCAGCAAATGGACCTGCCTCTATGCCGGAGCGGGGCTGGGCCTCATCTGGCTGATTTATTGGGTCAGGCGGCTGATTTTACACGGGCGAGGACAAGCCTCGCCCCTACAGCCTGAACAAAACAGAACGGTAGGGATGGAGCCTGCCCTTACCCAAACGGAGCTGTTTTTGAAAAACATTCTGTTCTGCCTTCTGTTTTTTGTTTTGATCCCCGGGGTCATCTATTATCTGTCCTACTACCCCTACGCCCTGGCCGAGGGCATCACCTCCCCCTTTGACAGGGGCTATGCCCAAATCGTTCTGGAAAACCAGAAATTCATGTTCACCTACCACTCCGGCGTGACGGCGGAGCACCCCTACGCCTCCCGCTGGTATCAGTGGATTCTGGATATCCGGCCTATCCTGTATTACCTGAAGTACTACCCGGACGGCACCCGCTCCAGCTTTGGGGCCTGGGTCAACCCGGTGCTGTGCTGGGCGGGGCTGCTGGCCCTGTTCGTGCTGGTCTATATGGCCCTGGCCCGGCGGGATAAAAAGGCGGGCTTTCTGCTCATTGGCTATCTGGCCCAGCTGCTGCCCTGGGTGTTTATCACCCGCATCACCTTTGAATATCACTATTTCCCCAGCGCGGTGTTTCTGATTCTGGCCCTGGGCTATGTGTTCAGCCTGATGGGCCGGCGGGAGCGCTGGCGGATTCTGGGCCTGACCGGGCTTTGCGTGGTATTGTTCGTCCTGTTCTATCCGGCCCTCAGCGGACTGCGGGTGGATAATTCCACAGCCTCCGCACTATTGCAGTGGCTGCCCACCTGGCCGTTTTAAGTCTGAGTTCCGCTGAAAAAGCAATTTTTGGAGTAAATTCACAAAAAAGACTTCAAATCCCCGGGCTGCTATGCTATAATGTAACCAGAAAGGAGTTGGCGAAATGAAGTTCACTTTCACTGAGAAAAAGATGGGTTCCTCGGATTCCCTGCGCGCCTATGCGGAGAAGAAGATCGGCAAGCTGGACCGCCTGTTCAAAACGGAGGCGGAGGCTACCGTGACCTTCAGCATGGAGCGGGGCCGGTATCTGGCGGAGATCACCATCCATAACAACGGCCTGTACTACCGTGCAAGCGAGCTGACCAACGACATGTACGCGTCGGTGGATTCCGGCGTGGCCGCCATCGAGCGGCAGATCCGCCGCAACAAGACCCGCCTGGAGAAGCGGCTGCGGGAGGGCGCTTTTGAGCGTGAAATCGTCCCGGACTACGTCCCCGCCTCTGCGGAGGACGAGGGTGACGAGGAATTCAAAATCGTCCGGCGCAAGCAGTTCCCCATCAAGCCCATGTCGGTGGAGGAGGCCATCATGCAGATGAACCTTCTGGACCATGAGTTCTTCGTGTTCCGCAATATGGAGGACAGCGAGGCCATTTCGGTGGTATACCGCCGCAAACAGGGCGGCTACGGCCTGATCTCTGACAGCCAGGACTGAAAATAGAACCAAGGGCGGCCCAAAGAGGCCGCCCTTGCCATAACTTCAGGGGCTTTATCCGACAATATCTGATAAAATCCAAATAAAGCTTGCAAAATTTGATGTAATGTAATAACATGTAACCGTTATAGGCAAAACATGCGAAACTGACAGGAGGGAGAAAGCATGAAATGTCCGCGCTGCGGAGCAGAGATGACCCCTGACAACCACCGCAAGTACACGCTGAACATGTGCTACGAGTGTGGCTATATGGAGGGCCTGATCGATAATCCTATCAAAAACCGGGACAACAACTTCAAGCGGCTGAAGACCATGAACTTCAACGAGACGGTTGCGCTTCTGCATAATGGCCTGGGAATTGACAAGGATAAGCTTGTGGATTGGCTGTACCAGGACGCAAAGAACTGACAAAACGCCCTCTCGGGCGTTTTTTTATATTTATCAAGCAGGTAAAGAAAGGATCATAATCATAAATGGAAAATGTTGCACTGATCACCGGGTCCTCCCGGGGCATCGGCGCGGCCACGGCCGCGCTGCTGGCCCAGAACGGCTGGGCCGTCTGCATCAATTACATCGAACAGCGGGAAAAGGCGGAGAATCTGGCCGAAGCGCTGAACGCTCTGGGCTTTCAGGCCATCGCCCATCAGGCGGATGTGTCTGACCGGGCGGCGGTAAACGCCATGGTTCAGCGCGTTGAGGAGGAGCTGGGCCCGGTGCGCCTGCTGGTGAATAACGCGGGCGTGGCTCGTCAGCAGCAGTTTCAGGATATCGAGCCGGAATACTGGCAGCACATCTTCTCGGTGAATCTGGGGGGCTGCTTTAACTGCACCCAGGCGGTGCTGCCCAACATGCTCCACGAGCACGAGGGCTGCATTGTGAATATCAGCTCCATCTGGGGCACCCACGGCGCGTCATGTGAGACGGCCTATTCCGCCACCAAGCACGCCATCATCGGCCTGACCCGGTCATTGGCGGCGGAGCTTGCCCCCAGCAATATCCGGGTCAACTGCATCACTCCCGGCGTCATCGACACGGACATGGTGCAGGTTTTGGGGCAGGAGACGCTGGACGGTCTGGCCCGGGATGTGATCCCCATGGGCCGGCTTGGCAAGCCGGAGGAGATCGCCCGCGCGGTGCTGTATCTGGCCCAGGACGCCACCTACACCACCGGACAGATCCTCTCCTGCGACGGAGGATTCTTTATTTGATTTTGGCTGGGCAAAAAAAATAAACGCCGTAGGGGCCGCCCTGTGTGGCGGCCCGCAAAAAGGCTCCCTTGTGTAAAGGGAGCTGTCGAGCGTTAGCGAGACTGAGGGATTGTCGTTCTTGGTTACGCTGGGCAGCTATTGCAACCCCTCCGTCTCCGCCTACGGCGGAGCCACCTCCCCTTACACAGGGGAGGCATTGGTACGGAGGAGGCTTGAAAGGCGCAGAGCAAAAGCCTTCCCCTTTAAGGGGAAGGTGGCCCGAAGGGCCGGATGAGGTGTCCTTCCCGGGCGGCCACGCAGGGCCGCCCCTACGGATGAACCCCATAACCCCGCCTTATACTATTCTTCAATAAAACCATTTATTTTTTAGCGGTTAGAATTGCGCCAACCTTCGTTGCTTTCCTTGCAAATATATTTCCATTATTCGCTGCGGAAAGCGCCTCGGCTGACACAATTCTGCCTCGCTAAAATTCTAAAGCGTTTTATCGAAGAATAGTATTATGCGGCCAACACGCAAAAAAACACCCCGTAACGCAGACCAAGAGGCTGCGTTACGGGGTGTTTCATCTCTGTTTATTTAAATTGTTCTGCCATTTTGATGTAATACTCCGCGTTGTAGCGGATATACTCCCGCTCCTTTTTGGTCAGCCGCCGGGTGATTTTGGCGGGATTGCCCAGCAGCATGGAGCCCTCCGGCGCCACGGTCTTGCCGGTCACCACGGCTCCGCCGCCCACCAGGCAAAGGGGCCCGATTCTGGCCCCGGAGAGCACCACCGCGCCCATACCGATCAGACTGTAATCGCCCACGGTGCAGCCGTGGACCACCGCGCCGTGGCCGATGGTGCAGAATTTTCCGATGGTGGTCTTGTCGTGGAGCACGCAGTTATCCTGAATGTTTGTGCCCTCTCCCACCCGGATGGGGCCGTTGTCGCCCCGGAGTACCGCGCCGTACCAGACATTCACGTCCTTTTCCAGCGTCACATCGCCGCAGATTACCACGCCGGGAGCGAGCATGGCCCCCTCTGTCACCGGTTTATCCATCTTCACACCCCGTCAGCGGACAATGCCCTTAATGAACAGGGGACGGTCGATGACCTCGTCGCTGAGGGTGTAGCAGCCGCGGAGAAGATGCACGGCCTCCCGGCCCTTGACGGCGTCATTGGCGTGGACGGTGGCCAGACTCTCCCCGGCGTGGACGTAGTCGCCTACCTTCTTGTGCAGCACCGCGCCCACGGCAAGGTCGATCCCGCTGTCCTTGGTGGCGCGGCCACCGCCCAGGTGCATGGACACCAGCCCCACCTGCTCGGCCTGAATGCGGGAGACATAGCCGCTCTTTTCGCAGGGGACCTCCAGCTTCAGCCTGGCCTCAGGCAGCAGGGAAGTGTCGTACACGGCCCGGCTGTCGCCGTGCTGGGCGGAGACCAGGTCGGCAAGCTTTTTCAGGGCGCTGCCGTTGCCGATGGCGGTTTGCAGCATCTCCCTTGCTGCCCGGTCATCGGCGGCAAGGCCCGCCTCGGTGAGAATGCAGGCACCCAAGGAAAGACACAGCTCCAGCAGATCGCCCCTGGTCTCGCCCTTCAGAACGGAGATGGCCTCCTTGACCTCCAGGGCATTGCCCACCGCGCAGCCCAAAGGCTGATCCATGTCGGTGATGACGGCGGCGCAGCGCTTGCCAGCCAGACGGCCAACCCTTGTCAGGCCCCGGGCCAGCTCGTGAGCCTGCTCAGAAGTTTTCATAAAGGCGCCGCTGCCGCATTTCACGTCCAGCACAATGACGTCGGCTCCGGCGGCCAGCTTTTTGGACATGATGGAGCTGACGATCAGGGGGATGGAGGGGACGGTGCCGGTCACGTCCCGGAGCGCGTAGAGCTTTTTGTCGGCAGGGACCAGATCGGCGGTCTGCCCGGCGATGGCGATGCCGTAACGGTTGACGTTGGCGTAAAACTCCTCCTCGGAGATGCCGGTGACAAAGCCGGGGAAGCTCTCCAGCTTGTCGATGGTGCCGCCGGTGTGCCCCAGACCCCGGCCGGACATCTTGGCGATCTTCACGCCGCAGGCGGCCACCATGGGGCAGAGGATCAGGCTGGTCTTGTCGCCCACGCCGCCGGTGGAGTGCTTGTCGGCCTTGACGCCGCTGATGGGGCTCAGATCCAGAGTCTCGCCGGAGTGGACCATAGCTATGGTCATGTCCAGGGTCTCCCGGTCATTCATACCCTGCAGCACGATAGCCATGCACATGGCGGACATCTGGTAGTCCGGGATCAGGCCGTGGGTGTAATTTTTTATCATGTAATTGATCTCTTCGGTGGACAGTTCCCCACCGTCCCGCTTTTTCGCGATCAGATCGGTCATCAGCATAAGTAAATCATCCTCTTTTTCCATTTCTGTATCTCATTGGGGTAAACATTATACTCTATTTACCGTCTGAAAACAAGATATTCCTTGCCGTTGATGACCCGGATGCGGGATAAAACGCCTCTTTTGTCCCGCAGCGCCGCAGGCAGGGCGATCAGCCCCTCGCCGGGGCAGAGCAGGACCCCGTTTCGCTGTGCGTACCAGACCCGGTCTTTCTCGTCTGTTTTCGTCTTTCCAGCCTCCTGCGGAGGCGGCTGTTGCGGCTGGCTGCTCTTTTCTCCCTGTGCACTTCCGTCCCCGGCATATTCAATATTCCCCGGCCAGCAGCGCATATCGTTTCTGGTCATGCGCCTGGACAAAAACAGCTCCCCGCCCCGGGGCAGCAGCCGCCCCAGAGGGGCACTTTTGCCGTTGCCGTATACCCGCAGAAACACCGGCTCTGTCCCACAGGCTTTCGCGGTGAATATTGTATATAGTCCCTGCCGCTGGGCCCACAGCCGCCCGGCCCTTTTTCCCTTTATGTAGATCGGATATTCCGCCATAAAACTTTCCGCCTCTCTGTTTCCGACAATGTCCAACACGGGCGACCGCAAGGGTCGCCCCTACGGATGCACCCCATAACAATGATGTCGGGGAGAGACTTACCCTCACCCACGCGGAAATTAAATCTCCCCTGCTCAGGTTATGAACAGGGGAGAGAAAATATTTATATCATCCGTTAAGCCCGAAGCTGACGGCCAGGGCGTTGTCCACGGCGCTCATGGTGCTCTCGTCCAGGCGTCCCATACGCTCGCGGAGCCGGGATTTATCCAGTGTGCGGATCTGCTCCAGCAGGATAACGCTGTCCCGGTTCAGGCCCACGCTGCGGCCGGACAGCTCAATGTGGGTAGGGAGCTTCGCCTTTCCGGTCTGACTGGTGATGGCGGCGGCGATAACGGTAGGGCTGTGGCGGTTGCCGGTGTCGTTCTGAACGATCAGCACCGGGCGCATACCGCCCTGCTCGCTGCCGACCACAGGACTGAGATCGGCGTAATAAATGTCTCCCCGTTTGACCATGCTCATGTTTCTCACTCCGGTAAAATAATGTCGCGCCCAATACATCTTATGTAGGACAGTGATTATTCTCCCCCGGGCAAGCAGAAATTATACATACCTCCCATCGAAGCCCAGCGAAGCGGGTTCGATGGGAAAAGGAATAACGACACGATTGGTCGATGAAGCGCCTGGAAAGGCGCTTTATGACCATTTCGTGTCGTTATGACGCAGTCGCGCCCAATACATACTATGTAAGAGCAACATCATTTTCCCCAGAGCGGGAGGAAATTATACATGCATAACAACAGACGGGCCGCCCTGCAAAGGCGGCCCGTCTGTTGTTATGTGTTTCAAAAAGCAAAGATCCTTGAATTTCAGCTCAGCGAATGGGTCCTGAGCCAGCTCATCACGGCGCTGAGACCGGTGCCGCTGAGTCCCTTGCCGTCGGTGTCGGCATACTGGCCGATCAGCTTGCCCTCGGCAGTGATGTTATAGGCGATGTCGGCATACCAAGCGCCGGTGTCGATGCACACCTGCTGGATCCAGCCGTTGACCTGCTCCGCGCCGGCGATATCCAGCCCGTCGGAGCCGGTGTAAGCGTCGGTGACGGGAAAGACGGAGCAGCAGACCACCTTCGTCTCCGGGCTTGCGCCAAGGATACCCCGGATCATGGTCTCGTAGCCGGAGATAAAGGCCTCCTGACTCAAACCGGACATGCCATCGCTGCCGATGGCGATAAACAGCACAGAGGGCTTGGCAACCATGGCGGCATTGGCGGGGCTGACAGAGGAACCGTCGCCGGGATAGACGATGGTCCAGTTGGCAATATCGGACATGGGCAGACCGCTGCCGCCCACCCAGACCTGCCCGGCGGTCAGCCCGGAGGTCTTGAGGGTGCTGAGAGAGCTGTCCACAAGGAAAGTGAGGGAGTCAATATAGCTTTGACCGGCGTCGCTGCTGCCGGAAAGGGTTTTGAGCGAGCCGTCGGAGACCGTGGCGTAGCTGCCGCCGCTGCTGCCGGTGACGCCGGCGTCAATGCCGCTTTTGTTGGCCGGAGCGCTGGAGGAGGCAGGGGACAGGGCCATTACCGGCCGTTCCCGGTCTCCGCCGTATTTGCTGACGGCGGCAAAGAAAAAGCCCACCAGCAGCGCCGCAAGGCAGATGACGATTGCGATGGCCCAGATCAGATCTTTCAGTCCGGATAGTTTGTTTGTCATAACGTATTCACTCTTTACTCTGACGATGCACGGGAAAAAACCGGCGGGGCGATTGGCCCCGCCGTAAATTTCATATACTTATTCGGCCTCGGCCAGAGCCTTGGCTTCCTCGATGACCTTCTGCTGTACGTTGCCGGGGGCTTCCTCGTAACGGACAAACTTGCAGGTGAAAGAGCCGGAGCCCTGGGTCATGGAGCGCAGGTCGATGGTGTAGGTGGTCATCTCAGCCATGGGCACCTCGGCCTCGATGGTGGTCATGCCGTCGTCGGCGGGCATGGAACCCATCATGGTGCCGCGGCGCTTGGAGTTGATGTCGCCGATGATGGCGCCCTGATACTCGTCGGGAATGGTGACGAAGAGCTGACCGATAGGCTCAAGGATGGTGGGCTTGGCCTTGGGAATGCCGTCCTGGTAAGCCAGACGGGCGGCAGTCTGGAAGGCCATATCGTTGGAGTCCACAGGGTGGTAGGAGCCATCGTACAGGGTAGCCTTCAGGCCAACCAGCGGGTAGCCTGCCAGAACACCCTTCTGCACTGCGTTGCGCAGACCCTTTTCCACGGAGGGGAAGAAGTTTTTGGGAACGGAACCGCCGAAGACTTCCTCGGCAAAGATCATGTCGTCCTGCTCCTCCTGGGGCTCGAAGCGGACCCACACGTCGCCGAACTGGCCGGAACCGCCGGACTGCTTCTTGTGACGGCCGTGGGCTTCCACCTTGGACTTGATCTTTTCACGGTAAGCAACGCGGGCGGGGGACAGCTCGGTGTCCACGTTGTAGAGGGATTTCAGCTTGGAGCAGAGCACGCCGATCTGAATGTCGCCTGCGCCGGAGATGACCATCTGGTGGGTCTCGGCGTTGTTGACCAGGGTGAAGGAGATGTCCTCCTCGTTGAGCTTGGCCAGACCAGCGGCCACCTTGTCGTCCTGGCCCTTGGTCTTGGGGGAAATGGCCATGGAGTAGCAGGGTTCGGGAATCTCGATGGCGGGCAGTTCCACATCGTCCTTGGAATCCACGACCACGTCGCCGGTCTTCCAGTCCATCTTGCCGATGGCTACGATGTCGCCGCAGACAGCGTCGGTGACTTCGGTGCTCTTCTTGCCGCACATGGTATACATACGGCCCAGCTTGTCGGTGCTGGAGGCGCGGCAGTTGCGCAGGGACATACCGGCAGCGACCTTGCCGGCCAGAACCTTGATGTAGCTGTATTTGCCGAACTTGTCGGAAACGGTCTTGAACACGAAGCCCAGAGCGGGGCCGGTCTTGGCCTCGGGAGCGGGGCAGTAATCGGCGATGCCCTGAAGCATGGCGGCGGTGCCCACGTTGGTCATGGCGTCGCTGGCGAACACGGGGACAACGGAGCGCTCCTTCACGCCGACCTTCAGACCCTCGACGATGTCAGCCTCATCCAGCTCCATGGTGTCGAAGAACTTCTCCATCAGCTCTTCGGTGGCGCCTGCGGCGGCTTCCATCAGCTCGGCGCGCAGCTCTTCCACCCGGTCAGCGTCGGCCGCGTCCACGGGACCCTTGGTGAACTTGGCGCCCACAGTCTTGTAGGCCACGTTGTGGACCAGGTCGATAACGCCGGAGCCGTCAGAGGAGGGGATGGTGACAGGGCAGACGATGCTGCCGTATTTGTCCTTCAGGGTGTTCAGGGCCTTGAAGTAATCGCCGTGCTCTTCCTTGCACTTGGAGATGCAGAACATGACCGGCAGACCTGCGTTCTTCAGGTATTTCCAGGAGCGCTGAGCGCCCACGGCCACGCTCTCGCCGGTATCTTTGGCGGAGCAGAGAATGACGCCCGCTTCCACTGCGCGCAGGGAGCAGAGAACGTCGCCGGCAAAGTCAAAGAAGCCGGGGCAGTCCAGAACGTTGATCTTGCAGCCGGCAAAGTTCACCGGGGCCACAGAGGTGGAGATGGTGATCTGACGGGAGATCTCTTCAGGATCGCAGTCGCAGACGGTGTTGCCGTCGCTGACCTTGCCCAGGCGGTCGATCGCGCCGGTGATGTACAGCATGCTCTCGGCAAGGCTGGTTTTACCGGTGTTGCCGTGGCCCAGAAGGGCAATGTTGCGGATGTTTTTGGTTTCGTAGCTCATGTGTTGCTTCCTCTCTGTCAAAGTATATGTGAAAAGAAAATTTCTTTTTCGTCAAACAACAATCGCAATCAATTCATTATACACTAATTACCGGTCTTTTGGCAATACTTATTTTTGCCCCGGCCTTGTCTGAACGCAAATCATGCCGTAGGGGCGGGGCTTGCCCCCGCCCGCCAGCCCGGCACATCCGGGCGACCGCAAGGGTCGCCCCTACGTCGTCAGAAGAAGCTCACGGAGCTCCGTTTCCGCTATCCGCGAAAACTACGCTCTGTTCCCTTTTTCTTCCTCTCCAAATCGAATCCACTTCGTTGGGTTTCGATTTGGTTCTTTTTCGGGAAGCCGTAGGGGCCGCCCTGTGTGGCGGCCCGAAAACCGGGGCGTATGCTCAGGCTTTCAGAATAAAGCTCAAAATCACGACGGGAATTAACCATAAAATCATGTACCAGAACAAAAATCCCACGCCGATGCTGCCCGCGCCCACCAGCTTGATGAACACGATCAGCATCCCCAGCAAAGCACTGAGCAGGGTGATGAGGGTGTTCAGCCGGATGGTGACATACATGCTGCGCCCGGTGTCGGCCATGTGGGTGAGCGGGCCCAGCCCTTCACGGCAGACCACGGCGGCAACCTTGCTGTCCTCGGACGGGGTGGCTTCGCTCATTTTGAAGCGGTCCGCATAGGGCGGGAAATCATAGCCGTCGGTGGCCACGTCAAAGCAGCGGCGGAGCAGCTCGGGAGTGACGTTAAAATCGCGCAGGGCAAAAATGGGGTGGCGGTTGGAGCGCATCAGCGCGATCAGGGCCTTTCGTACCTGCGGATCGGCGGTGTATTTCATATCGAAAATGCCATAGAGGACCCCATCCACAGCCAACAAAATGACTGTACGGTCCACCAGCTGATGAGGAACCCACACGTTCATCAACTGCATCAGATCGCTGCTGCCGCAGAGAACCACAGAACCGTCAATAATGCCTCTCATCCCGCCGCCGGGAAGCGTTTCAAAGTTTTCAATCTTTCGTATAGTACAGCCGGTTTGTTCCATCAGATCGGTGAAACAGCTGGCCACACTGCAGCCGGAGGCGGTGAGCATGCTTGCTGCATAAGAAATAATGCGCTTTTGATCAACATTAACGCAAATAATTGGGCTGACCAGTTCAACCGTTCCCTCAGGAAACAGATCCCGGTCGGTGACGATCAGGTTTTTGCTCTGCCCGATGTCACAGAGACCGGACCAGCCTGCGATCCCCGCTCCGCTGGAAAAAATGCGCACGGAGCCGGTAAAGAAGGGGAGGGCAAAGCATAACAGAGCGCTGAGCGGCACGGCAGGGCAGAACACGGCCGAGAGAATGAAGGCCAGATCGGTGAAGCTTTTCTTCACAATGGCAATGATCAGCGAGAGCAGCACCGCAAGGATCGTCACCGGAACAGAGATTTTCCGGAACAGCTCCTCATCGGGGGCGGCCTCTTCGGCCCGGCGCACATAGCCCTTGGACGAACGCAGGGATTTGAGAAGGGTGATCTGCCCCTTGTTCAGCCCGGTCTCACCGCTGACGGAATAGGCGTTTAATCCAATGGCGGGGACGCGCAGTGCCTTGCGCAGACCCCGGCAGCTGAACAGGTTGGCCGCCATAATACCCACCAGGGAGAGGGAAGAGATGAGACACAATGGCATATGCGCCCCGGTAAAGTCGGTCAGGCCGGTCAGCAGCGCGTCAATGGAGCTGAGCAGGCAGCTGAACACGGCCATGGTCTCCACTCCCGGGCGGAGGCGAACGGCGCTCATCACACCGTTCGTGACCACGTCCAGGCTGAGCAGCATAATGCAAAGCTGCAAGCCCAGACAGAACAGCCCGGCTACCCGGTAGTTTTTCAGCAGACCGGTCACGGGCAGACCCAGGGACAGCCAGGCCATCAACAGCAGCAGGAGCAGGCTGACGCGCAGACGCAGGCGCATGGGCTTGATAAAGCTGCCGTAGTAGGCAGAAGCGGCCTTGGCCGTGACCTCCTGACCCAGGTCCTCGTCGTCTTCCTGCACGGTGGCAGAACCGCCTGCCCCGCCCCGAAACTTGTAAAGCAGGGAAGTGACGATGGAGAACAGGTATTCCTTGAAGCTGGAGGGGAAAAAGTCCTCCTTGCTGTTGAACTCGGCGGCTTCGTTGATCTCCCGCTCCGTGTCGTAATCGTCATCCTCTGCATAGCGGGCGGGTGTGGCGCCGTAGTCCCGGAAGCTGGCGGCAAACTCCTCGTCGCCGCTCCGGTCTCTGCCGGCCTGTTCCTCCACCTCCTGCGGCTCCAGTGATAGGGAAGCTGTACCGGAAGCAGAGGCTCCCGAATCTTCCCCGCGCACAGGCTGAGGCCTGCGGGAAGCTGACGCAGGGGCGCTTTTCCCTTTTTTCTTATTCTTTTTCCCGGCCTGTTTTTTCCGGAACCGTCCCACAAATTCAGGCTCCGGGTCGGCCTCTTCCGCCTCGCCCTCGTCCCGGTCAAATTGATCGGGGGCGTAGGTGGAGACATAGTCCACCTTCCTGGGCGGCTCATAATCCTCGTCCGGGCTGATGTCGGTGTGGCTTTCGCCATACATCATCACGTCGGGACCCTGTTCGTAATCTGCCTTCATCAGAAAGCGGGGATCAAACTCAGGCTCGCTTTCAGGGACGGGCTCAGGGCTGTCTTTGTCAGAAAAATCGCCCCGGGCGTAGGCCTCCATGTAGGCGCGGATCTCATCCTCGCTGGGCAGGGAGCTTTTTCTTTCGGCAGGTGGTGCGGGTGGCTCCGGCTCAGCGGCGGCAGACTGCTTCGCCGCAGGGGTGCCGGAAAGATCCCGGAAATACTCTTCGTCGAAATACTCCTCGCCGGAAGCAGGTGTTTCCTGTACCGGCGTGTTGGGCAGGTCCCAGAAATGCTCTGCGTCGGGGACGGGCTGCTGTGGTTTGGGGGCTTCCCGGCGGGTATTTTTTACCGGCTCTCCGGCAATGCGGAAAAAGCCGTCGTCCAGGTCGTCCTCCGGCTCCGCAGGGGGAGTTTGAGCAGCCGGGACATCCGCCTGATACTCAGACAAAATATCATCCAGCGACAGATCGTTATTCAATTCCGTCAGGTCATGGTCCTGCTCATATCTGTCCATACTATTTCAAACCTTTATCTTTATCTATCTATAAAAACGCGGACCGATTGTATTGCCGGTCAGGCCGCAGGGCCGCCCTGGGCGGCGCGACCCGCTTCGCCGGTACCCGGTCAAACGCTCCGCTGTCTCAGTACTTCGTACATGACGATCGCGGCGGCAGCGGAGGCATTTAAGGAGCTGACCTGCCCCTTCATGGGCAGACTGACAATGAAATCGCAGCTCTCGCGCACAAGTCGGCCCATGCCGTCTCCCTCGGAACCGATGACCAGAGCCACGTTTCCGGTAAAATCCGTGTGCCACAGGTCACTCTGCCCGTCAGCGGCGGTGCCGTAAACCCAGAGGCCCCGATCCTTCAGCTCCTTGATGGCGGCGGGAATGTTGGGTACTCTGGCAATGGCCATGTGCTCGGCAGCTCCGGCGGAGGACTTGTCCACAATGGCGGTGAGCCCGGCGCTGCGGCGCTTGGGAATGATGACACCGTGGGCCCCGGCGCACTCGGCACTGCGGATGATGGCGCCCAGGTTGTGGGGGTCACTGATCTCGTCGCAGACGATGACGAAAGGCTTTTCATTCCGCTCCTCAGCCACGGCGAAGATGTCCTCCACGGTGCAGTATTCCCGCACGGCGCAGAGAGCGATAACACCCTGATGGGCGTGGGTCTGGCTCATGAAATCCAGCTTTTTCCGGTCGCACTCCACCACCACGATACCCTTGTCCCGGGCCTTGGACGCAATATGGCCCAGCGTCTTGTCCACATCGCCCTTTGCGATGAAAATTTTGTCGATGGCACGCCCCGCTCTCAGCGCTTCGATCACGGCGTTGCGCCCCTCGACGATCTCGTTTTTGATCTCATTATCCGGCATATTTGCCTCCAAGCGTAGATATACGTTTACCATAATACCACAGCTTGCTGAAAACATAAAGGATTATTTTCAGCCTTTACAATTTTTTCATAGACTTTGCCTGAGAAAAAGGGTATAGTTACGTCAGAAGAAGCTCGCGCCGCCGCCCTTTGTTTTTATAAATTATCGCTCATCCTAAGCATTAAAATTCCCTGTCATCCTGAGCGCCAGCGAAGGATCCCGTATGCTTACGCTGCAAGTGTCCGGTTTGCGGGATTCTTCACCGCTTTGCGGTTCAGAATGACAGCGTATTATGCAGGATGGAATGTTCCCACCCTGCCACTCTGTCCCCGTACCAAACTTAAGCAACAGGAGTCAATACGATGAAAGACCCAATGAACTATGTGGAGCGTTTTTGCTACAAGCACCCCAATTTCGGCATAAAGAATCTGATGCTGTATATCACCATCGGCAACGTGGCCTTCTGGATATTGGGGGCCATCAACCCGGTGCTGATGACTTACCTTACTTTCTCGCCCTATCATATCCTCCACGGGCAGGTATGGCGGCTGGTGACCTTTATGCTCTACCCGCCCAGCACGGGTATGCTGGCCTTCATCGCCTTCTATTTTTATTATTGGGTCGGCAGCACACTGGAGCAGTATTGGGGCCACGGCCAGTTTACCATCTATTTTTTCACCGGTGTGATCCTGACGGTGCTCTATGGCTTTGCGGTGTATTTTATCAGCGGGATCAATCTTTCCCTGACCGCCACATATATTTACCTCTCCATGTTCTTCTCCTTCGCGGTGCTGTTCCCTGAAACCCAGCTTCTGCTGATGTTCTGTATCCCCATCAAGATCAAGTATCTGGCGATTGCGGATGCGGCGCTGTTTGTGGTGGCGCTGTTTACCACGCCTTTCCCCCTGAATATGCTGCCTCTGGTAGCTGTGCTGAATTTCTTTATCTTCTGCGGCGGGCAGCTCTGGAGCCTGCGGCCTAGGCGCGCCGGCAGGAACACGGTGAATTTCCGCCGGGAATCCCAGCGGATCCGCCGCCAGCAGGAGCAGAAGCTGTATAATCATAAGTGCGCGGTCTGCGGCCGGACGGACACGGAGTTCCCGGAGCTGGAGTTCAGGTACTGCTCCCGCTGCCAGGGCTACCACTGCTTCTGCCAGGACCATATCAACAATCATATCCATTTTACGGAGTAAGTGTACTCGACAGACTGGGGGCGGCCTTTCCGGCCGCCCCGGTCTGCTGTCCTGCTGTCGTCGGCCTTTTTGCAGCGAAAAAAAGTAAAATTGGGTATTGCATTTGGAAAACAGTTGTGGTAATATAATCAAGCCGCAAGGAAAGCGGCAAAATTTCATATCCGGGTGTAGCGCAGATGGTAGCGCGCTTGAATGGGGTTCAAGAGGCCGCTGGTTCAAATCCAGTCACTCGGACCAAAAGACAGGAGTACCGAAAGGTACTCCTGTCTTTTGGTATGCAGTGTCAGAGTGAACCAGCGGCCTCTTGAAAATATAATCAGGCCGCCAAGCGGCCGGCGTGCGGCGTTTACCGCCGCCGACGGCCGCTGGTTCAAATCCAGTCACTCGGACCAGAAAAAAGCACTTGCTTTGAGCAAGTGCTTTTTTCAACGAAATAAATCCCTTACGGGATTTGTGAAATGCGCTTCGCGCGTGAAATATGGCTTCGCCATGTGAAATGCCTGCGGGCGTGAGGGGATTTATTTCATTTCACGTTCCACTATAGCGGAACATTTCACAATGCCCGAAGGGCATTATTTCACATTTGCCGTTAGGCAAATATTTCATTGATTTGTATTTTGGTTCATCTAAACTGTTTCCACATCGCAAAAAAGAGACATGCGAAAGCATGTCTCTTGGGGGTGTAGCAATGGAAAGCTGGAGAAAAGATGCGCGGAGAGAGCCGGTCATAA
>JBJDXP010000197.1:0-5625 GCA_051866735.1 Candidatus Limivicinus sp.
TCCAGCGCATCAATCAGCCCGCGTAGTTGAACATCTCCTGAATGCGCTGGGTGACCGTGGGCATCACAGTATCATTCAGTACGGCGTAGAGCCCGGCCAGGACCAGTGCGCCCAGAACAACGGCAATCAGGATCTTGACGGCGGTGTCGATGTAGCCTTCACCGGCACGGCCAGTGGTGGCACGGCGGTGGAAGCCGAGAACGCACAGAGTGATACCAGAGATGAAAGCGACCACACTGTGGTCGACCTTGCGGATGGTGTTGGAGATTTTGGTGAACAGCTTTTTCATAGGTAAATACCCCCTGTAAAATTAAAGTTTTTTGTGTTTGTTGGTGTATGGATCATGTGCGGAGCGCCGGGAGGAGCCCGGCTCCGCCCGGAAAGCAGAAAAGCCGGACGGTGCGATACCGTCCGGCCTACATGGTCATATCGATACATTGGCTCTGCTCCTGTTGCTGGCTGAACCGGATAGGACGGAAGCCCACCCGGTCACAGTAATAGAACTCGCTGCCCGAATCATCGTACAGCTCCGCCACATCAGAAAGGGCCATCGGGTGGCCCCGGTAACCGGGAGGCGGGCTGTCCCGGCAAATGGTGTAGATCTGTTCCAGATCATTGGTGCCCAAGTTGCCGTCGAACACCTGCTGGTAGTTGTCAGCGTCCGGCTCACCGAACCGCTTCACCATGTCCTCGTATCCGATGAAACGCATTTCCACATCCACATCTTTCTTGAGCTGCCAGATGCGGCAGCCTTTCCGGAGCTGCCCATCCTGTTCGCTGGGCGTTTCTCCAGCGGCGAGACGGTCAAAGACGCCGTCCTCCCACTGAGGAGTCAGCTTCATCCGTGCGAGGTAGCTACACAGCTCGTCCGTCTGAAACATGGTGTCCACAACGGCTTTATCATCCTTCACATAGCCCACCATGTTGCCGTAGAAGACAAGGCGGTTGCGGTTGTCTACGGTAAATCGTACCAAGTTCATCACCTCCCTTCAGGCGGCGGGGCTTACATCTGCTGGTCCGTCATACCCTGGTCGGGCTCATCGCTCTGCTCCATCTTCTCCTGCAGCGCCTGCTCGTAGGCTTCGTTGACCGCATCCACCAGAGCGTTTCTGGCATCGGCGGTGACGGCGTGGAAGATGTCGGAATACTTGGTTTCTCCCTTTTTCTGATAGGAGTCCTGGGGCATGGCCACGAAGCGGCCCTTGTCGGATTCGATGACCCGGATGCCATGGACGGCATAGGCTCCCGCGATGGTGGCGCTGGCATAGGCTTTGGTCTTGAAATCGCCGTCTACCAGACGGTCGATCCTTGCCTCTACCTGGGGGACGGTGGACTCCTGCTGCTTTTTCTTGTTAACTGCCATAATGTGTACCTCTCTTTCTGAATTACATGGATTGGATTGTCATATCCGGAGCGGAAGGTGTGCTTTGCTCCTGCCGGAGCTGCTCCAGACTTTCTCTTGCCCACTCGGGCAGATGTTCCTCTTTGAGAATGCCGATGAAGTCGCTGCGGTCCCAGCGTGTCTGCTCACCGTCTCCCAGGCAGGTGGCGTACACAGCCCTTCCTGCAGCGGTGGGACTGCAGCCAAAGCCTCCGGTCGCAAGCCAAAGCTGGTTTTCCTGTGACCAGTAGGACTCCTTCAACGTCATGGGGCTCATGACCAGCACCTTGCCCTCCAGATCCTGTCCGCTCAAGGAGTCACAGTGAGAACGGTCAAACATCTGGAGCTCTGCGAGGGCCTGGCGAAACTCATTCACGAAGCCATCCAGCACAGCCGGATGGCTCTGAACCGTAAAATCATTGTTCCGGTCGCTCGGAGGAATGAAGGTGGCTTCGGCCCATTCCTTGTTCCGGGGGCTGAACCTGCCGTCATCCTTTTTTTGCTGTAGGGTGCTGGCAAGAACCCAGCCTACCCGCTTATAACCGTAGGCTTCGATGACACTCTTAGCACAGTCATGGTCCAGATACATGCCGTCGAACCCCTGGCGGATGGCCTCCTCAATAGCCTGCTTACAGGCAATATTCTCCCGGTGGCTTTCACGCCACCTGTCCAGCTCGTTGAAGCGCCTGGCCTCCGAAATGGAGCCGATGTAGAGGTAAGCATGATCCTCAGTCATCGCTTTCATCACACTCCATAACCGCCTTCATGAGTTTATCGAACCCTGCTCTGTCAATGCCGTACATTTTCAGAGTTTTATCCAGCTCGGAATGCCAGTCGACTTTGCGATCTTCGGACACAATCAGGACAGCGCCGTCCGTGCTGAATGCGCGGAGATTGTCGTGCAGGATTCCGGCATCTTCAAACGCCTCGGCAGGAACGGCGACGCAGCCCTCGTTGAAACCGTCATTGAAGAAGCCATTTTCGCCATCGCAGTTCTGCCGCGTGTTCCATCCGGCAGTCATGCTCATTCCCAGGTAGTTAACCAGCCGGGTCAGAGAGGACATCACGGTAAGCCGCTCCAGCGGGGTCATTTCCGGCTTGAGCAGGACGATTACATTGTCCATTGTGTGCAGCTCCAGTTTTTCCTCCTGGTTCAGATCGCTCAGAACCAGGGCTGCAGGCTGAATGACGGCCTTGCCGTCGTTGGTGTAGTTGATAAATGTCATATTTTTATTCCTCCAGTTCAAATCGTTGAATATACGGTGTTTCCTTCAAGGGGTGCTCAGGTTCGTGGATCAGTGTGTATTTCCCATTGTCCTCATCCGCCACGGGCAGGCCAAACATACTGAGCTGCCAATGCCTTGTGGAATCGTAAACGCGGGGATCATAGTTGGTGATGACGATCTCCTCGTACTCATTTCCAGCCTTCTGAGACATACTGTTGGGGCGGGTGGTGTAAAAGATGTAGAACTCCTTGTAGAGTTTCTCAATGAACTCGCAGTGATTGTAGGAGACCATCACAAATCCCTTGCACTCCAGAAGCGCGTCGTGGAGCCGCTGGTGATCTTTCTTGGGGAAGTCCACCGCGTAACAGCCCTCTGCCTCAAAGTAGGGCGGGTCACAATAAAAGAACGCATCCTCCCGGTCATACTGGCGGATCAGGTCTACGCAGTCCTTGTTTTCGATGACCACATCTGCCAGACGGCGGGAGCATTCCCAAACCAGATGGAAGAAGCGGCGGATGTCGCAGGCTTTTCCTGCGAAGGACTTAGCACCGCCGCTGAAGCTGTACCGAATCAGCTTGAAGTAGTCGGCGGCACGGCGGACATCCCCGCGGGGCGCCCGTTCCAGCATCATGCGCCGGATGGTTTCAGCATCCGGCGGCTCCAGATACCGTTCGGTCAGTTCCAATTCCTCTTTCAGGTAGTCATCGGTAAACTCCTCCCTGGAGAAGAACTTGTACAGCACATTGAAATCGTCGCGGGTGTTCAGCGGCAAAAATCCAAGCTCCAACAGCAGTGCCATGGTCCGGTTTTTCACACAGCAGAAGAGATTAGTCAAATCACCGTTGAAGTCGTTGTAAACCTCCATGCATCCTCTCTGTATGGGACGGCTGAGCGTAACTGTTCCGCTGCCGCCAAATACATCGATAAACCGGGAATAATGTGAGGGAGCCAGCTTGTGGATCAGCCAGAGCAGCTTGCCTTTGCCTCCCACCCAGGGGATGAAGCTTTTCAGTGCTCATCACCTCCCTTCAGGGGAAAGGCGATCTGACCGCTGTCGGTAAACACTTCCAGCGCCCTGGTTAGTCCTCGTTCCGCATGGGCGATCTTCTTGATTCTGCTACGGAGCTGGCGGATCGTCCGTTCCAGTTCCTCCTCTGTTTCAGCGTAGTAATATCCTTGGTCAGAGCTGCAGATGGGAATCCCTTCGCCCCGCAATCGGTTGATGGCTCGGCGGAGGTCAGGCCCGCGGATGTGGAAGGTTGCCTCCAGCACTCGGCTGGACACGACACCCTGTTCTCCGCGGTGGTAGGCTTTTAGATGCTCGGCAATCAGTTTATCCTGTGTCATTGCGCTCCTTTCCGGGGCTGGTTATCCGAAAGAGCACATGAAAAAGAAGGGGCCGTTGTCCCTTTCGGGTAACGGCCCCTGCATTTGTATTTGATTGTATGGATTACTGCATCTGCATTCCTCCCTGGGCAGGCACATCTTCGGGAGTGAGAATCATTTCACCGTCTCTGCGCCGAACGGGTCCATAAGGAGTCATCACGGCATTATTGATAGCGAGAAGCTCCGTCCCATAAGCGAAGAGATCTACATGCTTCTCCAACAGCCGGGCGGAATCACTGCCCATGGTGAAACGCAGCTCATCCTGTGCGACTTCTTCGGGTGTTCGCTGCTCCGGGTCAATGACGAATTCGTCAATGCCATCGGCTAACTGAATTGCCGAATCTACATCGTGACAGTCAGCGGCGTGGAGAACGGCTTTATAAAGGCTGAGCCTGCCGTCTGTATCAAGCTGGCGAACACGCATTGCCAACTCATTCAGCGTGTCTAATCCGCCCATGTGATACAGGTCGATATCCAAATCAGAGATGGCGCCATCAAACTCAGTGACCACAGCGCCCTCCCAGTTAGGAAGCCCCAGCTTTTCCAACACCGCATTCATCTGATCCTGAGTAGCCGGTAATTCCAGCGGCACCAGCTTGTCCGGCTGGTCGTTGGTTTCAAAAGGGTATCTTCCAATCAGCAGGCGGAAGGTGTAGTCCGGCTTCTTGGGTACAAGGGTCAGCGTGTCATAGACCTGCTTCAGGTCGGCGTGCTGGGCAACATAGCCGCGACCCACCAGAATGCCGCCATCCTCGAATCGCATCTTTTCTCCCAGCTTGTCAAAGTCCAGCAGTTGGAATACACTGTCGGGCAGTTCATTCAGCTCTGGCATGAAGTCATTCTCTGCGTAGAACTCACCAAGCTGGGCATCAGTGGTTATACCCTCGACCACATGGCAGCAGTCGGTGCTGTAGGCAAGGTCGATCATGGTGGAGATGGAGATGGGGCCATATTTCTTGTCGACCTCCATATTGAAAAGGCCCTCGAAGGCAATTTTATCACGGCTATCCATCTGACCAAGCCGGGTCGCCAGAGCGTTGAGCTGGTACAGGTCGCATTCATTGGTTAGATGGGCATGGAGAAATTGAAAGTTCGTATGCTCAATGAACTCCCAACCGGGCTTATCACCGGGTCTGAGCTGCAGACGCGCCAGAGCGTCCAGCAGTTCATAATCAGTTGCCGGCAAGTCCAACTCGCAGTATCTTCGGTCGTCTCCAGACAGCTCCACCCGGAACACCTTATCCAAGGGTCATCCCTCCCATCTGGTGGGGATCATAGTCCTCCAGATACTTGGCGGGATCAGCACCGGGGACATCCCAGCCGCACATACTGCCGACCTCCATGGCTTTCCGCTGCCACATGGTGACACCGAGCTGCTCGTTCAGCTGGTCCGCCAGCTCCACATTCTGCTCTTTGTCGCCGGTGTCCCAGTCGGAGGGATAGTAGCCTGTTTCACCCCGCTTGATGCAGATAAGGTCACCTGTGGTCAGCAGCGTGGAGAAACACATCTCCGGCAGTCCTTCCGCGACCTTGGGGCCAAAGCATTCCTCCTCGGTTTTGATGTCCCAATTGTTATTCCAGTTCCACAGGTGGACATACAGGTCGCCGTCACCGATGTCGATCTCTCGCTGC
>JBJDXP010000198.1:0-26133 GCA_051866735.1 Candidatus Limivicinus sp.
CTCCGTCAAAAATCAAAGATTTTTGACACCTCCCTCGTCAGAGGGAGGCTTTGGTGCGATGCAAAATCGAAACACCCCGGACTCCTGAATATCCGGGGCGTTTTGCGTCACTGCGTTCCGAACAAGGGGCTGCACCCCTTGCGCCACTATAGCACCTATCCATTTAAAGCAAAAGGCGTGACTGCGAAAGTCACGCCTTTTGCCTATTTTACTGTCTTATGAAAACCGCACGAAAGATGCAGGTTTTTTTCAGCCGTTTTTTTCAGTGAAGAAATTTCTGTATATCCCGGTCAGAAGCCATGACCAGCACTCTTTCCCCGTTGGAAAATACATGGCTGCCGCCGGAGAGGGGCGCGACAACGCCGTTCTGCTTGGTAGCCAGGATGTTGATGTTGTGCTTTTTCCGCACTTCCAGATCAACCGCCGTCCGGCCCACCCAGTGCTGGGGCACGCTGATCTCATAGATGGCGTAATTGTTGGCCAGGGGCATATAGTCAAAGATGCTGTCGTCGCTGTAGGTGACGGCGGCCCAGTTTGCCATCTGTTTTTCCAGATAAACCACGTCGTCCGCGCCGTTTCGCAGGAGGAACTTGGCGTGGCTGTCCTGGGTGGCCCGGGAGAGGACGAAGGGCGCGCCGTTATCCTTCAAAAGGGCGGTAGTCTCCAGAGAGCTCTGGAAATCGTCGGCAATGGCCACAATGCACAAATCAAAATTCCGCACGCCCAGAGATTCGATAAAGCGCTCGTTGGTGCTGTCGCCGATCTGGGCGTTGGTCACATAGTCCAGCACCGCGTTGACCTTGTTTTCATCCTTGTCAATGGCCAGAACCTCATGGTTCAGCTCGTGAAACTTCATGGCCAGGTGGCGGCCAAAGCGGCCCAGGCCGATGAGCAGAATGGATTTTGTCGTTTTCATGTTTCCTCCTTGCGTTTATACAGGCTCAGCCCACAGTTACCCGTCCCATGGGCAGCCTTGCTCCCGTGGGGCCGTCGCCGGTGGATACGGCGTAAATCAGCGTCAGCCCGCCCACGCGTCCAAAGAACATGAGCAGGATCAGCAGCAGATGAGAGATGGTGGACAGCTGGGATGTGATGCCCAGGGAAAGGCCCACCGTGGCCACGGCAGAGGCCGCCTCAAACAGGGCCGGCATCAGCCCTACCCCGTCGATGCAGCAGATGGCGATCCCCACGCCCACAAAAAGCAGGATGTACAGCATGAACACCGCCGCCGCGTTGCGGATGGACTTGTCCGGCACCCGGCGGCCAAAGGCCTCGGCGCTCTCCCGGCCCCGGTAGGCCGCCCGGACGCAGAGCAGCAGCACCGCGATGGTGGTCATCTTAAAGCCGCCGGCCGTGGAGCCGGGCGCGCCGCCGATGAGCATCAGGCAGAGCATCAGCAGCTTTCCCGCGCCGCTCATGGCGTTCAGATCCACCGTATTAAAGCCCGCGGTTCTGGGCGTCACGGTCTGGAACAGGGCGGCCAGGGTACGCTGTCCCAGGCTCAGTCCCGCCCACTGGGGCAGGGCAAACTCATAAAAGAACATAAAGCAGAAGCCGCCCAGCACAAGGACCAGGGTGGTGACCAGAATGATCTTGCTCTGCTGGCTGTATCGGTTGATGCGGAAGCCGTGCTCCCGCACATCGCTCCAGGTGGCAAAGCCGATGCCGCCGATGAGGATGATGAACACCAGGGTGATGTTGACGATGGCGTCCCCGGTAAAGGCGGTCAGGGAGGAGCAGGGCTCCTTGATCCCCATCAGGTCAAAACCCGCGTTGCAGAAGGCGGAAATGGAGTGAAACAGCGCGTACCAAAGCCCTTTTCCCACATTCATGGACCGGCAGAAGCTGAGGGCCAGCAGCGCCGCCCCGGTAAGCTCCACCGCCAGGGTGACTTTCAAAATCATGCCCGTCATGCGGACGATGCCGCCCACCTGGGGCGCGGAGATGGACTCCTGCATCACCCAGCGCTCCCGCAGGCCGATCTTCCGGCCCGAGAACATGCTGATGATCACCGCCATGGTGACAACGCCCATGCCGCCGATCTGGATCAGGCAAAGGATGACGATCTGGCCGAACAAGGTCCAGTATTGGGCCGTGTCCTGCAGAACCAGGCCCGTGACGCAGGAGGCGGAGGTGGCGGTGAAGAGGGCCGTCTCCAGCCCGGCTCCCCGGCCGTCCCGGGTGGCAAAGGGCAGCATCAGCAGCAGGGTACCCAGCAATATCATGGCAAGAAAGCTCAGGGGAATGATCTGAGCGGGGGAAAGCTGTCTGTTTTTTTTCACGTTTTACTCCTTTGGCATCAGCGCTTCCAGGTATGGCGGCTGAAGAGCAGAAGAATGGGGTAGATCTCCAGCCTGCCGATCAGCATGGCCAGGGACAAAACGATTTTGGAAAAAGCGGAGAACATGGAGTAGCTCCCGGTGGGGCCCACCAGGGACATGCCGGGGCCGATATTGGAAAGACAGGCCAGCGCGCCGGTGAAGCTGGTCTCCATGTCAAAGCCGTCCACGGAGATCAGCAGCGTGCAGACCAGCAGGATCATCAAATACATGACGAAGAAAGTGCTCACCGCGTGAACAGCGCCGGTTTCGACTCTCTTGCCCTCCAGCTGGATACGGGTGACACTGCGGGGGCGGATCATCTGCTTCAGCTCCGCCTCGGCGGATTTCAGCAGCATGACCACACGGGAGACTTTTAGACCGCCGCCGGTGCTGCCGGCGCAGGCGCCGATGAACATCAGCAGGATCAGCAGCCACTTTGAATACTGGGGCCACAGATTGAAGTCCACCGTGCCGAAGCCCGTGGTGCTGATGATGGTGGAAACATTGAAGAAGGCGTGGCGCAGGGCGGTGGTAAAGCTGCCGTACATGCCGGAAATATTCACGGCAATGGTCAGCACGGAAAACAGCACAATGGCCAGAAACCAGTGCAGCTCCTCGTTTTTCAGCACATCCCTGACCCGGCCGATGAGAAGCAGGTAGTACAGGTTGAAGTTCACGGAGAACAGCAGCATGAATACGGAGATGACCATCTCCACATACAGGCTGTTGAAGGCGCCCACGCTGGCCGCCTTTGTGGAAAAGCCGCCGGTACCGGCCGTGCCGAAGGCGTGGAGCAGCGCGTCAAAGAAGCTCAGTCCCCCGGCCTTCAGGAAGATGGTCTCCAAAGCGGTCAGGGCCATATACATCAGATAAAGGATCTTGGCGGTCTCCCTGGCTCTGGGCACCAGCTTGCCCACGGTGGGGCCGGGGACCTCCGCCCGCATAATGTGCATGGAGTGCTCTCCGCTCATGGGCAGCACGGCCATGACGAACACCAGAACGCCCATGCCGCCGATCCAGTGGGTAAAGGAGCGCCAGAACAGTCCGGCGTGGGACATGCCCTCAATATCGGTCAGGATGGAGGCGCCGGTGGTGGTGAAGCCGGAGACCGTTTCAAACACCGCGTCGATATAATTGGGGATGTCGCCGCTGATCACAAAGGGCAGAGCGCCCAAAAGAGACATGCTGATCCAGGCAAGGCCCACAATAACGAAGCCTTCCCTGGCATAGATATCTGTACTTCTGGGCTTAAAGCTCCGCAGAAAGAAGCTCACCGCCGCGGTGATCCCCACGGCCACCACAAAGCCCAGAACATTTTCCCCGTAACACAGGCCCGCCACCAGAGGGAGCAGCATCAGCACCGCAAGGCAGGCCAGCACCGAGCCCAGGGTGTGCGAAATCATCCGGTAATTCATTGTTCTTCCTCTACGATAGCGTCCAGGTCCTTGAGCCGGCCGGCGGCGGTGACGATCACGGCGTGGTCGCCGGGGCAGATCACGGTTTCGCCGTCGGGTATGATGCTCCTGCTGCCGCGGATCACCGCGCTGATCAGAATATTGGGCTTGAGCCGCAGGGTTTTCAGGGGGATGCCCACGCAGGCGGAGCCTTCGCCCACCTTGAATTCAAGGGCTTCCACCTTACCGTCGGCCAGGCGGTAGAGCGTCTCCATGCTGCTGCCCACAGAGTTGTTCATGGCCCGGACGTACCGGGTGATCTGCTGGGCCACCAGGTCCTTGGGGGTGACGATGCTGTCCAGCCCGGAGCTTTCCAGTATGCCGGTAAAGTGCTCCCGGTTCACCTTGGTGACGATTTTCGGCACGCCGTGGTGCTTGGCGTACATGGAGGTGATGATATTGTCCCCGTCGTCGCCGGTGAGGGCCACAAAGGCGTCGGTGCCGCGGATGCCTTCCTCCAGAAGCACCTCGTTTCGGGTGGCGTCGCCGTTGATAATGTGGGCGTTGGGGATCAGATCGCAGAGCAGATCGCAGCGCTCTCTGTCCCTGTCGATAACCGTAACGTCAATGCCGCTGTCCAGCAGAAGGCGGGTGAGGTAGACCGAGATCCTGCTTCCGCCCATAATCATCACGTTTTTCACCGGGCGGCGGTACTGGCCGATGGCCACAAAAAATCTTCTCAGCTCCCGGGAAGCGCCGGAGATGCTGAGCCTGTCCCCCGCGTGGAGGACAAAATCGCCGTTGGGGATGAGCGCGTCGCCGCCCCGCTCCACCACGCAGACAAGGACCTTGGCGCCCAGTTCCTTGGACAGCTTTTTCAGCTGCATCCCGTCCAGCTTGCTCTTCTCCGGGACCTTGTGCTCAATGATCTCCACACTGCCCTTGGAAAAGGCGTCCACCCGGACGGCGCTGGGGAAGCGCAGCATACGGGAGATCTCCTTGGCGCATTCGTATTCGGGATTGATAATCACGGAAAGGCCCAGAACCTCCCGGAGAAATTCGGTCTGGCTCAGATACTCCGGGTCGCGGATACGGGCAATGATATGCTTGGTCCCCAGCTTTCGGGCGGCGATGCCGCAGATCATGTTTACCTCGTCCTGCTCGGTGGCGGCCATCAGCAGATCGGCCTCCGCCGCACCGGCCTCCATAAGCGTTTCCGGGTTGGTGGCGTTGCCTTCAACGCAGATCACGTCCAGGTCGTTTGACAGATGCGATATGGTCTCCGGGTTGCGGTCTATTACGGTGATGTCATGGCCCTCATCCGAGAGCATGTTTGCCACGGAATAGCCCACTTTGCCCGCGCCCACAATGATTATCTTCATGTTCACTTTCTCCGTTTCGTTTCTGGGCAATATTTCAGAATATTATATCACAGCATTTTCACCTTGTACAGAGTGATACAGCGGGCAAAAAAACCTGTTATTCCTTTATTTTTGGAATGTTCGGCCCCTGTGTGCATATATTTAAGCAGTCTGACAACGGAGGAGAGAGCATGAGAATATTACGTCTGGGCAGTATCGGCCCATCGGTACAGCTTTTGCAGCTTGCCCTGAACCGGGCGGGCTTTGGTCCGCTGGAGCAGGACGGCGTTTTCGGCACGGCCACGCAGGCTGCCCTTGCCCGCTTTCAGCAGGCCCAGGGTCTGACGCCGGACGGGATCGCGGGCAGCGGCACCCACAGGGCGCTTCTTCCCTGGTACACCGGCTTTACGGTACACCGGGTACAGCGGGGCGACAGTCTGTATTCCGTCGCCGAAGGATACGGCAGCAGCGTGGAAGCCATCCGTCTTGCCAATCCGGAGCTGAATCCGGCCAATCTCCTGCCCGGCACGCAGTTAGTGATCCCTCTGCCCTTCCCGGTGGTCCCCACGGACATCGCTTACTCCTCTCAGCTGGTGGCCTACTGCGTAAGAGGGCTTGCGGCCCGCTACCCCTTTATTGTCACCGGAGAAATCGGCAAAAGCGTCATGGGCAGGCCCCTGTGGAATATGCTTCTGGGCAGCGGGGAAAACCGGGTGATGTACAACGCCTCCCACCACGCCAACGAGTGGATCACCACGCCGGTGCTGCTGAAATTTGCCGAGCAGCTGGCCTCCGCCTTTGCCTCCGGCGGCAGCATCTTCGGTCAGAGCGCGGCGGAGCTGCTGGACTATGCCTCCCTGTACCTGATCCCGGCGGTGAACCCGGACGGCGTCGACCTGGTGACCGGGGAGCTTACCCAGGGGGAGTACTACGACCGCGCGGCGGCCATCGCCGTAAATTACCCCCAGTTTTCCTTCCCTTCCGGCTGGAAGGCCAACATCCGGGGCGTTGACCTGAATCTCCAGTACCCGGCGGGCTGGGAACAGGCCAGAGAGAACAAATATGCCCAGGGCATACGCTCTCCCGCGCCGGCGGATTTTGTGGGTGCCGCGCCCCTGACGGCCCCGGAAAGCCGGGCCATGTACGACTTTACCCTGTCCGTGGAGCCGGAGCTGATTTTGGCTTACCACACCCAGGGCGAGGTGATCTTCTGGCAGTTTCTTGACTATGAGCCTGAGGGCTCCCGGAGCATCGCGGAGCTGTTTTCCCATGTTTCGGGCTACCGGGTGGAGAGCACGCCCTATGCCTCCGGCTTTGCGGGCTACAAGGACTGGTTTATTCAGGATTTCAACCGGCCGGGCTACACCATTGAGGCGGGCCTTGGGGTAAATCCCCTGCCCATCTCAGATTTTGACGGCATTTACGAGAAAAATCTGGGCATTCTCACCCTGGGCGCGCTGGTGACCTGAAAAAATACTTTCAATTTTTTATATACTTTTGTGCCTTCCTTTGATATAATGATTTCAGAACAAAAGGAGGTACAGTCATTGAATATCATCCGTTATGGGCTTGTTCTGCTGCTGAGTTATCTGATCGGCTGCTCCAGCATGGCCCTCTATGTTTCCAAATATAAGAAAGTGGATCTCCAGAAGGCCGGCTCGGGCAATCTGGGCGCGTCCAACACCATGATCCTTTTGGGCTGGAAGCCGGCCATCATTGTGGGGCTGCACGATATCGGCAAGGCTGTGCTGGCGGTAGTGCTGGCGAAGCTGTTCTGCCCGGATCAGCTGCTGATCCAGGCCGGGGCAGGCGTGGCCTGTGTGCTGGGGCACATGTTTCCTTTTTATCTGCGCTTCAAAGGCGGCAAAGGCTTTGCCTCTTATCTGGGCATGACCTTTGCCCTCAACTGGAAGTTTGCCCTGATCCTCCTGCTGACGGTGATCATCGTCACCCTGGTCAGCGATTATATTGTGGCGGGCACCATGACCACCATTTTCGTTGTGCCCACCTACATGGGCTATGCATCCCACAGCTTAAAGCTGGCCGGGATTCTCAGCATTGCCACCGGCGCCATGCTCATCAAGCACAGGGATAATTTTGCCCGGCTGAAAAACGGCACGGAACTGGGTCTTCGCAAGGCAAACCAGGGCGTTCTGCGGATCAAAAAGTGAAACCTACATAAAAAAGCTGCCTGATCAGGCAGCTTTTTTATATTTACTTTTAGAAATCGGCGTTGCCGGTGGTGCGGGGATGGAGCTCCACGTCGCGGATGTTGGACACGCCGGTGAGATACATCACCATGCGCTCAAAGCCCAGGCCGAAACCGGCGTGACGGCAGCTGCCGTAGCGGCGCAGGTCCAGATACCACCAGTAGTCCTCCTCCTTCAGTCCCAGCTCCTTCATACGGGCGGTGAGCAAGTCCAGACGCTCCTCGCGCTGGCTGCCGCCGATGATCTCGCCGATGCCAGGGACAAGGCAGTCCGCCGCGGCGACGGTCTTGCCGTCGTCGTTCAGGCGCATGTAGAAGGCCTTGATGTCCTTGGGATAGTCGGTGACGAAAATGGGCTTTTTGAATACCTCCTCAGTGAGGTAGCGCTCATGCTCGGTCTGAAGGTCGATGCCCCATTTGACCGGGAAATCAAACTTCTTCCCGCTCTTCTCCAAAATCTCCACCGCTTCGGTATAGCTGATTCTTCCAAACTCGTTGGAGACCACATTGTGCAGCCGGTCAAGCAGACCCTTGTCCACAAAGGCGTTGAAAAACTCCATCTCCTGGGGGCACTTTTCCAGCACGGTGTTAATAATATACTTGACCATGGCCTCTGCCATGTCCATATCGTCGTTCAGATCGGCAAAAGCCATTTCCGGCTCGATCATCCAGAACTCCGCCGCGTGGCGCTGGGTATAGGAGACCTCGGCACGGAAGGTGGGGCCGAAGGTGTATACATCTGCAAAGGCCATGGCAAAGTTTTCGCAGTTGAGCTGACCGGAGACGGTCAGGCTGGTGGGCTTGCCGAAGAAGTCCTTGCTGTCGTCCACGGTGCCGTCCTCTTTCCGGGGAGGGTTATTCAGATCCAGGGTAGTGACCCGGAACATCTCCCCCGCGCCCTCACAGTCGGAGCCGGTGATGATGGGGGTGTGGACATACACAAAGCCCTGACCCTGGAAAAAGTCATGCACAGCCTGGGCCGCCACGCTTCTCACACGGAACACCGCGGAGAACAGGTTGGTGCGGGGACGCAGATGCTGGATCGTGCGGAGAAATTCCACGCTGTGGCGCTTTTTCTGCAGGGGATAATCCGGCGTGGAGGGGCCCTCCACCTGGATCTCGTCCGCTTTCAGCTCAAAGGGCTGCTTGGCCTCCGGCGTCAGCACCAGAGTACCGTGTACGATCAGGGCGGCGCCAACATTCTGTTTTGCGATCTGCTCGTAATTATTCAGGCTGCTCCTCTCAAATACGACCTGCAGGGATTTAAAGCAGCTGCCGTCGTTCAGCTCGATAAAGCCGAAGTTTTTCATGTCGCGGACGGTTCTGACCCAGCCGCAGACAGTGAGCTTCTGACCGTCAAACGAAGATGCGTCTGCATAGATGCCGGAGATTTTTTGACGCTTCATATTGGCACTCATCCTTTCTTTGTGCCCTTGGGCACGCATAATATGTTTTCAGCGTCTCTGCGCTGATTTTGATATTATATCTATTATGTTCTTTTTTTGCAACAGCAAAATTCAAAAGATCAGCCTGACCGGCGCTTTATAATTGCAAAGCTCCACTTCCGTGTACTCTCCCCCGGCCTCGCCGTCCCGGGTCCAGGCCACCGGCTTTTCAAAGCTGAACTTTGCCCGTTTGGTATGCAGGACCAGCAGCTTGTCGCTGTCGTACTTCTGGGAGAGTATGCTGGTCAAAATCTCACCGAAGCCCTCCACGCTGCCCGGGTCCTTGACCAGGACCAGCTCGCTCATGCCGTCGCCCAGACTGACCATCTCCTCATTCAGCCGGACGATCCCTGCCACAGAGGTGGAGTTTGACATGCTGCCGTAGACCAGATTGGCCTCGATCACGCCCTCATCGTATTCCACCCGGGTCCTGTATGCCTCGATTTTGGGCAGCTGGGCCGCGCCCTGCAGCACATAGGCCAGGTGACCCAGCACTTTTTTCTGATTCTGGGGGGTGGAGTAGCTCGCCTCGGTAAAAGCGCCGAAAGCGGCGATATAGGCAAAAAACTTGTCCCCGTCAAAACCGCCGATGTCATAGGGATGGGGCGTACCCGCCAGCATACGCTTTGCCGCTCCTACAGTGTCGTTTTTCGGCAGGGCAAGGGTGGTGGCAACGTCGTTTGCCGTGCCCATGGGGAAATAACCCACCGGAGGAGGATCCTTCAGGCGCATCAGGCCCGCAAGCACCTCGCTCAGCGTTCCGTCGCCGCCGATACAGGCTACCGTATCATATTCTGACGCATATTCAGCCGCAAATTCCGTTGCTTCTCCCCGTCCGGAGGTAAAAAAAAGGGTGGTTCTGTATCCACCGATATCCAGTACATTCAGAGCCTCGGGCAGGTTCACCTTAAATCCGCCCCGTCCGGCCGCCGGATTGATGATGAGCATGAGCTTCTTTTTCATCTGTATGCTCCCCTTTCTTTTTTCCATTATAATCCCTGCGGGGCGCAGGGTCAAATGGATAATACTAATTCTTGATTGAAAGATTTAATCAGCAGCGCTGGGATATTGGTGCAAGACAAGGCAGAGGAACGCCGCCATACTTTGTGTATGGCAAGTGACGATAACGCCGTATTGCGCCAATAGACCAAGCTGATATTAAAGATTGAAATCGAGAATAGTACGAGAATAGTATAAAATCTGCTAATAAATAATCTGCCGGTAAATAAAGCAAAAAGGACACAGGAAAACCTGTGTCCTTGTGTTGCTGAAAACTTAAGCCATCTCGTTGAGCTTTACAGCCATAGCGGACTTTTTGTGAGCTGCGTTGTTCTTGTGAAGCAGACCCTTGCAAGCCGCACGGTCAACAGTCTTAACGGCAACTTTATAGGCACTGACGGCTGCGTCGCGGTTGCCATCGGCAACGGCTGCGTCAAACTTTTTCATCATGGTCTTGAGCTCGGTCTTATCAGCACGATTCTTTGCTCTGAGCTGCTTGGACTTTTCGTCTCTCTTGGCAGAAGATTTAATGTTGGCCATGTTCGATCGCCACCTCCTCCTATAAAATTGAGCTATACATAACTCGCGTTTTGAAATTATAGCAAATATAGTTTCGAAAATCAAGAGTTTTTTGCAAAAAAAAGTTTATTTTTTTCGCTTGTTATTTCTTTTGTCCTTTTCGGAAAAAATACACAATATATTGATTTCTGTGAGGTGCAGTATGGGAATAAATGTCAGAACCGATATGGCTTCCGAGGCCCATCGGGAGATTAAAAAGAAAAATGCTATCCCCGGTGTGATTGCGAGGGAGGAGACCCTGAACGGCTTTCCCCTGTACGCTGTGGAGATCAAAAACGAAGAGGGCGCCCAGGCCTTGAAAAAGCCTGTAGGCAAATATTACACGCTGGAGCCGGAGCGCTTCTTTGAACGTGGCTCTGATTCCTTTGCTCCAGCCGCGGAGGCCCTGGCCCGTTTAATCAGAAGCTGCTTTGACGGCGTGTCCCCCTCCTCTGTGCTGGTGGCTGCTCTGGGCAATCCGGATATCACGCCCGACGCCCTGGGCCCTCTTACCGCCTCCCACCTGATCGTGACCCGGCATTTGAAACATTCCGGTGATCCGATTTTTTCTTCTTTTCATTCTCTCGCCCTCTGCCGGACCGGCGTTCTGGGGACCTCCGGGATTGAAAGCGCTCTGCATATCAAAACCCTCTGCGATTTACTGAAGCCGGAGCTTGTCATCGCCGTGGACGCGTTGGCCGGTTCTGATCCGGACCGGCTCTGCCGGACCATACAGGTAAACAACGCGGGAGTGGCCCCCGGCTCCGGTGTGGGCAACGACCGGGAGGAATTGAGTCAGGATTATCTGGGCGTGCCTGTTGTGGGGATCGGCGTTCCCACGGTCATCGACTCTGAGCTTCTTGGCGGAGGCAATGCTCATATGTTTGTCACGCCCCGGAATATTGACAGTCTGGTGCGCAGCGCCGCCAGGCTGATCGGCTACGGCATTGATCTGGCGGTCCATGACGGTCTTTCTATTGGCGACATTGATATGCTGATTGGCTGATGTTTCACGTGAAACATTCAATTTTACAAAAATTCAAAATGTTTCACGTGAAACATTGAAAAGGTGTCAGGATGCTGTTATAATGTCTGCCGAAAAGAAAAGTGCAGGATGGAGATCGTCATGGCAAGAATAATTGCAGTTGCAAATCAAAAGGGCGGCGTGGGAAAGACCACAACCTGCGTGAACCTGAGCGCCGCTCTGCATAAAATAGGCAGACGCGTGCTGCTGGTGGACGGAGACCCCCAGGGCAATGCCAGCTCCGGCATGGGCGTATCCAAAACCAACAGGCCCAACACCTACGATATGCTCATCAACAGCAGTCCGGCGGAGGATTGCATTGTACATACGGATTACGGCGACGTGATCCCCACGGGAAACGAACTGGCCGCCGCGTCAGTGGAGCTGATCGACGCAGAAGAAAGGGAATACGTCTTGAAAAAGGCGCTGATCGGTCTCTATACAGATTACGACTATATATTTATAGACTGTCCCCCTTCGCTGGAGCTGCTGACGGTGAACGCCCTGGTGGCAGCGGACAGCGTGCTGATCCCCATGCAGTGCGAGTATTACGCCCTGGAAGGCATCACGGACCTGATGACCAGTATCAAAATGTGCAACCGGCGGCTGAACCGGCGGCTGGAGGTGGAAGGGATCGTTCTGACCATGTACGATTCCCGGATGAATCTGACCACCCAGGTGGAAAACGAACTGAGAAGATTTTTGGGCAGCAAAGTCTATGAGACAGTAGTCCCCCGAAGTATCCGGCTGTCCGAAGCCCCCAGCCACGGCATACCCGGCATTGAATACGACAAATACAATAAAGGCACAAAGGCCTATATGGCCCTGGCCCAGGAATTTATGGACAGATGCGAGAGAAAAGGAGGATAAATGGCAGCAAGAGAAAAGAAGGGTCTGGGCACCGGACTGGACGTCCTCTTTGGTGCAAACGGCCTGAATGAAAAAAACGAATCAGAGCTTCTGACTCTGCCCATCTCCAAGGTGGAACCCAGAGTGGACCAGCCCAGAGAGTATTTTGACCAGCAGGCCTTGCAGGAACTGGCCGACTCCATCGCCCAGTATGGGCTGATCCAGCCCATAACGGTGCGGAAGCTGAACACAGGCTATTATCAGATCATCGCCGGCGAACGGCGCTGGCGAGCAAGCCGCATGGCAGGCCTGGACGAGGTGCCGGTGAGAGTGATCGAGGCGGACGACCGGAAGACCGCTGAGCTGGCTCTGGTGGAAAACCTGCAGAGAGAAGACCTGAACCCCATTGAGGAAGCCAAGGGCTATAAAACGCTGATTGAAGAGTTTGGTCTGACCCAGGAAGAAGCGGCAAAGAGCGTTGGCCGTTCCCGGCCCAGCATCACAAACGCCCTGCGTCTTTTGTCCCTCTCCCCCAAGGTTTTGGAAATGGTGGAGAAAAACGAGCTGTCAGCAGGCCATGCCCGGGCGCTGATCTCCATAACCGACGATAAAAAACAGCTGGACGCCGCAACGGAGGTCCGGGAAAAAGGTCTCTCCGTCCGGAAAACAGAACAGCTGGCCGCAAAGCTGGCTAAAGAACCTGCACAGGAAAAGGAAAATAACAACAGCGTTTCCGTTGACTACGCGGCGGAAATTTCCGATCAGCTCTCCAAAGCGCTGGGCAGAAAGGTGAAGTTGACCGACGGAAAAAAGACAGGCAAAATTGAAATTGAATTTTACGGGGCCGACGACAGGGAGAATCTGATTGAGCTTCTGCGCGGTCTTGGCAAATAAAAGATGAGGAGAAAAGAACATGCTTGATATACGTTTTGTAAGAGAAAACCCGGATCTGGTAAAGGAAAACATCAAAAAGAAATTTCAGGATCAGAAGCTCTCCCTGGTGGACGAGGTCATCGAGCTTGACGCCAAAAACCGCGCGGCCATCACCGAAGCCAGCGAGATCCGCGCCAGCAGAAACACTCTCTCCAAGCAGATCGGCATTCTGATGGGCCAGGCCAAAAAGGACCCCTCCAAGCTGGAAGAGGCCGAAAAGGTTAAGGCCCAGGTCAAGGCCAATGCCGACCGTCTTGCCGAGCTGGAGACCCTGGAGGAGGAGTATGCCCAGCGTATCCACGCCATTATGCTGAATATCCCCAATATCATTGACCCCTCCGTCCCCATCGGCCCGGACGACAGCGCCAATGTGGAAGTGGAGAGATTCGGTGAGCCCGTGGTCCCCGATTTTGAGATCCCCTATCACACCAAGATCATGGAGAGCTTCAACGGCGTGGACATGGACGCGGCAGGCAGAGTTTCCGGCAACGGTTTTTACTACCTGATGGGCGACATCGCCAGGCTCCACTCCGCGGTGCTGGCCTATGCCAGAGACTTTATGATCAACAAGGGCTTTATCTACTGCATTCCGCCCTTTATGATCCACGGAAACGTGGTGGAAGGCGTCATGAGCCAGACCGATATGGACGCCATGATGTATAAAATTGAGGGAGAAGACCTGTATCTGATCGGCACATCCGAGCACTCCATGATCGGCAAATTTATCGACCAGATCATTCCCGAGGACAAGCTGCCCCAGACCCTTACCAGCTATTCCCCCTGCTTCCGCAAGGAAAAGGGCGCCCACGGCATTGAAGAGCGGGGCGTGTACCGCATCCACCAGTTTGAAAAGCAGGAAATGATCGTGGTCTGCAAGCCCGAGGATTCCATGGCCTGGTATGAGAAGATGTGGCGCTTCTCCGTGGAGCTTTTCCGCAGCCTGGAGATCCCTGTGCGCCAGCTGGAGTGCTGCTCCGGCGACCTGGCCGACCTGAAGGTGAAGTCCTGCGACATTGAAGCCTGGTCTCCCAGACAGCAGAAATATTTTGAGGTCTGCTCCTGCTCCAACCTGGGCGACGCTCAGGCCCGCCGTCTGAAGATCCGCGTCAAGGGCGCCGACGGCAAGATGTATCTGCCCCATACGCTCAATAACACCGTGGTTGCTCCTCCCCGTATGCTCATTGCCTTTTTGGAAAACCACCTTCAGGCCGACGGCAGCGTGACCATTCCCGAAGTTCTCCGGCCGTACATGGGCGGAACAGAGATCCTTATCCCCAACAAATAAGAGAGAAAAGAGAATCAAATGAAAAAATTGTTCAATGAATTTAAAGCCTTCATCATGCGCGGCAACGTGCTGGATATGGCTATCGGCGTTGTCATTGCCGGGGCCTTCGGCAAGATCACCACTTCTCTGGTCAATGACCTGATCCTGCCCCTTGTGAGCTGGATCTGCGGCACAAGAGATATGACCGCACTGAACATTTTGGTCCGCCCCGCCGTATATGACGAGGCGGGTGAAGTGGTGAAAGAGGCCATTACCCTGGGCTTTGGAAGCTTTGTGGGCACAGTGATCGACTTTCTGCTGATCGCGCTGGTGGTATTCGCCATCGTCAAGGTGGCGAATAAGGCCCACGACCTGGCACATAAGAAGGAAGAGGCCTCAGAAGAAGCCGCTCCGGAAGAGCCGCCCAAGCCCACCAGCGAAGAGCTGCTTGCCCAGATTCTGGAAGAACTGAAGAAAAAATAATATTATAATAAAAGGCCGTCCGAACAGGGCGGCCTTCAGACTGTAGACAAAGCTATCGGCAGTGTATAGAATTGCATGGGGAGAGCGCGGAGAGGGGACGGGAGTCCCCTTTCGGCGTACAATCCATGCTTATTCAGGAGTATTTTTGAATACTCCTGAATAAGCCATCAAGGCATCGAGCTTTGCCGATGCCTTGATGGCCGTCCGAACAGGGCGGCCTTTTTTCGTTTTCCCCTACTATATTATATTTATATCTTGCAAAGTATACAGTTTTTTGCTATACTCTTATAGTTAGGAATATTATCGCAAATGAGGTGCGTTAATGAACTCTGTAAACGATATATGGGATGAAATCGTAAAAATTCTTTCAAAGCAGCTCACGCCAACAGCCATCAGCACCTGGTTTTCCGACTGCACCCCCGTGGAGATCGACGACTGCAAGCTGGTGCTGCATACCACCACGGATTTTAAGCGCAGCATCATCATTTCCCGCTTTGGCGATACCATAAAGGCAGCCCTCTCCGACCTGTTCTCCTGCGATTTTGATATTCTGGTTCTGGCCGGTGATGAGATCAACGACTTTTCCATAAAGAAAAAAGCGGAAAATTCCCTGCCGGAAATGGAGGGCTATACCTTTGACCGCTTCATCGTGGGAAATTCCAATAAATTTGCCCATGCAGCCGCTGTGGCTGTTGCGGAAAAGCCCGGCGCAATATACAATCCCCTGTTTATTTACGGAAATTCCGGCCTGGGAAAGACCCATCTTCTGCTGGCAATTGGGCAGGAGATCCATGAAAAAGACCCTGCAAAAAAAATCGCCTATGTCAAAGGGGACGAGTTTACCAATCAACTGGTCCAGGCCATTAAAGACGGCACCGGCGAAGATTTCCGCACCAAATACAGAAATGTGGATCTTTTCCTTGTGGACGATATTCAGTTCATCGCCGGCAAACAGCAGACCCAGAACGAGTTTTTCCACACCTTCAACAACATCTTTGAGGCCGGACATCAGATCGTCATTACCTCGGACCGTCCACCCATGGAGATGTCCCTTCTGGACGACCGTCTGCGTACCCGCTTTGAAGGCGGCCTGATGGCGGATATTCAGGCGCCGGATCTGGAGACCAGAATGGCGATCATCCGCAACAAGGCGGCTCAGCTGGGTCTCCTGCTCTCAGACGAGGCAGTGGAGTATATCGCGGAAAACATCACCGCCAATATCCGGCAGCTGGAAGGCGTGATCAAACGGCTGACAGCCTATAAGGAGATTTTGGACGATGTGATCACCATTGATTCCGTGAAACGGGCCATCAAGGACGTCATCAAAATCGGCACCTACATCCCTACGCCGGATATTATCATCAAGGAGACAGCCAAATACTACTCTCTGAAGGAAGAGGACCTGCGAGGACAAAACCGCTCCAAAAATACCGCCATGGCCAGACAGGTCTCCATGTACCTTATGCGCTCGCTGACCAATCTCTCTCTGAAGGATATCGGCGCGGAATACGAGGACAGAAACCATGCCACCGTCCTGGCCTCCATCCGGAAGGTCGAAGATCTGCTGAAAACCGACAGCTCCATGGCCGGCATTGTAAGAGACATTACTTCCAATATCAATTCCAATTAATTTTCCACATTTTTTTGTGGACAAGTGAAAAACCGCTTGTGGAGAAAAAATCAGCCCACCGATGATGTGGAAAACAGAAAAATGTTCAACTTTTTTCTGAACAGAAAAAAATCCCTGCTTTCAACGGCTGCGGGGACTTTTCCACAAAAATTTTTTCTACTACTACGACTACCAAAAAATTATCCTTTATAGCTGTATAGACAAACATTTTTCCCTTTTCAAGGAGGAACTGAAATGAAATTTACCTGTGAGAAATATCTGCTCCAGTCTGCCTGCACCATTGCCTCAAGAGCAACAGCGTCAAAAAGCCCTATCCCGGCCCTTGAAGGTCTGCTGATCCAGGCAGATACGGATGTGAGAGTTACCGGCTACGACCTGAAAGAAGGCATATACACCAATATCGGTGCAGACATCGAGCAGACCGGCTCTGTTGTTGTAGGTGCACGGCTTTTCGGTGAAATGATCCGCCGCCTGCCTGACGGGATCGTCAGCATCAGCGCCGATGAAAACAACAATATCAATGTGAAATGCGGAAAAAGCCAGTTTAACTTTATGGGCATCAGCGCGGACGATTATCCGGAAATGCCCAGCGTGGACGGCCTAAACCGTGTGGACCTGCCCCAGAAGCTGCTGAAAAACATGATCAACCAGACGATTTTTGCCGTGTCCGACAGCGATGTGCGCCCCATCTACACCGGCACCCTGTTTGAGATAGAGGAAGGCGAGCTGACCCTTGTTTCCGTTGACGGCTACCGTCTGGCTAAGCGCTGCGAGAAGATCGAAGGCGAAAATGTGGAAAACTGCACTTTTGTGGTTCCCGGCTCCGCCCTTTCCGATATTGAACGCATCTGCGGCGACACGGAGGATAAGGTGAGCATTTCCGTGGGCGCAAAGCACATTTCCTTCTCCATCGGGGAGACCGTGGTGGTCACCCGCCGGCTGGAAGGGGAATTTCTCAATTACCGCAAATCCATTCCCGACAAATTCCGCTTTACCGTTCAGGTGGAGAGAGCGGAGTTCATGTCCACTATTGACCGTGTGGCTCTGATCATCAGCGAAAAGAACAGCAGCCCCGTCAGGCTCAATTTCAACGACGGCAGCATCGACTGCCTCTGCATCACCCCCATCGGCAAAGCGGAGGACGTCTGTACCTGCGAGGGCAGCGGCGAAGGACTGGAGATCGGCTTTAACGACCGCTATCTGATGGACGCGCTGAAAGCCGCCTCCGGCACGGATAAGCTGAATATCTGCCTGAATACCGCCTCCTCCCCCTGCGTGATCGACGCGTCGGACGGCAGCGGCGCTTTTACCTACATGATCCTTCCCGTGCGTCTGCGCGCAGGCGACTGATGAGAGGGAAAAATGGAAAAAATAACAATAAATACAGAATTTATCAAGCTGGATTCCCTGCTGAAATTTGCGGCGCTGGTAGGTACCGGCGGAGAGGCAAAATACGTGATCAGCGAGGGCATGGTTAAGGTGAACGGCGAAGTCTGCACCATGCGGGGAAAGAAAATCTATCCCGGCGACAGAGTGGACTTTGACCGCTTCAGCCTTGAAGTGACAAAGGAATGAGAGTTGAAAAGATCGCACTGAACGGATTTCGCAACTATGAATGGGAAACAGCGAAATTCGGCAGCGGGACCAATGTAATATCAGGCCGTAACGCTCAGGGGAAAACCAATCTGTTGGAAGCTGTCTATATGCTCTCGGCCGGGCGCAGCTTCCGCACCCGGTTCGACAAGGAGTTGGTCGGCTTTGGCTATTCCTCGGCGGAGATCCTGGCCGACGTGGTCAGCCATGACCGCAGCCAGACCATCAACGTTCTGATCCGGCCGGGCTATGCCAAAAAGATTTTAGTAAACGGCGTGAAAAAATCCGCCGGGGAGCTTTCCCAGGTGATCAATACGGTGCTTTTTTGCCCGGACGACCTGAACCTGATCAAGGAAGGAGCGGCGGTAAGGCGCAGGCTCATGGATAACGCCATCAGTCAGATCCGGCCCAGATATGGAGAGATCCTGTCGGAGTTTAACCGGCTCTATGAGCATAAAAGCCGGATTTTGAAGGATTGGCGGGAAAAGCCCTCTCTGCTGGATACTCTGGACGAATTTTCCGACGGGATGTGCAGAGCCTCCGCCCAACTGATCCGCTACCGGGCCGCCTTTGCCGCAAGGCTGGACCAGGCGGCGGCCCCCATACACAGCGAATTTTCCGGCGCGGGGGAAGAGCTGTCCATCAGCTATTCCACCGTCAGCACCGTGAAAAATATTTACGGGAGCGCCAAGGAAATCTATTACGATATCTGTGAGCATCAGGAAAAGCACCGGCAGGCGGAGATCGAAAGCGGTCAATGCCTCACCGGCGCACACAAGGATGATCTGGAAATTGCCATAAACGGCAAACCGGCCAGGAGCTTTGCCTCCCAGGGACAGACCAGGACGGCGGCGTTGTCCATCAAGCTGGCCGAGCGGGAGATTTTCCTTGCGGAAACCGGGGAATATCCCATTCTCCTGCTGGATGACGTGCTGTCCGAACTTGACGTGAAGCGGCAGGAATTTGTGCTCAACCGCATCGGCGGCGGACAAACCCTGATCACCTGCTGCGAGGACGAGGGTATCTCCAGCCGCACCGGCGGCCGGGTCCTGTTTGTGGAGAAAGGCAGGATACGCTGATGTATCTTCACCTTGGCAAAGGGACAGTGGTCAATACCGGGGAAATCATCGGCATATTCGACCTGGATATCACCTCCCAGTCCCATCTCACCAGAAAATACCTGAATCTGGCCGAAAAGGCCGGACAGGTCATCAACGCCGCGGAGGATATCCCGAAGTCCTTTGTGGTCTGCTGTGAGCGGGGACAAAAGACCGTATATCTCAGTCAGATGGCTTGTGCCACACTGCTTCGCCGGGCGGAGTCCGGCACGTTATAAAATTGTTCCAAGAAGGAAAGTTGAGGAAAATCAATGTCTGATCAAATAGAAAAGAACAATCAGGAATATGACGCATCGCAGATCCAGGTGCTGGAAGGGCTGGAAGCGGTAAGAAAACGCCCCGGTATGTACATTGGCTCTACCTCCTCCTCCGGTCTGCATCATCTTGTTTATGAGATTGTGGATAACTCCATTGACGAGGCCCTGGCCGGCTTCTGTGACCGGATCGAAGTGGTCATCGAAGAGGGCGACATCATCCGCGTCACCGACAATGGCCGCGGCATCCCTGTAGATACCCAGGAGCAGACCGGAAAATCCGCTCTGGAAGTGGTATTCACCGTGCTGCATGCCGGCGGCAAGTTCGGCGGCGGAGGCTACAAGGTCTCCGGCGGCCTGCACGGCGTGGGCGCTTCCGTGGTCAATGCCCTGTCTGAGTGGCTGGAAGTGGAAGTCCACAAGGAAGGCAAGATCTACCAGATGCGCTTTTCCCGGGGAGACATTACCCAGCCCATCACCGTCATCGGCGATACTGCGCGTACAGGCACCACTGTCCGCTTCAAGCCGGACCCGGAGATGTTTGACGACACGGTGTATGACTATGAGATCCTGCACACCCGTATGCAGGAGCAGGCTTTCCTCAACGGCGGTCTGACCATATCCATTGAAGATAAGCGCCCGGGCAAAGAGCAGAGCGAGACCATGTGCTATAAAGGCGGCATCAGGGAATATGTCAGTTACCTGAACCGCCACAAATCCCCCATTCACAACGAGGTCATCTACCTCAGCGGCACCAAGGGCGACGCTGTGGCGGAGATCGCCCTGCAGTATAACGACGGCTACAGTGAGACTCTGGTCTCCTTTGCCAACGACATCCACACCCCGGAAGGCGGTATGCACGAGACCGGCTTCAAAACCGCGCTGACCCGTGTGATCAACGCCTACGGGGCCAAGAACAACATCATCAAGGGCGACGACAAGGTATCCGGCGATGATGTGCGCGAGGGCATCACCGCGGTGATCTCCGTCAAGCTGCCGGAGGCCCAGTTTGAGGGCCAGACCAAGCAGAAGCTGGGCAACGCCTATATCCGCACCCTGGTGGACGGCATTGTCTCCGACCAGCTGACCACCTATTTTGAGGAGCATCCCGCCGCGGCAAAGGCCATTCTGGACAAGGCTATGATGGCCAACCGGGCCAGAGAGGCGGCGAGAAAGGCCAGGGAATCTGTGCGCCGCAAAACCGGGCTGGAATCCGGCCAGATGCCCGACAAGCTCCAGGACTGCAACGAGCGGGACCCCTCCCTCTGCGAGATCTACATCGTCGAGGGCGACAGCGCCGCAGGCTCCGCCATCCAGGGCCGGGACAGCCGCTTCCAGGCTATCCTTGCCATGTGGGGCAAGATGCTGAACGTGGAAAAGGCCCGTGCCGATAAAATTTACGGCAATGACAAGCTCTATCCCCTGATCGTGGCCCTGGGCGCCGGTATCGGGGACGAGTTCAATATCGAAAAGCTCCGCTATCATAAGATCATTATTATGGCCGATGCTGATGTGGACGGAAGCCACATCCGCACGCTGCTGCTGACCTTCTTCTTCCGCTATATGCGCCCGCTGATCGAGCACGGCTATGTGTATTCCGCCGTTCCGCCGCTGTATAAGCTGGTCCGGGGCAAGACCCAGAGAGTGGCCTATTCTGATGAGCAGAGGGACCAGATCAGCGCGGAGATGCGCGCCGACAACCCCAACGCCAAGGTGGATATCTCCCGCTTCAAGGGCCTGGGCGAGATGGACCCCCACGAGCTTTGGGAGACCACCATGGACCCGGAAAAGCGTTCTCTCCGCCGCATCACCCTGAACGACGCCATCCGCGCGGACCAGGTATTCACCGTCCTCATGGGCGAGGACGTGGAGCCCAGGCGCGAGTGGATCGAGCAGAACGCCAAGTATGTGGTCAATCTGGATATCTGAGGAAGTGAGGTCATATGGCACATAAAAGAGATTACAAACCTGAGGATATCGCATTTCCCAATCAGGTCATAACCGAATCGGAGCTGGTAAGCGAGATGCAGACCAGCTATATCGACTACGCCATGTCTGTCATCGTGGGCAGAGCCCTGCCCGACGTGCGGGACGGTCTGAAGCCCGTCCACCGGCGTATTCTGTATACCATGTATGAGGGCGGTCTCACCAGCGACAAGCCCTTCAAAAAGTCCGCCACCTGCGTGGGCGACGTGCTGGGCCACTACCACCCCCACGGAGACGCCTCTGTCTACGACGCCATGGTGCGTCTGGCTCAGGATTTCTCCATGCGTTACATGCTGGTGGACGGCCACGGCAACTTCGGCTCCGTGGACGGCGACCCTCCTGCCGCCTACCGTTATACCGAGGCGAGACTTTCCAAAATTTCCAACGAAATGCTGCGGGATATCGACAAGGAAACCGTGGACTGGGACCCCAACTTCGACGAGAGCCGCAAGGAGCCCAGGGTACTGCCCTCCCGTTTCCCCAACCTTCTGGTCAACGGCTCCAGCGGCATCGCCGTGGGCATGGCCACCAATATCCCGCCCCATAACCTGAGAGAGGTCATCAACGCCTGCATCTGCGTTCTGGACGATCCGGACGCCACCTTAAACGACCTGATGCAGCACATCAGCGGGCCGGACTTTCCCACCCGGGGCATCATCATGGGCAGAAGCGGCATCCGCCAGGCCTATGCCACCGGCCGGGGCAAGGTCATCGTCCGCGCCCGGGCGGAGTTTGAGGAGTTCGGCCAGAACCGCACCCGCATCATCGTCACCGAGCTTCCCTATCAGGTAAATAAGCGGCAGCTCATCAAAAATATCGCCGACCAGGTCCACGAAAAGCGTCTGGAGGGTATCTCCGACCTGCGGGACGAGACCGACCGCAACGGTATGCGCATCGTCATCGAGCTGAAGCGGGACGCCAATCCCCAGGTGGTGCTGAACCGGCTCTTCGCCCAGACGGCGCTGCAGTCCAGTTTCTCCATCAATATGCTGGCGCTGGTGAATAACCAGACCCAGCCGAAAATCCTCTCCCTGCGGCATATTCTGGACGAATATCTGAACTTCCAGGAGGAAGTCATCGTCCGGCGCACAAAATACGACCTGCGCAAGGCAGAGGAGCGCGCCCATCTGTTGGAGGGCCTGCTCATTGCCCAGGATAACATCGACGAGGTCATCCGCATCATCCGCAGCAGCTATGACGACGCCAAGCAGAACCTGATGAAGCGCTTCGGCCTGTCTGAGGTGCAGGCCCAGGCCATCTGCGACATGCGCCTGATCTCCCTTCAGGGCCTGAACCGGGAGAAGCTGGAGCAGGAGTACAAGGAGCTGGAGGAGAAGATCAGTTACTACAAGAGCCTGCTTGCCGACCCCGAGCTCATTAAAGGCGTTTTGAAGGACGAGCTTATCGCCCTGAGAGACAAGTTCGGCGACGAGCGCCGGACCGAGATCCAGGACGTGGCCGACGAGATCGATATTGAAGATCTGATCGAGGAGGAGCAGTGCGTCTTTACCCTGACCCACGGCGGCTATATCAAGCGCCTGCCCGTCAGCGAATACCGGGCCCAGGGCAGAGGCGGCAAGGGCGTCCGGGCCATGGCCACCAAGGACGAGGACTATGTGGAGACCGTGTTCACCGCATCCACCCACGACAATATCCTCTTCTTTACCGACACCGGCCGGGTCTATATCAAGAAGGGCTATAACATCCCCGAGGCCGGAAGAAACGCCAGAGGCACGAATATTATCAACATCATCCAGATCGACACCGGAGAAAAGGTCAGCGCCATGATCCGGGGCCGCGCCCTGGATGAGGACAGCTATCTGATGTTTGTCACGAAAAACGGCACCGTCAAGCGCATGAGCCAGGCAGCCCTGAAGAATATCCGGGCAAACGGCATCCGGGCGCTGACCCTGGACGAGGGGGATGAGCTGATCTCCGTCCTGCCTACCACCGGAAATGAAAATATCCTGATCGCCACCAACAAGGGCCTTGCGGTCTGCTTTAACGAAAACGACGTGCGCCCCATGGGCCGCACCGCAGTGGGCGTCCGGGGCATCCGGCTCCGGGAGGGCGACTTTGTAGTGGGCGCCGGCAGCAGCGCTGAGGGACAGCAGCTGCTCAGCATCACCGAAAAGGGCTACGGCAAGCGCACCGAGCTGGAGGAGTACAGCATCCACGGCAGAGGCGGCATCGGCATAAAGAACTACAATGTGACCGAAAAGACCGGCAACGTGGCCGCGGTGAGAATGGTGGATCCGGAGGACGATATTCTTGTCATCTCCGACGACGGCACCATCATCCGCATGGCGGCGGACCACATCTCCGTTTTGGGCCGGGCTACCCAGGGCGTGCGTGTCATGCGCCTGATGGAGGGCAGCAAGGTCATCTCCATGGAAAAGACGGAAAAAGAGATCGACGAGGAAAGTGCCAAAGAATGATCCTGTTCCCATAATGGGAGTCCAGATTAAGGAGGCCATTCAATGAACGACCGGGAAAGACAAAACAGCAAAAAGAATCCGTCGGGCGGAAAAGGCATACTTGCCGTTATCGGCTTTATCGTTCTGATGAACGTCATCAGCGCAGGCGGCGGAAGAGCCATCCTGTTTATTCTTGCCATTGCCCTGATTGCCGCTGTGGTGATTATTGCGGTAAAGGCGGGGAAAAAGGCCGCGCAGAAAAATTCTGCGGCGTCTGCCCCTGTCCGGTGGTCGAGGCCGGATAACGACCGCCGTCAGAACGCGCCGAAGCAGCCGGAAAGACCGGTGTATACGCCCCAGGCGGTCTACAATGAAAACGCCTCAGCGGAGAATTTTCAGCGGGACCGGCAGCGGCGTATTGCCCAGCTGGACGGCTTTCTGAAAAACGGAATCATCGACAAAGAGGAATACAAGGTCCTCTTGTCCCGGTATGAGAGAGATATCTGAGCTTTCATGAAAACAGTCACCATCTATACAGACGGCGCATGCAGCGGCAACCCCGGCCCCGGCGGCTGGGGGGCGCTGCTGTGCTATAACGGCGTGGAAAAGGAGCTTTCCGGCGGCGCAGCCCAGACCACCAACAACCGCATGGAGCTGACCGGTGTGATCTCCGCGCTGCAGGCCCTGAAGGAGCCCTGCATCGTGGAGCTCTACTCCGATTCCAAGTATGTGATCGACGCGCTGGAAAAGGGCTGGGCGGTCTCCTGGCGGAAAAAGGGCTGGATCAAGTCCGACAAAAAGCCCGCGCTGAACAGCGACCTGTGGGAAATTCTGCTGAAGCTGACGGAAAAACACCAATTGCATTACCACTGGGTCAAGGGACACGCCGACAATGAATACAATAACCGCTGTGACGCGCTGGCTGTGGCCCAGCGGGACAGATACGCAGACGGCGGGGGGAGATAATGAAGAGAAACTATAACGACAATCCTTTTAAAATTTTTATATCCTACATCGCCGGGCACAGAAAGCTCTTTGCGGTGGACATGCTCTGCGCGCTGACTGTTTCCATCATCGATCTGGTATTTCCCTATGTGTCCAGAGTGTCCATGAACCGGCTGCTGCCGGAAAAGCTTTTTCCCGCCTTCTTTGCGGTAATGGGCATTATGGTGTTGGCCTATTTTCTCAAGGCCGTTCTCTATTATGTGATAACCGTTGTGGGCCACCGCATGGGTGTGCTGGTGGAATCCGACATGCGGCGGGACATCTTCACCCATATGCAGGATCTGTCCTGCAGCTTTTACGATAAAAACCGCACCGGCGTACTGATGAGCCGCATCACCAGCGACCTTTTTGAGATCACAGAGCTTGCCCACCATGGGCCGGAAAATGTGATCATCTGCTCGCTGACCATCGTCGGCTCTCTGGCCGTGATGTACACCATTGAGTGGCGGCTTGCTCTGGTGCTGACGGTGGTGCTGCCTGTATGCCTCTGGTTTACCCTGTCCCAACGGATCCGGATGAAAAAGGCCAATATTGAGGTAAAGAAAAAAACCGCCGAGATATACGCCGCCATAGAAAGCAGCATATCCGGCATCCGCACAGCCAAGGCCTTTGCCAACGAGCAGCAGGAGAGCGACAAGTTCGACCAGGCCAACGAGCTGTTCCGCAGTTCCAAGGTGGAGTACTACAAAACCATGGGCCTTTTTATGAGCGGCATGGAGTTTACCACCGGTATTGTTCATGTACTGGTCATCGCCGTGGGCGGTCTGCTGATCATGGGCGGGAAAATGGATTATGTGGATCTGGTCACCTTTTCCCTCTATGTGTCCACCTTCGTCACTCCGGTGAGAAAGCTTGCCCAGTTTTCCGAGATGTATATGCAGGGCTCCGCGGGCTTCAGCCGTTTTCTTGAGGTCATGCGCACCGAGCCGGGCATAAAGGATAAACCCGGCGCCAAAGAGATGGGACCGGTCCGGGGCGAGATCGACTATCAGGACGTGTCCTTTGACTACGGCAACGGTATCCCCGTTCTCAGCCATATTGATCTGCATGTTCAGCCGGGAGAGTGTCTCGCCGTTGTGGGGCCCTCCGGCGGCGGAAAGACCACCCTCTGCCAGCTTCTGCCCCGGTTTTACGACGTCTGCGGAGGCAGCGTCAGCGTGGACGGCGTGGATGTGCGGGACGTTACCCAGAGCAGCCTGCGCCGGAATATCGGCATCATCCAGCAGGATGTGTTTATGTTTGCCGGGACCATAAGGGAAAATATCCGCTACGGCCGGCCTGACGCCACCG
>JBJDXP010000199.1:0-5302 GCA_051866735.1 Candidatus Limivicinus sp.
CTGGCCTTCCTGGAGGCCTGCGGCTACATGGCCCGTATCGCCTTTGTTCTGGACCGCGTGTTCCGCAAGTTCGGTCTCAGCGGCAAGAGCTTTATCCCCATGCTCATCGGCACCGGCTGCGGCGTGCCCGGCGTTATGGCCTCCCGTACCATTGAAAACGAGCGCGACCGCCGCATGACCATTATGACCACCACCTTTATCCCCTGCGGCGCAAAGGTGCCCTTTATCGCCATGATCGCCGGAGCCATCTTCGGCGGCAGCGCCTGGGTGGCCACCTCCGCTTACTTTATCGGCATGGCCGCCATCATCCTCTCCGGCATCATGCTGAAAAAGACCCGGATGTTTGCCGGCGAGCCAGCTCCCTTCGTCATGGAGCTGCCCGCTTACCACCTGCCCACCGTGGGCAACGTTCTGCGCAGCATGTGGGAGCGGGGCTGGAGCTTTATCAAGAAGGCCGGCACCATCATCCTGCTCTCCACCATTCTGGTCTGGTTCACCACCTACTTCGGCTGGGTAGACGGCGTCTTCCGTATGCTCAGTGAGGAGGAGATCGACTGCTCCATCCTGGCCTCCATCGGCGGCGTGATCGCCTGGATCTTCAAGCCTCTGGGCTGGGGCAACTGGCAGGCCACCGTGGCCTCCATCACCGGCCTTGTGGCCAAGGAGAACATCGTCGGCACCATGGGCATCCTCTATGACGGCGGCGACGGAACCGTCTATCAGAATCTGGCTGCCGCCTTCACCGGCGTCACCGCCTATTCCTTCCTGGTGTTCAATCTGCTGTGCGCCCCCTGCTTTGCGGCCATCGGCGCCATTAAGCGGGAGATGAACAACGCCAAGTGGACCTGGTTTGCCATCGGCTATCAGTGCGGCTTTGCCTATGTCATCGCCCTGATGATCAACCAGTTCGGCAATGCCTTCACCGGCAACGTGAATGTTCTGGGCCTGATCGTGGCTCTGGTACTGTTGGCCGGCATGATTTACATGATTTTCAAACCGTACAAAGAAGCCACCAAACGCTCACCGGTCAAAGCCTGACCAAACAAATTTTTTAAAACCAAAGGAGTGACTTGCCATGCTGCAATGGATCGGCGCAAATCTTGGGACCATTCTTATCTGCCTTGTCTTACTTGCCATAGTTACCTTCATCATCGTTTACCTTGTCCGGCAGAAAAAGCAGGGCAAGTCCTCCTGCGGCTGTAACTGTGCCCACTGCGCCATGCACGGTTCATGCCACAGTCAAAAGTAAGAAAACGAAAACGCCGGTCACATGAGCGTGACCGGCGTTTTCTGCTATCGACTATTTTACCCGGATGTGATATAATAACACAATTACTGTGAAAACCTGCGAAAGGGGGGAGCGGAATGGACGGCGCGGCGGAAAGCCGGAGAAAAAAACAGTTTTGCCTGGGGCTGATCGCCCATGTGGACGCGGGGAAGACCACCCTGTCTGAGGCCATGCTGTACCTCTCGGGCAAGATCAAAAAGCTGGGCCGGGTGGATCACCGGGACAGCTACCTGGACACCCACCTGCTGGAGCGGGAGCGGGGGATCACCATCTTCTCCAAACAGGCCGTCATGCCCCTGGAAAACAGCACGGTGTACCTGCTGGACACCCCGGGCCACGCGGACTTTTCCGCCGAGGCGGAGCGGACAGTGCAGATTCTGGACTACGCGGTACTGGTCATCAGCGGGACCGACGGCGTGCAAGCCCACACGGAGACCCTGTGGCGGCTGCTGGAGCGATACCATGTGCCCTGCTTTCTTTTTGTGACGAAAATGGACCTGCCCGGCGCGGACGAGGAGCGCCTGATGGAGGGGCTTCGCCGGGAACTCAGTGAGGGCTGTGTGGACTTCACCAGCCGGGGAGAGGACTTCTTTGAAAAGCTGGCCCTCTGCGACGAGACGGCCATGGAGAAATATCTGGATATGGGCCTCAGTGAGGAGGACATCCCGGCCCTGATCCGTAGACGTTCCCTGTTTCCCTGCTTTTTCGGCTCCGGGCTGAAAACGCTGGGGGTGGAGGAGCTTCTCCGGGCCATCGACGACTATTGCCTCCCCATGGAGGACAGCGGCGAATTTTCCGCCCGGGTATTTAAAATCGCCCGGGACGCCCAGGGCAGCCGCATGACTTGGCTGAAGATTGGCGGCGGCGAACTGAAGGTCAGAACGCCCCTCCACTATACTGCCCAGAGCGGCGAGGAGCTGGAGGAAAAAATCAACCAGATCCGCCTGTATTCCGGCTGCAAATACGAGACTGCCGACGCCGTGCAGGCGGGGCAGGTCTGCGCCGTGCTGGGACTCAGCGCCACTTGGCCTGGCCAGGGCCTGGGCGCGGCGGACCGGGCGGCGGAGCCGGTATTGGAGCCGGTGCTCAGCTACCGGATGATCCTCCCCGCCGGCACCGACCCGGCGGCCCTGCTGCCCAAATTGATGCAGCTTCAGGAGGAGGACCCCCAGCTGCACATCTCCTGGAATGAGCGGACGCGGGATATCTCCGTGCAGCTCATGGGCCGGGTGCAGACGGAGATTTTGAGAAGCCTGATCCGGGAGCGCTTTGACCTGGACGTGAGTTTTGACGCGGGGCGTATTATGTATCGGGAGACCATCGCGGACACGGTGGAGGGCGTGGGCCATTTTGAGCCTCTGCGCCATTATGCCGAGGTGCATTTGCTGATGGAGCCCCTGCCCCGGGGCAGCGGGCTGGTGCTGGAGAGCAGCTGCAGCGAGGACCAGCTGGACCGGAACTGGCAGCGGCTCATCCTGACCCATCTGGCGGAAAAGAAGCACCTGGGGGTGCTCACCGGCTCCCCTTTGACCGATGTGAAGATCACCCTGGCCGCGGGAAAAGCCCACCTGAAGCACACCGAAGGGGGCGACTTCCGGCAGGCCACCTACCGGGCGGTGCGCCAGGGGCTGATGCAGGCGAAGAGCGTTCTGCTGGAGCCATACTACGCTTTTTCCCTCACCGTGCCGCCGGAGCAGATCGGCAGGGCCATCAACGATCTTCGGGCCATGGGCGGGGAGTTTTCCTCTCCGGAGGATTCAGGGGGCATGAGCCGGATCGAGGGCAGCGCCCCGGTCTGCGGCCTTGGCGGCTATATGAACGAGCTTGCGGCCTATTCCCACGGCCGGGGCCGGCTTTTCCTCCGCCCGGACGGATACAGGCCCTGCAAAAACAGCGACAGCGTCATCAAAGAATTGGCGTACGATGCCCAAAGCGACACGGAAAACCCCGCCGACTCGGTGTTCTGCGCCCACGGCGCGGGCTTCAACGTGAAGTGGGATCAGGTGCCCGACTATATGCACCTGGAAAGCTGCCTGAAAAAGGAGGCTTCCCCGGAGCCTGCCGCCCCGGTTTTCCGCCGCAGTCTGGATATTGACGAGCGGGAGCTGGAGGCCATCATGGAGCGGGAGTTTGGCCCTATCCGGCGGCGGGAATACCGCGCAGCGGAGAAAAACCAGGCTCCGGCCCCGGCTCCTGTGGAAAACAAAAAGGAATATATCATCGTAGACGGATACAATGTGATCTTTGCCTGGAACTCCCTGAAGGACTTGGCAAAGGAGCATCTGGATCTGGCCCGGGGACGGCTGATGGACATGCTCTCCAACTACTGCGGCTTTACCCGCGCGGAGCTGGTGCTGGTGTTCGACGGCTACCGCAGCCCGGGAAACCCCGGCTCCCGGACCGAGTACCACAATATCCATGTGGCCTATACCAAGGACGGGGAGACGGCCGACGCCTATATCGAGCGCCTGGCCAACGACATCGGCAAAAACTATTCCGTGCGGGTCATCACCAGCGACAATCTGATCCGCCTGTCCGCCCTGCGCTCCGGCGTGCTGCGCAGCTCCTCCAGGGAGTTTGAGGGCGAGGTGGAATGGGTGCTGGGTCAGATCGAAGAGGTACTGCGCCGGAGCAATCCGGACCCGCACAAGACGAGGCTGAAGGATGGAAAACAATGAACTTCTGAAACGGGCGGAGGACCTCTGCACCCGCTGTGAGCGGACGGCCAGTCTGACCTCCACCGGCTTTCTTACCCCGGCGGAGCGCTACAGCCTGGAAAACTGGGCAAAGCACCGGGCCGACTGTAATATCGTGTTCAGCGGCGGCCGGCCGGAGTGCGAGCGCACCGTGGCCTTCTTTCTGCCCTATTATATGGAGAAGGAGGACTTCTCGGCGGAGGAGTATATCCGGGCCATCGAGCTGAAAGCCTTTTTCGGCGCTCCGGGCCACCGGGACTATATGGGCGCACTGCTGGGCATGGGCATCGGCCGGGAGTGGCTGGGGGATATCTGGGTCATGGAGGATAAGGCAACGATCTTCTGCCTGCCCAGCGTCCTGCGGCACCTGCTCAGCATTGAGAAGGTGGGGCGCTGCGGCGTGAAGGCCCGGGAATTAGGGCTGGACGAGGTACCGGCTCCGGAGCGGAAGGTGAAGCAAGTGAGCTTTTCCGTCATGAGCCTGCGGCTGGACGCGGTGGCGGCGGGGATGTTCAATCTGTCCCGGACCGAGGCCGCAAAGCAGATCAGCGCCGGGAATCTGAGCCTGAACTACAGCGTCACGGACAAGACCGACGCCCCGGTCCACGAGGGGGACATCCTCTCCCTGCGCGGCGCGGGCAAGGGCACCGTCACCGGCACCGGCGGCACCTCCCGCAAGGGAAGGCTGTTTGTGTATGCGGAAATTTATAAATGAGTTGACGCTGAAAGGAGATGGGTTGTATTCATCCGAGAGATAACAGACTGCTCCATAATGCAAGAGAACTTAGAAAGAATATGACCAAGGAGGAAAGACACCTATGGTTTGATTTTTTGCGGGATTATCCCATAAAGTTCAGAAGACAGGAGATCATCGGACATTATATCGCAGATTTTTATTGCAGTAAGGCAAAATTGATTGTTGAGCTGGATGGATCACAGCATTGTGAAGAGAAAGAAATATGCTATGATGAAGCAAGAACCCGGCACTTTCAAAGCTTGGGACTGCGGGTGCTCCGGTTCAGCAATCTTGATGTCATGCGTAACTTTGAGGGTGTTTGTACGGCAATCATGGAAGCGTCAGACCCCTCAGTCACAGCGCAGTTTCATGCCTCCCCTGAAAGGGGAGGTGCCCCCGGAGGGGGCGGAGGGGTTTGAAAGCGCAGTGAAAACCACTTGTGGTCTACATATTCGCGAAGATAACTTCACCAAACCCCTCAGTCACAGCAAAGCTGTGACAGCTCCCCTTTCAGGGGAGCCTATATGGAAAGATTAACTATTAGAAGTCAACCCCCAAATTGAATGGTGGTGGTTAGGCCCA
>JBJDXP010000200.1:0-5147 GCA_051866735.1 Candidatus Limivicinus sp.
TCCGGTCAAAGCCGCCGGGCGGGGAGGCCAGCTCCAGCAGCAGCGCCCCCTCGGCCATGCAGCACAGCATGGGGTCGGTGAGCACCCGGGCGGGGACGGTGTTGATCACAAAGTCAAAGCCGTCCAGCAGCCCTTCCAGCTGGCTGTATTCCAGAGCCCGGCAGCCCATGGCCCGAGCCAGCGCCCGGTCCCCGGGGCTCCGCGCCGCCACAGAAACCCTTGCGCCCATAGCCCGCAGCCGCAGAGCCAGGATGCGGCCGATCCGCCCCCAGCCGCAGACAAGGGCATGGCTGCCCAGAATGCTGCGCTCGCTGTTTTCCATCAGCAAGCCCACGGCCCCCTCCGCCGTCAAGGCCGCGTTTCCCACCGTAAAGGTCTGCCGCTGCAAAATATCCTCCGGGTGCAGCCCGGCGGCGATCATCCCCAGTCGGCTTTTCTCGCTGAGCTTCCCGCCGCAGACGATCTGCCCCGGCCAGAGCGCCGAGATCAGTTCGTCCATCCGGCAGGGGCTTGCAGCATAGGGGGCGTTGAGAAAGCCGCCCTTCTCCGCAGGCACCGGCAATATTACGCAGTCCGCGCCGTAAACGCAGCCCTGCAGGCAGCCCGCTTTTGGTATCTCTCCGGGCAGCTCCGCCTTTTCCAGGGCGAAGCTCTGTACCCGGTGTCCGTCCCGCGCCAGCATGGAGCAGAGCAGGACGGCTCTTCTGTCTCCGCCGATCACGGCAAATTTCACCCGCATCACCTCCGCAAACCATAGTATTCTGTTGCACCCGGGGCTGTGACTGTGGTAAAATAGTTTGAATTATACACAAGGCGGTGCATCTATGAGCAGAGCAGACGAAATATTCATCCAAAATTGCAGAGATATTCTTGATAACGGCGTGTGGGACACCGACCAGCAGGTCCGCCCCCATTGGGAGGACGGCGAGAGCGCCCACACCGTGAAAAAATTCGGTATTGTAAACCGCTATGACCTGTCCGAGGAGTTTCCCATCCTCACCATCCGCCGCACCTTCTGGAAGTCGGCCATCGACGAACTGCTGTGGATCTGGCAGGCCAAGAGCAACAACGTAAACGAGCTTCGCACCCGAGTCTGGGACGCCTGGGCCGATGAAACCGGCTCCATCGGCAAGGCCTACGGCTATCAGCTGGGCGTGAAGCACCACTACCCGGAGGGGGACATGGACCAGGTGGATAAGGTGCTCTGGGACCTGAAACACAATCCCGCCTCCCGCCGGATCATGACCAATATTTACACCTTTGCCGACCTGTCGGAGATGGCTCTCTACCCCTGCGCCTATTCCATGACCTTCAACGTCAGCGGCAACAAGCTCAACGCCATTCTGAACCAGCGGTCCCAGGACATGCTGGCGGCGAACAACTGGAACGTGGTGCAGTACGCGGTGCTGACCATGATGATGGCCCAGGTCTCCGGCCTGGTGCCCGGGGAGCTTGTCCACGTCATTGCCGACGCCCACATCTACGACCGCCATGTGCCGGTGATCGAAGAGCTGATCAAAAACGAGCCGAAGCCGGCCCCCAAATTCATCATCGACCCCACCGTGGACGACTTCTACAAATTTACCAGGGACAGCTTCAGCGTGGAAAACTATGAATATACGGAGTTCACCGGCAAGATCCCGGTGGCGATATAAGGAGGGGCCATGGACGCGATCGTTGCAGTCTATTCCGACTGGGGCATCGGCGACGGCGGCACCCAGCCGGTGGTTCTGAAAGCGGACCGGGTGCATTTTCGTCAGGTGACCGAAGGAAACGCCGTTATCGTGGGGCGGAAGACCCTCTCTGATTTCCCCGGCGGCCGCCCCCTGAAAAACCGCTACAATATTGTGGTGACCCGGCAGGATATCCAGATCGAGGGGGCCCAGGTGGTCCACAGCACCGAAGAGGCCCTGGCCGCAGCAGCCCAGCATCCCCGCTGCCTGGTCATCGGCGGGGCCAGCGTGTACAAGCAGTTCTATCCCTACTATGACCGTGTGTTTCTCACAAAAATTGATTTAGCTCCCCACTCGGACAGCTTTTTCCCCAACCTGGACGCGGACCCGGCCTGGGTCTGCACCGACGAGGGGGAGTGGCTGGAGGAGGACGGTCTGCGCTACTGCTTCTGCACCTATGAGCGGATTTAGCTGACCAGAACCGTACCCGGATAATAGTGAGCCAGTATGTTGGTGTAAGTCTCGCCCTCCCGGGCCATGACGTTCGCCCCGTACTGGCTCATTCCTACGCCGTGGCCGTAGCCGGTGACGGTAAAGCGAAAGCTCTCCCCGGTGTATTCCAGAGTAAAGGCGGTGGAGCGCAGGCTGAATAGCTGCCGCAGCTCGGTGCCCTTCACGCTGACGCCGCCTAAGACGGCGCTGGCCACCCGGCCGCTGCCGTCCAGGCTGATCTCACCGATCCAGCCGCTCTCCTCCCCGGTGAAGTCCGCCTCGGGGTGGGCGTAAAGCAGGGTGTCCCGGAAGTCTAAGGGCGTACATTCCACGGTGCTGACGTAGTTCGGCACGTCCTCCGCCGTCTCCGGGCTGGACACGCTGACCAGATAGGGGCTGGGGCTCCAGACCTGTCCGCAGTCCTCGGTGGCCCCGGCGGAGGAGGAGTGGAAGGCGGCAAAGGCCGGCTGGCCCTCATAGCTCAGGTACTGCCCCGCCGTGGCCTCCACGGCGGCGAGGATCTTCTGGCTGTATGCGTCGTAATCCCCGCCCCATTTCTGCCGCAGGGTCTCGTCGCTCTGCCAGGCCTGACAGCAGGCATAGGCCGTACACACCTGGGCCTCGCTGTGCTTTTGCCCCAGGGCGCAGTACATGGCATAGGTCCGGGCCGCCACGGCCTGGGCTTTCAGGGCCTCCTCCTGAAAGGAGGCGGGCATCTCCGCCGCCACTACCCCCACCAGATATTCCTGCATGTCCATGGTGACCACACCCTCCCCCGTGAGGACGGAGATACTGTCCGGGGCCGGGGCAAGGCCGGAAGCGGCCAGGGGCGCAGGCGCGGAGCTTGTCTCCGGCACAGGGGTTTCGTCGGCGGAGAGGGCAGGCCCCTCCGGCTCCGGCAGGGCCCGTCCCCGCAGCAGCAGGGGAAAGCCCAAAACGATGAACAGCGCAAGGTATGACAGCAGAATGGTTTTCTTCACAGCGGCCCCTCCGATTATGGCTTGACTGAATGTGCAAATAAGGGTAAAATATCTGTTACCATTGTTATTGAAACGGGACTTTGATTATGCACGAAGAAAAAGACAAAAATAAACATCTCAATCAGCAAAGAGCCCTGGAACTCAACGCCTATGTGGCCGGAGCCGGCGCTTTCGGCGTGTTTTTCCGCTGGATGCAGCGGCAGCTGGCCTTTGAGGACGGCCTGTCGAAAGGCAGCTTCTGGAATGTTATGGTCCCTCTGAGCATTCTGATCGTGGGCTATGTGTTCCTCCGCTTTGTGGACCGGTTCAAAAATCAGCGCTATTTTTTGCCGGACGAATTTGAAGGGGCCCTGGCCAACCCGGGAAAGCTGTATTCCATTGTCCGCTGGACTGTGGGCATACTGATGTGCGTGGGCGGTCTGGCGATCCTCGCCACCTGCGAGACGGATAAAAATGCCGTCATGCTCCGCATTGTGGCCGTGCTGGCCATCCTGACCGGGCTGAGCTTCCCGGTGCTTCTGTCCGCGCCCAACAGGGAAAGACCCTGGCTCAGACCCAAGGTCCTGTGCCTGTTCTCCTTCCTGCCCATTTTGCTGTTTGCCGTCTGGCTCATCCTCAGCTATAAGGAAAACGCCATCAACAGCGTGGTCTGGGACTTTGCCGTTGAAATTGTGACGCTGTGCGTGGCCATGCTGTCCTTTTTCCATGTGGCCGGTTTTGCCTACGGGCAGCCCAACACCTGGCGGGCCATGTTTTTCGCCATGTTCGGCGCGTTTCTGTGCATCATGTCTCTGGCGGACTCCCGGAATGTGGGCCAGCAGCTGATCCTGCTCTCCGCCGCGCTGATGCTGATCTATTACAACTGGATCATGGCGGCCAATCTCCGCAGCAAGACCGCGGAGGAAAAGGAAGACCCCGACGACGGCTTTGAACGGCTGAGATAAAACCAAACCGACCCCGCGGCAGGAGCCTGCGCTCCGCCTCCGGGGTCGGATTTTTCAAAATAACATTATAGTAGGTGTAAAGTTTATGGACCTGCAAAAACTGACCATCGGCCAGATGGCGGAGCTGAACCACATCTCTGAACAGACCCTGCGCCTCTATGACCGGGTGGGTCTGCTGAAGCCCCAGTATACCGACCAGCGGACCGGCTACCGCTATTACCACATCACCCAGTCCGCCCGGCTGGACATGATCCAGAACATGAAGGTCTACGGCATGACCCTGCGCCGGATCCGGGAGTTTCTGGAAGAAAACGACGCCGACGCCCTGCAGAAGCTGCTGCTGGAGCAGGCCGGGCAGGTGGAGGAACGGATCGAACAGCTCTCCCGTTCCCGGGCGGCCATTATGCGCACCCTGGACAACTTCAAGCGCTACGAGGCCATGCCCAAAAACGGGGAGATTTTCATCGAATTTATCCCCGAGCGGCATATTTACCGCTATACCTGCGATGTGAACTACTTTGACCAGGACGAGACCGGCTATGAATACATGCTCCGGCAGCTAAAACAGCATCTGCTCCGCTGCAACATGCCCCTGTCCTATTTCAGCAATGTGGGCACGGTGATCCGGAAAGAGCATCTCCTGTCCGGAAACATGTTTTCCAACGAGGTGTTCCTGTTCGTGGACGAAAAGGACAAGGCCCGGGACGCGGAGCTGGTGCCCGCCGCCACCTATGTGTGCCTCTGCTCCGCGGAGTTTTCCCGGGAGCGGGAGAATGTGCTGCGGCTGATGGACTATGTGCGCGAGCACGGCTGCCAGGTGGTGGGGGACTATCTCTGCGAGGTGATCGTGGACTTTCCGGTGCTGGATTTCGACAAGCGGCAGATGATCTACAAGACCCAGATCCCGGTCTGTTTTCCGAAAAAATAATGCTTGACTTTATCCTTGGTATAGACTGTATAATCATCCCATAGGCTGTTAAAATAATAACCAATAAAAATGATGATTTAAGGAGGCTATCTCAATGGAACGTAAAGTCAGAGTTGCACAGTATGGAGCA
>JBJDXP010000201.1:0-25158 GCA_051866735.1 Candidatus Limivicinus sp.
TCCACGCCGTAGAAGCAGGCGTTGAAGTACTTGCCGGAAATGGAGGCCTTGGAGCCGTGGGTCAGGTGTCCGCCGTGGTCCAGGTTCATGCCCAGGATGGTGTCGCCGGGCTGAAGCAGAGCCAGATACACGGCCATGTTGGCCTGGGAGCCAGAGTGGGGCTGGACATTGGCGTGCTCAGCGCCGAACAGCGCCTTGGCCCGGTCAATGGCCAGATTTTCGATCTCGTCCACATATTCGCAGCCGCCGTAGTAGCGGGCGCCGGGGTAGCCCTCGGCGTATTTATTGGTCAGATGGCTGCCCATGGCCTCCATCACGGCGGGGCTGACAAAGTTCTCGGAGGCGATAAGCTCGATATGGTCCTGCTGCCGGCGCAGCTCCCGCATCATGGCGTCGTATACCTCTCTGTCCTGCTGTCTGATGTTGTCGTAGCTCATATTTATTCCTCCGTTTGTTTTTTGCGGGCGGGGACAAGCCCCGCCCCTACAGCCCAGCTTGAACAGAACTGTAGGGGCGACCCTTGCGGTCGCCCGTATGGGATGCAGACAATTTATCCTATTATATTACACCGTTTGTCTATTTTCAATAGCTGAGAATTCTGTTATAATAATGTCTATTGAATGATAAATGGAGGTCAATTCGATGAAAAGATTTCTTAAAGTGCTGCTCATCATCGTCCTGGTAATCGTGGCGGCGGCCGCCGGGCTGATCGCCTGGCTGAGCATTGCGGAATATAAGCCGGATGCTGTGGAGGAACTGGACTTCACCACCCTTGACGAAAACGCCCCGGCCCTGCCCCAGGGGGAGAGCCTGACGGTGCTGAGCTGGAACATCGGCTACGGGGGTCTGGGCAGCAACGCGGACTTTTTTATGGACGGCGGCGAGAACGTGAAATCCTCGGACCGGGTCCGGGTGGAATCCAACCTGCTGAATATATCTGAGCTGCTGTATGGTGAGAACGCCCCGGATCTGATCATGCTGCAGGAGGTGGACACAAACTCCTCCCGTACATACAGCATTGACCAGAGCGCCTTTCTGGCCGGGGCCAACTCCGCCCACGCCCTGAACTACTCCTGCCCCTTCGTCCCCTTCCCCCTGCCGCCCATCGGCAAGGTGCACAGCGGCGTGTTCACCACCACAGACTACGCCATCGAGCGGGCGGAGCGCATCTCCCTGCCCTGTCCCTTCTCCTGGCCGGTGAGCACGGCCAATCTGAAGCGCTGCCTGCTGGTCAGTACCCTGCCCATCGAGGGCAGCGACAAGCAGCTGGTGCTGGTGAACCTGCACCTGGAGGCCTATGACGACGGGGAGGGCAAGATCGCCCAGACCAAACAGCTCAACGAATTTATCCAGTCCGAATATGAAAAGGGCAACTACGTCATTGCCGGGGGCGACTTCAACCAGATCTTCCCCGGAAGTCTGGAGGTCTACCCCAATACCCACCCGGAGCTGTGGGAACCGGGCGTACTGACGGAGGACATGCTGCCGGAGGGCTGGTCCTACGCCTATGATCTGAGCGTTCCCAGCTGCCGTCTGCTGAACCAGCCCTATGACCCGGCGGATGCGGAGAACACCCAGCACTATGTGATCGACGGCTTTATCCTGTCGCCCAACGTGACGCTGGAGAGCGTGGAGACCCTGGACGAGGGCTTCATCGCCTCCGACCACAACCCGGTGCTCCTCCGCGTGACATTGAAATAATAAAGACGCAAAACACCTTTCCGGCCCAGACCGGAAAGGTGTTTGTTTATTTTATGGGTAAAGAGAACTCCGCGGCGAAATGGCTCTCGTCCCGGCGGGTGGTAAAGCCGCCGTGCATGTGCTCCATGATCTTCTCGCAGGTGCGCAGGCCGATTTTCGTGCTCTCCACCGGGTTTGTCAGCACCGCGATACTGTTGGACATGCAGAAGCTCAGCTGCCCGCCGCTGACCTCGCAGATGAACATCACCGGGCGGGACTTATCCGCGTACTTCCGGGCGTTGGATACCAAATTGTCCATGACCCGCTTTAAATACATGGGGTCTGCCTGAACGATGTACTGGCCCTGAATGTCGATGCGGTTCACGGTAAAACCGGCGTCCTGCAGGTCAAATTCCGCCTCGCCCATGAGCTGCTCCATCAAAATTCCCGCGTCGTAGTCCTCCAGCTCCATATTGGGCCGGGAGGAGCCGAACATGAGGAAATACTTGAACAGATCGTCCGTCATGTCCTTGAGCTTCATGGCCTTCTCATAGGACATGGCCGCCAGCTCCTGCTCCCGCTCCGGCAGGGCGCCGCTGTCCCGCAGCAGCTCCAGGTAGCCGATCATGCTGGTCATGGGGGTGCGGATATCGTGGGACAGGGCGGTGATCAGCTCCGCATTGGCCTCCCAGGCCTTCTTCTCGCTGCCCATCCGCTGGATCACCGAGCGGCGCATGTTGTCCATATCCCCGGCGAGCTTGGCGATCTCGTCCTCGCCGCCGGCCTCAATGGGCCGCTCCAGATCCCCCGCGCTGACCTCCGCCGCCTCCCTGGACAGGGAGATGATGCGCATGGTGACCCGGCGCACATAGGCAAGCATCACCGCGATGAAGGTGACGCTGGCCAGCGCCACCGCCAGCACGTTATTGACCCAGTATTCCCGTACCTCGGAAGAGTCGCTGATGGCGATCTGATAGGTGCCGTCGGCAAAGCGGAGGGGATAGAGCTTGCCATACTGGCCGGAATACTGCTCGGCGGAGTTCATACCCGGTTCAGGCGGTCCCGACTGTCCTCCTCCAGCCCGAAAGGCCCCGTCCTTGCTGCCGTAGACCACAATGGTCACATATTCATGCTCCGCCGTCCAGCGGGCGATGGCCGCGCTGTCCCTGCCGGAGACCTGGTTTGCGTTGACCCAGGAGCTGAAGGAGGAATAGATCTCCGCCTTGCGGGCCGAAACCGACTCCTTGCTCATATACAAATGCTCCACCGTGTAGCGCCCCACGCCGCTGACCGTGAAAAATACCGCCATACCGCAAACGCAGGCCAGCAGCAGCGACAGCAGCACCTTGGCACTGAGGGAGGCTTTGATCTTCTTAATCAATCTGATAGCCCTTTCCCCACACCGTGCGGATGATTTTGGGGCTGGAGGGATTGGCTTCGATCTTGCGGCGCAGGTTCAGCACATGGACCATGACGGTGTTGCCCGAGCCGGGCAGGAACTTTTCCTTCCATACGGCCTCATACAGCTCCTGGGCGGTGACGGTCTTGCCCCGGTTGCGGAGCATGTACTCCAGGATGGAATATTCCGTGTCCGTCAGCAGCACGGGCTTACCGGCGCTGGTGACGCTGCGGGTGCTCAGGTCCACCTCCAGATCCTCAATGGCCAGGGCCGCCTCCGGCTTGCCCCGGTACTCCTTGTACCGGCGGAGCAGGGAGCCCACCTTGGCCAGCAGCTCCTCCTGGGAGAAGGGTTTGGAGAGAAAATCGTCGCCGCCGCTGCTGTAGGCGGAGATCCGGTCGGCCTGGGCGGATTTGGCCGTGAGAAACAGCACGGGGGCGTTGGAAAATTCCCGCAGAGCGTCACAGGTCTCATAGCCGTTCATGCCGGGCATCATCACGTCCAGAATGACCAGGTCCGTGTCCGGGTTGCCCCGGAGATATTCAACGGCGGCAGAGCCGTCCGCCGCCTCGCTCACCTCATAGCGCTCCTGAAGGAGCAGGCGCAGCACATTGCGGATATCGGCGTCGTCGTCTACAATTAAAATATTGGATTTCTTAGGCATTTGATCACCTCTTCTGGCATTGTATCACATTTTTGTCTTTTCACAACGAAAAAAACAAAGATTTAAGAAACCTTAAGAGACATGGGCGTACAGATGTGGTACAATGCATGCGTGACACCCCATGGGCGGGTTTTCCGGTACTTTTCCGTGGGGATGCCTGTACTGTAATTTTTCTCAATGGAGGATAAAATATGAAGAAGAGAATCAAAAGCATTCTGGCCCTGATGCTGGCGGCGGTCATGCTGCTGGCGCTCACGGCCTGCGGCAAGGACGGCGAGCAGGGAACTCCCGCCAAGCCCAAGGATACCCCTGTTCCTGAATTTGTCTATACCTCAAACTACAAAACCCTCTCCACCGGCACAAACGGGATGAATGCCCAGCTCTTTACCGAAAACGGCTTCTACTCCGTGGAATCCGAGAAGGTGGGCGAGAAGGAACATGACCAGCCTGCCGAATGGGAAGGCCAGTACGACATTTACGAGCAGGTCATCTACTTTGTGGACTTCAACGGCAACAGGACCAAGCTGGAAAACTATGAGCCTATCCGTCCGGAAACCGACGAGGAAGGCCATGACTTTGGCTGCTACATCAGCGCCATGATCCAGGGCCAGGACGGCCAGCTCATCACCCTGGACGATGCCTGGGACAACTGGAACGACGCTCCCGAGGGCGTGGAGATGTACACCGACGAGTGGTACAACTACTATCAGTATGAGGAGCACTACTATTTCCGCGTGCTGGACGCCACCGGCAAGGAGCTCTCCCGCAGCGAGGTGAACACCAGCAGCATGGACGGCGGCTACTTCTACCCCTACTCCATGATCGCCGGCGAGGACGGCACCGTGATCTGCTGCTGCGATCAGGGCATCATCGGCTTTGACCCCGCCACCGGCGAGCAGCTGTTCAATATTGAGATGGATAACTACCCTGACCGGCTCATCCGCCTGAACGACGGCCGGGTGGTGGTCTCCAACTGGGGTGACAGCGGCAACCAGCTCACTGTGGTGGATGTGGCCGCCAAGGCCCTGGGCGAGAACATCCCCTTTGACGGCGACACCAACAACACCGTCAGCGGCAGCGGCGACTACGACCTGTATTACACCAGCGGCTCCAACTTCTACGGCTACAAGCTGGACACCCAGGAAAAGACCAAGCTCTTCAACTGGATCAGCTGCGATGTAAACAACGACAACCTGTCCGGCTTCGCCGTCAACGCCGAGGGCCAGGTCCTGGGCCTGATCAACTCCTGGGACAGCAATTACGAGAACTGCACCTGCGAGCTGGTCACCATCTCCAAGCAGCCCTATGACCCCAGCACGGAAAAGACCGTGCTGACCCTGGCCACCCAGTACGTCAACTGGAACGACCGGGACACCATCATCAAATTCAACCGTAACAGCGACAAATACCGCATTGAGGTTCTGGATTATTCCGAGTACAACACCGAGGACGACTACGAGGCGGGCCTGACCAAGCTGAAGACCGAGATCATGGCCGGCAACCTGCCCGACATCATCTGCCTCAACGGTCTGGACGGCAGCCTGCTCTCCGCCAAGGGGCTGATCGTTGACCTGTACCCCTACATGGACGCGGACAGCGAATTTGGCCGCGACGACTTCTTCCCCAACGTGCTGAAGGCCGTGGAGGAAAACGGCAAGCTCTACTCCACCGTAGGCAGCTTCTACATCCAGACCGTGGCCGGCGCCAGCTCTGTGGTGGGCACCGAGCCGGGCTGGACCTACGCGGACCTGGAGGCGGCCCTGGCCAACATGCCCGAGGGCTGCGAGATCTTTGACCACTACACCACCAGAGACAACATCCTCCAGACCAGCCTGATGCTGGACATGGACGACTATGTGGACTGGTCCACCGGCCAGTGCAATTTTGATTCTCAGCAGTTCGTTGACTTGCTGAACTTTGCCAACAAGTTCCCCGCGGAGTTTGACTGGGATAACTATGAGTACACCGAGGAGGATGACAGCTGGAACCGCATTGCCCAGGGCAAGCAGATGCTGATCAGCGCCTACATCTCCGACTTTGACTCCTCCATTCTCCAGTATCAGTCCCTGTTCGGCGGAGATATCGACGATGTGACCTTCATCGGCTTCCCCACCAACAACGGCGTGGGCAGTATGCTGGGCATCGACTCCGGCTACGCCATCAGCAAGAACTGCGCGGACCCGGAGGGCGCATGGCAGTTCCTGCGCAGCTTCTTTACCGAGGACTTCCAGGAAGGTCTGTGGAACTTCCCCAGCAACAAAAACGCCTTTGATACCAAGCTCAAGGAGGCCATGACCCCCAAGTACATGACCGATGCCGACGGAAACTTTATTCTGGACGAGAACGGCAACAAGATCGAAGAGAGCCAGGGCGGCTTCGGCTGGGGCAATGGGAATATGGTGGAGATCTACGCCATGACCCAGGAGCAGGCCGACAAGCTGATGGAACTGATCGAGAGCACCGACAAGGTGGCCAATTACGACAGCTCCATCTATGATATCGTCACCGAGCAGGCCGCCGCCTTCTTCGCTGGACAGAAGTCCGCCGAGGAGGTCGCCAAGCTGGTGCAGAGCAAGGCCAATATCTTTGTCAACGAACAAAGATAAAAAATTACCTGTCATTCTGAACCGCGAAGCGGTGAAGAATCCCGTAAACAGAACTTTCAGCGTAACCATACGGGATCCTTCGCTGCGCTCAGGATGACAGCAAGCTTTGGAAAACGGTCCGCGGGGCCGCCCTGTGCGGCGGCCCGCGGGTCTTGCGCGCAGCAACTGCATGTAGTATAATATTCCCTAACGAAAACACAAAAAGCGGTAAATGGTATGAAAAATTTTTCGCCGAAACTGAATGACAGAGGGAAGGATTTCCTCAAAAGCATGTGCTTTCTCTCGCCCAGCCTTCTGGGCGTGGGCATCTTCTTTATCCTGCCCTTCTGCGTGGTGGTCTACTACTCCCTGATTGACGGGGTTGGATCGAAGAACTTTGTGTTCCTCCAAAATTTCATAAAGCTGTTCGATAACTCCGCTTTCCGGCTGGCCGCCAAGAATACCCTGACCTTCTCCGCTATGGCCGTGCCCTTGGCGGTCGTCCTGTCCATGGTCCTGGCGCTGATGCTGGAAAGCCGCATCCCCCTGAAGTCCCAGTTTCGCACCTTTTTTTTAAGCCCCATGATGGTGCCCGTGGCCTCCGTGGTGCTGATCTGGCAGGTGCTCTTCAACTATAACGGCACCGTCAACGAGTTTCTCATGCTCTTCGGCGCGGACAAGATCGACTGGCTCCAGTCTCAGTTTGCTCCGGTGGTGGTACTGCTGCTGTTTCTGTGGAAGAACCTGGGCTATAACATGATCCTCTTCATGGCCGCCCTGAACAACATCCCCAAGGAGCTGCTGGAGGTGGCCGACGTGGAGGGCGCCGGTGAGATGTATAAGTTTTTCGCCATCAAGCTGCGCTACCTGTCCCCCACGGTGCTGTTTGTCACCATCTTATCCCTCATCAACTCCTTCAAGGTGTTCCGAGAGGTGTATCTGCTGGCCGGGTCCTATCCTTACGAGACGCTGTACACCCTCCAGCACTTCATGAACAACACCTTTGATTCTCTGGACTATCAGAAGCTCTCCGCCGCTGCGGTGCTGATGGCTCTGGTGATGGTGGTCATCATCGCCCTGCTCTTCAAGGCGGAGGATTGGTTCGGAAAGGACGTGGAGGGATGAAGAAAAAACGCTATTTTGGCCGGGGCGCCATGTTTCTGCTCTGCGCCTTCTTTGCCGTGGCCTTTCTGCTGCCCACGGTGCTGACCATCACCAACTCCTTCATGTCCGAAAGCGAGATCAACGCAAACTACGGTATGGTCTTCTCCACTACCACTGGAGGCTACGTCTCCGAAAAGGTGAATCTGAAGTTCATCCCGGACAAGGTCACCTTGTCCCAGTACATCACGGGCCTGGTAAAAAGCCCGGAATACCTGCTGAAATTCTGGAACAGTGTGATTTTAGTGGTGCCCATCGTCATCTTTCAGGTGGCCATCGCCTCCGTGGCGGCCTACAGCTTCACCCGCTGGCGGGGGAAGATCCGCAGCGGCATCTTCTTCTTTTATGTGATTTTGATGCTCATGCCCTATCAGGTCACCCTGGTGCCCAACTACCTGGTCAGCGACTGGCTGGGCATTCTGAACACCCGCTGGTCCATCATTTTCCCCGGCATGTTCGCCCCCTTCTCCGTGTTTTTGCTGACCAAGTTCATGCGGCGCATCCCCTATTCGCTGATCGAGGCCGCCAAGGTGGACGGCGCCGGAGAGTGGGATATCTTCACCAAAATCTGCCTGCCCCAGTGCCGCTCGGCCCTTTACTCCATCGCTATTTTGGTGTTTATCGACTACTGGAACATGGTGGAGCAGCCCCTGATCCTTCTGCAGGATGCGGACAGTCAGCCCCTTTCGGTGTTTCTCTCCAGCATCAACGCCGGGGAGATCGGCCTGGCCTTCGCCATGGCCACCGTATACATGATCCCCTCCCTGCTGCTGTTTCTCCACGGCGAGGAATATCTGGTGGAGGGCATCGCCAACTCCGGCAGCGTAAAGGGATAAAATAGCTGGCCGAAAAGCCGGAAAATTTTGCGGGCGGGGACAAGCCCCGCCCCTACGTCCCGATTGAAACAGGATAGTAGGGGCGACCCTTGCGGTCGCCCGCGAACGCGATTGACGAATAACATTTGACGAGGAGAAAAGCGCATGGAAGTCAAAGTGAAAAACAGAGGATGGGTCAAAAACGCCGCCATTATTTTTCTGGCGGTGATGCTGGTACTGACCTTCTTCTCCAACACCTTTATGAACCACTCCCTGGCTGAGGTGGCCACCCAAAGCGTCACCAGCGGCTCCATCACCGCCAAGGTGCGGGGCACCGGCACGGTGGAATCCAACGGCAGCTACCAGGTCAAGGCCCAGGCCACCCGGGAGATCCGCGCCGTCATGGTCAAGGTGGGCCAGGAGGTCAACCAGGGCGACGTGCTCTTTGTTCTGGGCGAAGGCCCCAGCGAGGAGCTGGACGCCGCCACCGAAAACCTGCGCCAGCTCCAACTCAGCTACCAGCGCACCGCGGTGAACATGCCCAGCTTTGACTATTCTCTGGACGAGCGGAACATTGAAAAGGCCAAAGAGGTGCTGGCCAATGCCCAGGCCGCTGAAAACAGCGCCAAGGCTGCCCTGGAGCAGAACGCCAACGTTCCAGAGGCCGAGCTGAAAGCCGCCCAGGCCCGTCTGGACAGCGCCAATCAGGCCCTGACCGCTGCCAGGGCTGAGCTTCAAACCCGCTACGACGCCGCCGTGATCACCCGGGACCAGGCCCAGACACGGCTCCAGGAGCTTTTGGCCAACAAGCCCGCTGAGACCCCAGCCTCCACGGAACCCGCTGAGGGCGAAGAGACCGGTGAAACCGGAGGCGAGGAGGACAGCTACCAGCAGCAGCTGGCTGCCGCCCAGGCGGAGCTGGACGCGGCAAACGCCCTGCTGGAATCCCTTGACCCCAGCGTTGACCCCACGGTAAAGGCCGCTCAGGCGGAAGCGGACGCCGCCCAGGAGGCACTGGACGCCATTTTGAACCGGGCCGGCCCCTATGCCGAGAGCTACAATCAGGCCGTAGAGGCCCGCAAGGCCGCTGAGGATGAGCTTTTCACTCTGGAATACAACCTGAACCAGACCAAGATTCAGAACAACAAGACCGCCGCCTCCGCTGCGCTGGAGCTGCAGGATATGGCCCAGCAGATCGAGAAGGCCAAGAAGGAGCTGGCCGAGCTCTCCGGCGGTGAGGATAACCAGATCACCGCAAATGTGGGCGGCATCATTGAATCCATCGCCTACACCGCGGGCAGCACCGCGGTCAAGGATGATATCCTCTGCACCATCCAGGTGCCGGATATGGGCTATTCCCTCAGCTTCTCCGTCACCAACGAGCAGGCCCGCCGCCTCCGTGTGGGCGACAGCGCCAGCGTCACCAACTACTACTGGGGCAGCGAGATCACCGCAACGCTGACCAACATCAAGACCGACCCCAAAAACCCCCAGACCAGCAAGCTGCTGACCTTTGACCTGAGCGGCGATGTGAACGCCGGGTCTGAGCTGACCATTTCCGTGGGCCAGAAGAGCCAGAATTACGACATCATTATCCCCAACTCCGCCATCCGCACGGACAGCAACGGCAGCTATGTGCTGACGGTGGAGGCCAAAAACTCCCCCCTGGGCAACCGCTACATTGCCCAGCGGGTGGATATCGAGGTCATCGCCGCCGACGATGTAAACTCCGCTGTCACCGGCGACCTGAGCTACGGCGACTTTGTCATCACCACCAGCAACAAGCCGGTGCAGAAGGGCGACCAGGTGAGAATGGCGGACGGAAACTGATATGAAAGCTAAAGCACGGAAAAAGAGAATATTCCTGCTTGCGCTGAACGCCGTGCTGGTGCTGCTGGCCCTGCTCTGCCTGCTGACCATCCGCATTCTCGCCGGAAATATGGAGGCGCAAAAGGCGGCGGAGCGCTGGCAGGGAGAGAGCAGCACAGAGTTTCGCCAGATCAGCTGCTATCTGCCCGTGGACGAAAAGCAGAGTCTGAACGACATGTACGCCTTTCGCTACAAACTGCTGGACGCGCTGCACAAGGCCGCGCTGGATATTGATAACGACGAGACCTTGTTCGTGGACGCCTGGAGCGCGGTGGACAAGCTCACCGTGTCCAGCTCCCGGGCCAGCGGCGAGGCTTCGGTCATTGCCGTGGGGGGCGAGTTCTTTCAGTTCCACCCCATCCGGCTTCTCAGCGGCAGCTATATCTCTGAAAACGACCTGATGCAGGACCGGGTGCTGCTGGACGAGGATCTGGCCTGGCTGCTGTTCGGCGGCACGGAGCTGACCGGAATGAGCCTGAAGATCAACGGCGTGCCCTTTGTGGTGGGCGGCGTCATTGAGCGTGAGCAGGATTTTGCCAGCCAAAAGGCCTACACCGTGGGCCAGGGGCTTTACATGTCCTACGACGCCTACGTCAGCCTGACGGGAAACGAGCAGTCCATCACCTGTTATGAGCTGGTGATGCCGGAGCCGGTGAAGGGCTTCGCGCTGGATACCGTAAAGACCAACTTCACCCTGGGCCGGGGCGAGGCGCTGGAAAACACCGGCCGCTTCGGTCTGCTGCGGCTCTATAAGCTGCTTGGGCAGACCGGCACCCGCTCCATGCAGGCCATGGGTCTGATGTACCCCTACTGGGAGAACGCCGCGCGCTGCGTGGAGGATATCTGCGTCATTCTGCTGTTGGCCGCCACGGTGTTCGCCCTGGTGCCCCTGGGGACAGCCCTTGTATACGCCGTCCGGCTCATCCGGCGGGGCAAGGAGGGTCTGGAGGAACAGGTCCTGCCCAAGCTGAAGGACAGCGCGGAGGAGGCCGTCCGGGTCCGCCAGCGCCGCCGCTGGGAAAAGCAGCACGGACTGCACGAGAAAAAATAATGATTTCCACCAAAAGGTCTCTCCCGAAGAGGTCTTTTGGTGTTTTTTGCCCCAAACGGGCATCTACCTCCCCCAGCCTTTCCTAATATTTCTTAATTTTTTAACTTTTTGTTGACAAATTGTAACCTTTTGGTGTAAGGTATAGTTACCATAATCTTTTGCATGGAGAACTGCACCATGAATGAACGGAAAAACAAACTGAACATAGAAAAGCTCAGGCAGCTGCCCTGGAAGCGCATTGCGCTGATCAGCGCGCCCTGTCTGCTGATCATCGCAGTGGCCCTGGTCTTTTCGCTGGTAGCGGACAAGCCCGCTCCCGCGCAGGAAAGTCAGGAGAGTCCGACGCCCGCGGTTGTGGCCGTGGTTCCCGCCACGCCCAGCCCCTCGCCCAGCGCCGCTCCGGTAGACGCTGAGGAGACGGAGGCCATCAAGCTCCAGCTGAAGCTCAGCTCCACGGAGGAGGATCTGCAAGTTACGGTCTGCGACGAAAAGGGCGTAGCCATCACCGGCGTGGAATTTGATCTGAAGCTGACCTACCCGGACAAGACCGAGCACGCCTTCAAGACCGGCACCGACGGGCGGCTCTACCGCACGAAACTCGTTGCCGGAGAATACAAGGTGGATCTGCTGGAAAAGGAGGGCTATGCGCTCCCCGCAGCCCAGAGCATCACCGTGAAGGCCAAGTTCCAGTACGTCCCCATCTCCAACGTGGCCCAGCAGACGGAGGTCAAGCCTGTGACACAGCTCCCGGAGGAGGAGACCAAGCCCGCTCAGGTTCAGGAAGCTCCGGCGGCGGCGGCCGAGGAGATTCAGACCCCGGAGAGCAGCGGCGATGTCATCATTATCGGCGGCACCGACGAACCGGTAGTCAAGGATGACGGCAGCGGCAGCCTTGTACTGGAGGAGACCAAGCCGGTTATAGACGCAAGTGGCCGCCCGGTCTACGATTACAGCTACGAGACCGGCGCCAACGGTTGTCTGCTGCTCAGCGAGAGCGGTGAGGAGAGCGACGTTATGCCCGTTGAGGAAAACGGCCGCCTGTCCTACGGTATGCGCCGTGTCACCACCATCCTGCGCAGCGACGCAAACGGTGTCACCGAGGTCACAGAGATCCCGGCAGAGCCGGAGGAGGGCGTGGAGTACATAACGGAAGAGAGCGCCCAGCGGGTAGAGGTCATGGATACCGCCGGCGTCCCCTTCTCTGCCTATATCATTACCGCCACCCCGGCCACGGAGACCGTCACCACCCCTGTGGGCTGGCAGACGGAGAACGGCAAGACATTTTATTACGATATAAACGGCAATAAGGTCACGGGCCTGAAGAGCATTGACGGCAAGCTGTATTACTTTGACGACAACGGCGCGAAGGCCAGCTCTCTGGGCATCGACGTGTCCTATTTCAACGGCGAGATCGACTGGGCCAAGGTAAAGGCCCAGGGCATCGACTTTGCCATTATCCGCGTGGCGGGCCGCACCTGGGGCAGCGGCACCCTGTTTGAGGACAGCAACTCCTACAAGCAGATGGAAAACGGGGGCGAGTATCTCCAGCAGGCCAAGGCCGCCGGGCTGAAGGTGGGCGTGTATGTGTATTCCTCCGCCATCAACACCAACGAGGCGGTGGAGGAGGCCAGTCTGGCCCTGAACATTCTGAACGGCACCGCGCTTGACCTGCCGGTATATATCGACATGGAGTATTCCGGCGACTACCCCAACGGCCGGGCCGACAAGCTGACAGCCCAGCAGCGCTATGAGATCGTGGAGGCCTTCTGCACCACCGTCAAAAATGGGGGCTACACCCCGGGCGTCTACGCCGGACAGTATTACTTTGAAAACGGGGCGCTGAATTTCTCCCAGGTGTCCAAATACAACGTATGGCTGGCAAGCTACACCCGGGACCAGAAGCTGCCCTCTTTCAGCGGCTACAACATGTGGCAGTTCACCTCCGCCGGCACGGTCAACGGTATCAGCGGCAGTGTGGATCTGAACGTCATTTTCTAAGCATAAATACCGAAGGGAGACCACTTTTCCGCAAAGTGTCTCCCTTCGGTTTTCTGTGCCATTCTATCAATTTCCGTCTTGATTTTTTCCCTTTTTATGATAGAATATACCGCGCTGCCACCGGGTAGTAAAACTGATCGGCAAAATGATAAAGACAAAATTGTCTGTTTTTCATTGCAGATCAGGGCAGAATGCAAAAGCATTCGTTTACACATCGTTAGGTCTTTGAAGATGTGTATACGAATGCTTATTTTTTTGGAGGTCCTTATGCAGCAGATCAAATCTTACCTTTGCTATTTTACCAAAACGGAACTGACCCTGTGGGGTTCTTCCCTTCTTTTTATTGTTCTGTCCTTCATTGCTTTCGACCGGGTCAATTATCTGACCCTGGTCGCGTCAATGATCGGCGCAAGCTCTCTCATCTTCAATGCCAAGGGCAACCCTCTGGGGCAGGTGCTGATCATCCTCTTCAGCATACTCTATGGGATCATTTCCTACGGCTTTTCCTATTACGGCGAAATGATCAGCTATCTGGGGATGACCGCGCCCATGGCCTTCTTCGCGCTGATTTCCTGGCTGCGCAATCCTTATAACGGAAACCGGGCGGAAGTAAAGGTGAACCAGATAAAAGCCCGGGAGATCCTTCTGATGTTCATCCTCGCTGCGGTAATTACGGTCCTTTTCTATTTTATCTTAACCGCTTTCCATACGGCAAACATTATCCCCAGTACGATCTCGATCACCACCAGCTTTATTGCGGTTTACCTGACCGCCAGGAGAAGTCCCTATTTTGCTCTGGCCTACGCGGCCAACGATACGGTTTTGATTTTTCTGTGGGCCTATGCCTCGGCGGAAGACCGGGCATACCTGTCGGTCCTTGTCTGCTTTGTGATGTTTCTGCTCAATGATCTGTACGGGCTTTTCAGCTGGTTAAGGATGCAGGAACGGCAGCGGAAAAATCCAGCGGGATAATGCTGCTTGTTGCTTTAATCCTCCGTAATGTTGATGCCCACGCCATTGACCTCCACGCCGCTGTCGGCGGCGATGAGGATATATTTCCGCCCGTCGATCACTTTGGTCTGCACCAGGTAGCTGAACTTGGGGTCCACACTGATCTTCACCTCAGGGGTGGCGATGGCAAAGCGGCGGCTGTCGATCAGGTTGGCGGGACGCAGCTCCGCATCCTCCCCAAAGCTCTCCCGGCAGCGGCCCTGGAAATCATCGATCCGCTCTTCGGACAGACCGCTGTTTTTCAGAATATCCCCCAGCTCCCCCTGAGAGATGGTCAGCGGCTCCGGGTCCCGGCTCTCCTTATGGACTTCCAGCCGCTCCCGCAGCTGCTCATGGACGGACTGGACCACATCATAGCTGCACTCCTTTTCCAGCGCCTGGCTCAGCGCCTCGTGGAAGGCCTCCCGCTGGTGTCCGGCGGACATGGGCACCTGGGTGCGGAACACCGCGTCGATGAAATCCTGATGGATCTCCTCGGTGTTTTTGGAGTAAAACAGGGCGTTATAGATATTGGCGGCCCGGTCGTCAAAGCTGGGGAACATGAAGCCCAGCTCCGGGGCGGCCACGATCTGGCCCGGGGCGAAGTTCTGGAAGCGGCTCTCCTCCGGGCAATAGCCGAACTGCACCTTTCCTGCCTTCACCGGGCAGATGCTGCACAGGATATAGCTGAACACCTGGTCTGAGCCGTCCCGGTCCTGCTGGCCGTCCCTGCCCCGGTAGGGCACATCGTAATTGTCGTGGGCCAGGAGGATCACATAGCTATTCTCCTCCATGTTTATGGAGTTGATCACGCAGCGGTAAAAGGCGTTTCTCAGCTCCTCATCCTTCAGCTCGGTCTTTCGCAGGGCGGAGAGCAGCCGGTGCTCGTCACTGTCCATGACCTGCTTTGTGGCAAAGGAGATATCGATCAGGTTCTTCCCCAGCGCGCCGGACAGGGACTTTTTCAGCAGCTGTAAGTATTTCTCCGCCTCCTCCTGGCTGAGCAGGCCCATGGATTCGTCAATGGTGGCAATGATCTCCCGGTTGCTGTTGACGTAGCAGCCGTAAATATGGCTGATGCTGCTCCGGTCCAGCCGGATGCGGCGGCGTATTTCATTCAGTTCTCTTTGATTCATGTTAAAGCTCCGATCTGCCCCGGTCCAGCCGGCGGCAGTTTTTTATTATGCCATAAGCCCGGCAAAATTTCAACCCGCTCCGGCGGGCAGGCCGGAGCGGGTGTAGCTCATTCAAAGATAATATTGCAGCCCGGCAGGGCAAAGCGCAGACGCTCGATCTGGTCGGGGCTGATGTTGTTTCCGCTGAGATTCAGCTCCTTCAGTCCGGTCATCGTGATAAAGACATCCACGGAACTGAGCTTATTGCCGGAGATGTCCAGCGTCTCCAGATAGGGCAGGCTGGTCAGCGCGGTGGGATCCGAGATGCTGTTGCAGGCCAGATCCAGTTTCGTTATCCCCCGGGTCCACTGCAGCACACTGATATTCTCCAGATTGTTCCCCCGCAGGTTCACACTCTCCAGGTTTTTGAAGAGCGCCAGCGCGGAAATATCCGTCAGGGCCCGGTTGCTCAGATCAAGCTCGGTCAGGTCCTCCCTGAACTTCTCTCCGCCGATCTCAATGGAATAGACCAGGTCGTCATGCTCCACATAGCTGGCAGCCAGGCAGGACTTCAGCCTGTCTACCGCCTCTCCCCCCAGTTCCGGGTTATCGGTGATGGTCAGCAGCCGCAGGTTGGAAAGGCCCTTCAGGCTGTCCAGATCCGCGTCCTGCAGGCCAGTGTTCTCCAGCCCCAGGGTCTCCAGGGAATAGAGCTTGGACAGTCCGGAATAGTCGCTGATGGGGTTTTCCGCCAGATGCAGCTCCTTCAGCCCGGTCAGGGAGCCCAGGGGCACAGTGGAGATAATGCCGTTGCCCTCGGCGTTGATGTACTCAAGGGTGGTGAGGGCCATCAGCGGCCGCAGGTCTGTGACCTGGTTGTCCTTGATGATCAGCGCTTTCAGTCCGGGGATATCCATCAGCGGCGTAATATCGCTGATCTTATTCCCGGTCAGATCCAGCCGTTCCAGCGCCCGGCAGGCGGAAAGGGCGGAGATATCCGTTATTCCCCTGTTGCTGAGATTCAGCTCCTTCACATCTGACTTGAAGGTGACACCGCCCAGGGTGATATCCGCCGCGTCCTCCTGATTGGCGTCGCTGTGGATGGCACAGCTGGGCAGGGCGGAGGACAGGGCCTGAAGCTGCTCCGCGCTGATGGCAATGCCCTTGATGCTCAGGGTAGTCAGATTTTCCAGGGCGTAAAGCGACGAAAAGTCGGTGATGGGGTTATCATCCAGATACAGCGTGCGCAGTCCAGTCAGTTCCGCCAGCGCGCTGATATCGGAAATGCGGTTATTGGACAGGTCAAGGGCGGTCAGCCCGCCCAGGGTGCTGAGGGCACGGATATCCGTGATGCTGTTGCCGGACAGGTTCAGACTGGTCAAAGCGTACAGCTTTGCGATCTGGCCCATCTCCCCGTCCGTCAGGCCCATACCGGCCAGACTGAGCGAGGCTGTGTTCATGTCGTATTCCGTACCGGCAATGTTCACCTTGCCCGCACTGTTCAGCGAATCCTTTCGCCTTTCCAGAGAAAGGATCCGCTCCGCTACATCCGGGTCATGGGTATCCAGCAGGCGCAATACCTCCAGGGCCTTGTCCAGGTTCCCCTGGGCCTCATAGCAGTCCGCCATCAGCATCAGACACTCCTGCCTCTGGTCCACGGCGGCGGCCTTGCGCAGGTCGGTCAGGGCGCTGTCGTAGTCGCCGCTGGCATAGCTCTCCACCGCCCTGTTGTAATAGGCGCTGTAGCTGCGCTTTTCGGAGGCAGTGCGCAGCACGATGGCAATGACCACGATCAGTACCACCGCGGCGATGGTTCCCATGATATACAAGCCGCGCTTGGATATATTCAGCTTTGTTTTCAGCCTGCTGAACCAGCCGGGTTCGTCCACAGCCTGATGGCTGCCCGTCACCGTCTGGCGCGAGGCTGTATTTTGCCTGTGTTTCATTTGCTGTCTCCGGCTTTGTTTTCTTCGGTCTTTGAGGCCTGCTCCGGTTTTTCCCCGGCCGCGGCCTTCTCCGCCTTGTTGGGGGCGATGACCTTGGGGGCCTTCATTTTCGGCAACTCCACTTCGGTCTGGGGCTTTTTCTTCTTCATGGCGATGGCTGTGAAAAGCAGAGCCAGCATGACGCAGAGGACAGAGATCTCCCGCAATCCGGCGGAGAGGGTGACGGGGTTTGCTGTGTCACGCAGGGCGGCCAGATCCTCCACAAAAATGTGGTACAGAAAGGGCAGGCCGAACAGGGGCACCAGCAGCCATTTGGTGCGGATAATGCCGAACACCGTAGCGGTATACAGCACCGCCACCAGCAGATACAGCAGGATGCACAGCACCGTGTGCAGCCAGCTGTCAAAGGTAAAAGACTTGATGATGAAAAAAACCACGCCCAGAATCACCGGAACCGAGGTGAGCCACAGGGCTTTTTTGCCCAGCAGCACAAGGCAGAGGATAAAGAGAATATTGCACATCAGAGGCAGAGCGATCTGGGTAGCGGCAAAGAAGGGCTCGTCCCACTTTCCCCAGCAGCCCACAATGCGGAATACCGCGGACAGCGCCATGAAGATGATGGCCGTCTGGACGGCCCAGTGCTGCTGCTCCACATAAAATTTTGCCCTGGGGGCACTTTTCTTTTCCTTTTCCATTTTACCCCGCCTTTCTGATTATTTCTTTTTCGAGTCTCAGACAGCCCAGTCTCCGTTTTTGAAGATCTCCACCGTGCGGCCGTCTGCAGTAATGCCGGTGATGTTCAGGTCCGGCGCGCCGATCATAAAGTCCTCATGGATCATGGAGTCGTTGACGCCTAAAGCCCGGGCTTCCTCGGGGCTGTACCGGTCAAAATCCTTCAGGCAGCTGGAATAGCCCATGCCCAGAGCCAGATGGCAGGAGGCATTCTCGTCAAAAAGGGTGTTGTAAAACAGGATGCCGCTCTCCCGGATGGGGCTTTTGTAGGGCACGAGGGCACATTCGCCCAGCATGGAGGCGCCCTCGTCCATGGCCAGCATCAGCTTCAGGGCCTCTTCGTTTTTCCCGGCGTGGGCTTCCACCACACGGCCGTTTTCAAAGCGGAGGGAGAAATCCTCGATGAGCACGCCCCGGTAGGACAGGGGCATGGTGGAGTAAACCACACCTTCCGCGTCGCCGCTTCTGGGGGTGGTGAACACCTCTTCGGAGGGGATGTTGGCGTTATACCACACGTCCTTATCCGGCAGCTTTTCCGCCCCGCCGCAAAAGAGCATCTGGGGCATCAGGCCCACGGAAAAGTCCGTGCCGGTAGTGGCGCTTTTATAGACCAGGCGGCGCAGATTCAAGCCGTTGAGCCACTGGCAGCGGCGGCGCAGATCGTCGCTGTGCGCCTGCCAGTCAGCGATGGGGTCCTCCCCATCCGCCCGGGCGCAGCTTAAAATTGCCTGCCACAGCTTTTCCACGGCCTCTGCCTCCGCCAGGTCGGGGAAGACCTTTTTCGCCCATTTTGCCCCGGCCACGGCGGCCACGCACCAGGGGTATTTGTTCTCCATGGCGTCGGAATAGGGGCGGGTGATCTTGTATCTGGCCTGCTGGGCCCTGGCCCACTTGTCCTGGTCGATGCCGGCCAGGCCGTCCGGGTCTTCGGAGCAGAGGTAGATGTTGGCGGGCAAAAGCTCTGTTTTTCTTCTGATATTCTCCTCTTCCCAGCTCTCCACTCCGCCCAGGACCTCGTCGCTCTGGTATTGGATGTCCAGCCGGGTAAAGGGCTGGTAGCGCCATTCGATCAGCACCTTGGCCGCCCCGGCAAGATAACACTCTTCCGCCAGCATCTCCACAAAGTCCAGCTGCTCGGGCGCGGTGCGGATAACGGCGTACTGCCCCTGCTGGATATTCACACCCGAACGGGCGATGAGCCGTGCATAGCGGCGAAGAATTTCTCTGTCCATTTTGCTCCTCCAAAAAGCGCCAAATTGCGCTTTGATTCATTAAACCAAATTATTATACCATAGATATAGTGATAAGTCCATATTTTTTAACAAAATAAGGGATTCCCCGTGCTCGTTCAGGGCGCTTTGTACTCGCAGTAGGCGTTGAAGCAGGGCTTGCCGTCCATGTGGATGCCCTGTACGGTGAAGCCCCCGTCTCTGGGGAGCGTGCCCATTTTGATGGTGTTGCCGGTGACGCACTCCTTGATGTAGTCGATGCGGAGCTTTGAGAGCATCCGGTATTCTCCGTCCCAATAGCCCGTCTCCCGGCAGACCAGCTCCGCGTAGTTGTGGAAAGCGAAATGGGCGGCGTTTTTATCGCAGTCGTCCTTGGTGATGGTCTTTTCCGTGGTGTATTCCACGTCTCTCGTCAGCAGGCGCTTGAAGTTGGGCACTTCGTTGAGGGGGCTGGTGGTGTAGAGCGGCTCGATGTCCTTGCAAGTCAGGCGGTTGCGCCCTTTCAGCAGCACGGGCATCATCACCAGGTCGATGCGGGCGGCCAGAACGCCGTCCTTCATAAACTCTCCCCGCAGGACGTACTCCGTCTCGCAGTTTGTCCGGCCCGAGGCATAGCCGACCAGCTCGTCCCCCAGGGCAAAGGGGAGATACTGCTCCAGCTTGATGCGGCGGAACATCCACACCGCGTTGAGCTTTGCTTTCAGGTTGCCCTTGCTGGCGCCCTCTTCCTTGTTGCGCAGGGTAGCAGCCAGAACCAGCTGCTGGATCAGCGCGCAGGGGCTCATGTAGCCGGTGCTGTCCAGGTCTTCTTCCGCCACGGTGTAGCGCAGGGTTTCTTTCATATCCATATTTTCTTCCTCCGGTTAAATTTTTTGCCTATATTTTGTCATTTTAACAGAGTTTGTCGTATAGCGCAATGCTTTTCTGCGAAATAGCAGGAAAAGGGCCTCCCTAAAGAGAGGCCCTGAAAGATTTTTTATTCTATCCAGTTTTTGATCTCGGTGCGGAGCCAGGCGGCCCACTGGTCGATGCCCTCGCCGGTACGGGCGGAGATGGGAATGATCTTGATGTTGGGGTTCAGCCGCAGCACATGCTTTTTGCAGGCCTCCAGATCAAAATCGAAGTATGGCAGCACGTCGATCTTATTGATGAGAAGCACGTCGCAGATGGAGAACATCAGCGGGTACTTCAAGGGCTTATCGTCCCCCTCCGGAACGGAGAGGATCATGGCGTTTTTCACACTGCCGGTGTCAAACTCCGCAGGGCAGACCAGATTGCCCACGTTTTCCAGAATGGCAAAATCCACATCGTCCACGCCCAGGCCCTCAAGGCCCTGTTTGGTCATGCCCGCATCCAGGTGGCACATGCCGCCGGTGTGGAGCTGGATGACCTTGACGCCGGTTTTCTCAATAGCGGCGGCGTCCACATCCGAGTCAATATCCGCCTCCATAACGCCGATGCGAAATTCGTCCTTCAGCGCGGCGATGGTGGCCTTCAATGTGGTGGTCTTGCCGGAGCCGGGGGAGGACATCAGATTCAAAAGGAATGTCCGGTCCTTTTTCAGCTCGGCACGGAGCCGGTCAGCCTCCCGGTCGTTGTTTTCAAAAACGCTCTTTTTTATCTCAAGAACTCTGTAACCTTCCATAAGAGTACCTCCGAATCAATAGTAAGTTCATCTTATCACAATCATTTCAACATTTCAAGGGCGGCGCGGAATCTGTATTCAAACTCGCCGTCCGTGCGGAAATAGCCGCTGTCCAGCGGCGGAAAGTAAAGTTCGGCGGAGAAGAGCGACAAAAGGGCTGTATCCAACAGGCCCGGCTCCTCCGGCGTCCAGCCGGTGACGGCGGGGATCAGCCCCCGGTCCAGGGCCAGCTCCGCCGCCCGCTGGGGCTGCAGCAGCCAGGAGAGAAATTTGGCAATGGCCTGCTCCCGGCCGGAAAAGGGGCTGGTCACCGCAAGGCCCACCGCCCGGGCAAAGCCGCCCGCCGGTCCGGACAGGGGGTACAGCTCCAACTCCCCGCCCAGTTCCCCGGCAAGACCGGTGGAGGAGACCAGCGCGCAGAGGACATCCCCGCTCTCCACAAGCGGCAGGACCGGACTGTCACAGGCCGCAAGTCCCCCCTCATAGGCCGCCTCGGCCAGCAGGTTGTACACGCGCTTATAGTCCTCACTGAGGATATCCTGCTCCCGGACGCCGGAAAAACCACTGCCGATTGGGCCGAGGGCAAGGGTAAACAGGGCGGTGAAGGAATCGGCGGTGAAAAACACCTGCCCCTGCTGCCCGCAGGCGGTGGCTGCCGCGCCAAGGCCCTCTGGTGTGGTGAGCGTATCCCGCCCCAGGGCGGAAGCCGCACTTTGGTCAAAGGCCGGGCCGTTCAGCACCAAAAGCTCCGTCCCCGCCCCGATGGGGAAGAAAGCGCTGCCCACGCAGTCCGACAATTTCAGAAAGCTTTCGCTGAAGGCCGGGGTCTGGGTAAAGCCCGATGAGACGTCCCGCAGCCGGCCCTGTTCATACAGGGCCACGGCCCGCTCATGGCCGCAGAGGATCAGGTCGGGCCGGGCGCTGTCCAGCGCCGCGCCCAGTTCCTCCTCATTGTCAAAGGCTCTCAGCTCCGCCTTTACCGGGAAAGAGGCATTATTGAACTGCTCCGCCAGGGCCGTAAGCTCCGCGGACAGCAGCTCGCCTTCCACGAGCCAGATGCTGACCGTCTCCTCCTCCGGTGTCTTTATCTCCTCCCCGCAGCCGGTGAGCAAAAGGCAGGCGCAGAGAAGAACACAGAGTATGCGGAAACATTTCCGGGTTTTCATTGATCGCTCCTTATTGCAAAACATGCACTGATTCACCACTTAATTGGAAAAACGCCGCAAAAATCGGTTTCTATTCACCATTTATACCACATTTTCGCTGCAATAGCAAGACTTTTGCAATCGTCAGGAAAATGGTGTATAATACCGGCGAAAAAAATCCCCGCCTTGCGGGGAGCCGGGAGAGGTTTACCATGAGATACGACGCAGTTTTATTTGATCTGGACGGAACGGTGCTGGACACCGTTGAGGATATTGCCGCCTCGCTGAATATGGCGCTGAGAAACCACGGTTTTGCGGAGATCAGCCCGGCCCAGGCGGAGTCCTTTTTAGGCAACGGCACACGGCGGCTGGTGGAGCTGGCCCTGCCGGAGGACTGCCCGGAGGGTGTGAAAGAGGAGGTAATTGAGGAATACCGCGGTCTGTACGACCGCTTCTGCCACGAAAAGACCCGGCCCTACCGGGGCATGGTGGAGCTGATGGAGGCCCTGAAAGCGGCAGGGGTAAAGACCGCAATTGTCTCCAACAAGCCGGACAGCATGGTGCAGACCCTGGCGCGGGTGTATTACCCCGGCGTGCCCGACGTGGTTCTGGGCGAGCGGGAAGGGCTGGCCCGCAAGCCCGCGCCGGACATGGTGCGCTTCGCGATGGAGGCCATCGGCGCAAAGGCAGAGCGGAGCATCTATGTGGGAGACACAGAGGTGGATATCCAGACTGCGAAAAACGCGGGGATGGGCTGCATCTCGGTACCCTGGGGCTTTCGCAGCCGGGAGCAGCTGGAAAAAGCCGGAGCCGACCCCATCGCTGACAGCGTGGAGGAGCTGGCCCGGATCCTGGGGCTGTAAGCCGGAGAAACGAAAAATCTCTGTCATCCTGAGCGCAGCGAAGGATCCCGTAAACAGAAGGTTTTTCTTCTGAATACAGGATCCTTCGTCATTTTTTCGTTTCCCTGTCATTCTGAGCCGTGAAACGGCGAAGAATCCCGTGAAGAGAACAGTAAGCGTAACCATACGGGATCCTTCATCGCTTCGCTCTTCAGGATGACAGTTTTTTTGTGGGTGAAATCATTTACAGCGGCGTTTTCTTGATCTGCGCCCAGCGGCGGGGGTATTTGGCCGGGGTGTCCGCCACCTTGCGGATAATGAGGGCGCTGTGGGTGACATCTGTGCCGGGGATGGTATAATCCACCCGGCGCTCCAGCTTGCCGCCCAGGGTGCGGATGGCCTTTTTCGCCTCCTCCAGCTCGGCCCCGCAGTCCGGGCCCTTCATGGCGATGAAAGCCCCGCCCTTTTTCACCAGGGGCAGACACAGCTCGCACAGAAGGTTCAGCCGGGCCACGGCCCGGGAGGCCGCGAAATCAAAGGCCGCCCGGTACTCCGCCGGAGCCTCCTCCGCCCGGCAGTGGATGCATGTCACATCCTCAAAGCCCAGGCGCTCGCAGGTGTTTTTCAGGAAATTTACCCGCTTGTCCAGACTGTCCAGCAGGGTGAGCTTCAGCTCCGGGCAGGCGATCTTCAGCGCAAGGCCCGGAAAGCCCGCGCCGCTGCCCACGTCGATCAGGCGCTTGCCGCCCATGTTCTCTATGGTCAGCAGGGCCGCGCAGTCCAGAAAGTGGAGCCTGGCCGTGTCCTCCTCCCCTTCAATGGCAGTCAGGTTCATCACGGCGTTGATCTCCGCCAGGTAATCGCAGTATATCCGGTAGCGCCGCAGCATGTCCTCGTCCAGAGGGAGCCCCAGCTCCCCAAAGCCGCCGCGCAGGTAATCTTCCAAAATCATCATCATACCTCACAAAAATGGGATGTGTTTCCACACATCCCATTTTATCATATTCTTTTCATTTACGCAATCAGCGGTAGAAATCATGGTCGCCGATGGTGGCGTAAAAGCTTAAACTGCTGCGAAACCAGCTGTCGTCCGCCAGTCTGGGGTTTAAAAAATACATGCAGTCCCCCACCGTATTGTAGCCCTCAAAGCACAGATAGGCCGCGATGACCGACTGCTCGTCCGGCTCGGCGTAGATCGTGCCGTTCATAACCGGCTCAAACTGGATGTTATGCTCCCGGTCAAAGACCACGTCATATACCGAGTCCGGGTACACTTCGCTGGCAATACGGTTGAATACCACATTGCCCACGCCGATCTGCCCGGCCAGGGGCTGGTTTGCCGCCTCCGCGTGGATGATGCGGGCAAGCCAGAAAACATCGTCCGTGCCGAAATTGTCGCTGTAATAGGTGCTGCTGCCCCGGGCCAGCTGCATTTCGGCGCTGTCGATATCCATGCGGTGCAGATCCTCAGTCAATGTATAACCCAGGCCCAGCAGCTTTGTCAGCGCCTCCGCCGGCAGGTAAAGCTCCCCGCCGATCAGCACCGCGCCGCCGGGGGCATAGAAATAGCGCTGGTTTGCCAGCAGATATTCCTTCCCGTCCCCGATCTCCGCCTCCAGGCCGGGGGCCGACAGGGTATACTTTCCCGCCCCGTCGTCCCGGGTGACACTGAGCTCCACATGAAAAAAGCGGCAAATGTCCTCCACCGGCAGCAGCGCCGTCCCGCCCCGGGCATAGCCCCGGCAGGTCAGCAGACCGTCGATATAGACGCGCATGTCCGTGACTTCCGGTTCCGCCTCCTCGGCAAAGGCCGGAACGCCGCAGACCAGCAGGCACAGAATCAGCGCCAGAGACAGCAGTTTGACTGCCCGGCCCTTCATTCCTCGGCCTCAAGGCACTGCTTCAGGGCCCTGGCCAGCTGATCCGGGCAGGAGGTGGGCTTGAAGCCGCAGCGGATCCCCTCCAGGCGGGAGATGACCTCCTTGACCTCCATGCCCTCCACCAGACGGGCGATACCCTGCAGATTTCCGCTGCAGCCGCCGGTGACTTTGAGATGCTTGAGCTTGTCCCCTTCGATCTCGATCTCCATCAGCTGAGAGCAGACGCCCCGGGGTCTGTATGTAAATTCCATAGTTTTCTTTCCTTTCTTCAACGATATTGACAATATAACGCGAAAAAGAAAAAAGGTCAATAGTGGGATAATTTCCCCTCCGGGCGCATAACAATAAATAGTATACGAAAGATTAACTATTAGAAGTCAACCCCCAAATTGAATGGTGGTGGTTAGGCCCA
>JBJDXP010000202.1:0-5046 GCA_051866735.1 Candidatus Limivicinus sp.
GCCGGAGTTCGTAACGCATTCGCCGCGGGCCTTGCCCGCATAAACGATCATTTATGCGAGAAGTCCTGTTACGACGGAATCGTTACTGGATTTTTCCATTTCAAAGAAAGGATGAGCAAAATGAAAAAGCAGCAACCAAGGGAGGGCGTCTATGATCACCGTTGAACACCTGACCAAATACTACGGCGATTTCCGGGCCCTGGACGACATCTCCTTCCGGATCGACGAAGGCCATGTCTACGGCTTCCTGGGCCCCAACGGCGCGGGCAAGTCCACCACCATGAACATCATGACCGGCTGCCTGTCCGCCACCTCGGGCAAAGTGCTGATTGACGGCCATGACATCTTCGAGGAGCCGGACCAGGCCAAGCGGGGCATCGGCTACCTTCCGGAGCATCCGCCGCTGTACATGAACGAGTCGCCCCTGGAATACCTGCGTTTTGTGGGCGAAGCCAAAGGCCTGCGGGGAGAAGCCCTGCGGCAGCAGATCGACGAGGTCGTCCAGAAAACCGGCATTGAGGGCGTGAAGAACCGCCGGATTTCCGCACTGTCCAAGGGCTACAAGCAGCGTGTGGGCATCGCCCAGGCATTGCTGGGCAGTCCCGGGGTCATCATCCTGGACGAGCCTACCGTGGGCCTGGACCCTATCCAGATCATTGAGATCCGGGATTTGATCCGGGACCTGGGCAAGAGCCACACGGTGATTTTCAGCTCCCACATCCTGTCCGAGGTCCAGACCATCTGTGACCAGATCCTGATGATCGCCAAGGGAAAGCTGGTGGCCTTCGACACCCCTGCCAACCTGGAAAAGAAGCTCCTGTCTCCCAATGAGATCCTGCTGACGGCGGACTGCGGCTCCGGGGACCTGCGGCTGATCCTGGCCAAGGTGGAACACATCACAGAGCTGACCACGGAGCCAGCCCGCCGGGGCACCCTGGCCCACATCAAGACGGACCTGCCTGACCTGTACGACCTGTCCGGTTCCCTTTTCCGGGCCTTCGCGGGCAGCAGCAAGGCGATTCTGGAGATGTCGCTGAAGAAAGGCAGCCTGGAGGACGTGTTCCTGGAGCTGACTGACAACAAGGAAACCAAGGAGGAAGCCAAATGATCGCGGTACTGAAACATGAGCTTCGGCTCTACTTCCATTCCTTCACGGCCTACGTCTTCGGAGCGTTCCTGCTGGCCTTCGTGGGCATCGGGGCCATGCTGTACAACCTCCAGGCGGCGGTGAGCAACTTTGAATTCGTGCTGAGCTTCTCCAGCCTGGTGTTTGTGGTCATCGTACCGATCCTGACCATGCGGGTCATCGCGGAGGAGCGCAAGCAGAAGACGGACCAGCTGCTGTACTCCCTGCCCATCACCACGGGGAAGGTGATCCTGGGCAAGTACCTGGCCCTGCTGATCGTGTACCTGATTCCTCTCGCCATCATCAGCTTTTACCCGCTGATCTTCTCCCAATACGGCGATGTATATCTGCTGACCTCCTACGGCTCTTTGGCTGCCTTCTTCCTGATGGGCGCGGCGCTGATCGCGGTGGGCGTGTTCCTGTCCTCCCTGACGGAGAACCAGGGCTTCGCGGCGGGCCTGGGCATTGCGGTCATTTTACTGAACTATTTCAGCGTCAGCCTGTCGGAGTACGTCTCCGCCACCGCCACCGGCTCCGCGCTGGCCCTGTTCGCCCTGGCGGTGCTGCTGGGCGTGCTGATCCACCACCTGACCCGGAACGAAAACCTGTCCTACGCCGTCAGCCTGATCCTGATGGCGGCGGTGACCGGGGTGTACATCCTGGACAGCTCCAAGTTCGAGGGCCTGCTTCCCGGCATTATGTCGAAGCTGTCCCTGTTCGAGCGGCTGGATGTCTTCGTCAACGGTGTCTTCGACCTGACCGCCGTGGCCTACTACCTGTCCGTCATTGTGTTTTTCCTGTTCCTGTCGGTGCAGTCCCTTGAAAAGCGGAGGTATAACTGATGAAAAAACCGAAACAGCCGAAAGCGCCTACCAGCCGGCAGGCGTTAAAGGGCGGCTCCTACTCTCTGATTCTGACCGTGGTGGTGCTCTCGCTTCTGATCGTGGGGAACATTTTCGTCTCCACCTTGCCCACCACCCTGACGAAATTCGACATCAGCTCCTCCAAGCTCTACTCCATCACCAGCAACACGAAAGCGGTGGTGAATAACCTGCAGCAGGACGTGACCATCTACTGGATCGTCCAGTCCGGCAAGGAGGACGACGTGATTGAAAACCTGCTGGGCAAGTACGACAGCCTGTCCGGCCACATCGACGTGGTGAAGAAGAATCCCGACGTGTTCCCCACCTTCACCGAGCAGTACACCGACGAGGACGTGCCCAACAACAGCCTGATCGTGGAGTCCGGAGACCGGAGCCGTTACATCTCCTACCAGGACATCTACATCACCGAGGGCAGCATGTACTCCTATTCCTACACCACTTCCTTCGACGGCGAAGGCGCCATCACCTCGGCCATCGATTACGTGGTCACCGAGGACCTGCCCCAGCTGTACGCGCTGGAGGGCCACGGCGAAAGCGAGCTGCCTTCTACGTTCAAAGAGCAGATCGAGAAGGAAAACATCGAATTGAATACCCTGTCCCTGCTGACGGTGGACGAGATCCCGGAGGAAGCGGACTGTCTGCTTGTCTACGCGCCCGCCACGGACCTGTCTGAGGAAGAAGCGGACATGCTGATCGACTATGTGGAGGCCGGCGGCAAGCTCATGGTCATTGCGGGACCCACCAAGGAAGGCACCCTGGAAAATCTCTACAGCGTCCTTTCCTACTATGGCGTGGAAGCGGCGGAGGGCATCGTGGTAGAGGGCGACCGGACCCACTACGCCTTCGGCGCGCCCTATGTGCTGATCCCGGACAAGAATAGCCACGACATCACGGATTCTCTCATTGACGCGGGCTATTATCCCATTGTGCCCATTGCCCAGGGCCTGAGCTGCAAGGGCTCCAGCAAGGCCACGGTGAAGGAGCTGCTGACCACCTCCGACGCGGCCTTCAGCAAAATCGCGGGCTACAGCCTGGATACATATGAAAAAGAGGACGGGGACATTGACGGACCCTTCGCGGTAGGCGTCAGCGTGGAAGCGGACAGCGGCGGCCAGATTGTCTGGTTCTCCTCCTCCGACTTCCTGGAGGACATGTACAACGCCTATTCCTCCGGGGCCAACGTGGACCTGGCCATGAACGGCCTGTCGGCGCTGGTAGGCGAGCGGGAGGCCCTGTCCATCCGCAGCAAGTCCCTGAACTACAACTATCTGACCATCAGTGACTCCACCTCCTCCCTGCTGAAGACCCTGATGATCGGTGTATTCCCGCTATGCTATCTCGCCATCGGCGGCTGTGTGATCTTACGGAAAAGGAAGGTGCAGCATGAAACGGTTTAAGCGGCTTGGGCTTTTGTTGGCGGCCCTGGTGATCGCCTGCGTGGGCACCCTGTGGCTGACCCACTACGAAGAGAAGAAAGAGCAGATCAAAAACATGGATGAAATCATCCTGGAGATCCCCACGGAGGATGTCCAATCCCTGTCCTGGGAGTACGAAGAAGAAGCCCTGGCCTTCCACTACAACGGAACCTGGCTCTATGACGGCGACGAAGCCTTCCCGGTGGACGAGGAAAAGGTTCATGACCTTCTCCGTCAATTTGAAGCCCTGGGCGCGGCCTTCATCATCGAGGAGCCGGAGGACCTGAGCCAGTACGGCCTGGAGGAGCCCACCTGCACCATTCACATCGCCACCGAAGACGAAAGCTACGACATCAAGCTGGGGGCCTTCAGCAAGATGGATCAGCAGCGGTATGTGGACATCGGCGACGGCAACGTGTACCTGGTGAAGGAGGATCCCTTCGAGGACTATGAAATCGTGCTCAGCGACATGATCGACCACGACGACATGCCGGACTTTGACAGTGTGACCCTGCTGACCTTCCAGGGCGCGGAGAATTACAGCATCCTCTACGAGGAGGAGAGCACCAAGAGCTACAGCGCCGACGATACCTACTTCACCCAGGACGGCAAGGCCCTGGACCCGAAGCTGGTGAAGAGCTACCTGAACAACATCACCGGCCTGAACCCCAAGGATTATGTAACCTACAACGCCACCGCCGAGGAGCTGACGGAATTCGGCATGGACGCCCCGGAGCTGACGGTGACAGTGAACTACACCTATGAGGTGGAAAGCGAAGACAAGGACGCGGAGCCGGAACAGGTGAAGGAGACCTTCGTCCTCCACGTCAGCCGCAATCCGGAGGAAGTGGCCGCCGCAGCGGAAAGCGAGGAAGAAACGGAGATTTCCTCCTACGTCCGGGCGGGAGAATCCCAGATTGTGTACCAGATCTCCGAGGACGAATACGAGCTGCTGATGGAGGCGTCCTACAACGACCTGCGCCACCAGGAGGTCTTCTGGGCAGACTGGGACGACGTAACTCAAATTGACATCACCCTGGAAGACGCGGACCACACCATTGTCCGGGAAACCGACGAGGACGGCAACACCCTCTGGCGCTTCCCCCAGCCGGAGGAAGACCCTGCGGAAACCACGGAAGCCACGGAATCCACCGACTCTACGGAAGCCACGGAAGCCGAGGAAGACGACACCTTAGACCTGAGCAGTCTGAAAAACGCCCTGAAGGCCCTGACGGCGGACAGCTTCACGGACGAGTCTCCCACCCAGAAGGAGGAGATCCGCCTGACGCTGTACCTGGACAACGAGAACCACCCAAAAACGGAGCTTATCTTCTACCGCTATGACGGCACCCACTGCCTTGCCATGATCGACGGCAAAAGCGTCTCCCTGGTGAAGCGCTCCGCCGTCATGACCCTGGTAGAAGCGGTCCAGGCCATGGTGCTGTAAAGAATGCTGAATCAAGTCTGCTGAAACCCAAAACAAGGAGCTGTCTCACCAACCCGGTGGGGCAGCTCCATTGTCATCGTAAGGATCATTGTAACGATTCAGTCGTGGTAGAGAGTATCGTGTAAATGATCGTTTATGCGGGCAAGGCCCGCGGCGAATGCGTTACGAACGCTG
>JBJDXP010000203.1:0-5045 GCA_051866735.1 Candidatus Limivicinus sp.
CCAGCGTTCGTAACGCATTCGCCGCGGGCCTTGCCCGCATAAACGATCATTTACACGATACTCTCTACCACGACTGAATCGTTACAATGATCCTTACGATGACAATGGAGCTGCCCCACCGGGTTGGTGAGACAGCTCCTTGTTTTGGGTTTCAGCAGACTTGATTCAGCATTCTTTACAGCACCATGGCCTGGACCGCTTCTACCAGGGTCATGACGGCGGAGCGCTTCACCAGGGAGACGCTTTTGCCGTCGATCATGGCAAGGCAGTGGGTGCCGTCATAGCGGTAGAAGATAAGCTCCGTTTTTGGGTGGTTCTCGTTGTCCAGGTACAGCGTCAGGCGGATCTCCTCCTTCTGGGTGGGAGACTCGTCCGTGAAGCTGTCCGCCGTCAGGGCCTTCAGGGCGTTTTTCAGACTGCTCAGGTCTAAGGTGTCGTCTTCCTCGGCTTCCGTGGCTTCCGTAGAGTCGGTGGATTCCGTGGCTTCCGTGGTTTCCGCAGGGTCTTCCTCCGGCTGGGGGAAGCGCCAGAGGGTGTTGCCGTCCTCGTCGGTTTCCCGGACAATGGTGTGGTCCGCGTCTTCCAGGGTGATGTCAATTTGAGTTACGTCGTCCCAGTCTGCCCAGAAGACCTCCTGGTGGCGCAGGTCGTTGTAGGACGCCTCCATCAGCAGCTCGTATTCGTCCTCGGAGATCTGGTACACAATCTGGGATTCTCCCGCCCGGACGTAGGAGGAAATCTCCGTTTCTTCCTCGCTTTCCGCTGCGGCGGCCACTTCCTCCGGATTGCGGCTGACGTGGAGGACGAAGGTCTCCTTCACCTGTTCCGGCTCCGCGTCCTTGTCTTCGCTTTCCACCTCATAGGTGTAGTTCACTGTCACCGTCAGCTCCGGGGCGTCCATGCCGAATTCCGTCAGCTCCTCGGCGGTGGCGTTGTAGGTTACATAATCCTTGGGGTTCAGGCCGGTGATGTTGTTCAGGTAGCTCTTCACCAGCTTCGGGTCCAGGGCCTTGCCGTCCTGGGTGAAGTAGGTATCGTCGGCGCTGTAGCTCTTGGTGCTCTCCTCCTCGTAGAGGATGCTGTAATTCTCCGCGCCCTGGAAGGTCAGCAGGGTCACACTGTCAAAGTCCGGCATGTCGTCGTGGTCGATCATGTCGCTGAGCACGATTTCATAGTCCTCGAAGGGATCCTCCTTCACCAGGTACACGTTGCCGTCGCCGATGTCCACATACCGCTGCTGATCCATCTTGCTGAAGGCCCCCAGCTTGATGTCGTAGCTTTCGTCTTCGGTGGCGATGTGAATGGTGCAGGTGGGCTCCTCCAGGCCGTACTGGCTCAGGTCCTCCGGCTCCTCGATGATGAAGGCCGCGCCCAGGGCTTCAAATTGACGGAGAAGGTCATGAACCTTTTCCTCGTCCACCGGGAAGGCTTCGTCGCCGTCATAGAGCCAGGTTCCGTTGTAGTGGAAGGCCAGGGCTTCTTCTTCGTACTCCCAGGACAGGGATTGGACATCCTCCGTGGGGATCTCCAGGATGATTTCATCCATGTTTTTGATCTGCTCTTTCTTCTCTTCGTAGTGGGTCAGCCACAGGGTGCCCACGCAGGCGATCACCAGGGCCGCCAACAAAAGCCCAAGCCGCTTAAACCGTTTCATGCTGCACCTTCCTTTTCCGTAAGATCACACAGCCGCCGATGGCGAGATAGCATAGCGGGAATACACCGATCATCAGGGTCTTCAGCAGGGAGGAGGTGGAGTCACTGATGGTCAGATAGTTGTAGTTCAGGGACTTGCTGCGGATGGACAGGGCCTCCCGCTCGCCTACCAGCGCCGACAGGCCGTTCATGGCCAGGTCCACGTTGGCCCCGGAGGAATAGGCGTTGTACATGTCCTCCAGGAAGTCGGAGGAGGAGAACCAGACAATCTGGCCGCCGCTGTCCGCTTCCACGCTGACGCCTACCGCGAAGGGTCCGTCAATGTCCCCGTCCTCTTTTTCATATGTATCCAGGCTGTAGCCCGCGATTTTGCTGAAGGCCGCGTCGGAGGTGGTCAGCAGCTCCTTCACCGTGGCCTTGCTGGAGCCCTTGCAGCTCAGGCCCTGGGCAATGGGCACAATGGGATAATAGCCCGCGTCAATGAGAGAATCCGTGATGTCGTGGCTATTCTTGTCCGGGATCAGCACATAGGGCGCGCCGAAGGCGTAGTGGGTCCGGTCGCCCTCTACCACGATGCCCTCCGCCGCTTCCACGCCATAGTAGGAAAGGACGCTGTAGAGATTTTCCAGGGTGCCTTCCTTGGTGGGTCCCGCAATGACCATGAGCTTGCCGCCGGCCTCCACATAGTCGATCAGCATGTCCGCTTCTTCCTCAGACAGGTCCGTGGCGGGCGCGTAGACAAGCAGACAGTCCGCTTCCTCCGGGATCTCGTCCACCGTCAGCAGGGACAGGGTATTCAATTCGATGTTTTCCTTCTCGATCTGCTCTTTGAACGTAGAAGGCAGCTCGCTTTCGCCGTGGCCCTCCAGCGCGTACAGCTGGGGCAGGTCCTCGGTGACCACGTAATCGATGGCCGAGGTGATGGCGCCTTCGCCGTCGAAGGAAGTGGTGTAGGAATAGGAGTACATGCTGCCCTCGGTGATGTAGATGTCCTGGTAGGAGATGTAACGGCTCCGGTCTCCGGACTCCACGATCAGGCTGTTGTTGGGCACGTCCTCGTCGGTGTACTGCTCGGTGAAGGTGGGGAACACGTCGGGATTCTTCTTCACCACGTCGATGTGGCCGGACAGGCTGTCGTACTTGCCCAGCAGGTTTTCAATCACGTCGTCCTCCTTGCCGGACTGGACGATCCAGTAGATGGTCACGTCCTGCTGCAGGTTATTCACCACCGCTTTCGTGTTGCTGGTGATGGAGTAGAGCTTGGAGGAGCTGATGTCGAATTTCGTCAGGGTGGTGGGCAAGGTGGAGACGAAAATGTTCCCCACGATCAGAAGCGAGAGCACCACCACGGTCAGAATCAGAGAGTAGGAGCCGCCCTTTAACGCCTGCCGGCTGGTAGGCGCTTTCGGCTGTTTCGGTTTTTTCATCAGTTATACCTCCGCTTTTCAAGGGACTGCACCGACAGGAACAGGAAAAACACAATGACGGACAGGTAGTAGGCCACGGCGGTCAGGTCGAAGACACCGTTGACGAAGACATCCAGCCGCTCGAACAGGGACAGCTTCGACATAATGCCGGGAAGCAGGCCCTCGAACTTGGAGCTGTCCAGGATGTACACCCCGGTCACCGCCGCCATCAGGATCAGGCTGACGGCGTAGGACAGGTTTTCGTTCCGGGTCAGGTGGTGGATCAGCACGCCCAGCAGCACCGCCAGGGCGAACAGGGCCAGCGCGGAGCCGGTGGCGGTGGCGGAGACGTACTCCGACAGGCTGACGCTGAAATAGTTCAGTAAAATGACCGCAATGCCCAGGCCCGCCGCGAAGCCCTGGTTCTCCGTCAGGGAGGACAGGAACACGCCCACCGCGATCAGCGCCGCGCCCATCAGGAAGAAGGCAGCCAAAGAGCCGTAGGAGGTCAGCAGATATACATCGCCGTATTGGGAGAAGATCAGCGGGTAAAAGCTGATGATGGCGAGAGGAATCAGGTACACGATCAGCAGGGCCAGGTACTTGCCCAGGATCACCTTCCCCGTGGTGATGGGCAGGGAGTACAGCAGCTGGTCCGTCTTCTGCTTGCGCTCCTCCGCGATGACCCGCATGGTCAGGATCGGTACGATGACCACAAACACCAGGCTGGAGAAGCTCAGCACGAATTCAAAGTTGCTCACCGCCGCCTGGAGGTTGTACAGCATGGCCCCGATGCCCACGAAGGCCAGCAGGAACGCTCCGAAGACGTAGGCCGTGAAGGAATGGAAGTAGAGCCGAAGCTCATGTTTCAGTACCGCGATCATTTGGCTTCCTCCTTGGTTTCCTTGTTGTCAGTCAGCTCCAGGAACACGTCCTCCAGGCTGCCTTTCTTCAGCGACATCTCCAGAATCGCCTTGCTGCTGCCCGCGAAGGCCCGGAAAAGGGAACCGGACAGGTCGTACAGGTCAGGCAGGTCCGTCTTGATGTGGGCCAGGGTGCCCCGGCGGGCTGGCTCCGTGGTCAGCTCTGTGATGTGTTCCACCTTGGCCAGGATCAGCCGCAGGTCCCCGGAGCCGCAGTCCGCCGTCAGCAGGATCTCATTGGGAGACAGGAGCTTCTTTTCCAGGTTGGCAGGGGTGTCGAAGGCCACCAGCTTTCCCTTGGCGATCATCAGGATCTGGTCACAGATGGTCTGGACCTCGGACAGGATGTGGGAGCTGAAAATCACCGTGTGGCTCTTGCCCAGGTCCCGGATCAAATCCCGGATCTCAATGATCTGGATAGGGTCCAGGCCCACGGTAGGCTCGTCCAGGATGATGACCCCGGGACTGCCCAGCAATGCCTGGGCGATGCCCACACGCTGCTTGTAGCCCTTGGACAGTGCGGAAATCCGGCGGTTCTTCACGCCCTCAATGCCGGTTTTCTGGACGACCTCGTCGATCTGCTGCCGCAGGGCTTCTCCCCGCAGGCCTTTGGCTTCGCCCACAAAACGCAGGTATTCCAGGGGCGACTCGTTCATGTACAGCGGCGGATGCTCCGGAAGGTAGCCGATGCCCCGCTTGGCCTGGTCCGGCTCCTCGAAGATGTCATGGCCGTCAATCAGCACTTTGCCCGAGGTGGCGGACAGGCAGCCGGTCATGATGTTCATGGTGGTGGACTTGCCCGCGCCGTTGGGGCCCAGGAAGCCGTAGACATGGCCTTCGTCGATCCGGAAGGAGATGTCGTCCAGGGCCCGGAAATCGCCGTAGTATTTGGTCAGGTGTTCAACGGTGATCATAGACGCCCTCCCTTGGTTGCTGCTTTTTCATTTTGCTCATCCTTTCTTTGAAATGGAAAAATCCAGTAACGATTCCGTCGTAACAGGACTTCTCGCATAAATGATCGTTTATGCGGGCAAGGCCCGCGGCGAATGCGTTACGAACTCCG
>JBJDXP010000204.1:0-24934 GCA_051866735.1 Candidatus Limivicinus sp.
AGACCTGGGAGGCCATGAAAGCCATGGACCGTCCGGAGCTGGACTGGTTCCTGGATCACTGCCTGGAGGCATTCACGCTGAATCTGGATCAGCTGTAGCCCTTGACGGAAAAATGAAAATGTGCTATGATACAAAATAGCCACCTGCCGTTGTGGTGGAATCGGTAGACACAGGGGACTTAAAATCCCCCGGTAGCGATACTGTACGGGTTCGAGTCCCGTCAACGGCACCAAACCAATATAATCCGAACCAGATCTTCCCTGTGGGAGATGGGTTCGGATTATTTGTTTTCTTTGGCAGGTTTGAGGAAACCCATTTCCGAAACGGTGTCATCAAACGACCAGAATCAAAGCCCAGAGGACCAAGAAAAAAGAAATAAATTTAGGAGGACACTGTTATGGATAAGAAAGTTATTTCCTGTGAGTTCAATATCGATACTGCCTGTGTCGAAGTCAGATATGCCGACGGTAGCATGATCTCCATCGACTGCACACTCGTTGAAGTTGAGATTGTGCAGAATATGTACGAAACCAGCGAACTGGAATGGCTAGTTTATAACGCACCAGTTGACTATGTGAACCTGCTGCTCCACGGGGATGTCCGGGAGTATTTGAGGAATGTGACAGAATACCATCCGTTTGAAAACTGACCTCTACCGTTCTATCAATCTGTCATTCTTTCAAGAACGACGCGGAAACAGAGACGGACAGATTTGGGGAATTCACGCATTTAGAAAGCCGTTTCTGAGCATCCGAAGGTAATTGTATTCCCAAATCAAAAATGTGCCCAAGAAGCCTTGCTATCAGCCGCTTTTCACCCCCGAAATGCGTGAGTGGAAGTGCCTTTTGCAAGAGAAAAGGTGCCGCCAGTTTGGCGGCACCCTGTGCGGTTACTTACTTGCTTTTCCCTACCTTTCCTTCCGATGCTTCCGTTTCACGCTGAGCCAGCCACTCCCGAAACTCCCACTGACCTTCTTCACTTTCGTAGTAGGCTAGGATGTCGGGGAGGATGCACCGGGCAATGTACTCGATTTCGTGTTGCGGAATACCGGAATTGTTGATGAGCTTCTTTTTGCGGCCCAAGTTGGTTATTCCCTCCGGTTCGATATGTAATTGTTAAGGTATAGTTGTGGACAGGTGGACGGTCTGTTACTGACGGCATAGCTCCTTTCTCAAGAAACGGAAAATGCAGGCGCCTGTCAAGCCATAGGCTTGATTACGTCTGCATTTTGCTTTCCTGTATTATATCACATTGGGAGAGTGTGTCAATAGCTTGGGAAGGAGTGCAATGTGGAAAAATAGAGGAGAAAAAGTGATTGCGTCACAACGGGTTTTCCTTGCGATTTCGTTGCAGTAAGGGAATCGCATTAGCCACTGGAAAATCCGACTTCTATTCTTCTACACCAGAATTGGGAGGCAGCAAGAACCAGCAGCTGGGTGTCGACATTTTGGGGCAAATAGCTGTTGTGCCACAATCGCTTTTTGACCCAGTTTCGAGGAACTGAGGATATTGTATTCCCCCTTAACAGAATGCCTATCTGATGTCGACAAGTGTTTCTTCTCCGCATATAGAAACGCAATTTCAGTTGCCGAATATACCGATACCGCCCACCCGAAATCAAGATAAAAAGTCGCTGTGCAGCAACAGCTTTATCACTCTAAGTGCGGATATATAAACGCAACAAGCTGTCTCAAAAATTTCTGGTGTTCTTTGTGAAAAATGGGAAATTTCTTAAAACCAGCGCTATTCGTGCTGAACCTCGCCATTTTTTGACAGATAAAGCGGCACCATTCTGCAAAACCCGCTGCTTTTTGACAGCGGACTTCGCAGAGCGGTGTCGAAAAACATAGGACGCAAGCAGCGGATTCACTGCTTGCGCCCGAGTTATGGATAGTGGTATTTTAACGCATTGAAACTTCAACAATCCCTATTATATTCTTCTTATTCTTTGCAAATCTCCTGTGCAACAGCTGTAATATGTTCCGCACACAAGCCAAATTGCTTCATCAAGGCCCCTGCAGGACCGGAATGACCAAACTCATCGTTGACGCCAATGCATTCCACTCTGGTAGGATGTTTTCTAGCCAGCAAGGAAGCAACTGCCTCCCCCAACCCGCCAAATATGGAGTGTTCTTCACAAGTAATCACTCTGCCGCATTTCTTTGCAGCGCTGAGTACCAGTTCTTCATCCAGGGGTTTGATGGTTGCCATATTGATAACCATGGCATCAATTCCCATCTGAGCCAGAGATTCTGCGGCTTTAGCAGCCTCATAGACCAGCATCCCATTGGCGATGATGGCAATATCGCTGCCTTCCCGCAGGACTTCTCCTTTCCCAATTTGGAAGGAATAGTCCTCCTCGTGAATCACAGGCACGGCTGCACGGCCAAACCGCATATATACAGGACCTTCATAGGCATAAGCAGCCTTTACCATGGCCCTTGCCTCCACATCATCTGCCGGGCTCATGACCACCATGCCGGGGATGGAGCGCATCAGGGCGAAGTCCTCACAGCACTGGTGGCTGGCCCCGTCCTCACCAACGGAGATGCCGCCGTGGGTGGCGCCGATTTTCACGTTCAGATGGGGATAGCCGATGGAATTGCGCACCTGCTCAAAGGCCCGCCCAGCAGCAAACATGGCAAAGGAGGATACGAAAGGCACCAGGCCAACGGTGGACAGGCCAGCGGCTACACACATCATGTCCGCTTCCGCGATACCACAGTCGTAATGACGGGTGGGAAAAGCCTTTTGGAAGGTGACGGTTTTGGTGGCGTTTGCCAGGTCCGCATCCAGCACCACCAGATCCTCATGGGCCTGTCCCAGCTCCGCCAGGGCGTTTCCATAGCTGTCCCGGGTAGCAATTTTCCGCATTTCGTTCATTGCCGCACCTCCAGCGCAAACAGTTTTTCTCCCAGCTCTGACATCGCCTGGAGGTATTCCGCGTCATTGGGGGCTTTGCCGTGCCACTGGACGCTGTTCTCCATAAAGGAAACGTCTTTTCCCTTCACGGTCTTCATCACGATGGCGCTGGGCTTTCCCCGGACGGCTCGGGCCATGTTCAGGGCCGCTTCGATCTGGTCAAAGTCATGGCCGTCGATCTCCTCCACGTGGAAGCCGAAGGAGCGCAGCTTGTCCGGGATGGGATAGGGACTCATAACGTCCGAAATCTTGCCGTCGATCTGCAGGCCGTTGTTGTCGATGATGACGCATAGGTTGTCCAGCTTGTACTGGTGGGCGAACATAAAAGCCTCCCAGACCTGGCCCTCCTGAATCTCTCCGTCCCCCAGCAGCGTATACACCCGGAAATTCTTCCCCCGGTGTTTGGCTCCCAGGGCCATGCCGCAGGCGCAGGATACCCCCTGCCCAAGGGAGCCGGTGGACATATCCACGCCGGGGACCGTGTGCATATTGGGATGCCCCTGGAGATAGCTGTCAATGTGCCGCAGGGTAGGCAAATCGGAGACGGGGAAAAAGCCCCGCAGCGCCAAGGCGGAATACAATCCTGGAGCCGTATGGCCCTTGCTGAGAACAAACCGGTCCCGGTTCTCCCATTTGGGATTGTCCGGATTAATATTCATTTCCTTGAAATACAGGTAGGTAAACATGTCGGCGGCGGATAAACTGCCACCAGGATGTCCCGCTTTCGCTCCATGGGTAGCTTCGATCACGCCCATGCGAACCCGGCAGGCCATGCATTGCAGCTGTTTCTTTTCTTTCGGAACCAATTCAACCCCTTCTTCCTGTTTATACAAAGGGATTTTCCGTGGGATAGGGCTGGCTCTTGGGCTGATTGTAGGCAATATCGGAGACCCCCAGATACTTCAGCACCTCAAACAGCGCCTTGCCGCAGTGGGCAAAGGCCACGGCCCCGTGGTGGGGATACCGCTTCTGGATCAACACATGGCGGTAGAACCGGCCCATTTCCGGAATGGCAAACACACCGATGCCGCCAAAACTACGGGTGGCAACAGGCAGCACCTCGCCCTCGGCAATGTAGGAACGGAGATTGCCCTCACTGTCGCACTGGAGCCGGTAGAAGGTGATGTCGGAAGCGGCAATGTCGCCCTCCAGGGTACCACGGGTGAAGTCGGGAGTACCGCCGTTTTCCAGCAAGCGATTCTGGATCAGCTGATATTTCACGCCGCAGCCGGAACACATCTTGCAGCTTGGCGTATTGCCGCAGTGGAAGCCCATGAAGGTATCCTTAATGTCGTAGGGGAACTTGCCTGCAATGTCCTCGTCGTAGAGGTACTTGGGGACAGAGTTATTGATGTCCAACAAGGTCACCGCATCGCCGGTAATGCAGGCGCCGATGTACTCAGAAAGCGCGCCGTAGATATCCACCTCGCAGGCCACAGGAATGCCCCGGGAAGCCAGACGGGAGTTGACATAGCAGGGCTCGAAGCCGAACTGCTCGGGGAAGGCAGGCCAGCACTTGTCAGCAAAGGCCACGTACTTTCTCGCGCCCTTGTGCTGCTCCGCCCAGTCCAGCAGGGTCAGCTCAAACTGTGCCATCCGCTCCAGGAGGTCGGGATAGATTTGACCGTTCATTTCCTTCTGCATATCCGCCACAACCTCAGGGATACGCTTGTCACCGGCATGGGCCTTGTAGGCAACCAGCAGGTCCAGCTCGGAGTTCTCCTCAACCTCGACACCCAGCTCATACAGGCCCTTGATGGGGGCGTTGCAGGCGAAGAAGTCCTGGGGCCGGGGGCCAAAGGTGATGATCTTCAGATTCTTCACACCGATGATGGCTCGGGCGATGGGAACAAACTCCCGGATCATATCGGCGCACTCCTGGGCAGTGCCCACAGGGTACTCGGGAATATATGCCTTCAAGTGGCGCATGCCCAGATTGTAAGAACAATTCAGCATGCCGCAGTAGGCGTCGCCACGGCCGTTGATCAGGTCGCCGTCGCCCTCGGCAGCCGCGATGCACATGGCGGGACCATGGAATTTTTTCACCAGCAGTGTCTCCGGGGTCTCCGGGCCGAAGTTGCCCAGGAACATCACCAGGGCGTTGACACCATTGGCTCTCACGTCCGCCAGGGCAGCCAGGGCGTCTTTTTCATTCTCTACCGTAATGGGGCACTCATAGATTCCCTCGCCGTAGGCAGCAACGATGTTCTTGCGGCGCTGGGTGGAAAGGGCAATGGGGAAGCAGTCACGGGAGACGGCAATGATGCCAAGCTTTACTTCCGGAATGTTCATGATATTCTTCTCCTTTACAGCAAATTCGCAATGTCAATATTTTCACCGGACAGTCCGATGTAAGCGCCCTGTTTGGCTTCGCCGGAGTCGGGATGGGCCAGCAGCCACTTGTTCCGGGCCCAGAGCCGCTTGTCCTCGGAGGATTTGTTCGCAATGACAGGCTTGTCTGTATTGGTTCCCTGAGGCAGAGCCACCAGCACCCGGAAGCCATTGCTTGCATCACAATGGCAGGGGGCGTAATGCAGTGTGGTGGCGTAGACTTCCACCAGTACCCCAGCCGGAGCCTTGAAGGCCTTGACCTTCGCCGTGTCCAGCACGCCGCCTTCGATCTCGTCCTGTTTGGCAAGCAGGAGAATGAAATCCTCGGCGCCCAGGTTGAACTCGCTGTCCCGGTGGTATTCCAGGCAGTTCAGCTTGGTATTGTGGCCGTTGCACCAGCCCAGCTGGACGGGCATGCCGCCATAGCAATGCTCGCTGATTTCCGCCATGGCGGGCAACTCCTGGAGCGGCTCGTACTCGGGGACGTAATCAACCCCCGGGCCCTGGGGCGCATCCTTCAGAACATCCAGGATTTCCCCAACGGTATCCTCCATGCCGTCCACGATTTGGCCGTAGGATTTAAATTCCGGATCAAAAACAGAATAGATCTTCATGGTGTTCACTCCTTTGACAATTCGGCAAACAATTCCTTGCAGGCGGGATAGATTTTTTGGAACTGCCGGTAACGCTTCTCATATTTCGCCGCCAACGCCGGTTCCGGCTTGACGGTGGAAGCTACATGGACGATTCTGTCACAGACGTCTTTCACGCTGCCGTATTCCCCGCAGGCCACCATGGCCAGCATAGCGCCGCCCATACCGGGGCCCTGCTCGGATTCCAGGCACTCCAGTTCAATATTCAGGACGCTCGCCACAATCTTTTTCCACAGGGGACTTTTCGCGCCGCCGCCGCAGATTTTTGAGGATCGGATGGCAATACCCAGGCTCCGGGCCACCTCCACGCTGTCCCGGATGGCAAAGGCCACGCCCTCCAGTACTGCCTGGGTCAGATCCGCCCGGGTGGTGTCCATGGTCATGCCAAGGAAGGTACCACGGGCGTTGGTGTCGTTGATGGGGCTGCGCTCACCCATCAGGTAGGGCAGGAAATAGACATGATTTTCGCCCAGCCTATCCTCTGTAATGGGGGCTTGCTCCGCATTGTAATCCGAAGTTTTGAAGATATCCTCCATGAGCCACTTGTTGCAGCTGGCAGCAGAAAGCATACAGCCCATGAGATGGTAGCCGCCGTCGGCATGGGCGAAAGCGTGCAGGGCGTTGTTTTTGTCCACGCCAAATTTCTCCGAGGAGATAAACACGGTGCCGGAGGTTCCAAGACTGATATTGCAGCCTCCCTCGCCAACCACCCCGGTGCCCACCGCAGCGGCAGCGTTGTCGCCTGCTCCCGCACAGACTTTTGTAGTTTCGGGGATTCCCAGCAGCTTCGCCACATCGGGCTTCACGGTACCGATACATTCATAGCTTTCGAACAGCTTTGGCATCTGCGCTTCCGCAATGCCGCAGATGGAGAGCATATCCTTCGACCAGCACTTATGCGCTACGTCCAGCAGCAACATTCCGGAGGCATCGGAATAGTCGCAGCTATGTACCCCGGTCAGGACATAGTTTACATAATCCTTCGGCAGCATGATCTTGGAAATCCGCGCGAAGTTTTCAGGCTCCTTCTCCCGCATCCAGAGAATTTTGGGAGCAGTAAATCCGGCAAAGGCAATGTTGGCGGTCCAGGCGGACAGTTTCTCCCTGCCGATGACCTGATTCAAGTAGTCCACCTGCTTAGCGGTGCGCCCATCGTTCCAGAGGATAGCAGGACGGATCACACGGTCGTTTTCATCCAGAATCACCAGACCGTGCATCTGCCCGCCGCAGCCGATGCCCGCCAATTCGGCACTGTCAAAGCCCCGGAGCAGCTCCGGAATTCCCTCCATCACCGCTCTTTTCCAGTCCTCCGGATCCTGCTGGCTCCAGCCGGGCTGAGGAAACTCCAGGGGATATTCCTTTGTGACGGCGTTTTTGATCTGACCGGAGCTATCCATCAGCAGCAGCTTCGCCGCCGAGGTGCCCAGGTCAATGCCAATATACAGCTTCATCCGCATTCCTCCTTTATATCCATTCTCCGGTTTGGGTTCGGATCTTCATCTCAAAGGGAAGCAGGGCGACTTTTTCCTCCCCCATATGGAAGGACTTTCCATCGTTCGTGTTATTGAAGAAGAACCGGTAGGTGCCGCCGGGGCCGGAGCGGACGGTGGATTCCACACCCAACGGCAGCAGCTCCAGCAGCTCGATTCCCTGCTCCCGGTAGATCTCCAGCAGCAGGGCCCGGTACATGGCCTTTTCTCCAATGGTGCCCACATAGTAGACCTTGCCTTTGCCATACTGGTTCCAGGAGATGGCGCTCACCCCGGAATAATACCGGTCGGCGTACTTGGCCCAGGACTTTGCTGTTTCCAGCTTCAGCAGATCGCACCAGCCGGTGATCTGAAAGCTGCCGCCGTAGGTGCTTCGGATTCGCTGCTTCGCCGGACCGATGGCGTCGTACTCTGTGACGCAGCAGCCGCAGAGCTTCCGCAGGGGGCCGGGCAGGCTCTGCCCCAGAATACAGTTGCCGTGCTTGTCCTTCACGCCGCTGCGGTTGGTGATGACCACGGTGCCTCCTCTGGCGGCGAAGTCCTCCAGCTGGGCCACCACGCCCTCGTCCGTGATAAAGTGGGTCGGCACCAGTACCACCCGGTACCCCTCCAGGCTGTGGCCCTCCGGCAGAATATCCAGGTTTACCCCCAGATTCATGCTGGCCTCATGAAACAGCCGCAGCTGGGTCCAGTAGGCAAAGCCCTCGGACTGGATCTGGTTTTTCAGACTGAACTCCTGGTCCGCAGAATACAGCATAGCCACTCGGCTGTGCAGGGTCGTCTCGCTGAGCTGAGGATGCTTCTCCAGACGGCGGCACAGCCCTTCCAGCTCCGCCAGACGGCGGTTGGGCACATTGCTGTGGTCCAGAATGCCGTGGCAGAACATCTCCGCCCCGGAAACCGAGGTCCGCCAGCGGAAAAAGCTCAATAGATCCGCTCCGTGGGCCACCGCCTGCAAAGCGTAGCCCTCCAGCATCCCCGGCTCCATGGCGGGGGATATGGGACCCCAGCAGCCCATGGGACCGCCCAGCTGCTCCAAGATCCAGAAATTCTTCTGCTTGAAGCTACGGATGAAGTCCAGGGCAAAGGCGTTGGAGTACAGGGTTTCCGGGTCCTCCGGCAGGACGATCTTGGGATAATTGTCATAAGCCGCCACATCCAGCTGGGCAAACTCCTGATGGAAGTCCGGCAGGTTGGCGCAGAAGCAGCTGTTGGTGGTGATCACCGCTTTGGGGTCGTATTTGCGGATAATCTCGCTCTGAAACCGAACGTAATCCGTGGTACAGGCGGCGGCGAAGCGCTCGTAGTCCAAAAGCCCCGCCGGATTGTACCAGTTGGTGCTGCAGTTTGGGCCCAGCAGCGGTGTGATCTGCTCCCAGGCGCTGACCTGGCCGCTCCATACATCCGTGCCCCATGCCTTATTCAGGGCTTCCAAACTGCCGTACTTCTCCTTCAGAAAGCTCCGGAAGCTCTGAGTGCAGGCGGGGCAGGTACAGTGGTTGCTTTCCAGCTCGTTGTCCAGCTGCCAGGCGAAGATCTCCGGCTTTCCGGCGTAGCGCTTTGCCAGTTCCTCCACGATCCTTCCCGCATAGCGGCGAAAGGTGGGGCTGACCATGCAGCGGTGGCCCCGGATGCCCAGACTGGTAGGCTGGCCGTTTCGCTCCCACTGGACGGTGTCCGGATAATTGGTATACAGCCACAAGGGTGCGCAGTTGGTGGGGGTACCCAGGATCACCTGCATACCGTGCCGGGCGATCAGGGCAATGGCCTCGTCCAGCCAGGAGAAATCGAATTTCCCCTCCTCCGGCTCCATCCGGCTCCATGCAAATTCCGCAATACGAACGGTGTGAACCCCCAAAGCCGCCATTGCGGCTAAGTCCGCCTCCCAGAGGCTTCGATCCCAGTGCTCGGGGTAATAGTCAATGCCAATTTTAATCATAGCATTTCTCCTGGCTTTCAGGCAGGACGGATACCGCCCTGCCCAGAGTTTTTCATAAGGAAGGGATAATCTGATGAAAGCGGCCAGCGCTGAGGCTCACCGCCCCAAGTAATGGATTCAGAGTTTCCCGTAGGTTTACTGCTTTTCAAATACGGGCATATAGGAGATGGGCGCATCCACGGTAACCGTCTGGTTTCCGACAAACACCTGTCCCGTAGAGGTGAGCTTCCAGCTGCCCTCAGGAAGGTACACGCTGCGTCGGAACTCGTTCAGGTGAAGGATTGGAGCCACCAGATACTGACTGCCGAACATATACTGATCCTGAAGTTCCCAGCACTTCTCATCCTCCGGGAACTCGTAGAACATAGCCCGCAGCAGCGGAGAACCGTTTTCGTGGGCTTCCCTGAACAGGGAGTGAATGTAGTCGTGCATAGCGATGCGCACATCGTAGTAAGACCGCATAATGGCGTAGTTCTCCTGACCATAGCTCCACAGCTCGTTGTCCTGACCGGTGTGGAGATATCCGCCACCCCAGTCCCGGTCATCCAGTGCCGGAATGTTGTAGGGGCCGCGGTCGCCATGCATCCGCAGCACGGGTGAGTACACCGCAAACTGATACCAGCGGATGAGCAACTGTTGGAAATCCGGATCACTTACATCGTCGGTCATAAAGCCACCAATGTCTGTTGTCCACCAGGGAATGCCAGCAAGGCCCATGTTCAGGCCGCACTGGATCTGGTCAGCAAAAGCCTCAAAGGTACTGGGCACATCTCCCGACCAGATCAGGTTGCCATACTTCTGGGAGCCTGCCCAAGCGCAGCGGAGCAGATTCACTACAGGCTCCTTCTGGAGCTTCACCATTTCGTCGTAGAACGCACGGCTGAACATCTGGGGATAGAGGTTGCTCACCGACAGCGCTGAGCCCTCATAGTAGCGGTAGTGGTCAAAATCGTAAACACCCAGGTCAGGCTCGGAGTTGTCCAGCCAGAAAGCATCGATGCCCAGATCGTAGTAGTTCTTTTTACACACTTCCCAGACATATTTCCGGGCCTCGGGATTGAAGGCATCGATTTCCACACAATCCCCCTGGTAGTCGTAGGTCTGGAGGGCACCCCGCTCGGTGCGCATAAGCAGTCCCCGATCCAGCATGGGGCCAAAGTTCTCCGAGCGTCGATCAACCGAGGGCCATACGGAGACAATGACCTTAATTCCCATGGAATGAAGTTCCTCCACCATAGCCTTGGGATCTGGCCAGTAAGTCTTGTCAAACTTCCAGTCTCCCTGCACCGTCCAATGGAAGAAGTCAATGACGATTTGATCAATCTTGATGCCTTCCTTCTGGTACTGCCGCGCAACAGACAGTACCTCCTCCTGGGTACGGTAGCGGAGCTTACACTGCCACAGGCCCATCAGATTCTCCGGGAATTCCCCTGCACGGCCTGTGACGGCGGTGTAGTTTTCCAGAATCTGCTTGGGGGTGTCAGCGGCGGTGATCCAGTAGTCCATCTCCCTAGTGGATCTGGCGATCCACTCATAGTAGTTATAGCCAAAGGTCACACGACCCACTGCGGGGTTGTTCCACAGGAAGCCGTAGCCCAAAGAGGACAGGCAGAAGGGCACGGAAATCTGGGAGTTGCGCTGGGCTAGCTCCAACACACAGCCCTTAAGATCCATACAGTCCTGTTGGTACTGACCCATGCCGAAGAGCTTCTCACCCCGTCTGCTTTCAAATTTCACGTTCAGGGAATACTCGCTGCCACCCAGCACACCCTTCCATTCCCGGTTCACTACCTTTAAGCAGCGGCTTTCCCTGGAAATGGTGCCGTCATAGGAGCGGAAATATTCCCGCAGAAGCAGCTTGTCATCCCGGTAGAATGACAGGATACCCGCATGGTTGACAGTGGCTTTCATCCGACCGTTTATGATTGTAGCCTGCTCTCGCTTGTCGATAGTGCCGTCTCCTGCCCAGTGATCCACTTCCTCAATGGTGATGTGGGCATTCTGCTCCAGGGGGGGCTCTGTCAGCGCCCACAGCTTTCCGGTGAAAGCGGGAAGCATCGTGGCGCGAACACGAAGGGAATTCTTCCCCCAGGGTTCAACGCGAAGGGTCTCCCCCTGATTGCGGCACAGCAGTACATTTCCGTTTGCAATGAACTTCATGGTATCTCCTCATTTTTCGTGTTTTTGGTATAGTAACCGATATAAAAACCGCTTTTGCGGGGTAACGTTCATGGGAAGGCTCTGAATCAACCGGCAAGGGCTAAGGGTAGGCAGTTTTTGCCCAGCCGATAGCTTCAGAAGCGGTGGCATCCGGTTATTCTCCGCCCCAGTCCCGGTCGGTGATACGGAAGCCGTCGTGGGCGGTGCTGTCCCCATCCAGTTTGTGGAAGATGGGCATTGTAATCTGACTGATGGTATAGATTGCGAGAATCGGTGCGCAGAAGATGCCAATGTACATCATCAGCGCGTTCAGGGAAAACAGGAAGCCCTGCACCAGCAGGATTCCAATCAAACTCAGAGTCCGCAGGAAAAACCGAACACAGATTCTTCTGGAATTCACTAGCGCCACGGAGAGCTTATTCTCATACCGCGCTTCCAGAGGAAAGATATACAGGTAATGTATTACCAGCAGGAATACGGCGGCGATAGCCAGAATTAGGAAGCCAGTGGGATTGCCCTCCAGTTTCTCGAACATCTGCCAGTCCAGCCACACGCCGTAGATGACCGCGCCCGCAAGCAGGGTCAATGGTATGCCGTGTTTCAGATTCTTGAGATACGCCGACCAGAACTGCCGGGTCATACTCATGTCCTCGGCGTCCTCGGTCATTTTTAACGTCACCGTGAAGGCAGCAATGGTGGAGGTTCCTATGGTAATCACCGGAAGGCATCCCACAATCCAGTAAAAATTCAGGATCAGCAGGTTGGCGATCTTGATGCCAACAGTCACAAAGGGGGAATCCATTCGAAATTTCATCGTAACCTCCTACGCATTGCCTTGTCCCAGGGGATTGCTCCCCTGGGACAGGCAGTGGATTTCATACAGTTGTATTCTTATTGCAGCGCGAACCGGGCGGCAGCCTGCTCACGGCACCACTGCACACATTCATCGTAGCCGTAGCCGTTGCAAGCGGAGCGCATATTGTCCACGATCTGCTGGAACTCGGCATCGGTCTTGGCGTACATGGCGTTCCAGGAGCCTTCCTTGATAGCCTTAATGACCTGCTGCCATTTCAGGTCCAGCTCGGGGGACTTGGTGGCTTCCGCGAAGTTCACGGCGGGGATCATGGTGTAGCTGCAGGAATCCAGATACTCCTGGGTGCCCACGCAGCCGGTCTTTTCCCGCCAGTCGGCTTCGGTATCGTTCTTGGCGTCGCCCATGCGGCTGGCCCAGGTGCTCTGGTGGAAGCATTCGCCCTCCACGGAGTCAGGATTCTCCGCGCCGGAAGCCCAAGTGGTATTGTTGATCTGGAGCATGCCATCGTTGAAGGTGCCGTCCAGGGTGTAGGTCTTCCCGGTATAGGGAGAGGTCCACTCCACACCGGTCAGGTCGGTGGAGTTGTCCTCATAGCACTTTTTGCCCAGCTCGGTGAAGTAGGTGTTGCCGTTTTCATCATAGTCCCACATCAGGCCCTTGATGCCGTACCAGATGGTCATGGCACCGTCGGGGGTGGACAGCCAGTTAATCAGCTGCATGCACTTTTCCGGATATACGGTGTTGTTGCCAATGGACCAGATCCGGTCCTTACCGGAGGTGGTCAGGCCCTCCACGATGACGCTGGCATCCTTGGGAACCAGGGGGGCCATGTACTTGTTCTCGGCAACGTGCTGCTCGGAGTTGAAGGCGATGGAGCCGGCATAGTCAAAGATGGAGAACAGGATATTGCCGCTGCGGACCTTGGCGATCATAGTGTCATAGGTCTGGGTCATGGAGTCGGGATCCAGCAGGCCCGCCTGATACAGATTGTTGAAAAATTTCAGAGCATTCAGGTAGGGGCCGTTCTCTTCCAGACAGTCGTAGAAATCGCCGGTGGCGGAGTCATACAGGCCGATGCCCAGCTCCTTGTAGCCGTAGTAGCCTTCGGCCAATGCCTTGACATACATAACCATGTTGCCGTCCCAGTCGGGCCACAGGGAGGCTGCGTAGGTGGTCTTGCCGTCGTCGCCGGTGGGCACCGCTTCCTTCATGGCTTTCAGCGCCACAACAAAATCATCCAGATCCTTCACTTCCGGATAGCCCGCGGCGGCATAGGCGTCCCAGCGGATGCCCCAGTCATAGGTGAACAGGTCGTGCTGGCCGGATTCGCTGGCCACATTGTAGCCGTAGCCGTAGATCTTACCGTCGGCATTCAGTTCCCGGTTGGCCTCCAGGGCATCGGGGAAATAGCTCAGAATGTCCTTGCCGTAGGTGGCAACCAGATCCTCCTCTTCCCAGTCGAAGAGCATGCCCTGGTCAACAGCGGCTTTGTACTCGTCGCCGTTGCTGCCCCAGACCACGATGTCGCCCAGGTTGCCGCTCTCCATGCGGGTCTCATAGGTGCCGTCGGAATCGGGGATGATGGTCAGCTCGATGTTAAACATATCTTTCAGAAGCACAGCGCCCCAGCCGGTCTGGGCGCCGGACCAGTTGGCCAGCTGGCTGAAGACAGTCAGGTTGATGGTCTCGTCGTTGTCGATCAGGGGATCATAGCCGTCATCCGCCTTGGCGGAGCTGCCGGAGGAGGTCTTGGAGCCGCAGCCGGCAAAGAGGGATAACACCATCATGGCTGCCAGCAGCAGGCTGAGAATACGCTTGGATGTTTTCTTCATAATATCGTTCCTTTCCAGAGAAATCAACCCTTAACCGCGCCCAGCATGATGCCTTCTTCAAAGTAGCGCTGCATGAAGGGGTAGACCAGCATAATGGGAATGATCGTCACCATGGAGATGGTGTACTTGATGACCTTGCTGTTGAGCATACCGGAGGAGACAGCGCCGCCGGACTGCATGGCAGCAGCCAGGTTGGAGGAGCTGTTCAGATAGATCCACAGCCGGTGCTGCATGGTATACAGCTGGGGACTGTTGGACATCAGAATCAGGGAGTCCTGCAGGGAGTTCCAGTTGCCCACCGCGCCGAAGACGGCAATGGTGGCCAGGATCGGCTTTGCCAACGGCAGAATGATCTTGGTGAAGGTCTTCATGGCGCTGGCGCCGTCAATGGTGGCGCTTTCCTCCAGGGAGGCGGGGATGGACTCGATGTAGGTCTTCACCAGAATGATGTTGTAGGGCTGCACCATGCCGGGGATGATATAGCCCCAGTAGTTGTCCGTCAGACCCAAGCCCAGCATGTTCAGATACCAGGGGATCATGCCGGCGTTAAAGTACATGGTGATGACCAAGGCACGGTACCACAGGCTCCGGTGCCACATCTTCTGCTTGGTGGTCAGATATCCGGCAAAAGCGGAGGTAATGACCATCAGAGCCGTGCCCAGGATGGTTCGGGACACGGTGACAAGCACCGCGTTGCCGAAGTCGTTGACATCCTTCAGGGCGATATAGTTGGCTAAGTGAATGCCCTTGGGAATCAGGGTAATCATGTTCTTGCCCACCAGGTCGTTGTTGGAGATGGTGTTGATGAACAGGTAGTAGAAGGGGAAGATACAGATCAGCGTGAAGACGGTGAACACCGTATAGTTGACCACTTTGAAGATCACATCGCCGGGTGTGGCCTTATACCGGACGGAGCCGAGAGAATTTTTCGCCATATCGCTGCCTCCTTAAATGATGCTCTCGCCGCGGAACTTCTTGGAGAAGGTGTTGGCGGCAAACAGCAATACAACGCTGATAACGGATTTGAACATACCGATGGCCGTGGACATGGGAATCTGGCCGTTGCCGATGCCCAGGTTGTACACGTACAGGTCCAGGACCTCGATGGACTGGGAGTTGATGGGGTTGGAGAACACCAGGTACTGCTCCATGCCGTTGGACAGGATGTTGGCGATGCTCATCAGCAGCAGCACGAAGAAGGTGGGCATCAGCTGGGGAACGGTGACGTTCCACATCTTGGCGAACCGGCCCGCACCGTCCACCTCGGCGGCCTCATACAGCGTCGGGTCGATGCCGGTGATGGAGGAGATGTAGACAATGGCGCTCCAGCCCAGGCCTTTCCAGGTACCCCACAGCCACATCTTGATCCACATGTGGCTGCCGTTCATCAGGTAGTTGGTATCCGAGGAGATGCCCAGGATATTGTTCAGGAAGTTGTTGATAAAGCCGTCGGTGGAGAAGATCGCCAGAGCCACGGCGTAGATGATGACCCAGCCCAGGAAGTTGGGGATGGTGGTAAAGTTCTGGACAAGCCGCCGGAATTTTTTGCTTTCCACCTGGGTCAGGAAGATGGCAAAGGCCATGGGCAGCCAGCTGGTGAGAATGCCGATGCTGCTGAGGCCCAGGGTATTCTTGATGACCCGGAAGAAGTCGGCCCGGGTGGCCTCATTCTGGAACAGGATGGTGAACCATTTGAAGCCCACGAAGTTGTCCATGGACAGCTCGCTTCCTGCCGTGTAATCGAAAAAGGCGTACCGCCAGCCCCACAGGGGCAGGTAGGAGAACACAAAGGCCAGGGCCAGCACCGGCAGGAACAGCAGGAACAGGTTGTACTTTTCCTGCATCTGCATCTTCTCCTCCAGGGGGGTAGGATCCTTCCGGTCCTGAAGGAGCAGGATCACCGAGGTGACCAGCACCAAAACGGTGAGCACCGTGTAAAGGACAAAGCCTCCGGGGAAATTGGCAGGGACCCGGCTGTTGTCCGCTGCCACGATGTGGGAATAGGCCAGAAACAGACAACCCAGGCCCACGGCCATGACCACGCCGCCGATCAGCGGGAAGTACAGGCCGTAACGGCGCATCCTCCGGTTGCCCACGCTCATGCAGCCGCCCACGCAGCTGACGATGATGCCGATGACCAGCAGGATGCTTGCCGCCATCACCAGCACAAAGGTGGAGCTTTGGACCCAGCCCCGGAGTAGCGCCCGCTCCAGATTGCTGACGATGGATGAATAAGAGATGCTTGCGGTGAACAGGGATACATTGCGGTTGATGGCCGTGGTGATCCGTCCGGGATTGAACCCGGGATAGAACACCGCCGCCACGGCCAGCAGGATCGCCACCCGGTGGACGATGTACAGGACATTGCTCTGACGCCTGGCCTGCTGTGCCTTTACGAGACTAGACATGCGCATTCCTCCATTTCCTTTTTTCGTATTGTGGAGTTGACTTCGCTCTCCGGCCCATCCGGCGCTGGGATCCGCCGAAACGGAAGCCTTTCGCGGAGGTTAAACGTTTTCTCTCTCCGCGAAAATTTTCTCCAATTCAGAGCGCTTTCCAATTCGCTCCGAATTGGCAAATGATTTCATTGCCCCCTCTCTCAGATGTGCCATCCGCTTACAGCCGGATGGACACCAGATGCTCGCCCTGGGTAGGTCTGGGGATCGTATTCGTGACACACGCGCCATCCAGCGTATAGCGTGTCTCCTTCCCCGCCCGGAAGCGGCTTCCATCACTGTGGACCTCTACACGAACCTTGCAGTTTTCCAGATTGACCGTGCAGGCCATTTCGGTTTTGCCAGGCTGCATCACAGGGTTGAGGACAATGGTTTCTTCCTGCACATCCACGCCCAGGAACTCAAACACCGCCAGGGTCAGCCAGGAGGCAGTGCCGGAAAGCATGGGGCCGATGTTTTCGCAGGTTTCCGAATTGTTGTATTGGGTACAGAACCGGGGGTTGCCCTTGATGGTAAAGGGCTTGTCCATGGTGGCATAGGGAACGGTTTTGCCGATCATGAAGAAGGCCAGCTCTGCCAACTCCCTGGCAAGGGCTTCGTCCTTGACATACTTGGCGGCTTTCAGGGAAGCAACCGTCGCCATCATGGCCGCGTGCTTGAAGACACCGCCATTCTCCCGGTCACCGGGGAAATACAGCGCAGTGCCGGTTTCCACCTCCAGCCGGTCGAATTCCACCAGAGTGCAGAGCTTCAATCCGGCGTCGGTTTTGAGATACTTTTGAACGATTTCCAGCATGGTCCGGATCTGTTCCTCCGTTGCCACATCCGCCAGAATGGACCAGCTGTAGGAGTTCAGGAAATAGGTGCCGTCCATATCCGGTTCCAGAGCCAAACCGTCGCCCTTGGCCCCCAGATAGGTGTAGCCCCGTCCGTCGTTGATCAGGCACCGGGCAAAGAAGTCCTGCTTCCAGGCGTTTTCCTGCATGCTGTCATACACGCCTTTGGAAATCGCCGCCGCTTCCCGGCCGTCCGCGTCCTTTCCGATCAGCGGCGCCAGCTCCACGACTGCGTCCGCAGCGATTTTCAGCAGGCAGGCGTTCATGACACTTTCGCACAGGTCGTTTTCCCAGGCCACGCCATATTCCTGATGCTTTTCCGAAAGCTGCGCGCGGTAGGCATCTTCCTTGGCCGGGCCTTTCAGCACCACCTTGTCCAGCTTTAACGTATCGTTCCAGTCCGCCTTATCCAGCAGCGGCAGATTGTGTTTGCCCACGGAGACTCGTCCGCTGTAGGTCAGAATGCTCATCAGGGTTTCCCACAGGGGACGTGTGTTATCTTCTCCCGCAATGGGGTACTCGGTCAGCAGGAAATCCGTATCTCCGGTGAGCTTTACATACCGGGAGACCGCCTGCACCAGCCACAGCTGGTCGTCGGAGCAGTCGCCGGGTTCCTTTCCCTGGAAGGTAAAGTCATGGTAGGCATAACCCATGCGGAATACATTGCGGACCCAGTTGGAGAGCAGCTCCTTAATCAGATCATTTTCCCCGATGGCACTAAGGTAGTACATGGAGGCGAAGATGTCCTGGATCTCCCGGAAGCCGGTTTCCCGGTAGGACTTCTGGGTCCAGGCAAAGGCCCGGGACACATAGGTCTGATACAGCACCTGGAAGGGCAGGTTGTGGCTGACATAGGCGGTAAACCGGTCATCCCCCGTTTCTGGCACCAGATACTTGGGATACCGGTCCCAGAAGGCCACCACCTGTTCAAAGGTCTTCGTCAGCGCCTTGGGGTCTTTGTAGGTTTCCAGCAGGCAGTGCAGGGCGGCATCAAAGGGTTCGTCCGCGTTGCCGTCGGTTTCCAGCATACCCACAAATTCGTCAACGATGGTCTCCCCTCCGGGCGGAACAGCGAAGGCTTTTCCCATGGCAAAGAAGGGGGCCATTTTTCTTTGATACCGGCTGGGCAGATGGGTCACCAGTTCCGGCTTTGCCAGCGTGCCGCTGCCGATAAAGTCGGGCTGACTGACACAGAACTCGTCCAGGGTTTCCCCATTGCACAGCAGCGCCGCGAACCGCTTCTGGCCCTGTTCATTTTTGGGCTTGGGATGCAAGGTTAGGGCCGCCGCCTTGCTGCCGTCGTAGAATACCTCACTCTCCACCACCACATTGGCATAGACCACGTCATTGGCAATGGTCATGGGGCCGGTGATGCCGAAAACGCCGGTCATAACGATTTTGAGGTTTCTTGCTCTGTCTGTATGGTTGATAATCCGCACACGCTGGGCCTCCACCGCGTTGGGCATCCCCGGCTGCTGGGGCAGCAGGAAGACGGTGCGGACGATCTCCAAACCGCATTCTGTTTGATAGGTGATGACGCTGCGGTTCTGGCTGTGGCAGCAGGTGGCGCTGACCACATTTTCGTGAACATCGGCGGAGTAGAAGATCTGCTTTCCGTTCTCCACCAGATAAAACTGCCGGTTTGCAGGCTCTCCGTTTTCCTCCAGCGCCAGGACGCACCGGGTGGCCAGTACCTGCTGACCGCCTGTGGCCCGGAAGGAGCCCCGGCCCAGGGCGTCCAGGGCGCTCTTGGGGGTAGTACACAGGGGATAAGGATATCCCGCCCGGTTGCCCAGCAGCAGATTCACCGGGTAATGGGGACCCACGGGATAGGTTTTCAGGTCCAGCAACAGCTCGCCCTGCTCGTTCAGCTTTCCCGGGCTGGCCATCACCTTATCGTAGACTTCCAGAATGCTGTCAGAAACCGCCCGGGGAACTTCCAGCTCCCCGTCCTCCCCATAGACCCGAAGCTTCCGCCCTGTCAGGCAGATCAGAACGCTTCCCCGGACGGTTTCCACAAAGGAAGAAAACACACCGTTGCATAGCAAGTAAGAACAAATGGGTGCGGGATAGGGCAGTCCCGCAAAGCCGAGGGCCCGTTCCCGGTCAGCGGAAAAAAACTCCGCGTCCAGGGTTCCCTCCCCTGTTTGCTGACCAAAGGTGCTGTAAATCAGCAGCGGCGCGGAAATGGTCTGGGTCCGCGCCTGTTCATTTGTGTAGTGCATAGAATTCAGATTCCTCCGCATTCATGGCGTTATTTGCTGAAATCCTTCACCGAGCCGCCGGGCTGAACGCTGCCGTGGACGGTGATGATTTGAGGCACATAGTATTTGGGATCCTCGATGGCGCTGATCAATTCGTCGGCAGCGCGGCGGCCCATCTCCTCAGCGTTCTGGCGATAAGTGGCAAGACTTGGCCGCAGCAAACCCGCCAGGCGGATACCGTCATAGCCGAAGCAGCTGATATCCTCCGGAATGGACAGGCCCTGGCGCTCAATCTCCGTCAGCCCGCCCAGATAGGAAATGTCATCGGGATAAAGGATGCAGGTAGGCCGGTCCTTTAATGCCAGGAGCTTCCGGGTGGCCTGACCGGAATCCTTCGGCTCCTGGAACCGGGCGGGGATCACATACTCGTCCGGGACCTGGATGCCGCATTCCCGGCAGGCACGGTAGAAGCCCCCAAGCCGCATCCGGGTCACATCCCCGTCTTCACCGTGGATCATGGCGATCCGGCGGTGTCCCAAACCGTACAGGTAACGCACAATGGCGCCCATGCTTTCCACATTGTCGCTGACCACAGCTGTCCGACCCTGGAAGATCTGGTCGATAGACACCACGGGAATATCGCTTTTCGACAGCTTTGCAACATCGTTCTTGTCATAGAAGCCCTGGGCAATGATGACGCCGTCGCACTGCCGCCGCATGGCGTGGTCGTAATAGCCCATGCCGGAATCCCCCGCGCTGCTGAGAAAGGTGATGTCATAGCCCTTGGCCTCGGCGTAGTCCCGGACGGATTCCAAAACCTGGGAGAAAAATTCATGGGCCAGACGGTTCTGGAAGACGATGCCGATGTTTTTGCTGTGGCTGGTCTTCAGGGTCCTGGCTGCGGCGTTGGGATAATACCCCATTTCCTGGGCGGTTTTGCGCACCCACTCCGCTTTCTCCGGGCTGATTCCCGGCTGGTGGTTCAGAGCCTTGGACACCGCAGCGATGCTCAGCCCACAGGCTTCCGCGATCATTTTGATAGTTACCATATATCCGAATTCCTTTCCGTGTCAGAATCGCACACAGGAGGATGTTAAACGTTTTCTTTCTTGATTATAAAATCCCGTTCATAATTTGTCAATTTCTTTTTTCACTCTATCTGCAACTTTGTTGATTTTGCCATTTCGCTTTTTTCTTATTTAATTTTTCGCCGTTTTCTCTTGGGAAAAGGATTGATTTTTTAGGATTATCTGATATATTATGAACTTGTCAAATGACGAAAACGTTTAATCTTTTACTTCAACTTGCATCCCTGCGCACTATTTTAAGGAAAGAGGTTTCAAAAATGCAATACGGACATTTTGACGACGCCCGGCGGGAATATGTAATTTCCACCCCCGCCACGCCTCTGCCCTGGATCAACTATTTGGGCAGTGAAGATTTCCTCGGCATGATCTCCAACACCCTTGGCGGCTACTGCTTCTACCGGGATGCCAAGCTTCAGCGGCTCCTGCGCTACCGCTACAACGCCGTCCCCGGAGACAATGGAGGCAGGTTTTACTACATCAAGGAATCAGGCAAAGACGCCTGGAATCCCGGGTGGCTGCCCACCAAAACGGCTCTGGACCGCTACGAATGCCGCCATGGCATGGGCTATACCACTTTCGATTCCGTGAAAGACGGGCTGGCAGCCAGGATGACCTTCTTCGTCCCTCTGGGGGAAAACTGCGAGCTCCACGACCTGGTTCTGACCAACGAAACCGAAAGCCCCAAGACCGTCCATGTCTGGGGCGTCATGGAATGGTGCCTGTGGAACGCCGTTGACGACAGCACCAACTATCAGCGGAACCTGAATATCGCCGAATCTGAAGTGGAGGACGGCGTAATCTACCACAAGACCGAGTACCGGGAGCGCCGGGACCACTACGCCTATTATGGTGTCAACGTTCCCACCGCCGGGTGGGATACGGACCGGAACACCTTCCTGGGGCATATGGGGGACTGGTCCAATCCCCAGCTGGTCCGGGAAGAGCGCAGCGCTTCCTCCCTTATCACCGGCTGGTATCCCATCGGCTGCCACCACCTGGAGATCACCCTGTCTCCCGGAGAAAGCTACCGTGCCGTCTTTGCCCTGGGCTACGGCAAAAATCCCAGGGATAAAAAATTCCTGGCCCCCAATGTCATCCGCAAGGATACCGCAAAGCGGGTCATGGAGAGGTTCTCCTCCTTTGCAGCCGTGGACGCTGCCTTTGCAGAGCTGGCTGTGTACTGGGACGAGCTGCTGGGAAAATACCAGCTGGAGCATCCCGACGAGAAGCTGACCCGGATGGTGAATATCTGGCATCAGTACCAGTGCATGGTCACCTTCAACATGAGCCGCTCCGCCTCGTATTACGAAACCGGCACCGGACGGGGCATGGGCTTCCGGGATTCCTGCCAGGATCTGTTCGGTTTCGTCCACATTGTCCCTGACCGGGCCAGAGAGCGAATCATCGACCTGGCCTCCATCCAGTTCCCCGACGGCTCCACCTACCATCAGTACCAACCTCTGACCAAACGAGGTAACAACGACATCGGCGGCGGCTTCAGCGATGATCCTCTGTGGCTGGTGGGAGCAGTCTGCGCTTACATCAAGGAAACCGGAGATTTCACCATCCTGGAGCATCCCACTCCGTATGACAACGCCACCGGGTCCGAAGTGCCGCTCATGGAGCATTTGCGTCAAAGTATCCATTTCGTAATGACCCATCTGGGTCCCCACAAGCTGCCGCTGATCGGACGGGCCGACTGGAATGACTGTCTGAATCTGAACTGCTTCTCCGAGGAGCCCGGAGAGAGTTATCAAACATTTGGCCCCAGCGAAGGCCCTGTTGCGGAGTCCGTGCTGGTTGCGGCCATGTTCGTCAAATATGGCGGCGAATACGCCCGTCTGTGTGATCGGATTGGCCTGAAAGAGGAGGCGCAGGAAATTCGATCCGCCGTAGCGGATATGGAAAAAGCCATCCTGAAGGATGGCTGGGACGGCGAATGGTTCCTCCGTGCCTATGACTCCTTTGGCAACAAAGTGGGCAGCCACGAATGCAAGGAAGGCCAAATCTACATTGAACCGCAGGGCTTCTGCGCACTGGCCGGTGTTGGAAAGGAAACCGGTGAAATGAAAAAGGCGCTGGACTCCACCCGTGCAAGACTTCTGGGTGAATACGGTGTGGAACTGCTGGATCCCTGCTATACGGAGTATCACCTGGAGCTGGGTGAAATCACCTCCTACCCTCCCGGATACAAGGAGAACGGTGCCGTTTTCTGCCACAACAATCCTTGGGTGGTCTGCGGTGAAGCGGAGCTGGGTCGTGGCAATGAAGCATTCGATGTCTATCGCCGCATTTGCCCCGCCTATCTGGAAGAAAAGAGCGAGATCCACGAAACAGAACCTTATTGCTATTCCCAGATGGTCTCCGGTCGTGCCTCCGGCAACCCCGGTCACGCCAAGAATAGTTGGCTTACCGGTACCGCAAGCTGGACGTTCCTGTCCATCAGTCAGGCAATTCTGGGAATCCAGCCTGACTATGATGGTCTGATCGTAAATCCCTGCATTCCCGATGCTTGGAACGGGTATACCGTCTGCAGGAAGTTCCGTGGCACCGAGTACATCATCACGGTTCGCCGCACCGGGGAAAAGACGCTGACAGTTGATGGTAACCCGATTATTGGAAGCACGATTCCCTTGTCCCACGAAAAAACAGCTGCCGTCTCCGTAACCATTTGACATCTGTGCAAACAAACACTTCAACGTAGTAGCCTGCAAACATTTGGTCATCCCCATGGAAACAGAGACCTCCCCGCAGCTCGGTGTACAAAACAAACAGCCCGGATCCTCAAATCCGGGCTGTTTCGCTTCAATGCGTTCCGTACAAGAGGAACGTACCCTTTTCCCTGTAAATTGAAGAACAGAGCCGCAGCCAGATATTTCTTCCGGCTCATGTTCTCTTCCGGGTCGATGCGCAGCAGTCTGTAAATCACCCGCTCAACAGGCCCCAGGACACGGGAGACAATCGTGGTTTCCTCGTCCATTACCTTTTCAGAATCTGGTATTCGTCACAGCGGCTTCCCTCTTTCCCTTGTTCACGGGTTATTATGGTCCGTTTATCAAGGGAAAGTAAGGAAAACCTGTTTCAATCAAAATGGGCAACAGGAAAAGCGATTCAAAGGATCGCGTAGCCGCAGTCTGAAAGACTGTGTTATCAGAACACGTTTCATGTTCGCCGGGGGTTGGGGCAGCGCCTCAACAAGCAGAAAAACCATTCGTTCTGTGGAAGCGGAACGAATGGTTTTTTCGCATCTGTAATACAGATGCATTGCTTGCACAATGTATCCAGAATTCCGGATACTAGTGGTTATCCCGACTTTCGTGTTATACCGACTTTTCAAAAAAGGCCCACTGTGCCAACAATTTCGGGCAAAAAAGTCGGTATAACATTTTGCTGTTTGAGAGGGTACGAACCCGCAATTTAGCAAAAGTCGGTATAACCAAGTTCATTTTTCCATTCCTGCTTTTTCTGTATAATGTTGCTTACAGGGCAACCTGAATCAACATTAAGGATGTGAAACAATGAAGGGACGGGTATTGCTGGATGATCTGATAGAGCAGACATCTTCGTGTATGATCCGCGTTCTGAAGCTGTCCCCCAGAACGGTTTACGGTCAAAGTTATGGGTACATGAAAGTAGTTCGGGATTATTGTTTGAATCATGGAGAGAAATACTATAATCCAGTGCTGCTCAGAAAATTCTGGGAGGAAACAGAAACACGCTACGAAAGAGGTGAAATTTCTCAGTCACATTATCTTGGAAAACGGAAATGCCTGGAGCGACTTGTAGAGTATTACAATACCGGCACGCTTTCCTGGACAATGCACAAACTAAAACAAAAATACCGCCTGTTTGATGAGGACAAAGCGTCCGCCGGAATCTGTGAGATTGACGCAGGCGAAAGTGATGCCGATACTCTCGATGATGATACTCTGAAGCGTCTTTACGGTCTGCGGTAAAATCCCATTGGTTATACCGACTTTTGCAAAAACGCGGGTTCGTACCCTCTCAAACAGCAAAATGTTATACCGACTTTTATGCCCGAAATCGTTGGCACAGTGGGCCTTTTTTGAAAAGTCGGTATAACATGAAAGTCGGCATAACTACTATTGTGAGGTTTATGAAAACAGCCCATTATTGCACTTTTTTCTAGCCGCGCAAGCAATGCTTATGGCGCGCCATATGCGAAAAACGCTCATTTCTGCTTCGGCA
>JBJDXP010000205.1:0-4934 GCA_051866735.1 Candidatus Limivicinus sp.
GCGGCAGTCTCGGCTGCGGTCTGTGCGGCGAAGGGGGTAGACTTCTTGCTTCCACGGAAGCCCAGGCCACCGGCGGATGCCCAGGACAGTGCGTTGCCCTGTGTGTCGGTGATGGTAACCATGGTGTTGTTGAAAGAAGAGCTGATATGAACCTGGCCCTTTTCGATGTTCTTGCGCTCTCTTCTGCGGGTTCTGACTTTTTTCTTTGCGTTAGCAGCTGCCATAATTCATATCCCTCCCTTACTTCTTCTTGTTTGCGATGGTGCGTTTCGGACCCTTGCGGGTACGAGCGTTGGTCTTGCTTCTCTGTCCGCGAACGGGCAGACCACGGCGATGACGCAGGCCGCGGTAGCAGCCGATTTCGGTCAGGCGCTTGATGTCAAGCGCGGTCTGGCGGCGCAGGTCGCCCTCAACGATGTAGTTGTGGTCGATGCACTCACGCAGCTTTGCTTCTTCCTCGTCGGAGAGGTCTTTAACTCTGGTATCAGGGTTGATTCCGGTCATCTCCAGAATCTTCTTTGCGCTGGTTCTGCCGATACCGTAGACATAAGTGAGACCGATTTCGATTCTCTTGTCCTTGGGCAGGTCAACGCCGGCTATACGTGCCATATTGTACGATCATCCTTTCGAATAATTGTTTCCGCATTGCAGAAGCGGGGACTTATTCCCGCCGGAGGGAGTCCTCGTTCCATGCGGGAGATTTATAAGGACAGGTAATTTAACCTTGTCTTTGAATGTTGTCCGGGGCGGCGGCCCCGCTGCGATCAGCCCTGACGCTGCTTGTGCTTGGGGTTCTCGCAAATGACCATGACTTTACCCTTGCGCTTGATGATCTTGCACTTCTCGCACATGGGCTTAACGGAAGGTCTTACTTTCATTTGATTTACCTCCTACTTGCTTCTCCAGGTAATTCTGCCGCGGGTAACATCGTACGGAGACATCTGCACCGTGACTTTGTCACCGGGGAGGATCCTGATAAAGTTCATCCGGAGCTTTCCGGAAATATGCGCCAGTATGATGTGGCCGTTGCCGATATCCACCTGGAACATGGTGTTGGGCAGGGATTCTACGACCGTGCCCTCGAGTTCGATTACATCGTCTTTTGCCAAAGTAACATTCCTCCAAAGTCGGTGTGGCGTATTGCCTTTTAAATATCCTCTGCCATCGTCAGTATCTCCGGTTCGCCGTCTGTAATGGCGATGGTGTTTTCATAGTGGGCGGAGAGCGTTCCGTCCACGGTCACCACAGTCCATTCGTTATCAAGCACCTTCACCTGATAACCGCCGATGTTCACCATCGGCTCGATGGCGAGGGTCATACCGGCGACGAGCCTGGGATCCGGTCTGCGGCCGAAGCCGCGTTCGTGTCTGTCCACCCGGTAGTTGGGGACCTCGGGTGCTTCGTGCATCTCCCGTCCCACGCCGTGTCCCACATAGTCCCGGACGACGGAATAACCGTGGCTTTCCACGTATTCCTGTATCGCCGCGCCAATGTCGGAAATACGGTAGCCTACCCTGGCGAACTTGATCCCTTCAAAGAAGCTCTGCCGCGTGACGGCGATCAGTTTTTTTGCCTCCTCGCTGACCTCACCGCAGGGGAAGGTGCCGGCACAGTCGCCGACAAAGCCCTTGTAAGTGGCGCCAACGTCAATGGAAACAATATCGCCGTTGTGAACGACCCTTTTTCCGGGGATACCGTGAATGACTTCATCGTTTACCGAAACACATGTGCTGGCGGGAAAACCGCCATAGCCCAGAAAGGTGGGCTTTGCGCCGGATTTCACGATAAATTCATGCACATATTTGTCTATCTGCTTTGTGGTCACACCGTCGGCCACAGCCTGGCGGGCAATGCTCCGCGCTCCTGCTGTGATCCGGCCGGCCTGACGCATCAGTTCAATGTCTCTGCCGGATTTGATGATGATGCTTTCAGCCATGCGTTCAAATCCCCAGAGCTTCTCTGATCGCTGCCGTGGTGGCCTCAATGCTGGGCTGATTATCCACGGTTTTCAGCTTTCCTCTCTCGGCATAGAAATCCTTGAGCGGTTCGGTCTCCTTGTGGAAAACCTCAAGACGGGTTCTGACTGTCTCGGGCGCGTCGTCCTTGCGGATGGTCAGCTCGCCGCCGCAAAAATCGCAGATGCCCTCCTGTTTGGGGGGATTGTTGACAATGTGGAAGGTCTGGCTGCAATTTTTGCAGGTCCGCCGTCCGGACATCCGTTCAACAATGACCTCATCGGCAATCTCAATGGATACCGCCCAGTCGATGCCGATGCCGCTTTCCTCCATGGCTCGGGCCTGGGGGATGGTGCGGGGCACACCGTCAAGGATATATCCGTTGCTGCAGTCGGGCTGGGCCAGGCGCTCCTCGATGATGCCGATGATCACATCGTCAGGTACCAGCTGGCCGGCCTCTACATAGGATTTTGCCTTCAGTCCCACGGGCGTGCCATTTTTCATGGCCGCCCGCAGGATGTTGCCTGTGGAAATCGTGGGAATGTTAAGCTCTCTGCTGAGAATTTCTGCCTGAGTACCCTTACCTGCGCCGGGCGCACCTAAAAGTATTAATCTCATTAGCAACTCCTTTTTTCAATCAAGAAAGGAAACCTTTGTAGTTACGCATGAGCATCTGCGCCTCAAGGGCACGGACAGTCTCAAGCGCAACGCCCACAACGATGATGATGGACGTGCCGCCAAGGGAAATTCCAGTGAGTGCGGAGCTTGCGCTGAAGTGGGCTACAAGGATGGGCACAACAGCGACGATGCCAAGATAGATGGCGCCGAAGAGGGTGATCTTGTTGAGCACCTTCTGGATAAACTCGCTGGTGGGCTTGCCCGGACGGAAGCCGGGAATGTAGCCGCCATTCTTCTTCAGGTTATTGGCCACCTCAATGGGGTTGAACTGAATGGTGGAATAGAAGTAAGCGAAGAAGATGATCAGCAGGAGGTAAATAAGCGCGTAGAGAAGGGATGTGGTTCCAAAGTACTTGGAAACCCAGCCGTCGGTGTGTCCGGTGAACGCAGCGATGGTGGCAGGGATGGAGGCGATGGTCTGAGCAAAGATGATGGGCATAACGCCGGACATATTCACCTTCATGGGGAGGTGAGTGCTCTGGCCGCCGTACATCTTACGGCCAACAACGCGCTTTGCATACTGGACGGGGATGCGGCGCTCGGCATCGTTGACAAAAACGATGAGAACGATGATGGCGACGGCGCCGAGAACCATCAGAACGGTGACCCACCACTGGAGGGTGCCGGCCATGATGTTGCGGATGCTGGTGATCAGGCTGCTGGGCAGACGGGAGACGATGCTGGCAAACAGGATCATGGAGATGCCGTTGCCGATACCGAACTCGGTGATCTGCTCGCCCAGCCACATGATCAGAGCGGAGCCGGAAGTGAAGGTCAGGATGATGACCAGAGCGGCCCAAACACTGCTCTGTGCCTCTGCGACCAGCAGGTTGTTGTTCTTGATGAGCATGTAGTAGGCAAAGCCCTGGAGAAGGCCGATGCCCACAGTTGCGTAACGGGTGATGGCGGCGATCTTCTTTCTGCCCTCTTCGCCCTCTTCCTTCTGCATGCGCTCCAGTGCAGGGATGGCGATGCACAGCAGCTGCATGATGATGGATGCGTTAATGTAGGGCTGGATGGACAGCGCGAAGATGGTTGCCTGGGAGAACGCGCCGCCGGACATGACGTCCAGCATACCGAGAACGGTATTCTGCAGATAAGTGAAGTAGGTCTGCAGGGCGGCGATGTTCACATAGGGGACGGGGATGGCGTTGCCGATACGGTAGAGCAGGATGATCAGCAGAGTAAAGAGGATCTTTTTACGGATCTCTACGATCTTCCATGCGTTGCGCAGAGTCTGAAGCACTTATACCACCTCGGCCTTTCCGCCGGCCGCCTCTATCTTCTGTTTCGCGGTTTCGGAGAAGGCAGCTGCTTTAACCGTCAGCTTCTTGGTAACTTCGCCGTTGCCAAGGAACTTTACGCCATATCTGCACTTGGAAAGGATGCCTGCATCCAGCAGAGCCTGGGCGTCGACCACGGCGCCGTCCTCGAACTTCTCGAGAACAGAGACGTTGACGGACTCCAGGGGCTTTGCAAAGATGTTGTTAAAGCCTCTCTTGGGGATACGGCGTGCCAGAGGCATCTGGCCGCCCTCGAAGCCGATGCGGGTACCGCCGCCGCTGCGGGCCTTCTGGCCCTTGTGGCCGCGGCCTGCGGTCTTGCCGTTACCGGTTGCGTGGCCTCTGCCCTTGCGCTTGTCAACATGGGTGGAGCCGGCTACGGGAGAAAGATCATTGATATACATTCTCTTTGCCCTCCTTATTCTTCTGTTACCTTCAGCAGATAGCCGATCTTGGCGATCTTGCCGCGGGTCTGGGGATTGTCGGGCTGTACGGTCTCGTTGCCGATCTTGTGCAGGCCGAGGGAGTAGGCAGTTGCGATGTGGCTATCGAGTCTGCCGTTGAGGCTCTTGACGAGCTTAATTCTAAGATTTGCCATGTTTCGCCCTCCTTAACCCTGAATTTCTTCAGGAGTCTTGCCTCTGACAGCGGCAACCTGAGCTGCGTTGCGCAGAGACTTGAGGCCTTCCATCGTGGCTGCAACGACGTTTGCGGGGTTGTTGGTGCGCAGGCACTTGGTACGGATGTTCTTGATGCCGGCTGCCTCAACGACTGCACGCACTGCGCCGCCGGCAATAACGCCGGTGCCTTCGGGAGCGGGCTTGAGCAGGACGCGGCCTGCGCCGAACTCGCCGACGACCTCGTGGGGGATGGTGGAACCCTGCAGGGTGATGGTGCAGATGTTCTTCTTTGCATCTTCAAGGCCCTTGCGGATAGCCTCGGAGACTTCGTTTGCCTTGCCCATGCCGAAGCCGACGCGGCCCTTGCCGTCGCCCACTACGCACAGAGCGGAGAACTT
>JBJDXP010000206.1:0-83892 GCA_051866735.1 Candidatus Limivicinus sp.
ACTTTGCGGATATCGGCCAGGACCCGGAAAAGACCGACGTGACCTTTGAAAACTGTCAGGCCCGGGAGCGCACCCAGGTACTGATGGATATTGCCAACCGGGAAAACGGCATCGTGGTGGGCACCGGCGACCTGTCGGAGCTGGCCTTGGGCTGGGCCACCTATAACGGCGACCATATGTCCATGTACGCGGTCAACGCCTCCGTGCCCAAGACCCTTGTGCGTTATATTATCGCCTATGAGTCAAAGCACTGTGATGCGCAGGTCAAGGCCATTCTGGACGACATTCTGGACACCCCCGTGTCCCCGGAGCTGCTGCCCGCGGACAGCGAGGGAAAGATCGCCCAGAAGACCGAGGATATCGTGGGCCCCTATGAGCTGCACGACTTTTTCCTGTACCACATGCTCAGAAACGGCTCCTCCCCCAGGCGTATCTACGCTCTGGCACGCTACGCCTTCCAGGGCAGCTATTCCGATGAGACCATCCTCCACTGGCTGAAGATCTTTACCCGCCGTTTCTTTGCCCAGCAGTTCAAGCGCTCCTGCCTGCCCGATGGGCCCAAGGTGGGCACCGTCACCCTCTCCCCCCGTGGCGACTGGCGCATGCCCTCCGACGCCTGCTCTGCTTTGTGGATGAAAGAGCTGGAAGTTCAAAAATAAAAAGCCCGTGAAGAGCGGGTGTTCATTAGATAGTTACAGCCACAGCAGTTTGCTCTGCTGTGGCTGTTCTTGCATTCTTTTCTGTTATATGATTGCATGAAATCAAACAAACCTGCGAAGCGGAATTTGACGAAGATGGTGAATCAAGATGATTACGCCAAACAAGGAATTTAATGGCAAAATTCTGGATGTTGGAGGTGGCGGAGAAGGTGTAATTGGGCGCCTATATACAAACCAGGTCGTTGCTATAGATATTCGACAAGATGAATTAGATGAAGCGCCACCGGGATTTGAAAAGATCCTGATGGATGCAACACATCTGAAATTTAGCGATAATTCTTTTGATCATGTAACATCATTTTATTCGCTGATGTTTATGAGTGCTGAAGATCAAAAAAGTGCAATTTCAGAAGCAGCAAGAGTACTGGTAAATGGTGGAGAGCTTCATATTTGGGATTGCAATATTCCATCTGCATATCCTGAACCGTTCTGCGTAGACGTTACGGTTAGCTTGCCAAATGAACATATTTCTACTACATACGGCGTAGTAAAAAGAGATACACAAAACGCCCTAAGCATCACAAACTTGTGCTTGAAAGCCGGGCTTGTACTTGCCTGCCAAAATCGTAGTCAAAATAGTTTTTATTTGTGTTTTAAAAAAGGCTGACAAATTCCGATTTGTCGAACAGATAAGAGCGCACTTTTGTACGCCGTTCGATAGGGGGCATAATGTGTGATTTCGCACCGCACCAATGCCTCCCTCTGATGAGGGAGGTGGCAAAAATCCTTGATTTTTGACGGAGGGAGAGAAAATGAAAGACTATAATAAAGAGAATATCCCTCTTGCAAAGGCACTCCGAAAGAATATGACCCCATGGGAACGGAATCTGTGGTATGATTTTTTGAGAACCTACCCGGTGCGCTTTCAAAGGCAAAAAGCAATTGGTAATTACATTGCGGATTTCTATTGCGCAAGAGCAAGGCTGGTCATTGAACTTGACGGCGGCGGACATTATACAGCAGAGCAGGCCGAAAAAGATGCGCTGCGCACAAAAGACCTGGAGTCCATGAATCTAACGGTAGTAAGAATTTGCAATCTGGATATTGACCGTAATTTTCGTGGTGTATGCGAATATATTGATCTGACCGTTAAGCGTCTCTCCCTCAGTCAGCTTCGCTGACAGCTCCCTCATCAGAGGGAGCCTTGGGCTGTAGACAACCCCAACACATAACATGAAAATCCGACCTGTGATTGCAGCCACAGGTCGGATCAACTGTTTATTCCTCGTATGTTCTGATAATGCTCTCCGCCACCTCGCGGCGTTTGGAGCCGGTGTCCATGGCAGTCTTTTCAATATAGCGGTGGGCCTCCGCCTCGCTCATCTTCAGCCTTGACATCAAAAGCAGCTTTGCACGGGTGACGATCCGCGTGTCGTCCAGCTTTCGTTTCAGACTCACCGTCTCCGTACACAGGGCGCGCAGTCTGGCGCAGCAGGCCAGAAAGCAGGGCAGCACGGCGGAGAGGCTCTCCATTGTGCAGACCATGACGCCGGCGCGGGCGCAGGGTTCATTGAGCGCAGAAGCGTCGCCTTTTGCCACAACAAGCACCGCCGTATAGCTGTGTTCCGCCGCCTCAAGGGCGATGTTCAGCTCATCGCTGCTCAAAATCAAGCCGTCCACCGGACGCTCCATCGCAAGGGCGCGGAGCTCCCCTGCCCCGGCGCTTTTGATCTGGGCCGGGAAGCCGCAGGGCAGCCGGTAGGGCAGGGACTGGGCAAGGCCGCAGTTCTCCGAAACCAGTATGTTGTATTTCAGGTTAGGCGAGTACTTCATAAAGCTCTCCCATCAAATCAGAATCCGCTTGCGCCGTAGTTTGCCAGCACGCGGGCAGAGGGATCGTCCACATCGCAGCCCTCCCAGGAACGGTTGGGCATCCAGAAATCCTTGACCATCCCGGCCTGGCCGGGATAATATTTTTCAAAAATGTCACGGTACAGCAGGCTCTCCTTGGTAAAGGGCCTTGCAAAATCATATTTTGCGCAGCCGGCGGCAAATTCCTCGTCGCTGTACATCGTCTCGGCGTATTCCTTCAGATCGTCCACCATGGAGTGGCCCACCGCATCGGAGAAGGCCGCCTTCTGTCTCCATAAAATGTTCTCGGGCAGGATATGGTCATCGGCAAAGGCCTTGCGGAGCAGATATTTGCCCATGTTGTAGTTGTTCATTTTCAGCTCGGGGTCAATACTCATCACATAGCGCACAAAGTCCAGATCGCCGAAGGGCACTCTCGCCTCAATGGAGTTTACGGAGATGCAGCGGTCAGCGCGAAGCACATCGTACATGTGCAGCTCATCCACCCGCTTTTTGGCCTCCTTCTGAAACTCCTCGGGAGAGGGGGCAAAGTCGGTGTATTTATAACCAAACAGCTCGTCGGAGATCTCGCCGGTCATCAAAACGCGCACATCGCTGATCTCGTGGATGGCCTTGCAGCAGAGATACATGCCCATGCTGGCCCGGATGGTGGTAATATCATATGTACCAAGCAGGGCGATAAGACGTTCCAGCGTGTCCAGCACCTCTTCCCGGGTCATAATGACCTCGGTGTGCTCCGCGCCGATGAAGTCCGCCACCTGCCGGGCGTACTTCAGGTCGATGGCGTCCAGATCCATGCCGATGGCGAAGGTGCGGATCTTCCGGCCCAGCAGCTTTGCGGATATGGCGCAGACAAGGCTGGAATCCAGCCCGCCGGAGAGCAGGAAGCCCAGAGGCGCGTCCGCGTCCAGCCGCTTTTCCACGGCGGCAATGAGTTTTTCCCTGATCTTGGGGCACACAGCTTCCAGGGTGTCTTTGGAATACTCCTCCACGGTGGTCAGGTCCGCATAGCGGACAAACTGGCCGCCGGCATAGTAGTGTCCCGGCGGGAAAGGCATGATCCTGTCGCACAGGCCCACAAGGTTTTTCGCCTCGCTGGCGAAAACAGGCTGGCCGTCCTCCAGATAGCCGTAGTACAGCGGGCGGATGCCGATGGGGTCCCGGGCCGCGATCAGTCTGTCGGCCTTGGCATCGTAGATGATCATGGCAAATTCCGCGTCCAGCATGGAGAACATCTCCAGGCCGTATTCCCTGTACATGGGGAGAATGATCTCACAGTCGGACTCGCTGACGAAATCGTATTTTTCCGCCAGTTTTTCCTTTACCGGACGGAAACCGTACAGCTCGCCGTTGCAGACCACCATGTCGCCGTCCAGATGGAAGGGCTGCATGCCGCTCTCGCTCAGGCCCATAATGGCCAGCCGGTGGAAGCACAAGAAACCTCTGCCCGCAGGCTCGATCCGGCTCTGGTCCGGTCCCCGGGAGACTGTCCGGTCAAAATACTCTCTGACCGTCTCCGCGTCAAGACTCGGTGAAAGAAAACCCATAATTGAACACATAAAAAAGCACCTCCGAATATATTCGCAGCATCGCCTAAATGATTTAGGACGAATTGCTGCTGATCCGCGGTGCCACCTAACTTACTGCATATAAAATACAGTCACTTTTCGAGTTCCATCAAACCCGTGTACTTTAACGCCGCACATCGCGTCTCCCCTATTCGGCTTGCCCTTTCGGTTCACTGCTCCGAAGTGTTATTCCCTCAGACCCTTTGTACCGGGCTTACACCCTCCCCGGCTCGCTGTGACGGGATTTCCAAGGTACTTGTCTTCATCATAGCATTTCACAATATGAATTTGAAGTCCCCTTCAAAAAATATGTGCTGATTTTACCGCCTGGATCGGAAAATGTCAATTCCGCACATTTTACTAAATTAATGCGTTAATGAATTTTTCAAATGGTCAATCAGACAAAATTTTCACTTCATGCAAATTTTTTGTTGCATTGGGGCGGCTGGGATGGTATTTTTGAAATGAACCGCCCTTCCGGGGGAGAAACATTTTTTGATTTAACGCAAAAAAGTGCTTGACAAACGGTTGAGGGTGGTTTATGATGCAGACAATAAATCAAAACCGATGATGAAGAGTAAGTAGCTTTCTATTCGTCTTGCAGAGAGTCGCCGTTTGCTGAAAGGCGATATTCGGGTGGTTTGTGAATGGACTTCTGAGGGTGACCGAAAGCCGTTTGGTGAGTAGCAGTCAACGGGTGATCTGCTCCCGTTATCAGGGCAGACTTGTATGATGGTACAAGACAGAGGCGGATACGTTTAAGTATCAACTTGGGTGGCACCGCAGGAATTGTTTTTTCTCCTGTCCCTTGATTTTCAAGGGACAGGATTTTTGTTTTTATACGAGGTGATCTTATGTTTCTTCTGACAAAACGATGGCGTACGGTAAACAAAAAACACAGACGCCATGCCATCACATCCACATATCATAATTCAGGAGGAAAATTATCATGAAAAAAATATTCACTTTTGTAATTGCTGTTCTTATGCTCGTTTCTCTGGCCGCCTGCGGCAGCTCCGGTTCCAAAGACGTTTACTCCATCGGCATCTCCCAGTACGGCGAACACCCCTCACTTGACAACTGCCGCGAAGGCTTCCTGCTTGGTCTGGAAGAGGCCGGCCTGAAAGAGGGCGAGGACTTCACCGTGGATTACCAGAACGCTGGCTTTGACGACAACATCGCCATCCAGATCGGCCAGAACTTCTCCGCGAACAATGTTGACCTGATGGTTGGCATCGCCACCCCCTCCGCCACCGCCTGCTTCGCCGCGGCTGAGGATAAGAACATCCCCGTTGTTTTCAATGCCATCACCGACCCTGTGGAAGCAAAGCTTGACAGCGGCAACGTGACCGGCGTGTCCGACAAGCTCCCGGTGGAAGCCCAGCTGGACCTGATCCGCACCCTCCAGCCCGAGGCCAAGACCATCGGCATCATCTACACCACCAGCGAGCCCAACTCCGTCTCCGCTATCCGCGAGTATAAGGAAAAAGCCCCCGACTACGGCTTTGAGATCGTTGAGATCGGCGTCACCGCCCAGTCTGAGGTCACCCAGGCCGCCGATACCCTCATCAGTAAGAAGGTTGACTGCATCTCCAACCTGACCGACAACAACGTGGTGGGCGTGCTGGCCTCCATTCTGGATAAGACCAACGAGGCAGGCATCCCCGTATACGGCAGTGAGATCGAGCAGGTCAAGATTGGCTGCGTGGCCTCCGCCGGTATCGACTACATTGAGCTGGGCAAACAGGCCGGACGGCTTGCCGCAAAGGTTCTCAAGGGTGAAGCCACCTGCGAGGAGCTGCCCTATGAGACCGTCACCGAGTACGGCATCTACATCAACTCCGAAGCTCTGGCAGCCATGAGCATTGAGCTTCCTGCTGACATCGCCGACAAAGCCATTGAGGCAAACGCTGAATAATTGGATTGGACTGTAAATTGACATGAACGTTTTTTTAGAGCTTGCGGAAAGCACCATAACCCAGGGCTTTATCTACGCGCTATTGACCTACGGTATTTACATCACCTATAAACTGCTGGATTTCCCCGACCTTTCCGTGGACGGCAGCTTCCCTTTGGGAGCTGCCGTCACGGCCGCGCTTCTCATCAGGGGCGTAAATCCTTTCCTCACTCTTGTGCTCGCCATGGGCGCCGGCGCTCTGGCCGGGCTTGCCACGGGCCTGATTCATGTGAAGCTGAAGGTCCGGGACCTGCTGGCGGGCATCATCACCATGACCGCCCTGTTTTCCATCAACCTGCAGATCGCCGGGTCAAACCTGAACATCGGTCGGGATGTGGACACCATCTTTGTGGCCGCTCCCGTGGGCTCTCTGTTAGGGGGACTGTCTCTGATCCACAGGAAATTTATTGTCTCCCTCGTTCTTGTCCTTCTTTTTAAGCTGATTCTGGACCTGTATTTCAAGACCAAAAACGGCATGCTTCTCCGGGCCACCGGCGACAATGCCACCCTGGTCACCACGCTGGCCCAGGACAAGGGCAAAATGAAGATTCTGGGTCTGGTCATCGCCAACGCCCTGGTGGCCCTGGCCGGCTCCGTGGTCTGCCATGAGCAGCGCAGCTTTTCCAGCACCATGGGCACAGGCCAGATGGTCTTCGGTCTGGCGGCCGTCATCATCGGCACCACCATTTTCAAAAAATTCCCCGGTGTGAAGGGCACTACGGCTGTGCTGGTGGGCAGCGTTGTGTATAAGTGCTGCATCCAGCTTGCCATCAGCCTGGGTCTGCCCGCAAACCTTTTGAAGCTGATCACGGCGGTGCTGTTCCTTGTGATCCTTGTTATCGGCAATGTGGGGGAAGGTAAGGTGAAGGGCAATGCTTGAACTGAACCACATCAGAAAAGTCTATAATCCCGGCCTTGTGACCGAGATGTGCATATTCGATGATTTCAGCCTGTCGGTAAAGGACAAGGAATTTGTCTCCATCGTTGGCAGCAACGGCAGCGGCAAGACTTCCCTGCTGAATATTATCTGCGGCAGCATCCCCGTGGACAAAGGCGAGATCACCGTAAACGGGCAGAAAATCAACTCCCTTGAAGAGTTCAAGCGCTACCGCCGCATTGGCCGCGTGTATCAGAATCCCGCGCTGGGCACCTGCCCCAACATGACCATGCTGGAAAACCTCTCCCTGGCCGACAACAAGGGCAAGCGCTTCGGTCTCAGCCGGGGCACCAACTACAAGCGCAAAGACTATTACCGGGAGCAGCTGGCCGCCCTGGGCCTGGGTCTGGAAAACAAAATGGACGTGAAGCTGGGCTCTCTCTCCGGCGGACAGCGCCAGGCGGTAGCCCTGGTCATGGCCACCCTCACCCCCATCGACTTCCTGATCCTTGACGAGCACACTGCGGCTCTCGACCCCAAAACCGCGGAGATCATCATGGAGCTCACCGACAAGGTGGTCAAGGAGAAGAACCTGACCGCCATTATGGTGACCCACAATCTCCGCTATGCCGTGGAATACGGCAGCCGGCTTCTGATGATGGATAAGGGCCACATCGTCCTGGACAAAGAGGGCGAAGAAAAGCAGGCCCTGGTGGTGGACGACATTCTCCATCTCTTCAACCAGATCAGCATTGAGTGCGGCAACTGACAGGAATCAATAAAAGGCACGACTCATTCAGAATAACATCTGACGGTCGTGCCTCTAATTATTGTCTTTCATATTGATTTTATCTGGAGAATGTTGCATAATATTCTCTGAGAAGACGTGAAACTCTCTTCATTTTCGTCCAGATCCCCTTTCCTCAAATTTCATTTTCCGCTCAGTTTCAGCGGTGCAGGTAGCTCTCATACAGGTCTTCAAAGAAAAGCTCTATTTTTTTCATGATCTTTCATCCTTTCTTTCATTAACATTCCAAACCGGCCCGGCTGCTTCTCAGCGGTGCAGATAGCTCTCGTACAGGTCTTCAAAGAATCTTTCTACTTTTTTCATTTTTGTTCATCCTTTCGTTTTTTTCCTGTCCCTCAGGACGATTGTAGTGTAGCACCCTTTTCTGAAATTGTTAAATACTTAATACATTAGTTCTATCATATCGTTTGGATATGAAGTTGAGGTTTTCATACATGGATTTGCGGAGTTTGAGGTATTTTACCGTGGTGGCCCAGGAGCTGAATATTACCCGGGCCGCTGAAAAACTGAATATGAGCCAGCCGCCGCTGAGTAACCAGCTGAAGGCGCTGGAGGAGGAGCTGGGCGTCACCCTGCTGATCCGGGGCAAACGGCACCTTCAGCTCACCGAAGCGGGCAATCTGCTTCTCCGCCGGGCTACACAGATTCTGGAGCTGGCGGACAAGACCAAACAGGAGCTGGCCGACATGAAAGACGGTCTGTCCGGGACCATCAGCATCGGCATGGTGGAAGGCCGGGCGCCTTTTTTGGTCTCCCGCTGGATTGCCGGTTTCCGGGAGGAGTTTCCCCGGATCCAATTCAGTCTGTGGAACGGCAGCAGCGACGACGTTCTGGACCGGCTTTACCGGGGTCTGGTGGATATCGCGGTCATTGCCGCGCCCTACGACACGGAGCATCTGGAGGGCTTTCAGGTAGGCCGGGAACCCTGGGTCGCCATCATTCCCGCAAGCCATCCCCTGGCCAAAGCCGAGGGAAAACAGGTAAGTCTTTCCTCCCTGGTGGGTGAGCCGCTGATCGTCCCCAGCCGGAAATCCAGGGTGGACGCCATACATAAATGGTTTCGGGAAATCGACGCGGAGCCGAATATCATCTGCGAAATGTCCAACTACCTGGACGCCGTGGCCCTGAGCGAGCGGGGCGTGGGCATCAGCATCTTCCCCCAGACCACCTACACGCCCAACGCCCTTTTGGTGACCAAGGTCATCACCAACAGCGAGCGTCAGGTGGAATATGTACTTGTGCACAGTAAAGAGCTGCTCCCCTCCCCTCTCATCAATGAGTTTCTGAACTTTGTCCACGACTCCATTGAGGAGGACAGACGCAAGCCGCTGCATGTGCTTGTCCCTGAATACGAGTATATCCCGCCGGAAAACACCAAGTTCCTTTAAAAATTTTGATAACGGAGATGTTGAAATGGAAGACTTGAAATTACGAAAGAAAAATCTCATCATGTTTCCCCTGGGCACAGTGGGCCGGGATATGGTCTATTCCCTGATCACGAACTTTCTGCTGTCATTCATTCTCTTTACCCGTGGGCTGAACGCGGCCCAGCTCACCGCTGTCACGGCCATCATGGTGGGCGCCCGGGTATTTGACGCGCTGAACGACCCCATCATGGGCAACATCATTGAGCGGACCCGCACCAAATGGGGCAAATTCAAGCCCTGGCTGGTCATCGGCATACTGTCTACCTCCGTTGTGATCTACGCGCTGTTCAACACGAAGCTCCAGGGCTGGAGCTTTATCTGGTTTTTCGGCGTTGCCTATTTTCTGTTCAGCATTACCTACACCATGCACGACATCTCCTATTGGGGCATGGTGCCGGCCCTGAGCTCCGACGCTGACGCACGAAACCAGTTTACCGCCCGTGCGACCCTTTTTGCCGGCATCGGCGGCACCGCGGCCAGTGTGCTGATCCCCATGTTCACCACCGGCAGCATGACCATCGGCGGAAGCGCAAATATTGCCTATGGGCGCATCGCTCTTGTGATCTGCCTGCTGGCCCCGCTCTTCTTGTGCTTTACCATTTTCGGCGTCCGCGAGCAGAGAAATTACAGCAAGGAGAGCGCCCCTCCCATCAGCTTTAAAAAGATCATCGGCACCATCACCGGCAACGACCAACTTTTGTGGATCTCCCTGATTTTCCTTATTCAGCAGATCGGCAACGGCATCGTCCTTTCCGGCATCGGGTGCACCTACATCTACTTTTCCTTTGGCTATCAGGGCGGCCTTTTCTCCATTTTCACCACCGTGGGTATGTCCGCCACCGCTTTTCTGATGATCTTCTATCCGGCCATCTCCCGCCGCATCACCCGGAAAAAGCTGATGAATGTCATGATGTTGATTTCCGCCATTGGCTACGCGCTGATGCTCATTCCCGGGCTGACCACCGGCTCCTCCATGCTCAAATTCTGGATCATCGTTATCGGCTACATGGCCGCGAACTTTGGGCAGTACTGCTTCTACCTGATTATGATGATCTCCATCATCAATACAGTGGAGTATAACGAGTATGTCCACGGCACAAGAGACGAGGCCATTATCGCCTCCCTCCGGCCCTTCCTGACTAAGCTGGCCTCCGCCCTGACGGTGGTCATCGCCTCCGCAAGCTACATGATCTTCCGGGTGACGGATTACACCAACCAGATCTCCTCTCTGGAGACGGCGGCCTCCACCGGCGCCATCACTGAGGCGGAAAAGCTCAGCTCCATCACCGCCGTTCTCAGCGGCGTACAGCACGGCCAGACCCTGGGCCTGCTGCTGTTTATCACGGTCCTGCCCTGCGCCCTGATGTTCATCTCTCACCTGCTGTATAAAAAGCACTACAAGCTGGACGAGGACGAATACTCCCGCATCTGCGGCGAGCTTGCCAAACGGGCCGAGGGTGTTCAAGCATGAGTCTCACCTCCCTTGCCATCAAATTTGCCGCTCCCCTGCCCGATCTTGAATCCTTTGACCGGTATCTGTTCATTGGCCCCCACCCTGACGATATTGAGGTGGGCGCGGGAGCCACCGCCGCAAAGCTGGCGGCGGCGGGAAAAAAGGTCTGCTTTCTTATCTGCCTTGACGGGCGCTTTGGTCTGGAAAACGCCCCGGCCGGGACCGGTCCTGATGAACTGGCCCTACTGCGCATGGAGGAGGCCCGGCGCTCCGCACGGGTATTGGGTGTGGACGACCTGCGCTTTTTAGGACTCAGCGACGGCGGATTATACGAGGAAAAGGCGCTTTTCCGGGCCATCGCCGCCGTGGTCGGGGATTTCAGCCCAGACGTTATCTTCGCGCCGGACCCCTGCGTCAGCAGCGAGTGCCACGCCGATCATCTGAACGTGGGGAACGCGGCGCGGCGTGTGGCCTGCTTTGCCCCCTTTAAGGAGATCATGGAGGCCTATGGCGCCGCGCCCGCGGATGTGAAAGCCCTGGCCTATTACATGACCGCAAAGCCCAACCGCTATGTGGGCACAAAGGGCTTTGTGGAAAAGCAGCTCTCCGCCCTTTTCGACTGCCATAGCTCCCAGTTTCCCGCCGGTTCCCCCGCCGCAAAGACCCTGGCCCTTTATCTGAAGCTCCGTTCCGTGGACATGGGTCTGCGCTGTCTGAAAAGCCACGCCGAGGGTTTCCGCGTACTGGGAAAAATCCATATGCACTGCCTGCCGGAGGCGGAATAAAGATGTTAATTGAAGATCGGTAACACAAAACGGGAGGACTGCCGCAAATGGCAATCCTCCCGTCAGTTTTATGCAGGAACCGTTAGCTATCCTTTCGGCGATTACGGGCTTCCCAGGTTTCTCCGGTCTCCGCGTCGATCCAGTCGTCACAGCCCCCTGCGATGCTTTTGAACCCGGATCGTTCCTCGCGGGTGCAGCTGTCGTAATGGCGGCATTCGCGGCAAACACAGACAAAATTCATGGCTTCCGGATCATGCTTTTCAAACCAAAGCATCATATCCGTTTGATCTCCGCACATATTCATTCCCCTTTCTTCTGCGTCAGAAGTCCAGTCAGCCCTCCCGGGCTGGCCGGATCAATTTTTCCTTCATTAATAGAATTGCCGCAGAATTGACCTTTGGGGACAAAATCAAAGAATTTTTTTCGGAAAAGCCGGGCACAGGGCAGCACCCAGCTTTTCCTTATTCACTTACCCGTTCCGCCTGCTCTTCCATGGCGGCGCAGAGCTCCACTTTCTGCTGGATCTCCTCCATACGCTGGTCCAGACCGGCGCTGATCTCGGCGCAGAGATACAGCTCGTTGTCGATCTCCTCAGAGATCAGCACGTCCTTTTTGTACCGGATCTTATGTTCAAGACTAGCCCACCAGTCCATGGAAATGGTGCGAAACTGCACTTCCACTTTCATCATGCGCTTGGTGTTATGCAGGAAAATGGGCGTCTTTACCACAAGGTGCAGGCTCCTGTAGCCATTGGGCTTGGGGTTTTTGATGTAGTCCTTCCGTTCAAGGAGGACGATATCGTCCTGACGCAGGAAAGTTTCGGCCAGCATGTAGATATCCGAAGGGAAGGCGCAGATGACCCTCACCCCGGCGATATCGTTGATGTTCTCCTCAATGCTGGCCATGCTGATGGGGAGCTTTTTTCTTTGCAGCTTTTCCAGCGTACTCTCCGGGGATTTCAGCCGGGTCTTGATAGATTCAATGGGGTTTCTGTCATACTGGAGGGACAGCTCCTCGTTCAGCACTTGGAATTTGGTGGAGACCTCCATCATGGCGCAGCGGTAATAGGCCATCAGCTCCCGGTAGGAAAGGGCAAAATCCTGTATTATGTTTCTGACCTCGTCCTGGGCCAGCTTTTCCAGCATCATGCGTTCCAGCTCGGCATTATCCTGTGTTTCACTTTCTTTCATGGTTTTTTCCTTCCGTATAATGTGTTGCTTTCATTATACACCAAATCCCTCTGTTTTTGTAAAGAGCTTATAAACAAATCACCCGGCCATTTGACCGGGTGATTTTGTGCTTTATCGGAGCATGTTCTCGATCATGGACTTGGGAACCACGCCGACGGAGGTGTTTTTGACCTTGCCGTCCTCAAAAACGATGAGGGTGGGGATGCTGGAAATGCCGAATCTTGCGGCCAGGCCGGGCTGCTCGTCCACATTGACCTTGCCCACCTTGGCAACGTCCTCCATTTCCTCCGCCAACTGCCCGATGGTGGGAGCCAGCATACGGCAGGGGCCGCACCAGGAAGCCCAGAAGTCCACAAGCACGGGCTTGTCGGCCTTTAACACTTCCTGCTCAAAATTCTGCTCGGTAATAACGATTTCTGCCATTTTATATCTCCTTTGTATCATATAGTGCCATTTTCATCTTTCTGATGATAGCTTGCGCAGCCCGCAGGCTTTCATTCACGACCCTGTATAAATTACCGCATGCGGGCACTTCTGTCAAGTGCAGGACTGTGAACAATTCTGTTCAGGCGTTGAGAATGTGCATGAACTCCTCGCCGGTGATGGTCTCCTTTTCATAAAGAAACTTTGCCAGCTCGTCCAGCTTTTCCCGGTTTTCGCGCAGGATCTCCAGGGCTTTTTCATGCTGCGTTTTCACCAGAGCGATCACCTGCTGGTCGATCTTGCTTTGGGTCTCCGCAGAGCAGGCCAGAGAAGTGTCGCCGCCCAGATACTGGTTGGTGACGGTCTCCATGGCCACCATGTCGAAATCTTCGCTCATGCCGAAGCGGGAGATCATGGCCCGGGCCAGCTTGGTGGCCTGTTCAATGTCGTTGGAAGCGCCGGTGGTCACAGAGCCAAACACCACTTCCTCCGCGGCCCGGCCGCCGGTGTAGGTGGCGATCTTGTTCTCGATCTCTTCCTTGCTCATCAGGTAGTGGTCGCCCTCTTCCACCTGCATGGTGTAGCCCAGCGCGCCGGAGGTACGGGGAACGATGGTGATCTTCTGCACAGGGGCGGAATTGGTCTGCTTTGCGGCCACGAGGGCGTGTCCGATCTCATGGTATGCCACAATGCGCTTCTCCTTGTCCGTCAGAATGGCGTTTTTCTTCTGATAGCCGGCAATGACCACCTCAATGCTCTCCTCCAGGTCCGCCTGGGTGGCAAAGCCTCTGCCGTCGCGCACGGCCCGGAGGGCCGCCTCATTGACGATGTTGGCAAGCTCCGCGCCGGAAGCGCCGGAAGCCATGCGGGCCACCTTGCCGAAGTCCACATCGTCGGCGATCTTCACCTTTCTGGCGTGTACCTTCAGGATCTCTTCCCTGCCCTTCAGGTCAGGCAGCTCCACAGGCACCCGCCGGTCGAAGCGGCCGGGACGGGTCAGCGCCGGGTCCAGAGATTCAGGACGGTTGGTGGCGGCAAGGATGATCACGCCGCTGTTGCCCTCAAAGCCGTCCATCTCGGTAAGGAGCTGATTCAATGTCTGCTCCCGCTCGTCATTGCTGCCCAGCTGGCCGTCGCGCTTTTTGCCGATGGCGTCGATCTCATCGATAAACACGATGCAGGGGGCCTTCTCCTTGGCCTGCTTGAACAGGTCGCGGACCTTGGATGCGCCCATGCCCACGAACATCTCCACAAATTCCGAGCCGGACATGGAGAAGAAGGGCACATTGGCCTCGCCGGCCACAGCCTTGGCCAGCATGGTCTTGCCGGTGCCCGGAGGGCCCACCAGCAGCACGCCCTTGGGCATGGATGCGCCGATCTGCCGGTACTTGTCCGGATTGTGCAGGTAATCCACGATCTCGGCCAGGTTCTCCTTGGCCTCGTCCACACCGGCCACATCAGAAAAACGGATGCCGTCGGAGGACTTCACATACACCTTGGCGTTGCTCTTTCCCATGTTGAACATCATGGAGTTGGCGCCGCCGCTGGCCTTGTCCATCAGCTTTTTATACATGAACTGGCCGAGAGCGATAAACAGCACCAGGGGCAAAACCCAGTAGAGCAAAATGGTCAGCAGCGGGGAGGTCTCCTCCACGATCTCACTGGCAAATTCAGCGCCGGAGTTATACAGACGGTCAACCATCTGGGGATCATCCATACGGCCGGTCTTGTAGATGTTCTCCTCCGCCTTATCGGTGAAGACGATCTGGTTGTCCATGACTTCCACCTTGCCGATATTCTGTTCCTCCGTCATGGACATAAAGGTGCCGTAGTCAACCTCTTTGACCTGGTAGGCATTGATATAAGGCATGGCCAGAAGGTTGAACAGCAGCAGTATCACAAGGGCAATGGTATAATAAAAGATCAGCGGTTTACGCGGTTTTTTTACTTCCTGCATGTTTTTTCACCTCTAAATATGTTTAAATTTTACTCCGGATCAACGAAATAATCAAGCACACAGCCAAAATAACATTCAGTACAGCAAATCCATACCGGAGGATCAGCAGAATGATCTCCGGCTTGAAAATCAGCGCGGCCGCACTGATCAGGAGCAGGACAGCAGAGATGATACTGACCGTTGTCGTGTGCCTGAGCATGGCTTTCCAAAATTTGTTCATGTTATTTTCCTCTCTTTCTCTGCTTTTATGCGGTCTTGTCAAATTGACTGTTGTACAGCTCCGCGTAGAAGCCGCCCTGTTTGAGCAGCGTCTCGTGGTCGCCTTGTTCGATAATGTTGCCGTCCTTCAGCACAAGGATCAAATCGGCGTTTTTTATGGTAGACAGCCGGTGGGCGATCACAAAGCTGGTCCGGTCCTTCATCAGCTCATCCATCGCTTTCTGGGTCATCAGCTCTGTGCGGGTATCCACAGAGGAGGTGGCCTCGTCCAGAATCAGCATGGGCCGGTTCTGGACCATGGCCCGGGCAATGGTGAACAGCTGCTTTTGTCCGGCGGAAATACTGGTATTTTCCGTGAGCACCGTGTCAAGCCCTTCCGGCAGTGACTCCACAAAGTCCCAAATGCCGCAGGCCCGGCAGGCCTTTTCGATTTCCTCATCGGGGACCTGTTCGCAGTTAAACACCAGGTTTTCCCTGACCGTGCCCTGGAACATCCAGGTGTCCTGGAGTACCATGGAGAACATGCTGTGTACATCCTCCCGCTTCATTTGGGATGTGGGCACCTCGTCTATCAGGATGCTGCCGCCCCAGAGCTCATAAAAGCGCATGAGGAGGCTAACAATGGTGGTCTTTCCCGCGCCGGTGGGGCCGACGATGGCGATCTTCTGCCCCGGCTTTACGCTGGCGGAGAAATCCTTGATTACCGCGTTTTTCTGATCCTCGCTGTAGCCGAAGCGCAGGTTTTTAAATTCCACCTGGCCTTTGACCTGGGCGGTATAGCTCTCCTTTTCGCTCTCGTCCTCCAGCTCCTCCTCTTCAAGAAAATCGAACACCCGTTTTCCTGCCGCAGCCGCGGCCTGCATTTGCGTCATGCCCTGGGCAAGCGTACTCAGCGGGGAGGTGAAGAGACGCACATACATAATGAAGGCCACAATAACGCCAAAGTCGATGACGCCGTCCATGGCCAGCTTGGAGCCGTAAATGCACACCGCCACATAGCCCAGATTGCCCACAAAGCCCATCAGCGGCTGCATGATGCCGGAAATGAACTGGGACTTTCTGTTGGCCTGGTAGACCTCTTTGTTGAGCCGGTCAAACTCCGATTTCATCTTCTTTTCTGCCCGGGAGATACGCACCACGTCGTGTCCGGTGTACATCTCCTCCACGTAGCCGTTGAGCTGGCCCAGGGAGGTCTGTCTGGCCAGGAAGTATTTCTGGGACCGGGACATGATCAGCCCCATCAGGGTAAAGCCCAGCAGGGTGGCCCCGATGGCGGCAAGGCTCATGTGCCACTCAGTGATGAACATCATCACCAGGCAGCCGATAAACTGGGCCGCGGCGGAGACCATGGAGGGCAGGCTGTTGGAAAGGCTCTGGACCAGGGTGTTCACATCGTTGGTCATGCGGCTGAGGATATCGCCATAGGGGATCCGGCCGAAGAGCTTCATGGGCGCCCGGTTCACCTTGTCAAAAATGTCCGCACGCAGCCGGTTTGACAGACGAAGGGTCACTGTTGCCAGAATAAAATGCTGGATAAAGCTGAATATGGCGCTGAGAACATACAAGCCCAGCAGGAAAAGGGCCGTTCTGGCGATGGCCTCCATGTCGATACCGACGGCAATGCCGTCGATAATATACTGGGTGATTTTTGAAAGCTGGTTCGGGCCGATGATGGTCAGCACCACGCCGCCGCAGGCAAAGAGGATGGCCACAATAAAGGGAAGAACAATGTCCTTTGAATGGCCGATCAGGCGGGAAAGCTGGCCGCCCATATCCACTTTTTCACCGGTATAAACAACATGTCTTTTAGGATGCATGGTTTTCCTCCTTGTCCCCAAGCTCCCGGGCGGAGAGCTGGGAGAGCGCGATCTCCCGGTAGACCGGGCAGTTTTCCATCAGTTCCTCATGGCGGCCAAGGCCCACGGCCCGGCCGTGGTCCAGAACCACGATTTTATCCGCGTTCTTTATGGTGCCGATGCGCTGGGCCACAATGAGCTTTGTGGTGTCGTGAAATTCATCCTCCAGGGCCCGTCTCAGCTTAGCGTCTGTTTTATAGTCCAGGGCGGAGAAGGAGTCGTCAAAAATCAAAATCTCCGGTTTTCTGGCCAGCGCGCGGGCAATGGATATCCTCTGCTTCTGACCGCCGGACAGGTTACCGCCGCCGATTTCGATCTTTTCGCCCAGCTTTTCCGGCATACGCTCCACAAATTCAGCGGCCTGGGAAACGTTCAGCGCCCCCCATGTGTTCTCCTCGGACACGGCGGCGTCGCTCTCTCCGAAATTCACGTTTTCCTCCACGGAGCCGGAGAAGAGCACAGCCTTCTGTGTCACATAGCCCAGCTTGTCGTACAGGGCTTTGAAGCTGTATTCCCGGATGTTCTCGCCGTCTAAGAGCACCTGCCCCTCTGTGGCGTCAAAGAAGCGGGCGGCCAGGCTGACCAGCGTGGTCTTGCCGCTGCCGGTGGCGCCGATAAAGGCCACGGTCTCTCCCCGCCTGGCCTGAAAGCTGATATTCTTCAGCACGGGGTGGCTGCTGTCCGGGTATTGGAAGGACACATTGCGAAATTCCAGGGTGCCCCGCTCTGTCCCATCTCCCCTTTCGCCTTCTTTGACGGCGGGATCGGTTTTCAGAATTTCGTTGATTCTTCCGGCAGAGACCTGGGCCGCCGGGAGCATCATGAAGATCATCACGATCATCATCAGCGACATGACCACAAAGGTGGCGTAGGTACTGAACACCACCACATCGCCCGACAGGGCAATGCGGGCCATAAGGTCCGTGACAGGGATATTTTCGATGAGTGAGGCGCCCAGCCAGTAGATGCCCAGGGACAGGGCGCTCATGCCCAGACTCATCAGCGGCATGAGGGCCGCGAAGGTGCGCTGGTTAAAAAGCTGTGTATTGGTCAGGGCGTCGTTCGCCAGGCCGAATTTTCTGTTCTGGTATTCCTCGGCGTTAAAGGCGTGCACCACGCTGATGCCGTTCAAGTCCTCCCGGGCAATGCGGTTGATGTCGTCGGTCTGCCGCTGCACCTTTCTGAATCTGGGCAGCAGAACGATCAGCGTAACGATCATCACCGACAGCAGAAAGACCACAAAGCAGGCCGTAAGGGCGGAAAGCTCCCAGCTCTTGTTGATGATCTTGATGACCGCCCAGACAGCCATCACCGGGGCCTTGATTAGAATCTGCAATCCCATGGCGACGAGCATTTGGATCTGGGTCACGTCATTGGTTGTCCTCACGATCAGGCTGGGCACGGAAAAGCCGTTCATCTCCTGCTTGCCGAAGGAGGAGACCTTGTCGAAAATCTCTTCTCTCACGGAGTAGCTGAAGCCGGCGGCGGTCTGGGCCGCGAAATAGCCCGCGATCACCGCAAGGGCCATACTGGCGAGAGCGCAGCCCAGCATTTTCCCGCCCACGCTCCAGATCTCGGACTGCACGGAGCCGGGCGTCTGTATCATGACGGTGAGATCGCTCATGTAATCCGGCATGGCCAGGTCAAAATACACCTGACCCAGTACCAGAAGAACACACAGCAGAGCCATGAGCTTCTCTCTCCGCCTCATTTTTTTAAGCAGCGTTATCATTGTTCGTAACCTCTTTTGTCAGCATCTTGTAATTCCGGACCATGTACAGCGCGAAGGAAACGGTCATCATGATCACACAGATACTGATAAGCGCCGTTGACCATTGGCGGGAAATATCAAACCAGACGATGTGCAGAAACATCATGGCGTAGAGAAGCCAGGTACAGACCTTGCCGTGCCAGTCCGCGCCGCAGACCTTGCCGGTCTTTTTGATGACGAAAAGGCTCATAATGCCGTTGCACAGTTCCTTGAAAATGAGAAGCAGCAGCGGCACAAGCATCATCTGAAAACGGGTCAGCAGACAAAACATCACCGACGCCTGGGTCAGCTTGTCCGCGATGGGGTCAAGGGCTTTTCCCAGATCCGTAACCATGTTGAAGCGGCGGGCAATATAGCCGTCGATCGTGTCCGTCAGGCCGGACAGCACCAGCACTACGGCGGTAAGGACGTAGTTTTTCTGCGCACAGTACAGCCAGATGATCAGCGGGATCATGCACAGCCGCAAAAAGGACAGAAAATTTGGGATGGTAAAGATCTGTTTTCTCGTTATCTGCTTCATCGCTCAGTACCTCTCTCATTTTATGGGCAAAGTATAAATTCAAAATTGCAACTTAATCTCAACTGAACTTCAACAATCGTTGAGAAAGGTCAAAAGCACCGCGTCCGGCAGACCCCTTACCGGTCTGCCGGACGCAGTGCTTTATTAAAAAAATGCGGATTTAATCCTTATATTCAAACATCAGGTCGTACATGCTGACGGTGTCGCCGTCCTTGACGCCCATTTCCTCCATGCGCTGGAACACGCCGGATTCCCGGAGGACCCGGTCGAAATACATGCGGCTCTCATAATCGGAGAAGTTGATGGTGGCCACAAGGCGCTGGAGCCAGGGGCCTTCCACCACCCACATGTCGTCGAACTGGCGGATCTCCAGGGCCTCGGAGGTGTCGATCACCGGTTCGGGCGGCACATAGTCCGCCTCATAGCTGGCCACTGGGGGAAGCTCCGCCAGACGGCGGGCGCACTCCTTGACCAGATCTCTGGTTCCCTCGTGGGTGACAGCGCTCATCTCGAAGAAGCTGTAGCCCAACTCCTCCACATGCTCTTTCAGGCGCTGGATGTTCTCCCGGTCATCGCCCAGCAGGTCGCACTTGTTGGCCGCAACGATCTGGGGTCTCTCGGCCAGAGCCGGGTCATACTCGTGCAGCTCCGCGTTAATGGCGTCAAAATCCTCCACCGGGTCTCGGCCCTCGCTGCCGGACACGTCCACCAGATGGATCAGCAGACGGCAGCGGTCGATATGGCGGAGAAAATCATGGCCCAGGCCAGCGCCTTCAGACGCGCCCTCGATAATGCCGGGGATATCCGCCATGACGAAGGAGACGCCTTCATCCACATACACCACACCCAGGTTGGGAAACAGGGTGGTGAAGTGGTAATTGGCGATTTTGGGGTGGGCCTTGCTGACCACGGAGAGCAGGGTAGATTTGCCCACGTTGGGAAAGCCCACCAGACCCACGTCTGCCAGAAGCTTCAGCTCCAGGGTGATGTCGTGGCTCTCCCCGGGCAGGCCGGGCTTGGCAAAGCGGGGCACCTGACGGGTTGGCGTGGCAAAGTGCATATTGCCCCAGCCGCCCCGGCCGCCTTTTGCCGCCACCCAGTTTTCCCCGGTGGACATATCGTGCATGATGGCCCCGGTCTCCGTGTCACGGATGATTGTGCCTCTGGGGACTTTAATATACAGGGACTCACCGTCCTTGCCGTAGCAGCGCTTGCCCTGGCCGGGCATACCGTTGCCCGCCACATATTTGCGCTTGTATCGGAAGTCCATCAACGTGGACATATTGTCGTCAACAACGAAAACAATGTTTCCGCCGCGGCCGCCGTCGCCCCCGTCGGGGCCGCCCGCGGCCACATATTTTTCTCTGTGGAAGGCTACTGCACCGTCGCCGCCGTTTCCGGCTTTGATGGTGATCCGCGCCTTATCTACAAAAGAAGATGCCATTTCTGCCTCCCCTAACTTCCATGGATAGAAAAAAGCCGGACAATTATGTCCGGCCTTTTGTCAACATTTACTGAGCGATTTCTACGTAAACAGAGACCTTCTTGCGGTCCTTGCCCATGCGCTCGAACTTCACGGTGCCGTCCACGAGGGCGAACAGAGTGTCGTCCTTACCCTTACCAACATTGGTACCCGGGTGGATCTTGGTTCCGCGCTGTCTGACAAGGATGTTGCCGGCCAGAACAAACTGTCCGTCGGCTCTCTTGGCACCAAGACGCTTGGACTCGCTGTCGCGGCCGTTCTTGGTAGAACCCATACCTTTTTTATGTGCCATTTAGGTTACACCTCCATAAGTCAATATCAGTTGCGGAAATTATGCGTTGATGGTCTCGATCTGGACCTTGGTGTAGGGCTGTCTGTGGCCCTGAGTCCTGCGGTAGCCCTTTTTGGGCTTCATCTTGTAGACGCGAACCTTTGCGCCCTTGCCGTTCTTCACCACATTGGCGGAGACGGATGCGCCTTCGATCACAGGTGCGCCGAACTTTGCGGTCTCGCCGTCGATCACGGCCAGAACCTGGTCGAACTTGACGGACTCACCTGCTGCAACGTCAAGCTTTTCCACAAAGATAACGTCGCCCTCGGCAACGCGGTACTGCTTGCCGCCGGTCACGATGATAGCATGCTTCATTGATTTTTCCTCCCTCTTTACAGGTCTCGCTCTTGGGGCGGAGGCAGACCTCTCTTGCTGGCCCCTTCAATGCGGCTTGAATAGAATAACATGTTCGGGCGTCAATGTCAACAATTTTTCGCATGAAGATTTGACTTTTTGCCCAATTTCTCTGTTTTCTCAGCCCTGGGGATAATATTGGGGGTCCAGATAGTAGAAGGAATAGGCCCCCTCGTCATAGCCGAACTGCTCCTTGAGAAGTTCATAGCGCTCGCCCTCGCGCCAGCCCTCTTCGGTGGGGTTATCAGTGGTGGTGTTGATGACGCAGTTGGGCAGCTTTTCCCGGATGGTGTCGATCTGGTCCTGGGGGATGGGGGTCATGCTGCCGATCCACAGGCGTTCCAGGTTGGTCAGGCCGTACAGCGGCGTGATATCCGTCACATTCTTCAGCCAGCAGATGTTCAGATGCTTCAGGTTGGTAAGCTCAGCCAACGGCGACAGGTCAGACAGGAAGGTATTGAACACCTCCAGATACTCCAGCTTCTTGCAGGAGGCCAGGGGCGTGGCGTCGCTCCAGTAATTGATGGCCAGCACAGCCACCTCCAGGTCCGGCATGGAGGCCACAAAGGAGATGTCGCCAATGATATTATGTCCAAGGTCAAGGTACTTCACGTCCGTACAATATTTCAGCGCAGCCACGTTTTCCGCTGTGAGCCACTCACCCTTGACGGAGGCCAGGATCTTCTCCACGTCTGTTCTCACGCTGTACTGGGAACCGAAGTTGATCCGCCATACCACCTTGATGTTGGGGAATGCGTTCCGGATCTCCTCCATCTGATCGTTGGAAAGTCCGCAGGTGTCCATGTCCAGATAGGTGCATTTATTCATGTACGGCAGAACTGCTTTCACCGCTTCTCCGGCGTCTCCCAGCCATGTGTGGTTCAGGTCGATGATCTCATCGGCCGTGGAGAAAGCCTTGTCATAAATAGTAAAGCTGAAATCATAGCTGACGTCCGGCCTTGCGCTCTGGAATTTTCCTACTTCCGCAAAGCCCAGGGCGCCTTCATCTTCCGACTCTCCGCCCAGATAAACATAAGTCAGTGCCGGAAGCTTTTTGATCTGCTCTGCCGCCTGATCCACATCGGCGGGCTTTATGTTCGAAAGGTCAAGCTCTGTCACGCCGCAGTCATAGGTCTGCCCGTTTACCGCCACGCTGTATTGAAGGCTGGCAGCGTGAAAGGCTTCATTGAGCAGGGACAGCTCCTCCACGCTGGGCTCCCTTGCGCCGAAGTCGATCTGCAAAAGGCCCGTGAGTTCATCGGAAAGGGCTGCAAGCTCTTCCACGCTGCTGTCGGCGTTCAGCGCAATGGCGCTTGTATTTTCATCCACCTGTACGCCGTCGTAAAACACCGGTTCCGCCTCTTCCTCCGCCGGCGCATCCGTACTGTTCTCTGCCGGGTTTGCAAGGCCGGACTGCCCGTTTTGGTTCAGCGGCGGACTGATCAAAAAGAAGGCCGCAACAAGCATCCCTATTGCCAATACCACCAAGATCAGCTTTTTCATTTCTTCTCCTTTTCTGCCGTGCTGTTTAACTGCATAATTGATTTTCTTTGGTAATTTTTAATTTTAACACAGCCTGCTGCTTCGGTCAATGCTTTTGCTGTGCGGTCACGGCATCTGAAAACAGATCAATCATTCCGTGAACATTTTTCCGCGTCGATGGCCAGCACCAGCATCAAAGCGCACAGCGCGTCCTGCCCGTCCCGGACATCGATCACATAGGTATCGGTCAGTCGGAATATCTCCTTGGACACTGTGGCGGCACAGCGGCCTGACCGGTCCATGATCCGGTAATCCCATTCAAAAAAGTCGCCCTCCACATACCAGCCCTTGCAGTCGATGTTGTATCTGGGGCGGAAAAGGGTCAGTTCCTTGCTGATGCAGCCCATATACTGCCCCCGGCAATACAGCTCGAATTTGGGCAGCAGGGTCAGCACCCGCTCCTTGACCATCCCGATCTCGTTTCCATAGGTATCATAGATCTTCAGGCAGTGCCCCCAGGAAAGCTGGCCTTTCACCACATAGACCGTCTCCCCAGCTTCGTTATAAATGTCATAGCTGTCAAACCAGGAAAACAGCCGCTGTTTGAAGTAAAGCTTCATCCCTATCCTCCCTTTTTATTCTTGACCTGGTATAAACTGTGTAAAAAAGACAGCATGGCATAGCCTCGCCGTGCTGTCTTTGGTCTTTTGTCCGGCTTATCCGACAGCTTCCACGCTCTCCGCGTCGATCAGGATAATGCTGCCGTCCTCCCCGCTCTGGGAGATCAGGCTGTGATGGCGAAGGCCGTCGGAAGTGGTATAGCTGATCATCAGATCGGGCATTCCCTCGGGAATGAGGGTGACCAGCTGGATGGCGCAGTCGTTCATATAGCTGCAGGCCCAGTGGCTGGCCGTCTCAAAGAACTTGTGGCTGTAATCGGCATACTCAACAGAGCTGATGCTGACATCGTACACCGTGCCCACAGCCTTGAGGCAGAGCTCCAGCCCCTCGCTGTCCGCTGTCACCTTGTCGATGATCTCCACGCTGCCGGAGGGCACATCGCTCTGCAGGGATACTTCAAAGCTGCCGTCCCCGCTCACGCGCTGCGTGGGCAGCCACTTGGCGTCGATATAGTTCTCCAGCTCTGCATAGGGAACGGTAAAGCGGATGATCCCCTCGGCGTAAGAAGCCAGTTCATAGACATCGGAGAACAGCACAAGGCCGTTTTCATCAAAATACCATGAGCCTTCACGGATCAGCATAGCAAGGGCGGAGCGCAGATCCTCAATCAGGTCAAGGCTGGCATAGGTCTCGTCTTCCTTGGCCAGGGTGAGCATGTATTCCAGAACAAAATCGGAAAACGCGTCAAAGTCGGAGGTGAGCTTATCCAGCGTCAGCAGTTCGCCAGTCTGGGCATCGTACACATAGCCTGCGTCAAAGTAATTTCCGTGTGCGCCGCCGGTATAGGTCATGGTGGTGAACACCAGACTTACCGCGCTGCTGTCTGCACGGGTAATTTTGACCGTTCTGTCGCTGGAAAACTCAAGACCGATCTCGGCCCCGGTGTCCACGGAATAGCTGTAATTGTCCAGAGCCATTTCCAGCATGGCGTTAAGGCCGCCGCCTTCGCCGGTGCCGGTATAATACAGCTCATCCAGTAGGGCGATGTGGTCATTTATGGCAGCCGCCGCAGCGTCATGGCCCTCAATATGGACCTGGGGCGTATCATAGGAGAAGGTCAGGATGCGCTGTGCCTCGTTATCCGGGGCGTTGTGGATCTCCGTATGATTCTTTATGCTCACGATCACCCGGTTTCCCAGCTCCACCGGTTCCGGGCTGGGTTCAGAGCTCTCCTCCGGTTCGGGCGTGGTCTCCGGCTCCGGACTGGGCTCCACAGTGGGCAGAGGCGGAAGCTCCACCTGCTCCAGCTTTTCCAGCTGTTCGCAGCCGCAGATGGTGGCCGCAAGAGCCAGAACAAGTATCAATGCCATGATCTTTTTCATTGTCTGTATCCTTTCATATGCTGTCATAGGGTACTTGCTTTGCAAGGGAAGAATTGGTATAGCGTTTATCCGAGGTCACTTCACGGATGATCTGAATTTCCGGCGGGAAAATGATCTCCTGCCCTTCATCGTCCAGCTCGATCTCCATGATGGCCCGGTCGTTCCAAAAGGGATAGACGTCGATCTCGAACATTTGTTCCCTGTAGGCCAGGCAGTATCTGTCCTTATGGATGACGCTGCGGGCCGGGTCTGCGTCCTCCAGAAGGCGCGTATACTCCTCCTCGCTGATCTCCCGCTCCAGCTCTATCCTTTTCACATCGCTGATCCGGGTTTTCTGGGTGTGCGTATAGACGTAAGCCCCGTCAAAGCCCCGCTTTCTCACCCTTTCCGTGCGACCGTCCCGGGTTTTGAGATAGGTCTGGGTGATCTCCGTTTTTTCGGCCCGGCTGTTCAGCAGATCCATGTCCGGGTACCGGATCAGATATTTCCGTTCTATCTCGTAAATGCTGTCTTTCATTTCGATCACCGCTTGAAAGTATAGCCTAAAGATATGAATAAATCAAGGCGCGCACAGCTGGTTTTATACACTTTTCAACAAATATATAATTGCGGTAAACGCATTTCGATGGTATAATGAGAATAGTTTAACACACCAAAAATTTTAACGAGGTGGAGTGAAATGGCAAAAAGACCAAATATTCTTAAACTTGCTAGCAAGATAAGCCTTGAAAGCCTGACCTATACCGGCATCACCTATTCTGACCCCGAATACAGGATCCTTGAGCCCATCGTCAGCGACGACATGTGCGAGGTAATGATGCACATGCGTCTGGAGACCCCAAGAACGGTGGAGGATATCGCAAGGCGTGCGAAAAAGAGCGTGGATTTCACCCAAACGCAGCTTGACAAGCTCGTTACCTGCGGTGTGATCCGCGCAAGGACGGTGGACGGCCAGCCGGGCTACTATTACCCCATCTGGGTCCCCGGCATCATGGAAGGTATTCTGACCAACCGTGAGCAGTGCGACAAATACCCCGAACTGGGCTACTGCTTTGAGGAGTACACCCGCCGCCGTATAAGCGTTCTGGCTCCCGTCATGGCCCCCGGCATGTCTTTCATGCGCGTCATGCCCGTCATGAGCGCTATCGAGAATAACTCCCGCACAGCTTCCTACGATGAGATCTCCACGCTGATTGACAAAGCGGAGATCGTGTCTGTGGGTCCCTGTTCCTGCCGCCGTTCCCGCCGCCTGATGGGCGAAGGCTGCGGCCACCTGGAAGAGGATATGTGCATGTACCTCAACGAGAACGCCCGCACTTACATAAAGACTGGCGCACACCGTGAGGTCAGCAAGGAGGAGGCTTATCAGATCCTCAAGCGGGCCGAGGACAACGGCCTTGTCCATGAGATCAACCAGGCCCCCGGCTTTGAGGACGCCAGCGCCATCTGCAACTGCTGCGGCTGCTCCTGCTTTGCCCTGCGCATCGGCGAGTATTTCCGCAAGCCCGACAGCCTGCGTTCCAACTTTGTGGCCAGGGTTGACAAGCAAAACTGCGTGGCCTGCGGCCAGTGCGTGGAAAACTGCCAGATGAACGCCCTGAAGCTGGGCCAGAAGCTCTGCTCCACGGAGCCTGTTGTGGGCGATGTGAGCACCGTCGAATACCGGAACAGCATGTGGAAAAAGTCCGACTACAACGTGGACTACCGCACCAACCGCACCGACGTGGTTTCCACCGGCACCGCCCCCTGCAAGTCCCAGTGCCCCGCCCACATTCCCGTTCAGGGCTATATCAAGCTGGCCTCCCAGGGCCGGTACACCGAAGCTCTGGAGCTGATCAAAAAGGAGAACCCCTTCCCCGCCGTCTGCGGCCGTATCTGCAACAAGGCCTGCGAGGACGCCTGCACCCGCGGCAGCATCGACTCCCCCATCGCCATCGACGACATCAAGAAATTCATCGCCGAAAAGGATCTGGAGACCGGCACCCGCTATGTGCCCAAGATGCTCAACCAGACCGGCAAGCCCTATCCCGAAAAGATCGCCGTCATCGGCGCCGGCCCTGCGGGTCTGAGCTGCGCCTACTATCTGGCCGTCAAGGGCTATCCCGTGACCGTTTTTGAAAAGGAAAAGCTGCTGGGCGGCATGATGACCCTGGGCATCCCCAGCTTCCGTCTGGACCGGGATGTGGTCAATGCCGAGATCGACATTCTCCGCGAGCTGGGCGTCGAGTTCAAAACCGGCGTTCAGGTGGGCAAGGACGTCACCATTCAGCAGCTCCGTCAGGAGGGCTTCAAGGCCTTTTACCTGGGCATTGGCGCATCCAAGGGCATGGCCGTGGGCTGCAAGGGCGACGATCTGCCCGGTGTGTTCACCGGCATCGACTTTTTGAAGGCCGTGAACCTGGGCGAGAAACCCGGGATCGGCAATGATGTGGCCGTCATCGGCGGCGGCAATGTGGCCATCGACGTGGCCCGTACCGCTGTCCGTCTGGGCGCGGAGAACGTGACCATCGTCTACCGCCGGGGCCGTGACGAAATGCCCGCAGCCGACGACGAGATCGCCGAGGCGGAAGAAGAGGGCGTCAAGTTCATGTTCCTGGCCTCCCCCGTGGAGATCTGCGGCAAGGGCAAGGCCCAGGAGCTGAAGGTGGAGCTTATGGAGCTGGGCGAGGCCGACGCAAAGGGCCGCCGCAAGCCCGTGGGCACCGGCAAGTTCCAGACCGTTCCCGTCAGCAGCGTGATTTCCGCCATCGGCCAGCTGGTGGATATGGGCGGCATCGACGAGGGGACCAATATGCAGTTTAGCCGCAAGGGCACCGTGTATGTGGATTCTCTCAGCTACCAGACCGGCGAGCCTGACATCTTCGCGGGCGGCGACGTGGTGACCGGACCCAAGTTTGCCATCGACGCCATTGCCGCCGGTAAGGAGGGCGCCATCTCCATCCACCGCTTTGTCCATCCGGGCCAGCGTCTGGACTTTGGACGTGACCGCCGGGATTACAAGGCCCTGGACGTCTCCACCGCCGCCGTCTCCATCGAATCCTTCGACACCGCCCCCCGGCAGAAGGCCGCCGGCGGCGCTGCCGCTGAGGCGAAGAAGACCTTCAAGGATCTGCGCGGCGTATTCACCGAGGAGCAGCTGAAGAAAGAGACCGAGCGCTGCCTTGGCTGCGGCGCGGTAATTGTGGATGAATACATGTGCGTAGGCTGCGGCATCTGCACCACCAAGTGCAAGTTTGACGCCATCCACCTGGAGAAGATCAGCGACAATGTGGGCACCCCCTATTTCCAGACCCTTGCCCGTATCGCCGGCAACGTGCCTGTCCGTCTGGGCACCGTCGCCGCAAAGAAGATCGGCTTTGGAAAGTAAGTGAGCGCCCATGCATGAGATTGGCGTAGTACGGCAGATGTGCAAGACCGTCATGGACTTTGCCGCCGAAAATAATATTCAAAGCATCAGTGAGATCGTTGTGGAGATCGGGGAATTGTCCCTGATTATCCCCAAGTATGTTGAGGATGTGTACCCTCTGGTCACAGAGGGCACCATGCTCAGCGATACAAAGCTCATCATGGAGACCGTTCCCGGTCTGGCCGAGTGCGACGACTGTGACGAGATCTTCAATGTTGTGGAGCACGAGGGCTACTGTCCCAACTGCGGCAGCTTTGACAAGACGATCCTGTCCGGTAAGGATTTCACCATCAAGGAGATCCACCTGCCGGAAGATAATCAGCAATAAAAACCATAGCCGCAAGCCATCACATACGATGGCTTGCGGCTTTTTCGTTCTGTTTTATTATATATTCATTTAAAAACTGTAAATCACTGCGCCACTTTATTATGGCGTTCTGCATCCTGTGATTATTGGCAAACATACGAATGTTTTGCTCAATTGTTGCTATTACCTCAAATAATGATAATTGATTACTTTCCACCAAACATATTAATAGACTCTGTCGCTCTGAAGCAGTTAAATTGCCATCAACAACATTATAGCCTAATTGATGGAGCGTAGTTTCTCCCAGAAAACCCCAATTACTGTTTCCGTCAGAAGTAAGTCTGGTAGTCCGTGCTATGAACTTTCCGCAATGTTCTCTGACAAGTGAAAGGGAAAGCGAGCCTATCATATATCGGCTACATGTTTCACAGTAATGTACGGGGAGCGCAACAGTTCTCTTGCCTTCAATGTCCCTTGCATAATATTTTTTTGAAACTACATGGTGCCGATTTATTTTGCATTTTGTTTTATTTAGTGATTCAAAAACAAATAAAGTAGCATCTGTCGGAGGGTAGTTGAGGTTACTGGGTACAACACATTCATTCCGCCTCATCTGCATACGCTCCGCGATACGGGAATCCACATCTCTTCTTGCATCAAAAACAGTATACGATGGATCTTGTTTATGTACCTCTTCCTGAATCGCCTGAATCACAATCAACTTAAAATGATTTACAAACTGCTGTAAATCAATGACCGTTTCTTGAAACTCAAATTCCTCCTTGTCACTTTTAAGGTATCTTTCATCAAAAGGTTTTTTTCCGCCACGAATTCTCTCGTCATTTAACTGTTTCATTATTTCAAAGTCGTGAACTTTCTTTTCGTCAAAGAAATCAAATGATTTGAAATGGTCTGGATACAAATGGATGTTTTTGATTTTCGTCGTAAAAATTCCCAGGCGTCTAAAAGCTAATAGCTCAAATTCGGGTAGTATCTCAGGTATTGTACTCCAATTCCAATTGCTCTTATTGTCAATAAACCACGGAGTTTCGTGTAATTTATTTAGATAGATATTGTACGTAAATTTATATAAATCTACAAACAAATCAAGTGAACCATCAAGAGCCAAATTGGTCAGCGTTAAAGAAAAAACATTTGAACTCATTTTATTTCCTCTTTCGTAGGAATAATTTGGGATAACGAAAAAGTCAATCTAATTGTTTGTATTCATTCGTTGAAATTAGAAGTACTTGTATACTCACAGCCTTCAGTATCATCATCCAAATGAGGGACAGAAGATTCATTCATCAACATTTTATCGAATATATCAGTATATTCATCATAATTTTCAATCAATTCAATCGGATCAACTCCCCAAAACATAGCCCCATCAAGTATATCGTCAATTTTATCTATTGAGAATCCATTTTCCTCCATGGAAGATAATATTTCGCAAATATATGGTACGTCATATCCTCCAAGTTTTTCATTATACTCACTGAAATAGATGTCAAAGAAACCTTTCGGAAGATCGAGAATACTTTCATACCCATGGCAGCTAATTTCATACAGGATGGACTGACTTTCGCTAAAGGAGAGATTGAACGCAAAGGATAGCTCGGCCATATCATATATGCTCAGGCCATCAAGTATTGAGCCGTTTTCAATCTGAAGCTTATAATCATCGAAAAACTCAGCCGCTTGAGCCGAAGTAACCATACAATGCTTTGCAAGCCGATAAACAAATTCTGCTTCTTCATCGGTCAGACCATAAATCGCACCGATTTCTAAAACCTGCTTTACTTCAGCAAATTGTTCTGCGGAAATACCGCAAATGCTATCATTTTTCTTTGCAGTAATCAATGTATCATTCTCCATTTTCTCCTCTTTCCCTGAGATAACGCGTGAAAAATAAAGAGGAGTATATTCTTTCAATATGTTTTCTGTGATTTGAGATGGAGACAAATTAAACTCATTCTTACAAGCCTTACTAAAGGCAGCTGCATCCGAAAACCCAGCATCTGATGCTACCTGCTCAATAGGTAAATTGAACTCATTTCGTCTCATTAGTGCATTTACCAATCGGCGCTGACGAATATATTTAATCAAAGTTATATCTGTAATGAATTGAAAAGCATCACCAATGAGGCGTAAACTCAGGCCGGTTTCTCTTGATATAGTCTGAGGAATATCATAATCTTCTTCACAAACAAGCCTTTCGATGCAGTTAATAATACTGTCAAACTTTTCCTGAATTGTCATTGTTACCGCCCCCTTTTTTATTATAGCAGGTTTTTCTCCGAAAACACAACAGCTGAGGCAGCAGTTCAAGAAACTTCACCGAATCGCAACGCATATGAGCGCTGCATTTCTTCAATCAACAGTGGTAAATTTGTTGCCGTCACAAAAATAATGCGGGCGTTTTCAGGAAGTTTACTGTACACATATCGCATCATTTTATGGGAACTATGACCAGTCCAGAAAAAGACAATGGTTTGGCTGACATACGGGTGCCGTTTCAGTTTATCATCTGTAATATATACCCATTCAGGAAAACATCTGCGGAGTTTTTTCGTCATGTTTTGGTGACCACCGAGGAAAAGAACCCCTTTTTGAGGCAGTACATTAGGGGTATCAGTTTTTTTACTCATAATGAACCTCCGAATTATTTTCACTTTGTAAGTTCATTATATCAACTTTTATTTTTCATACCATGTCCAAACAACGACAAGTTAAGACAAAAGGTCCATCGAAAAATTTTTCGATGGACCTTTTGCGCAAAATACCCGGAGGCCAGAGCCTCCGGGTATTTTCTATTCTCTTATTTTTAGTTATCGGTCTGGATCGTCTGCTCTGTGGGATAATATACGCCGCCGGGTTCCGGGACGGCCATGAATTTTGTACAGAACAAGATGGACAGCGTCAGCAGCGCCGCAATGCAGATGGCCAGAATATCGTCAAGCTTGATCATAAAACCCTCACTCTTTTCTGTCTTTTGTTTCTCTATCTATAAAGACGCTGAAAAGAGGTGAAACGTCTCATACTTTTCGATTTTCATTGTTTTGTACAATTCACGTTCAGTAAATATGTTCAAACTGTCTGATTTTTTTCCATGTCTTATTTTGTCATCAGCTCAATGATAGTCCTGTCCGTCTCCTTCATGCCGTGCCGGCCCAGAACGCCCACGTTCCTGATGGTGTTTTCCACGCCCTTCAGAATGATGCCGTCCCCGCCGTAAAACTGCTGTCCCGCGTCATACATCTCCATGGCAAGCAGCCCGGAGTCCACCGCCACGGCGATCTTGGCCGCGCAGCTGGGCTTTGCCCCGTCGCAGACCATGCCCGAGGAGATGGCCAGAGCGTTTACCAGAGCGTGGGAGATGCTGTCCAGGTCTCCGCCCCGCAAATACGATACGGCAGCGCCCGCGCTGGCCCCGGCGCTGACCGCGCCGCAGTAGGCGGAAAGGCGGCCGATCCCCTCTTTCAGGTGGATGGCGGTCAGATTGGAGATGGCCAGGGCCCGATACAGCTTTTCCTTGCTGCTGCCCAGCTCCAGGGCGTACTCCACCACTGGTACGCAGACGGTGATGCCCTGATTTCCGCTGCCGGAATTGATGATGACCGGCAGTTCGCAGCCGCCCATTCTGGCGTCAGAGGCCGCGGCAGCCTTGGCCCGGGCCAGGGTGTGCACATCGTCTCCCTGGTTTAAAAGGACCTTTCCGATATTGGCTCCGTAATCCCCGTTCAGCCCCTCCCCGGCGATGGCGCAGTTATATTCGATCTGCCTGTCGAACAGCTCCCGCACGTCCTCCACGTCAAGGGACTGGGCAAAATCATAGATATCTTCCACCGAGAGCAGCCCATAGTCCAGCCCGCTCTCCGCCGCCGGGTTCACCGGCTCGTCTTCAAAAAGCACCTGGCCGTCTTTTTCCACCAGCGCCAGCCCGGTGTGGTGGTTGATGATACGCACCTTTGCGCTGCTTTCGCCCGAAAATACGCTGACCGTCACATCCAGCACCAGCTCCGACTTAGCGGGACTGACCCTGATGGGCGTTGTTTCCAGATACTCCCCCAGCCTGCGCTTGTCCTCCTCGGACACATGGGAGATGACCTCCAGTCCCGCGCTGTCGTCCCCGGCGATGATACCTACGGCGGCAGCGGCCTCAACGCCCCTGCGTCCGTCCGTATTGGGCACGATCACGCTTTTTACGTTCTTGATGATGTTGCCGCTGGCCTCGATCTCCACCCGCTCCGGTAGACAGCCTAAGGTCTTTCCGGCAATGGCCGCGCAGTAGGCCACCGCAATGGGCTCCGTACAGCCCATAGCCGGGATCAGCTCCTTGCGGAGGATCTGGAGATAGGTACTGTATTTTTCGCTGTTTCTTTCCATGTGCGCCTCCTTTTCCGAATTTTCCGTTAACATCTGTTGATATTGTAACATGACTTGCCGCCGCTTCACAACCGCAAATCCATATTATCTAAACTTTGTCATATGCAAAAGGAATAATATCGGAAGTCTGCTTGTCATAGGATGTACCAAAAGGAGTGATGTGCTTGATCGACCTGAGAAAATTCCTGACGACATACAAAAAAGTCCTCTCCGGCCTGGGGCTTGTACTGGCAGTGGTACTGATTTTCTGGACAGTGAACAACCCGGCCATTGTGGGCGCTTCGGCCACCCAGCGGCAGCTGCCCATCTACTGCGTGCAGCGGGAGGATAAAGTGGTCTCCCTCTCCTTCGACGCCGCCTGGGGAAACGAGGACACACAGCAGCTGATCGACATTCTGAACAAGTACGGCATCCACGCCACATTTTTCGTGGTGGGCGACTGGGTGGATAAATACCCCGAGTCCGTAAAAGCCCTTGCGGACGCGGGGAACGAGGTGATGAACCACTCGTCCAATCACGCTCATTTCTCCAAGCTCAGCGAGGATGAGATCGTGGCTGACGTAACCGCCTGCAACCAGAAAATCGCCGCCGTCACCGGGGTGACGCCCACTCTGTTCCGCTGCCCTTACGGGGAGTATGACGACCATGTGATCAAGGCCGTCAGCAGTACCGGCACCACGGCCATTCAGTGGGATGTGGACAGTCTGGACTGGAAGGGCCTGTCGGCCAAGGACATCCAGAGCCGGGTGCTGAAAAATGTGCAGCCCGGCAGTATCGTGCTGTTTCACAACGCGGCGGAAAATACGCCGGAGGCGCTGCCCGGGATCATCGAATCCCTTCTGGCCGACGGCTACACCATTGTCCCTATCTCCCAGCTGCTGCTCACCGGTGAATACACCATTGACCACACCGGAAGGCAGTGTCCGAAATAGAACTCTTTTTCACCCAAAATCCGGCCCCAGACATAAAAACAGAGCCCAGACAACTGGGCTCGTGGCGTCGACAAAGTTCGACATCTTGCGTGCAGGCTCTGCCCCTCAGGAAATGACGGAAACCAGATCGCCGGGGCGGGCAAGGCCTTCCTCCAGCACAACGGCAAAGATTCCCTCCCGGGGCATCACGCAGTCCCCGGCCTGCCGCCGGATGGCGCAGTCCGCGTGACATTCTTTCCCGATCTGCGTGACCTCACACAGGGCACTGCCGATTTTCAGCCGGGTCCCCACAGGGAGGGCATAGAGGCAGAGCCCCTCACAGAGAATATTTTCCGCGAAAGCGCCGGGAAAAAGCCGGATGCTGATCTTTTCCTGCAGCCGGTCCACACTCTCCTGGCTGAGCAGGCTGACCTGCCGGTGCCAATCGCCGGCGTGGGCGTCTCCCACGATCCCCAGATGGGGCCGCAGTTGGATCTCCTCCACAGGGTGCTTTTGCTCTCCCTTTTTTTCGCTGATGCACACAGCTTTGATCACAGCAGTCTGCTGTTCCATACCCGCTCTCTCCTTTCCTGCGGTTTATCGCCGCAGGATAAACATATCAATTCAATATGTTTATACCCCGAAATGAGCAAAAAGTCAACGGCAAAGAATTAAAGGGTATGCGCCGTTTCATGCACATACCCTTTATCTTTTATCATAAATAAGACTTATTCGCCAATTTCGCTCTTTATGACCTTACCGATATTCCAGAGATGGGCCACCTGTCGTTCGGCTTCCCGCTTCTCCTCCTCGGTGTTGTATTCCACATATACCGTGTGTGCGCTGCAATCGGCGCACTCCACCTGCACGTTCCAGCCGCCCTCGTGGCTCATGATTCCCGGTCCGCGGCAGATGGGGCAGTCGCCCAGTTCGATGAGATTATCCAGATCCATATTCTTTCTCCTTGATGAAGTTTTACCTGAAAAGACCTTGTTATTATATTACAGTCTTTCCCGACTTTCAAGCAAATATCAGCATTTTGGCCTTATCGGATCTGATTTCATATCATCTTCACGCCTTGCAGGTCAGGCTTTACGCCCAGGACCTTCCAGCCGGGGAGGCTCTCCTTCAACGCTTCTTCCATTTCGGCGGAAAATTCCGGCCGGTCGGCGATGCAGAGCAGCGTGGAGCCTGCGCCGGAGATGCAGATGCCCATGGCGTCAAGCTTTTTCGCCGCGGCCTCCGCCGTTTCAAAGCCCTGGATCAGCTTTGTCCGGTAGGGCTGGTGCAGCTTATCCTCAAGGGCAATGCGCATAAGCTGCCGGTCTCCCCTTTCCAGCGCCTTGATAAGCAGCGCGGAGCGGGAGATGTTGAAGATGGCGTCCTGCCGGTAAACCGCTTCAGGCAGTACGCTCCGGGCCAGCTCGGTGGACAGCTCAAAATCGGGGATAAGTAAGGTGAAAAACAGCTTTTCACTGATGGGAAAATGGGTGGTGACAGCGGCAATGCCGTCCATGGCGGAGACCGTGAAGCCGCCGAACAGCGCCGGGGCGATATTGTCCGGGTGTCCCTCCACAGAGGTGGCAATGGCCAGCAGCTCGCTGCCGGAGAGCTCCAGGCCGTGGATGGCGTTTGCGGCCACCACGCCGCCTACGATCAGCGCGGCGGAGGAGCCCATGCCCCTTGACACCGGGATATCGGTTCTGCCGAAGCGGATTTCCAGCCCGGATTCCGGCTGTCCGGCCCAGGTCATGGCGGCGCGGTAAGCCTTAAAGGCCAAATTGTCCTCATTGCAGTATTTTTCCGTACAGCCGGAGATCACAAGTCCTTCTTCCCGGGGGATAAACTCGATCTCATTATAGCACTGCCAGGCTATGCCGAAGCAGTCAAAGCCCGGCCCTAAATTGGCAGAGCTTGCCGGTATTCTGAATTTCATTTTTCTTTACTTCCTTACGTTGAGAGTATCAAGGATGTAGCTCAGCATGTCATCCTTGTCGATCAGGTCCTTATGCAGCACTTCCCTGCTGCGCAGACCGGAGAGGTTTTGGGGTATGGGGGTGCCGGTGATGCGGCTCAGGGTCTCCATCTGTGCAAACTCGTCCCCCTCTGTGCCGCCGCCGATGGCTTTGAGCACCGCCGCCGGGAATTTATAGGGCGAGGCCGTGGACAGTACCACCACCGGCGCGCCGCCCTGCCGCTGTTTTTTATACTCCTCCGCCACGGCAAAGGCCACGGCGGTGTGGGGGTCGCAGAGGTAGGCATAGTCTCTCCAGACGCGGCCTATGGTTTTCTCCGTCTCCCCTTCATCGCAGCAGCCGGCGCTGAAGTCCCGGCGGATATTCTGAAGCACCTTGTCGCTGACCTGATATACCCCGTCCCTGGCCAGGGCCTCCATACAGGCGGAGACATACGCCGTGTCCCCCTCCGCCGCCAGATACAGCAGCCGCTCCAGATTGGAGGAAACCAAAATATCCATGGAGGGCGAGCTGGTGCGGACAAAATCCCGTCTCCGGTCGTATACGCCGGTATGGAGGAAATCCGTCAGCACCTTATTGGCATTGGAGGCGCAGACCAGGCGGCCCACAGGCAGACCCATCAGCTTGGCAAAATAGCCCGCCAGAATGTCGCCAAAGTTGCCGGTGGGCACCACATAGTCCACCAAATCGCCCTTTTTGATCCGGCCAAGGCCCATGAGCTTGGCGTAGGCGATGAAATAATACACCACCTGGGGCGCAAGGCGGCCGATATTGATGGAGTTTGCCGAGGACAGGCTCTTGCCGCTGCCGGAGAGCAGCCCCTTCGCGTTGATCTCCCCGAAGGCTTTTTTTACGCCCTGCTGGCAGTCGTCAAAATTTCCCCGGACGGCGCAGACCTTCACATTGGCCCCGGTCTGGGTCACCATCTGGGCCTTCTGCACGGCGGAGACGCCGTTATGAGGGTAAAACACAATGATCCTGGTGCCTTCAACATCGTGAAAGCCCTCCAGCGCGGCCTTGCCTGTATCGCCGGAGGTGGCGGTGAGGATCACCGTCTCGTCCTTAATGCCCTCCTGCGCTCTGGCCGCGGTCATCAGCTGGGGCAGCATGGACAGGGCCACGTCCTTAAAGGCGGAGGTGGGGCCCCGGAAAAGCTCCAGCACATAGTCCTCCCCTACCGGCACCAGGGGAGTTAAATCGTCCGTCTGGAATTTCCCCGTATAGGCCTTCCGGACAAGCTCCTCCATATTATTATAGCCGGGCAGCAGCGCCGACAGGATCATCCGGGCCATGCCCAGAGAGTCCAGCGCAAGGCACTTCTCCCAGTCAAAGTCAATATTTTTAAGCTCCGGGTCGATAAACAGCCCGCCGTCAGGGGCCATGCCCTGAAGGACCGCCCGGGTGTCGCTTACAACAATTTTTCCGCGTGTGCTCTGATAGTTCATGTTTTTCTCCTTTATTCCACGGCAAGCAGTTTGGGCTTTTCCACGCCCGGGGTTTTTTCCAGTTTTTCCAGCAGCTCGGGCAGCCGTATGCCCATGGAACTCACGTCCAGGCTCAAGGTAACGCTGGCCCTGCCGTGGATGGGCAGGCTCTGGGTGATGGTCAGGACACTGCCGCCGGCCTCGGACAGCTGCTTCAGCACGGTGCTCAGGATTCCCGGTTCATGGGTCAGCATCATGGACAGTACCGCCTTGTGCCCCACCGTCATCTCCGAGGGCTCCAGGATGAAATCCTTGTATTTATAATAGGTGCTTCTGGATATGCCCACCATTTTGACCGCCTGGCTCACCTCTTTGGCCTTGCCGTCTTCAAGCAGCCGCCGGGCCTCCAGCACCTTTTCGTAATACTCCGGAAGGATGCTCTTGTGGATCAACAGATAATTTTCAAGCATTTTTACCATTCTCCGTTAATGATGTAAAGAAATTTTTGACGAAAAAGGGACTTGTTTTTATGTCCCCCTTATGATACACTGTCCACGTCAAAAATACAAGTGTCTTTTTTTAGCGGACACACATTTTGGAGGAAAACATGAAGGTAGCGCTTTTGGGCTTCGGCACCGTGGGTGTGGGAGTTTACGGAATGCTTGACGGAGCTTACGGGCTGGAACAGGGCCCTGTCCTTGTCCGTCCGGGGAAGGACGACAGTTCCTTTAAAGTAACAGAAATTGAGAAAATAGTCAACGACCCTTCTGTGGGCGCAGTGGCTGAGGTCATGGGCGGCATTGAGCCGGCCTTCAGCTACGTGTCCGCGGCGCTGGCGGCAGGAAAACATGTGGTCACATCCAACAAAGCCCTTGTGGCGGCCCACGGGCCGGAGCTTGCTGAGCTGGCGGAGAAGAACAATGTGGCTTTTCTGTTCAGCGCGGCCTGCGGCGGCGGCGTGCCTTTTCTCCATAATCTGGCCCTGGCCACCGAGAGCGACAAAATCCTCTCCGTTGGCGGCATCCTCAACGGCACCACCAACTATATGCTGGACGCCATGCAGCGCCGGGACATGGACTACGGCGACGCCCTGAAGGACGCCCAGCGCCTGGGCTACGCGGAAGCGGATCCCACTGCCGACGTGTCCGGCCTGGACGCGCTGAGAAAGATCATGCTGGCCTGCGCCGTGGCCTATGACCAGCTCCCGGCCGAGGGGCTGCATAACGAGGGCATTGAAAGCCTCACCGCCGCAGATGTGGCCCACTTCAAAGCAAAAGGGCTTACCTGCCGTCTGCTGGCAAGCGGCGGACTGTCCGATGAAGGCCGGGTCTACGCCTTTGTGGAGCCGGTGCTTCTCCCGCACAGCGCTGCTGAGTGCGCGGTGCTGGATAACTTCAATCTGGCCCGTTACCAGGGCGAAAATGCCGGGGCCATCATCCTGATCGGTCAGGGCGCGGGCCGCTGGCCCACCGCCTCCGCCGTTGTCCGGGACCTGTCCTGCATATTGCAGGGTCAGCGCACGATGATGCAGGCCGGCTGCCCCAGAGTGAAGGCAGACAACAGCGCCTGCAGCCGCGCCTATTATGTGCGTCTGCCCGCGCAATTTGCTGACAGGCTGCCTCTGAAAGAGGTCGAAAAGGACGGAGAGCTGCTCCGCGCCGTCACCGGGCCCATGCCCGTCTCTGCCATGCATGAAGCTGCGGCGGAGCTGCGGCAGGCCGGTGCAGAGGTATTTTTCGCCGCGATGGGAGAATAAGATCAAATGTTGAAGGTTGCAAAATTCGGCGGCTCCTCCGTTGCAGGGGCCGAACAGTTTAAGAAAGTAAAAAAAATCATCGAAGCAGACCCCTCACGGCGGCTGGTGGTGGTCTCCGCCGCCGGAAAGAGAGACGCGGACGACCACAAGCTGACAGACCTCTTGTATCTCTGCCACGCCCATCTGACATACGGCGTGTCCTGCGGGGATATAATGAATACCATACGGCAGCGCTTTGTGGATATCCGAAACGAGCTTGGCCTGCACTACGATGTGGAGGGCGAGTTTGACGCCCTCAGCGCCCGGCTGAGCCGGGACATGTCGGTGGATGAGCTGGTCTCCCGGGGCGAATATTTCACGGCAAGGCTCATGTCGGAATATCTGGGCTTTGAATTTGTGGACGCGGCAAGCTGCATTTTCTTCGGCTTTGACGGTCAGATTGACCGGGAAAAGACCGACGACACCATTGCCGCCGCCCTGAAAGCCAACGGAAAGATCCTGATCCCCGGCTTCTATGGCCGTCTGCCCACGGGAAAGATCAAGGTAATGACCCGTGGCGGCAGCGATATCACCGGCGCACTGGCCGCCGCCGCCGTGGGCGCAGATGTATATGAAAACTGGACCGACGTCTCCGGCATCCTGATGGCCGATCCCAAGATCGTCCCCGACCCCAGCCCCATTGCCCACATCACCTATGCGGAGCTGCGGGAGCTGGCCTTCATGGGCGCGTCCGTACTCCACGAGGAATCCATTCTGCCGGTAAAGGAAAAGGGCATTGCCCTGAACATCCGGAACACCAACCGGCCCGAGGATCCGGGCACCATGATCGTGGACAGCATCGAGGAGGAGCAGTCGGTGGACCGCTTTATCACCGGCATTGCCGGGCGGCGGAATTTCACCATTCTCACCGTACTGAAGCGGAACATGAACACCAGCATGACCCTGCGCCAGGCGCTGGAGATTCTGGACCGCTACCATGCTCCCGTTGAGCATATCACCCTGGGACTTGACAGCTTTGCCCTTGTCACCTCCACCGCCGCACTGGGCGACGGGCTGTACGATGTGATTGCCGACATCCAGAAGACCTGCCGTCCCGACGACATTCAGGTGCAGGACAGCATCGCCCTTGTGGCCGCTGTGGGCCGCAAGATGACCTTCCGTCCCGGCATTTCCGGCCGTCTCTTCAAGGAGCTTGGCGAGCACGGCGTCAATATCCGCACCATCGCCCAGGGCGCGGATGAGCTTTCCATCATTGTGGGCGTTGACAACAGTAATTTTGAAACCGCCATCCGGGTCCTTTACGACGGATTCGCAGGCTGAAACAGGAGGTATTTTCAATGAAATCATACAATGTAGCCATTCTCGGCGCCACCGGCGCTGTGGGCCAGGAGATGCTGAAGGTCCTGGAGGAATACGACATCCCCGTTAAGAAACTGCTGCCCCTGGCCAGCGCCAGAAGCGCAGGCGGCACCGTCAAATTCCATGGCGAGGACGTGACCATTCAGGAGGCCACGGAGGACAGCTTCCAGGGCATGGATTTCGTGCTGGGCGCGGTGAAAAACGGCATGTCCAGAAAGTTTGCCCCCGCCATCGTCAAAAGCGGCGCGGTCTATATCGACAACAGCTCCGCTTTCCGCCTTGACCCGGAGGTCCCCCTGGTGGTCCCGGAGATCAACGGCGAGGACGCTTTCACGAATAAGGGCATCATCTCCAACCCCAACTGCTCCTCCATCATCACCCTGATGGCGGTGGCCGGTATCGCCCGCCTCTCCCCCATCAAGTCCATGGTGGCCTGCACCTACCAGGCCGTATCCGGAGCCGGTCAGGCCGGACTGATGGAGCTGGAAAACCAGATGAAGGCCCTTACCGCCGGGGAAAAGGCCGTTTGCAGCACCTTCCCCACCCAGATCGCCCTGAACGTCATCCCCCATATCGGCGATGAGCTGGAGAACGGCTACACCGACGAGGAGATGAAGATGCAGAACGAGGGCCGCCGTATCCTCCACCTGCCGGAGCTGAAAGTCACCTGCACCTGCGTCCGCGTCCCGGTTATGCGTTCCCACTCCATCGCCGTCACGGTCCGCACCGAGCGTCCCGTTTCCGTGCAGGAGGCAAACGACGCTATCCGCAGCTATCCCGGCTGCCGCCTGATCGAGGACTACGAGGGCCGCAACTACCCCACCCCGCTGGACACCAGCAACCAGGATCTGGTCTGGGTGGGCCGTGTCCGTCGGGATCTGACGGACGACAACGCCCTGACCCTCTGGTGCTGCGGCGACCAGATCAGAAAAGGCGCCGCCAGCAACGCGGTTCAGATCCTCAAGAAAATGATCGAAAGCTGATAGAACAACTGCCCGGGAAAATTCCCCGGGCAGTTTCAGCTTGTCAAAAAAGTCCTGACAGGACTTTTTTGACCGCTTCAACCGCCGAGCGTTTTGAATCCTTCAAAACGCTGCTTCGCCCAAAAAGCTTGAAAATTCAAGCTTTTTTGCGGCGGGTTATTGGACTGCGAGAATTGCGCTTTGCCGCTGCCTGCGGCAGAAGAAGGCGATGCGCAATTTCCGCAGCCGCGCCATTTGTGGGCCGTCGTGAAGCAGGCCCACAAACGGCAGTGCGGCAAGGTGAGCAAAGGGCCTTGGTCTCGCTGAGGCTCGGTCACGCTGCGGCTCTGACATGCCACCGGCATGTCATTCACTACCGCAGCGCCGCTTCGCTACCCCTCGCGCTCCCCCGCGGCTCTATTGTCGACGATTAAAGCATAGTTTTTTGACAGTCTCCAACTGCCCGGGAAAATTCCCCGGGCAGTTCCTTGTCTATACACTTCATTTATTCTGTACAATTTTTTGTATTATTTCGGTTTTATGCCTGTTTTATTATAAAAATGCGTGACTTTTCCATCTTTCTGTGATATCCTTGACAAAAGGAAGAAACCCCAAAAATAATACAATCCTGAAGGGAGACACTATGGTTACGAACAAAGAGAATCTTTTCAAGCTCGGCAAGAAAATGACCGACAGGATCCCCTATAAGCTCGGCCTGAAGCCCATGACGGAGGACTGCCCTGAATATTGGGGCATGGCAAACATCCTCACCGATGAGATGGTAGAGGTCGCGCTCACCATGAAGCAGCGCACACCCACCTCCCTCCGGGAGCTTGTGGAGCGCACCGGCAAGGATGAGCAGCATCTGGAGGCGCTTCTCCAGGAGATGGCCACCATCGGTCTGCTGGAATACGGCTGGGAGGGCAAGGAGCACACCCGGGAAAACAAGCGCTATGTCCTTCCCCTCTTTGTCCCCGGCGCGGCGGAGCTGTTCAACATGAACAACACGGTGGTGTCGGAGCACCCCGAGGTCTGCGATTTCTTCGAGCGCATGACCCGTCTGCCCCTTGAAGGCCTGACCGAGATGATCCCTCCCGGCGGCGCCGGCGTGGGTATGCATGTGATCCCGGTGGAAAAGGCCATTCCCGCCCAGTCCCAGTCTCTCAGCATTGAGCATATCTCCCACTGGCTGAAAAAATATGAGGGTCACCTCGGCGTGGGCATCTGCTCCTGCCGCCGCGCCCAGAGCGTCCGGGGCGAGGGCTCCGGCGATGTGGAGAGCGAATGGTGCATCGGCGTGGGCGACTTTGCCGACTATGTGAACGAGGTGGGCACCGGCCGCCCCATCAGCTATGAAGAGGCCATGGAGATCCTCCAGAAGGCGGAAGACAACGGCTACGTCCACCAGATCACCAACATTGACGGCGAAAACAAGATCTTCGCCATCTGCAACTGCGCACCCGGCGTGTGCTACGCTCTGCGCACCTCTCAGCTCTTCAACACCCCCAACATGTCCAGAAGCGCCTATATCGCCCATGTGGACAAGGAAAACTGCGTGGCCTGCGGCAAGTGCGTGGAGGTCTGCCCCGCCGGCGCGGTCAAACTGGGTCAGAAGCTCTGCACCAAGGAAGGCCCCGTGGTCTATCCCAAGCAGGAGCTGCCCGACGCAGTAAAGTGGGGCAAAGAAAAGTGGAACGAAAATTACCGGGACGATAACCGCATCAACTGCCATCAGACCGGCACCGCCCCCTGCAAAACCAAGTGCCCCGCCCATATCGCCGTGCAGGGCTATATCAAAATGGCCGCTCAGGGCCGGTATATGGACGCGCTGAAGCTCATCAAGCAGGATAACCCCTTCCCTGCTGTCTGCGGCAGCATCTGCAACCGCCAGTGCGAGGACGCCTGCACCCGCGGCAGCATAGACCAGGCTGTGGCCATCGACGAGATCAAGAAATTCATCGCCGAGCAGGAGCTGCACGCCGAAAAGCGCTATATCCCCAAAATTCTTTCCAAGAAGAGCGAAAGCGAGCCCTATCAGGAAAAGATCGCCGTCATCGGTGCAGGCCCCGCCGGCATGAGCTGCGCCTACTATCTTGCCAATATGAGCTACCCCGTCACCGTGTTCGACAAGAACCCTGTCCCCGGCGGCATGCTCACCCTGGGTATCCCCAGCTTCCGTCTGGAAAAGGACGTGGTCAACGCCGAGATCGAAGTGCTCAAAGAGATGGGTGTTGAATTTAAATGCGGCGTGGAAGTCGGTAAGGACGTCACCATCGACCAGCTGCGCCAGCAGGGCTACAAGGGCTTCTACCTGGCCATAGGCGCTCAGAAGTCCGCCCCCATCGGCGTTCCCGGCGAGGAGCTTCAGGGCGTATACGGCGGCGTAGACTTCCTGCGTGAAGTTAATCTGGGCGGCAAACCCGAAATCGGCGAAAAGTGCGCCGTCATCGGCGGCGGCAACGTGGCTATGGACGTCTGCCGCACTGCCCTGCGCCTTGGCGCAAAGGACACCTACATTATCTACCGCCGGGGCCAGGAGGAGATGCCCGCCGACAAGGACGAAGTGGCAGAGGCCATGGAAGAGGGCGTGCAGTTCCGCTTCCTCTGCGCCCCCGCTGAAATTCTCGGCACAGACGGCAAGGTCAGCGGCCTGAAAGTGGAAAAAATGGCCCTGGGCGAGCCGGACGAGAAAGGCCGCAGAAAGCCCGTGGGCACCGGCGAGTTTGAGATCATCGAAGTCACCAGCGTCATCGGCGCCATCGGTCAGAAGGTGGATCTGGGCGGCATCGCCCCCGAGGGCATGACCTTCAATCCCAACGGCACGGTCATTGCCGAAGCGCTGACCTACCAGACCGCCCAGCCGGATATTTTCGCCGGCGGCGACGTGGTGACCGGACCCAAGTTTGCCATTGACGCCATTGCCGCAGGCCACGAGGCCGCCATCTCCCTGCACCGCTTTGTCCACAAGGGGCAGAGCCTTACCCTGGCCCGTAACCGCCGCGACTTTATCCAGCTCGACAAGGATAATCTGGCCATCCCCGTGGAGAGCTTTGACAACGCCCAGCGCCAGATCCCCGGCCATGACAAGGCCAAGGCAAAGTCTTTTGCCAATGACCGCGTCACCTTCACCGAGGAGCAGGTGAAGAAGGAAGCCGCCCGCTGCTTGGGCTGCGGCGCCAGCATTGTGGACAGCAACCGCTGCATTGGCTGCGGTCTCTGCACCACCAAGTGCGAGTTTGACGCCATCCACCTGAGCCGTGATCTGCCCGAGGCCAGCACAATGGTCAAAGCGGAGGATAAGCTGAAAGCCATTGCGCCTTACATGGTAAAACGGCAGATCAAGATTCTGAGGAACAAGAAAAAGTAATGCATGAATTAGGCACCATCGTCTATGTGATTGAGACCATAGAAAAGCTGGCCGTGGAAGAGAAGCTGACAAAGGTCGGCTCCATCACCCTGGAAGTGGGCGAGGTCAGCGGCATTGTTCCGGGATATCTCAGTGATTTCTGGCTGTACGCCCGGAGAAAATCTGAGCTTTTGAAGGAGACGGAGCTGAAAATCGAGAACATCGAAGCCGTCACCTTCTGCCAGAACTGCAATAAGACCTATGAAACCGTGACCTACGGCAAGGAATGTCCCTTCTGTCACAGCGGCAATACCTTCCTTGTCACCGGAAACCAGTTCAACATCAAAGAAATTGAAGCAATGTAGCCACCAAATCGTTTAAAACCAGATGAAGGATCCCGTATCAGGGCATAGTGCCGCTGAATACGGGATCCTTCGTCGCTTTCAGCTCCTCAGGATGACCATTTTAGTATGTATAGCTCCACGCCGCTCTGATCTGCGGCAGGAGGACATCCATCGTCCAGCTCTTTTCACTTTTCTCTATGCTGTTGGGGTCGTTGAGTGTGATATTACCCTGCACGTCCAGGCCGGTCAGGACGATAAAGTGTCCGGAGGTGGTAAAATCGCCGGGCCACATGGAGCATATCAGCACTTTTCCGCAGGAAAGTGCCCCCAAAATGTAGTCAGCGCTTGGCTCCCCGGTCTCTACGCTCAAGCCGTAGCTTTCCGCCCCCTTGGTCATCAGATCCCAGGAGGTGCCCTCGCCGGGGATGTAATAGCCCATTGCCTCAGAATACCGGGCCACCTGATAGGGGTTCGCGTCCGTGTTTCCCGTCAGGCCACAGATCACCATAGAAAGGCTGGTGGGTCCGCAGGCGTTCACGGCAAAGAAGTTGCTGCCGTAGCTTTTATAGCCCCAACGCTCATCCCACTGAATAAAAAGAGGGATGCTCCCCTTACTCACTTCTCCCGACACATCCATGTCGAAGTCCTTATTTTTCTTCCAGGGATAGGCGTTTACAAACTCCGCCGTCTCCGGGTACTTGTCCTTCAATTCCAGCAACGCGTCCGGGATCTCCATATAGCATTTTACCGCCGCCGCGCCGCAGAGGAGCAGGAGCCCTGCCAGCAAAATGGCTGCTGTACGCAGAAGTCCTCCCCTTTTTCGCTTCACCACAGCCGGATTTGCCCTTGCCCGTTCCCGGCGTTCTTCAAGACTGTGTTTGATACCTTTGACGATTTTCCCCAACAGCCACAGAATAAGCCTCAGCACGAGATAAGCCGCCAGAACAAACACCGTCTCTTCCCTGTCCAGAGAAAACCAGGTACAGAGCAGCAGTACTCCAACCAAAAGCGCCGCATTGATCAGCAAGCGCAGAAGTTTTTTCCCTATCATTCTCGTTTTTGTCATTTCCGGCTCTTCCTTTCACCTCAACCATTCTTTCTGTTTGAATGATAGCAGAGCTCTGCATACTTTCAGCCAATTTTTTATGTACAAACTGTGAACAAAAAATCCCCGTCCGAAGACGAGGAAATTTTTGTTTATTCTGTTCTCAGGGCCTCGACCGGGTCTTTCTTGGCGGCGATGCCCGAGGGGATCAGGCCGGCCACAAAGGTGAGAACCATACTGATGATCACCAGACCCACCGCGCCCTTCCAGGGCAGCGCCGCGTTGAGGGAATAGATGTCCGTCAGGTCGTGGACGATCATGTTGATGGGGATATTCAAAAGCAGGGTCATCAGAATACCGATCGCACCGGCGGAAAAGCCGATAATCAGGGTCTCGGCGTTGAACACCCGGGACACGTCCTTCTTGGACGCGCCGATGGCGCGGAGAATACCGATCTCCTTCGTGCGCTCCAGAACGCTGATATAGGTGATGATGCCGATCATGATGGAGGACACCACCAGAGAGATGGCCACAAAGGCGATCAGCACATAACTGATGACATTGATGATGGTGGTGATGGAACTCATCAGCATGGCCACCACATCGGTATAGCTGATCTGATCCTCCTCGGAGACCGAGTCATTGTAATGCTCTATGGCCTCGGCCACCATGTCCTTGTCCTCAAAGGTGGAGGCGTAGATATTGATGGTGCTGGGGCTTTCCAGGTCAACATAGCCCAGCTTTTTCATGGTGTCCTTATAACTGCTCTCGGAAAAGACCGGCGGCATGGCGTTTTCATAGATCCAGAGATAGTCGTCCTCTTCCAGCACAAGCAGGCCGAACTCCTCCGCCAGCTGCTCGTCTGTCAGATTCCGGTAGAGCTGGGACATCTGGACGGCGTACTGCTCCTTCACCTGCTGGCCAATCATCTGGCCCACATAGTCAAACAGGGTCTCGTCATCCATCTGCTCCAGCATGGAGCCATACTCCGGATAGTAATCCAGCACCATTTTCTCAATGTCGCTCCTGCTGGTGCTCTCCATCTGCTCGTCCACCAGCTCCTGGACATATTCGTCGGTGGGATTGCACATGTATTCCACATAGATGTCCGCCAGCTGCCCGGCGTCAGCAGCGTCGATATAGTCTCTGGCCGCCTGGGCCTTGCGGCTGTGAGTCAGGGCCTCGTCCTCCCGGTCCAGGAAGGGCAGGCCGGTGAACACCTCATGCTCAGGGTCTTCAAGCTGGCGCTTTACCAGCTCCTTTGTCTCCGCCTGATGCACCACATACTCCACCAGGTCGTGGGTGTAGCCGATGGCGCCGCTCATCATGCCGGAGACGGAGTCGCTGTTCTGGCGGATAATGCCCACGATCTTTATTTCCAGGCCGTTATTGTACAGCGTGCGCAGGCCCAGCTCCTCATCCGCCAGATTGATATACTCCCCGCTCTCCTCGTCCAGCTGATACTGGTCGGCGGGGAAAATGTAGCGGAAGCTCATGTCGCAGATTTCCTCATAGCTCCAGCTTTCCGCCTTGGCATCCACCGTCTCCTGATTCATAAAGGATTGCATATCGTCGGCAATGCTGCTGTTGGACTTCAGGCCCAAAGCGTAGAGGACCAGGTCGGAGATCTCGTTATTGTCATTGACCACCAGCACGACCTCGTCGTATTTTTCCGGCCATGCGCCGTAAAGCAGATCATACTGCTCCTTCAGCAAGGGGTTTACCGCCTGGCCGTCCTCGCCGGGCAGCATCTCCTCCCAGACGTCCATGGCGGCATAGGCCTGTCCGTAGGTGGCAAAGAATTTACTGTAATCCCCGCCGTAGGTGGCGCTCATGGTGTTTTGCAGAAGCTCGATCACATCGGTCTTGACGATATTTCCGTCCACATCCTGGGCAAAGATATTCATGTCCAGGTCGTAGGAATACTGCACCGAGCTGATATACTGGTTTATCTCGCTGTTTTCGTCCTCAATATAGGCCTTGAAGGCTTTGAGGTTGTTGGTCTCCTTTTCCGCGGAAAGCATGGAGTTCATCATGTCATACATGACTGTGCTGGAGTACACCGCGTCCTTTTCGTGCTGCTGGGTCGCGGCCTGGGCGTGGACGCCCATGAGGGAGCTCATCAGCCCGGTCATATCCATGCTCTCGGCCTGGATGGTGATGGGATAGCTGGAGAGGGTGTCCTCCTGTACCTTGTCGATGTAATTTTGTATGCCGTTGGAGAGAGACATAATCAGAGCGATGCCGATAATGCCGATGCTCCCGGCAAAGGCCGTGAGAATGGTGCGGGCCTTCTTGGTCAGCAGATTGTTGGTGGAGAGGGACAGGGCGGTGAGAAAGCTCATGGCGGGCTTTTTGCCCAGGCTCGCAGGAGCCTGCTCCGCCTCCGCCGAGGTAAAGGGATCGCTGTCCCCCACAATCTCGCCGTCATGCAGGCGGATGATGCGGCTGGCATAGCTGTCAGCCAGCTCCGGGTTGTGGGTGACCATGATGATGAGCTTGTCCTTGGATATCTCCTTGAGGATCTCCATGATCTGCACAGAGGTGTCGGAGTCAAGCGCGCCGGTAGGCTCGTCGGCCAGAAGGATATCCGGGTCGTTCACCAGGGCGCGGGCGATGGCCACGCGCTGCATCTGGCCGCCGGACATCTGGTTGGGCTTTTTGTTCAGCTGATCCCCCAGGCCCACCTTTTCCAGGGCCTCTTTGGCTCTCGCCTTCCGCTCCGCCGGAGCCACGCCGGAGAGGGTCAGGGCCAGCTCCACGTTGGAGAGCACGGTCTGGTGCGGGATCAGGTTATAGGACTGAAAAACAAAGCCAATGGAGTGGTTTCGGTAGGTATCCCAGTCGCCGTCCGAAAAATTTTTGGTGGACTTGCCGTTGATCACCAGGTCCCCGGAGGTATACTGGTCCAGGCCGCCGATGATGTTCAAAAGGGTGGTCTTGCCGCAGCCGGAGTGACCCAATATGGCCACAAATTCACTCTCCCGAAATTCCAGATCGACGCCCTTCAGCGCGTGTACCGTGGAATCCCCGGAGAGGTAGTCTTTTCTGATATCCTTGAGTTTCAGCATTCTGTTCCCTTCCAGACCAAGTATTTATTGACATAAACCCATTTCTGCGTTAAAATGTCTAAGCCGTTTACAAGACACATGCTTCCGTAGCTCAGCAGGATAGAGCATCCGCCTCCTAAGCGGAAGGTCGCGCGTTCGAATCGCGCCGGGAGTGCCAAGCCGCCGGGGATATTCCCCGGCGGCATTTTTGTCATGCAGCTTTTTTATTTTAACACGACTTTTTTCCTTTGTCATTGCTTCAAAAGCACTTTTAATCAACTGTTTACAATTCAGCGTTCAGTTTTCTCTGTATACAAAATGCTGTACACTCTTTTCCCTTTTGGCAAGCAGTTGGACGCAGTTTGTGGGGTACAGCAGGATGTTTTTGACTTCATCAAGGGGTATCCAGGTAAAATCCATGTCAAAATTCCGGCCTTCCAGACATTCTTTCGCCTTGAAGCTGCCGGAACGCGGGATATTCTCGGACCTGATTTCGATCTCATAATAAAGGCAGATCTGGTGACAAGTCCTTCCGCCCCAGGGGAAAAAGTTTTCCCCGACCCATTTCAGCTCACCCACAGAAATGTCCGCGCCGATCTCCTCTTTCCATTCCCGGATCAGCGTTTCTTCGTTGGTTTCCCCCAGGGCACAATGACCGCCGGGAAAGGCGTATCCCTCATCATTGGTCGGTTTCTGTAAAAGCACCTTTCCGTTTTGTATACAGATTCCCGCAACGCGATAGCTGAACACATAGTCGTCGGTTTTGAAAAGGATGTCAGACATTTGATCCTCCGCATGGTAAAATGTACCCGTTGATTTATTCTCTCCCCGGGGCTAAAATTCTTTCCGAGGTGGTTTTCCATGGTCTTACGGGATATCGTACGGCGGATGCTGTGTATGAGCGACGCCGCCTGGTACATATTTATCCGCAGCATACAGCTTAGCTGTGTGATGCTGTTTTGCTCATTTCTGTTGCTTTTGTCCTGCGACGGCTCCCTGATGCAGCGGGCCCAGTACATGACCGCCATGGCCCTGTACGAGGGGCCTCAGGGTTTGCTGCTGGGCGGGCTGATCCTCTCGGTCTTTGCCGAGGAGCTTCAAAGCCGCAGGCGATAAAACTGATTTTTATTGCATATCAGTATAGAACTCCTCCCGGCTCATCAGGGCGTTCAGCACATCCAGCAGAGCGTCCGCCGTCATATGCTCCGGTAAATCCAACTTTTTCAGGAGGGCTGAGCGACGGGCGGCACTCCCCTCCCGGCCGCTGAGACCCAGGGCATACATGTCCGCCTTGGTGATGGGCGGGCCGGAACTTTCCCCTTCTTCCCCGTCCAGCGTGGCCCCGGCGCGGATCAGCGCGTCCAGCAGTACCTTCGGCCGCATCCCCTCCACGCCTAATTTGCCTTCCTTGGAGGCATGGGCCTTCCGGCGCTCCTTGCCGCAGATGTCCGGGATATAGGCCTGCTTTACCAGCTTCGGGTCAACGCAGGACTTGATAAAATTCCGGATCACAAAGCCCGCGCCGTCTGAATCGGTCATCACAATAAGCCCCCGCTTCTCCGCCATGGTGCGGAGGAGCTTTTGTTTTTGGGTGTTATTGAAGATGCCAAAGCCGGAAGTCTCTATGATCACCGCGTCCACCACCTGGCTCAGGGCGTTTTTATCATAGCGCCCTTCCACCACGATGACCTCTTTTACCTTATACATTTCCCTCTCCCGCCGCGATGCGCAGCACCGTCTCTTTCAGCAGCTCACGGTCGTCCACGGAGCTGCTTTTCATTTGGTAATCCGCTTCGGTGCAGAGCTCCACCGCCCGTTTCAGCTGGGGCATGGTGAAGCCTCTTGCCGAGGACATCAGTCTGTTGGCAATAAACTCCTGCTTGATGGAGCAGACCTCCATCACATACTTTGCCCCAAGCTGCTTGTCTATGGCAAGCCTTGCGGCATAGAGCTTTCGCATCTGCAATCCCAGCATGGCCAGCATGGGGATGGGCTCGTTATTCTTGTCCGCCAAAAGCTCCGCCAGAATAGACAGGGCGATATTGTATTTTTTCTGGGAGATGCAGTCGGTCATGTCAAAAATCACGGCCTCCGGGATGTGGTTTGCCACGGCCTCCACATCGGCTATGGTCACTTTATCCCCCTTGGCGTAGGCCGCCACCTTTTCGATCTCCGGGATCAGCCTGCTCATCAGATCCCCGCTGATAAAAATGAGCCGCTGGGCCGCGTCCAGCTCCACGCCCTTGCCTGCCGCGGCAAAGCGGCGGATGATCCAGTCGATCAGCAGCCCCTGGGAGGCCTGGGTAAATTTCAGCTCCCTGCCCTCGCTTTTCAGGCTTTTGACCAGCTTCATCCTGCCGTCCAGCTCGTACTGGGCAGACTGGACAAAGGCCACGGTGCAGTAATCCGGAATATCGGAGAGGATCTTGATCACCTTTTCCGGCTCTTTCAGTTTGTTCAGGTCCGCATCCCTGATCTCGATAAAAGTACGCTCCGTCATAAAAGGCATGGCGTCGATGGCGTTTTGCAGCTCGATCAGGTCAAGCTCCGGGCCGTCCATGCGCTTGTAGCTGAAGCTGTCCTCCCCTTCGGGAAGGCAGAGGGCTTTGAGCTGACTCAGATACTGCTCCCGCAGATAGTCCTCCGGTCCCCAGAGCAGGTACAGGCGTTCCGGCCCCTGCTGTTTCAGCCGGCGTAGCTCCGCGTTGTAATTCAGTTTTTCCTCTTCTTTTTTCCTTGCCATGGGGCCTCCTAAGAGATACAAATCTCGATATTTCCGTTCAGGTCTGTTCGGTAAATAGTATAACCGTAAGCCGCCAGACGTTCAAGTGTTTCATTGGTGGGGTGTCCGTAGGTATTGTAGCCCACGCTGATCACCGCCGTGTCCGCGCCGATGCTCTCCAGAAACGCTCCGCCGCTGGAATAGCGCGAGCCGTGATGCCCGGCAATCAGCAGCTCCAGGTTGTTGATTTCATTGTTTTCAATCAGCTCCGCCTCTGCTTCCTTTGATCCGTCCCCTGTCACCAGCATATCGTAATCCCCGATGGACACCCTGGCCATGACGCAGCGTTCATTGGCGTCGCCCGATCGGCTCGGCTCATACATCGTCATGGCAATACCGCCGAAATCCAGAATGGTATTCTCGCTGATATATAAGACCTCGGTTCCGTACTTTTCCGCAGCGGTCAGGATCTCCTCCAACTGCCCGTCGTCGTCATTGGGATCGATGGGCATGGCAATGGCTTTCACCGGGATCATGGCCATCAGCCGGGTCACGCCGTCGGCATGGTCGGCGTGGAGATGGGTCAGCAGCAGAAGATCGACGCTCTTTCTGCCGCAGGAGGCGAGATAAGCCCCGGCCCTGTCCCCGGCGTTATCCGTGCTGTAAATGGAGCCGCAGTCGATCATTACGGTATTCTCACCGGAAAACACGGTGATGCACTGCCCCTGCCCCACGTCCAGAACGGTGATAAAGCCCTCGGCGGAAAGATAATAGGCGTTTGTCATCCCCAGGGCAAGGCAGAGAGTCAGCACCGACAGCGCCGTGGGAAGTCCCAGGCGAAAGACCTTTGATGCTTTGGCCCGAAGGCCGATGAAAAACAGCAGGTAAACCAGAACGATCCATCCCGCCATCAGCTTATCGTCCAGATACAGGGAAGATATACCCAGGGAATCCACAAGTCTTGCGCAGGAAAAGATATACCGGGCCAGCCAGGAGACCAGCCAGGCCAGGACCCGGCCCAGCGGCAGATAGACCAGCGCTGCGGCACAGGCGATAAATCCCCCGCCGAAGCAAAGGGAGACCGACCACATCACAAAGATGTTGGTCAGCGGGGCCATAACAGAGACGGTACCGAAATGCAGCGCCGTCAAGGGCACCGTGAACACCATCACCGCCGCGGACCCGGCAAAAATGTTCACCGGATAAATCAGAATACGGCCCAAAAGCCCCTTCGGCGGTTTGCTGAGCAGCAGGTTTCTGATCCGTCCGCCCAGGAGCAGCACACCGGCCATGGCCGCGAAGGAGAGTTGAAGTCCCACGTCCGCCGCCGCGTAGGGATTGACCAGAAGGATCAGGGCCAGAGCCGCGGACAGCGACGTAACGCTGTCGTTCTCCCGTTTCAGAAGCGGGGCAAGCAGCAGAAAGGTCTGCATGATCCCCGCCCGGATAGCCGAAGGCTGCGCGCCGGTCATCAGGATAAAGCACCAGACGAGGATAAGGCAGAGAACCGAGCTTTTGGGGCTGACGCCCAAAAACAGCTGGATCAGGCCCACAAGAAAGGCCACATGCAGGCCGGATACCGCCACGATATGGCTGATGCCGGAATGCTTCAGCGCGCTGTATAGCTCCTCATCCTGGTACAGGTCTGTCCTGTCCCCCAGCAGCATGGATTTCATAAAGTGTGCCGTATCCGCGGGAAATATCTCATCCGCCTTTAAGGAAAGATACCGGTTCAGCTTTGCGGCAAGGAAAGAAAGGCTGAATTTCTTTTCCGCCGATACGCTCAGCTCCCCGGTGGTGTTGGCAATGAGATAGATATCCTTCGCGTTATAGTGGTCATAGTCCTGGCCGTAGCGCACATCGGCGGAAGACAGCTTAAACTCGTCAGAGATGACATTGCCCGGCTCCAAACCGTCCAGACTGCCGGTCCGGTCATAGAGGAGAACGCGCAGATAGGGACTGTCATTGAGCTTGATCTCCGCCGAGCTGAAATTATCGTACTGTTTGGGGTAGGTCTGTACCGTGGCGCTCAGCTGCAATGTCTGGCCTTCCAGGGCGTGGGCAGGCGCGGAGGTGAAGAGATAGTGCAGACCAAAGCAGCCCAGACCCGCCGCAAGGGAAAACAGGCAGATAATGACGCCTCTCAGCCACTTTCTGCGCAGCAAAAGGAGCGACGCGCCCAAAATCAGGAACAGCGCCGCCAATATGGGACAGTGTATTATGCCAAATATGTAGTTTGCAGCAAATACGGCGGCCGAGAAAGACAGGGCCGCTATGGCAAGCTTTCTCATGGTCAGTAAAACGCGCTGCCGCAAAAGCATTCACTTTCGCGGCAGCATCCATTGTCGTTCAGACTACTTTTTCAGACAGCTTCACGCCGCCGATGATGTGGAAATGCAGGTGCATCACGGTCTGGCCGCCGTCGGCACCGCAGTTGTTGATGACCCGGTAGCCGTTATCCAGCCCCTCAGCCTTTGCGATTTTGGCAATCGCCTCAAAGCACTTGGCAACGCAGGCGGAATTGCTCTCGTCCACAGCATTTGCGCAGCAGATGTGCTCCTTGGGCACCACAAGAATGTGCACAGGGGCCTGAGGCGCGATGTCCCGGAAGGCCAAGACATACTCGTCCTCATAGACCTTGTTGCTGGGGATTTCCCCGGCAATGATTTTACAGAACAGACAATCGTTTGCCATTGTGATCCTCCTTATATTTTTTCGGCCACAAGGTTCTCCACAGCCGCGAGAGCCTCGTTCAGCTTGCTCAGATCGTTGCCGCCGCCCATGGCGGAGTCGGGCTTACCGCCGCCCTTGCCGCCGGCGATGGCGGTGATGTTTTTAATGATGTCCCCGGCCCGGACGCCTTTTGCCACGGCTTCCTTACCGCAGACGCACTGGAAGGTGATCTTTTCCCCGTTTATCGCCGCGACCACGGCCACAACGGCGGAGTCCTTGTCTCTCAGCACGTCGCCCAGCTGGCGCAGAGCGTTGGCGTCTCCGCCGTCCAGCTTTGCGGTCACCACATGCAGTCCGCCCACATCTTTGGCGTTTTTCAGCATACTGTCGGCGCCGCCGGCGGATTCCTTGGCCTTGAACTGCTCGATCTGGCGCTTTGCCTCTTTCAGCTCGGCCGCCTGCTGCTCCACACGGGTCAGCACGTCGCTGCTGCTGGACTTGAAGAGAGCCGCCACGTTTTCAAGGGACTCAATGCTCTTATGCAGGGCCTTCACGGTCTCCAGACCGGTGGTGGCCTCGATGCGGCGCACACCGGAGGCAACCGAGCCCTCAGACACGATGTGGAACGCGCCCGCCTTTGCGGTGTTGTTCAGGTGGGTACCGCCGCAAAGCTCGATGCTGTAGCCGCCCATGTTCACCACGCGGACGATATCGCCGTATTTCTCGCCGAAGAGGGCGGTTGCGCCGCAGCTCTTCGCCTCGGCAATGGGCATTTCCCTGATGTCCACATCGAAACCTGTGAGGATGGCCTCGTTGACCATGTCCTCCACCTGTCTCAGCTGCTCGGGGGTGACGGCGGAGAAGTGGGTAAAGTCAAAGCGCAGGAAGTCAGGCTCCACCAGAGAGCCGGCCTGATGCACATGGTCGCCCAGAACGTCCCGCAGGGCCCGCTGGAGCAGGTGGGTGGCGCTGTGGGCGCGGGCAACAGCGGCCCGGCGGACCGTGCAGACGGAAACCGTGGCCTCATCGCCCAGCTTCAGGCTGCCGGATCTCAGCACGCCGTAGTGCATAACTTTGCCGCCCTTATTCTTCTGGACGTTGTTCACGTCAAAGCGCCAGTCAGGGCCTTCAATGCTGCCGTGATCCGCCACCTGTCCGCCCATCTCAGCATACATGGTGGTCTGGTCCAGGACGATGATGGCCTCGGTCCCGGCGGTAATCTCCTCCCGGAGCTCGCCGTCGGCAACGATGGCCAGGACCTTCGCCTCCGTGACGGTGCTGTCATAGCCCACAAACCTGGTGTCCGGGATATTCTTTCCGAACTCAATGCCGGCCCAGCCCAGATCGCCCAGGGCCTCTCTGGCCTTGCGGGCGCGGACGCGCTGCTCTTCCATGAGCTTTTTGAACTCGTCCTGGTCAACGCTCATCCCCTCGTCCTCGCACATCTCGATGGTCAGGTCGATGGGGAAGCCGTAGGTATCATAGAGCTTGAAAGCGTCGGCGCCGGAGAAGGTGCTCTCCCCTTTTGCCTTGTGCTCTGCCAGAAGCTCGCCGAAGATCTTCATGCCGGCGTCGATGGTCCGGGCAAAGTTTTCTTCCTCGGTCTTGACCACCTTGGTGATATAGTCCTGCTTCTCCCGCAGTTCGGGGTACTGGCACTCGTTTTCATGGATGACGGTGTCAATGACCTTGTAGAGGAAAGGCTCGTTTACACCCAGCAGCTTGCCGTGGCGGGCAGCCCGGCGGAGCAGACGGCGGAGCACATAGCCCCGGCCCTCGTTGGAGGGCAGAACGCCGTCACAGATCATGAAGGTGGCGCTACGGATATGGTCGGTGATGACCCGCAGAGAGACATCCATTTTGTGGCTCTTGCCGTAATATGCGCCGGTGAGCTCGCTGACCTTGTGGGTGATGTTCATCACCGTGTCCACGTCAAACAGGGAGTCCACGCCCTGGCAGACCACGGCCAGGCGCTCAAGGCCCATGCCGGTGTCGATATTCTTCTGGGCCAGGTCGGAATAGTGGCCCTCGCCGTCGTTATCGAACTGGGAGAACACGTTGTTCCAGACCTCAATATAGCGGTCGCAGTCGCAGCCCACAGTGCAACCGGGCTTGCCGCAGCCGTACTTCTCGCCCCGGTCATAGTAGATCTCAGAGCAGGGACCACAGGGGCCTGCGCCGTGCTCCCAGAAGTTGTCCTCCTTGCCAAAGCGGAAGATGCGCTCGGCGGGGATGCCGATCTCCTTGTTCCAAATCTCAAAAGCCTCGTCGTCATCCACATAGACGGAGGGGTAAAGCCGGTCCGGGTCGATGCCCACCCACTGGGGAGAGGTGAGAAATTCCCAGCTCCAGGCGATGGCCTCGTGCTTGAAATAGTCGCCGAAGGAGAAGTTGCCCAGCATCTCAAAATAGGTGCCGTGGCGGGCTGTCTTGCCGATATTTTCAATGTCGCCGGTGCGGATGCACTTCTGGCAGGTGCAGACACGATGCCGGGGCGGCTCCTGCTCGCCCTTGAAATAGGGCTTCATGGGGGCCATGCCGGAGTTGATGAGCAGAAGGCTGGCGTCGTTCTGGGGTATCAGAGAGAAGCTGGGCAGGCGCAGATGGCCCTTGCTCTCAAAAAAGCTTAAAAACATCTCTCTCAGCTGGTTAAGTCCGAATTTTTCCATGTGTTGTCCTCCAAAAAAATAGACCTCCGCCCCTGTACAGGGGCGAAGGTTTGATTCGCGGTACCACCCTGATTTGCCGCAAAGCGGCCTCTCAGCGCCGTTAACGCTGGCCAGCGTCCCGCTTTCGCGGGAAGGCTCGGAAGTGGCTGCCGGTTGGCGCATAGGGCCTTGCAGCATACGGCCCCTCTCTGGAATGCGGTGCTCCGACTCGTTTCGTCATCGCCTGAAGTTTTCACTTAATATTAACACAAGCGGGAATTTTGTCAAGCGCAAAGTACAAAGTTTATCTGCTTTTTCGCAAAACGGCGTACTTCGGCGCATACACCGGCAGCTTCAGCTGAAAAACCATGGCCGGGTGCCGGGTATCATCGATCTCTTCCCCTTCTGCGTTAAGCATATGTTCGGCGGTGAAGCTTACCGGCGCCTTTCCGGGGAGAAGCAGCTCCAGGGTGTCGCCCCGGTAGAACTTGCCCCGCTGGATCAAAACAGCATTTCCCTTATCATCGCAGCTGTCCACTACGGCCATGACGTCCGCCTCGGTAGTGTAGGAGGCGCTGGAATAGTGCTGCCCCGGATAGTCATAGTAAAAACCGGTGCTGTAGGGCCTGTGGCTCACCTTTTCCGTCTCCTCCACCCAAAGGCGGTCAAGCTCCCTTCCCGCCACGGCGGCGTCGATGGCCTGGCGGTAGGCGTTGGTGACAACGGCGGCGTAATAGGAGGATTTCATCCGTCCCTCGATTTTGAAGCTGCTTACGCCGGCGTCCAGAAGCTCAGGGATGTGCTCGATCATGCACATATCCCGGGAGTTCATGATGTGGGTGCCGCCGTCCTCGCTGATCTCAAAATATTCGCCGGGGCGGGTCTCTTCCACCAGGTGATACTTCCAGCGGCAGGGCTGGGCGCATTGGCCCCGGTTGGCGTCTCTGCCGGTCAGATAGTTGGACAGCAGGCAGCGCCCGGAGAAGGACACGCACATAGCGCCGTGGACAAAGGCCTCCAGACGAAGCTCCCTGGGCGTGTTTTTCCGGATCTTGCGGATATCCTCCAGGGGCGTCTCCCTGGCCAGCACCACCGTGTCGGCCCCCAGGTCATAAAGACTGTTGGCGGCGGCGCTGTTGATCACGCCGAACTGGGTGCTCACATGCAGGGCAAGCCTGGGCGCGTATTTTTTGGCCAGGCTCATCACGCCGATGTCCGCCACGATCAGGGCGTCGGCTCCCGCGTCCTGCAGAAATTCCAGATAGCCGGGGAGCCTTTGCAGCTCGTCCTCCCGGGGCAGGGTGTTGCAGGTCACATAGACCCGCACGCCCCTGCCGTGGGCAAGCCGGACAGCCTCGCGAAGCTGTGCCTCGTCAAAGTTTCCGGCGGAGGCGCGCATACCGAACTCCGTTCCGGCCAGATACACCGCGTCCGCCCCGTAGAACAGGGCCATATTCAGCCGCTCCATGTCCCCCGCCGGGGACAGCAGCTCAGGCTGATCAGCCGTAGTTCTGGGTAGCGACGAAGTTATTGAACTCATAGTCATTGGTAAAGAAGCGGTGGGTGTTGGTTTCGGTGTCCAGCGCGTAGTAGTAATAGCTGGTGGTCTCCGGGTTCAGCGCCGCCTGAATGGCCGCAAGGCCCGGGTTTCCGATGGGCGTGGGCGGCAGTCCGGTGTAAAGCCGGGTGTTATAGGGGCTGTCCTGAGCCAGCATCTCCGCCGTGGGTCCGCCCTCGTGGTCAGGATAGAGGTAGAGAATGGAGGCGTCAATGCCCAGAGGCATACCGGCGTTCAGACGGTTATAGATGACGGAGGCCACAAGTCCTCTCTCGTCGATGCCCTTTTCCGCGTCAACAGCGGCTTCCTTTTCAATGAGGGAGGCCACGGTGATCACCTGCTTGATGGTCAGACCCCGGTCAGAAGCCTGCTTGAGCATGTCGGCCGTAAAGACATAGTTGAAGCGCTCAAGGAATTTATTGATGGCGCTGGAGGCCTGCATCCCCACATAAAACTCGTAGGTATCGGGGAAGAGGAAGCCTTCCAGTCTGCTCATATCCCCGGCCTCAACACCCTCAAGGAAGGAGTATTTATAGTTGGAGTTTGCCGCGGCCTCCACCAGCTCGTCATAGCTGCAAACGTCGTTTTCTTCCAGCTTCCGGAAGATCTGGTCGAGGGAATAGCCCTCCGGGATAGTGACTTTAATGGTCACAGCGGAGCCGGAACCGGGCTGCATATTCTGGACCAGGGCGCGGTAGTCATAGGTGGATTTCAGTTCATAGCTGCCCGGCGTCACCTTGGTATCCGCATGGGAGATCTGGCAGAAGAATTTGAACAGCCATTCGTACTCAATGAGCCCCGCTTGCTTCAGCTCAGAGGCCACATAGTTGATATCCGCCCGGCTGACCCGCTCTGTGCCGGTCTTGTTGCCGTCCTCGTCAAAGGTGTCCACAGTCTCCGTCTCGAAAATGGAGGAGGGCAAAGTGACAGTCGCGGTAAAATCCCCCTGGTTCAGGGCCAGCATGTCGCTGGCCGCCATCCAAGCCACGCAGGCCAGAATGACGCTGACACAGACCACAAAAACAAAATACATCACGCCGCCCAGGCAGCCGGTTTTGGACTCGCGGCTCTGACGGACCGGGCGGAAATCCCGCTCGGACTCTTCATCGCCGGTATAGTTGGGCACCTCGTCGCCCTGCTCGTCAATAAAGAGCTTGTCCACCGCGGAGATTTTCTGCTTGCCTGTTTTATGGGCTTCCTTTTTTTCCTCCGCAGGAGCAGCCTGAGGGGCCGTGTTTTCTTTTTCCGGCTTTTCCTCATCACTGATTTTTTTCTTTTCATCGTGGATCCGAAAGATCTCGTTGATTTTTTCAATTTCTCCAGCCATTTCTGACCTCCTTGGGAATGGGGCGGCTTTCAGTCCGCGCACCAAATTTTTCAGCCGCGCATAGTATGGCACGAGCGATGAGGGAAGCCCCTCTGTCGCCATCAGGGATAAAGCAGCGCTGCATCCGCCGTGCGGGGTGCATACGGAATTATTTTTTCAGCGCGGAGAAAGGGATTATTATGTTCTGCAACGGTTGCAATAACAGCTTTATTTGGCTGATCATCATCCTCATCATCCTCTTCGGTTGGGGCGGCAACGGCATGGGCTGCGGCTGCGGCTGCAACTGCGAGTGCAACAACAATAACAACAACTGCTGCTGCTAAGTAGGACCCCGGGGGCTTCTTCGGAAGCCCCTTTTTATTTGATATAAGAGAGGATGAGATCGTAGATCTCGTCGTTTTTCTCGTCCACGTCCCGCTCTGCCCCGTCCTTCATAAAGGGGATACGCTTCCAGCCGTAGTATTCGGCAGCCATGTCCGCCGTGTGCAGGCAGCGGCGGAGATAATCCACGTCCTTTTCATGGATATCCGCCGTGGTGCTGCTCTTTTCCTGGCGGCGCTTCATTCTGGCCAGGGAAGTCTCCACATCCACATCCAGATAGATCACCAGGTCGGGCCTGGGCAGGCCCATTTTGTCATATTCCAGATCGGACAGCCACCGAAAAAAGGCCGGCAGCTCCTCATCACTGAGCTTGGAGCCCTGATGGACGGCGTTGGAGGTGGTATACCGGTCGGAAATGATCAGACCGCCGTTGTTATAGATCTTTCCCCAGTCCTCCCGGAAGGAGGCAAAACGGTCCACCGCGTAAAAGGTGGAGGCGGTGTAGGCGTTCACATCGTCAGGATGGGTGCCGAACTGCCCGGAGAGATACATGCGGATCAGCGCGCTGCTGTCCTTGTCATAGCGGGGAAACACAATGTGATTATAGTCGATTCCGTCCTTTTCCATTCGGGCACAGATGCGGCGGTACTGGGAAGATTTCCCGCTGCCGTCGATCCCTTCAAGGACGATCAGTCTGCCTTTGCTCAACAATTTATCCTCCGATCCTGCGCCACAAAGCCGCAAAGATGATCCCCGGCAGCTTTATCATGCGCTTTATGCGTTTGGGCTCCCTGATCAGCCGGTACAGCCATTCCATTCCCAGCTTGCGCCATTTTTTGGGTGCCCGCTCCACCACACCGGCGTACACGTCCAGCGCGCCGCCCAGACCGATCATCAGACCGGCGTTCAGAAGCTCCGCGTTATTTTTCATCCATATCTCCTGCTTGGGCGCGCCGAGACACACCAAAACCAGGTCCGGAGACTGGGCGTTGATCTTTTCCAGGACAAGCTCGTTGTCCTCTTCCTCAAAATAACCGTCGTTGACGCCGCAAATCTCCAGGCCCGGATAGCGTTCCGACAGTCTCTCGGCGGCAAGCTCCGCCACGCCGGACTTTGCTCCCAGAAGAAAGACCTTTTTTCCGCACTCGCTCATCCGCGCCATCAGGGCGGAGGCAAAATCAATGCCCGGGATGCGGTTTTTGATGGGCGTGCCCAAAATGTAGGAGGCGTAAATCACTCCCACGCCGTCGGCCAGGACCATGTCCGCCGCCCTGACTGCTGAGGCCAACTTCCGGTTTTTCCTGCACGCCAGGACGATCTCCGGATTGGGCGTCACGGCGTAGGCACAACGGCGCTCGTCCATGAAGCTCATGGCCAGCTCCACCGCCTCAGCAATGTCCATATCGTCAAATTCGACGCCCAGCACATCAATTCTGTTCATATCCGGCTGAATACCTCCCCGATCTTTTCGTGGATCACCAGGTCGGCATAGCTGTCATAGGGCGTCTCGCTCAGGTTGATGAGCACCAGCTTATTTCCCCGGTAATAGTTGATGAGGCCGGCGGCGGGGTAAACATTCAGGGAGGTGCCGCCTACAATAAGCACCTCAGCGTTTCGGATGTAGTTTATGGCGCTGGTAAGCACATCCTGATCCAGCGGCTCCTCGTACAGCACGATATCCGGCCGGATCACACCGCCGCAGCCGCAGCGGGGCACGCCCTGCCCGTGGTTCATCAGATCCGCCGGGTAGGGCTTGCGGCACTTGGCGCAGTAGGCGCGAAGGATACTGCCGTGAAGCTCCAGCACATTCTTGCTGCCGGCGGCCTGGTGCAGCCCGTCGATATTCTGGGTCAGCACCGCCCGGAGCTTTCCCTCCTGCTCCAGCCTCGCAAGGGCCAGATGGGCCCGGTTGGGCTTTACGCCGTCAATGACCAGCTTCTCCCGGTGGAAGCGGTAATACTCCTCCGGGTCACGGCGGAAAAAGCTTGCGCTGAGAATGGTCTCCGGCGGGTATTTCCACTTCTGGTTGTACAGTCCGTCCACACTGCGAAAGTCGGGGATCCCGCTCTCCGTGCTGACGCCGGCCCCGCCAAAAAACACGATGTTGTCACTTTCGGATATCCACTTTTTCAAGGTTTCTGTTCTTTCGTCCATTTTCGTGACCTCCCTCAGCGCATAGTTTGACTATTAGCACATTATACACCCTATCCGACATCTTGGCAAGTAATCTGCCTGTCAACGATTTATGAATAATTCTGAAGAATATATAAAAAACCGCCTCAAAGGAGGCGGCTTTTCTTAGAATAATTATTACATCAGTTTTCTGAACAGTGCGGTCAGGTCCTCCACGGAGGTGTCCTTGGGGTTGCCGGGGCGGCAGGCGTCGGCATAGGCGCTCTCAGCCAGGAAGGGCAGGTCCTCTTCCTTCAGGGCTTCCAGCTTGGAGGGGATGCCCACATCCTCGCTCAGCTGCTTGACAGCGTTGACAGCGGCGGCCCGGTACTCCTCCTGGCTCATGTCGTCCACGCCCTTGACGCCCATGGCCCGGGCGATCTCGCGGTACTTTTCGCCGGTGCACTCGGCGTTGTACTCCATGACGATGGGCAGCATCATTGCGCAGGCCACGCCGTGGGGGGTGTCATACACCGCGCCCAGGGTATGCGCCATGGAGTGGGCAATGCCCAGACCCACGTTGGAAAAGCCCATACCGGCGATGTACTGGCCCAGTGCCATGCCCTCGCGGCCTTCCTTGGTGCCTTCCACAGCGCCGCGCAGGTTCTGGGAAATGAGCTTGATGGCTTCCAGATGGAACATGTCGGTCATCTCCCATGCGCCAAGGGTGGTATAACCCTCGATGGCGTGGGTCAGGGCGTCCATACCGGTGGAGGCGGTCAGGCCCTGGGGCATGGAGTCCATCATCTCGGGGTCGACAACTGCCACGATGGGCATGTCGTGAGGATCCACACAGACAAACTTGCGCTTTCTCTCCACGTCGGTGATGACGTAGTTGATGGTGACTTCGGCAGCGGTGCCGGCGGTGGTGGGAACGGCGATAATGGGCACGCAGGGCTTCTTGGTGTCGGCCACACCCTCAAGAGAGCGAACGTCAGCAAACTCGGGGTTATTGATGATGATGCCGATGGCCTTGGAGGTGTCCATGGGAGAGCCGCCGCCGATGGCGATCAGGTAATCGGCGCCTGCTGCCTTGAAAGCGGCAACACCGTCCACCACGTTCTCAATGGTGGGGTTGGGCTTGATATCGGAATAGATCTCGTAAGCAAGGCCGGCCTGGTCCAGCAGATCGGTCACATTGGCGATAACGCCGTGCTTGAGCAGCGTGGGGCCGCAGCAGATAAGGGCCTTTTTAAAGCCGCGGGATTTGACCTCGCCGGGGATCTCCTTGATGGCGCCGGCGCCGTGGTAAGAGGTCTGGTTGAGCATGATTCTGTTTGCCATGTTTTTTCTCCTTTCAGGTGGTTGAATCAAATAAAAAGCGGATTTTTCATACATTTCTCCCTGTTTTTCCCGGGAGCGCTCTCATCTTAGTACTTTAATAAAATTTTGTCAATTATTTTGGACCCGTTCGATCCACTTTCTCCCTTTTGCTGTTTTTCCCGGTCTCTATGCGCAAAAAATGGGCTCAGATTTTGTGGATAAAGGCAATAGAAAAACACGGTCTGTTTGGAACATCTAAACAGACCGTGTTTTTCCTTAATGATTCAGCTTGGCCAGTACCGTTTGGGCAACGACGCTGTAATTTTCCAGGGTGATCTCATTTTCGCGGCGGGTCACAAAGACATAGGTGTCGTCGCTGCTCTTTGCGGACATGTCCAGCACAAAAGCCATGGCGCTCTGCATGGCGGCCATGCTCATGTGAACAGCGGCGCTGATGTACATACCACCCTGCTTTCCCAGAACCGCAAGTTCATTCAGCAGAGCCAGCATATTGCCCATCTGGTTGATGATCTCCTCACAGATGCAGCAGGCCGGCTGGCGGGCCGCGTCGATCTCCCGCTCGTTGCCTTTCTTCTCCGCCCTTCTCAGCAGACTGCGGCACTTCACGTCCTCGTCGATCAGGTAGACCATATACTCGCGGAGCTTTTCCAGATTCCGCAGAATATAGTCCAGCCGTTCATTTCCCGAAACTTCCGCTGCGGCAAGCTTTGCCGCTCTCAGTCCCATGGCGCAGGCATCGGCCGCCGTGAGGGCGGCAGCACTGCCCAGGTCAAGCTTGCTCTCCGGCTCGGACAGGAGTTTGGTCAGCTCCTCCGGGTCCTTTTTCCTGTAGATCTCAATGACAAGTTTTTCTTCCATGGACGTACCTCCTTCAATTAGTCTCTGTTAAATTCTCTCAGCTGCAGGCCCTCGTTCTTCTGCAGTGCCCAGTTGATGCACCAGGGAGAAGTGAAGAGCAGCAGATTGTTCCCTTTGAAATCCTGTACCCACTTGGTGTCGCTGGTCAGGTTCAGCTCGGAGATGTTGATATCCTCGTTTTCCACCCAGCGGACCAGTTCAAAGGGCATGGCCCGGCGGCGGATGTCCACGCCGTACTCGGTCTTCAGCCGGTATTCCAGCACCTCAAACTGCAGCACGCCCACAACGCCCACAATGACTTCCTCCACGCCGGTGTTGGGCTCGTGGAAGATCTGAATGGCGCCCTCCTGGGCGATCTGCATGATGCCCTTCTCAAACTGCTTGCGCTTCATGGTGTCGATACGCTCCACAGCGGCAAAATGCTCGGGAGCAAAGGTGGGAATACCCTCAAAGCAGGCGTTCATGCCCTTTTCACAGATGGTGTCGCCGATGGAGAAGATGCCAGGGTCAAACACACCGATGATATCCCCGGCAAAAGCCTCGTCGATGATGGCCCGCTCCTGGGCCATAAGCTGCTGAGGCTGGGCCAGGCGCAGGGTCTTGCCGCCCTGGACGTGGAAATACTCCTTGTCCCGCTCAAATTTGCCGGAGCAGATGCGCATGAAGGCGATCCTGTCCCGGTGGGCCTTGTTCATGTTGGCCTGAATTTTGAACACGAAAGCGGAAAAGCGCTCATCGAAGGGGTCGATAATGTCATCGTTGGAGATACGGGGCAGCGGCGGCATGGTCATTTTGAGAAAGCTCTCCAAAAATGGCTCAATACCGAAGTTATTCAGCGCGGAGCCGAAGAATACCGGGCTGAGCCGGCCGTTTCTCACCTGCTCAATGTCAAACTCATAGCCCGCACCGTCCAGCAGCTCGATATCGTCGGTCAGGCTCTCTCTCAGCCGGTGGCCGATCAGCTCGTCCAGCTTCTCCGTCTCGTCCAGGGTACACTCTATGGCGCGGATCTTGCTCTGGCCCCGGTGAAACTCGTTGAAGGCCAATATCTCCCGCTTTTCCCGGTCGTACACGCCCTTGAAGTCCTGGCCGCAGCCGATGGGCCAGTTCATGGGATAGGTGCCGATGCCGAACTCGTTTTCCAGCTCCTCCATCAGCTCATAGGGGCTTCTGGCCTCCCGGTCCAGCTTGTTGATGAAGGTGAAAATGGGGATATGGCGCATGGCGCAGATCTTAAACAGCTTTCTGGTCTGGGGCTCGATACCCTTGGCCGCGTCAATGACCATGACGGCGCTGTCCGCCGCCATCAGCGTGCGGTAGGTGTCCTCGGAAAAGTCCTGGTGGCCCGGGGTGTCCAGGATGTTGATGCAGTAGCCCTCATACTCAAACTGCATGACGGAGGAGGTGATGGAAATGCCCCTCTGCTTTTCCAGCTCCATCCAGTCGGACACCGCATGTCTGGCGGTGGCCTTGCCCTTTACGGAACCGGCCATCTGTATGGCTCCGCCGTAGAGCAGCAGCTTTTCGGTGAGTGTGGTCTTGCCCGCGTCCGGGTGGGAGATGATGGCGAAGGTCCTGCGGCGTTCGATCTCTTTTCTCATGTCTGGCATAATATACTTCCTCTAAAAAATCTTAGCGATATATGTTATCACATTGTGGGGGTAAAAGTAAAGCGCTATTCCCTTATTTTGTTCAGAATCAGCCCAATATTCTCATCAGAATACTCGATTTCCGCGGAATACAGCCGCAGGGCTTCCCCGCAGTCCATCCCCAGCGTTTCCAGCGCACAGACCATGGCCGTGCTGAGAAGGGCAAAGGCCAGCATGTCAGAGGCTTGTGCCGGGCTTCCGGCAGAGGCAAAGTGCCGGTAAACAAAGTATGCCGCCATGCGGCGGTATTTTATCCCGTCCAGCTGGTCAGGCAACACCACTTCCCCGCCCCGGTCCGCCAAAAGCTGAAGGGCGTCTGTCCAGGCCGGGTCAAGGCGTTCAAGGCCCACGTAGAACCGGGCCCACTTGGCCATATCCAGGTCAGGCATGGGAACCGCGCAATATTCCGCGCAGGACGCTATGCAGGAAGATAAAGGACGGCTGCTGTCATTCAAAAGAGAAAATATCTTTTCACGCAGGGAAAACAGCGTTTGCTCCTCCGGCGTGGGGCTTTCCCCGCCGCCGTCGTCATAGCAGAGCAAACCCAGCGGGCCGTCCCCTTCCAGAAGCAGCCGGACGGCCTCCTCACAGCACAGGCCCAGGCCCGCCTCCGTCCGGTCGGAAAACTCGTTGTAAAAACGGGGATGCTCCCGGCAGATGTCGCAGAGACTGTCCTCCCCCAGGCTCAGGATCAGACGGCAAAGCCCGCTTTCATTGAGAAAGGGGCAGCGGTCCTTTTCCCCAAGGATAAAATGGGGCGTGGGTTCGGCGCTGGTTTTCTCTCTCAGCTCTCTGCCAAGCTCCCCTTCTATTTCGGAATAAAACGCAAAGCTCTCCCCATCAATGTCGATCTCCCAGCCGATACAGCAGCTGTGCCGGCATTGACCGGCAATGCAGTGAAAGTCATCATAAAAATCCGGCACAACAAAAAGCATCCGGCCTCACCTCTTGAAAAGAGTATAACATAAGGGAAAGACAGGTACAAGGCCCGCCTATTCCGGCGGGCCTTGCAGCGCTTTTTCTTATATTCTTGCCACGCCGGTTTCATGGGCGGCCAGGACGATGACCGCCGTGCCATGCTGGTCATCGAGGAAAACGGGGATGTCGCAGCGTTGCTTCAGCTTCTCCTCAATTTCAAAGCAGCGGGGCGCGGAGATATCTTCCAGATTTACGCCGCCAAAGGAACCGGCCAGCGGCGCCACCGTATTGACAATATCGTCCACATCCTTGCTCTTGACGCAGAGGGGGATGGCGTCCACGCCGGGGTATAGGCCAGGCTCAGGGCTTCCCTGCTGTCCACCTTTACCCGGGAGCAGACCTCGATCTTGCCTTTCAGCTCTTCATGCAGCTTCAGCGCTTCTTTTGCATAGTCCATATCAGTTCCCTGTCTCGTTTTCCGATTCAAGACTTTTCAAATAGGCCTCCGGCCCGGATTCATATAAATCATTGCCCAGGCTGTCGATCACCACAGTCAGGGGCATATCCGTCACATGGAGCCTGCGCACCGCCTCGCAGCCCAGATCCTCCCAGCAGACAACGGCGGCAGAATCCACGCTGGCGCTCATCACGGCCCCGGCGCCACCCATGGCGGCAAGGTACACCGCGCCGTTTCGGACAATGGCCTCCTTGACCTCCCGGCTTCTTGCGCCCTTGCCGATCATCACCGGCTGGCCCAGATCCAGAAGGCGGGGCGAAAATTTATCCATCCGCCCGGAGGTGGTGGGTCCGGCGGAGCCGATGACCTGCCCCGGCCGCTCCGGGGTGGGCCCCACATAGTAGATGGCGCTGCCCTCCAGGGCAAAGGGCAGGGCCTCTCCCCGGTCAATCCGCTCCATCATCCGCTGGTGGGCGGCGTCTCTGGCGGTGTAGACCGTGCCGGAGAGCAGCACCCGGTCCCCGGCGCGGAGGACGGACAGTTCCTCTTTCGTCACCGGTGTGTTCAGTCTGTATTCCATAGCGCACCTCACAAAACTGTGCTGACCCTGCGGGTCACATGGCAGCTCACATTCACGGCTACCGGCAGACCCGCCACATGGGTGGGCATGGTCTCAATGTTCAGGCCCAGGGCGGTGGTTCTGCCGCCGAAGCCCTGCGGGCCGATGCCCAGGGCGTTGATCTCGTCCAGAAGCTCTTTTTCCAGCGACCCGTAATAGGGGTCGGGGTTGGGCTGGTCGATGGGCCGCAGAAGGGCGTGCTTGGCCAGATAAGCCACCTTGTCAAAGGTGCCGCCGATGCCCACGCCCAGAACGATGGGCGGGCAGGGGTTGGGGCCGGCCAGCTTTACCGTCTCCAGCACGAAGCGCTTTACACCCTCCACGCCGTCGGCCGGTTTGAGCATGGCCAGCCTGCTCATATTTTCGCTGCCGAAGCCCTTGGGGGCCACAGTCAGTTTCAGACTGTCGCCGGGCACCAGCCGGACCGTAATGGCCGCCGGGGTATTGTCCCCGGTGTTTCCCCGGCGCAGGGGGTCCTGGACCATGCTCTTTCGCAGGTAGCCCTCGGTATAGCCCCGGCTGACGCCGGCGTTGACCGCCGTTTCAAAATCCCCCTCGATATGTACATCCTGGCCCAGCTCCGCAAAGACGCAGGCGCAGCCCGTGTCCTGGCAGATGGGCAGGCCGTTTTCCCTGGCCGCGTCGATATTGCGGCAGAGGACGGACATGGTGTCCGCCCCGATGGGCCAGGGCTCATTTTTTTCCGCAAGCCTCATGGCGCTTTCCATGTCGGGCGGAAGCTCCCGGTTTGCCCGGATGCAGAGCTCGGCAACCGCCTGGGTGATCTGCGCCGCGCTGATGATCTTCATCCTTTTACACCCCCGCTTTATGTGCTTTTCTTTTGAAAAACTGCGGCTTTGTCTCAGAAATGAGCACCGCGATAAAAATCAGCGCAAAGCCCAAAACCAGCTTTACCGTCATGGTCTCATGGTAAAACACCACGGAGGTCAGCGTTCCGAAAACCGATTCCAGGGTCATAATGACCGCTGAAGTGGAGGAAGGCGTATACTGCATCCCCCAGGCCTGCAAAAAGAAGCAGACTGCGGTACACATCACGCTGAGATAGGCGATACTCAGCCAGGCGCTTGACGGCACGTTCACCGGCGGCGCTTCAAAGAGCAGCGCCCCCGCCCAGCAGAGCAGGGCCGCCGTGCCGAACTGGACAACAGAGATGGCGAGGGCGTCTCCGTCCGCCACATACTGCTCCATCATAATGATCTGCAAACCGTAAAACACGCCGCAGAGGAGCGTCAGCATGTCGCCGATATTCACCCCTGTCCCCGCTCCGCTGAGGGAGACAAAGCCGATGCCGGTGATGCAGAGAAAGGCGGCGATGATGTTGGCCCCGTCCGGTTTTCTCTTGTACACGCCCCAGGCCATGAAGGGCACCAGCACACAGTAGGTAGCCGTCAGGAAGGCGTTCTTCCCCGGTGTGGTGTACATCAGGCCGTAGGTCTGCACGATATAGGCCAGGGCCAGGCAGATACCCATCATCACGCTGCCTTTAACGCAGCGCCGGTCCATTTTTCCCAGCTTCTTCACCGCGAAAAGGCCCAGCAGCAGCGTGGAAATGGTGAAGCGGATAGCCAGCACCCAGAGAGTGCCGACACTGTCAAGGGTGGTCTTCAAAATGACAAAAGACGTGCCCCAGATAAAGGCTGTGCCGAACAGCGCAAGCCGTCCTAAAAATCCTTTGCTCATGGTTTTATTCCCTGCTCATGTGCTGCGCCGCCGCGCGGAGCATGAGCTTTTTTGTCCCTATGTTTTCAAAATTGATCTCAATCAGAAAATCTCCGCCCATGGGCGTCATTTTGGTGATACAGCCCGGGCCGAAAGCCTTGTGGTTTACCCTGTCCCCCACGCAGAAGGAAACGCTGGCCTGCACCGTCGGGGCCTTGGGCCGGGGCGCGGAGACGCCATACTGCTGTCTTTCCGGCGCTCTGCGGGCAAAGCCCAGCTCCTCCCGCCGGTCGTGGAAGCCGTAGCCCTTGGGGACATTTTTCTTTTCAATGTCCTCCTCGGGGATCTCATCCACAAAACGGGAGACCCGGTTGGCCGTGGTGCGGCCGAAGAGCATACGCTGTCTTGCGCAGACCAGGTGGAGCTTAGTTCTGGCCCGGGTGATGGCCACATAGCAGAGCCTGCGCTCCTCCTCCATCTCTCCCGGCTCGCCGATGGCCCGGATGCCGGGGAAAATGCCCTCCTCCATGCCCACAATGAACACCGTGGGAAATTCCAGGCCCTTGGCGCTGTGCATGGTCATCATCACCACGCAGTCCGCGTCCTTGTCGTAGTTATCCAGGTCGGTATACAAGGCCACATCCGCCAGAAAGCCCTCCAGACTGCTGTCGCCGGACTCTTTCATATAGGCGATGATGCTGGTTTTCAGCTCCCGGACGTTTTCGGCTCTGGCCTCGTCCTCAGTGGTGTTTTTCTCCTCCAGGGCGCGGAGATAGCCGGTCTTTTCCAGCAGCTCGTCCAGCAGCTCATCGGGCGTCAGCTTTTCCTTCTGGGCGTGCAGCTCGCGGATCATGGAGGCAAACTGCCGCATTTTGATGGCGGGGCGCTGCAGCTCCGGGTAGGAATCCGCGTGGCTCACCACCTCAAACAGGCTCAGCCGCTCCTGAGCGGCGATCTGCTGGGCAAGCTCCACGCTTCTGGCCCCGATGCCCCGGGGCGGGTTATTGATGATCCTCACCAGACGCAGATCATCAGAGGGTGAGGCGATCACATTCAAATAGGCCAGCACGTCCTTGACCTCAGCCCGGTCAAAGAAGCGGGTGCCGCCGATAATGCGGTAGGGTATGCCGTTTCGCTTGAAGGCGTATTCCAGCTGGTTGGACTGGGCGTTCATCCGGTAGAGCACCGCATGGTCCCGCCAGTTGGCGCCACGGCCGTAATCGCCCATGATCTGGGAGGCCACATACTGGGCCTCGTCGTGCTCGTTGTCCGCCACATAGAGCTTCAGCTGCTCGCCCCGGTCCTTGTTTGTCCAGAGCTCCTTGCCTTTGCGGCCCTGATTGTTGCGGATGACGGCGTTGGCCGCGTCCAGAATATGCCCGGTGCTGCGGTAGTTCTGCTCCAGGCGGATGGTGCGGCAGTTTTTATACTCGCTCTCAAAGGAGAGGATGTTCTCAATGGTCGCGCCCCGGAATTTATAGATGCTCTGGTCGTCGTCGCCCACCACGCAGATGTTGCCCCAGCCCCCTGCCAAAAGGGAGGCCAGCAGGTATTGCAGGTGGTTTGTGTCCTGATACTCGTCGATGAGCACATACTGGAAGCGGCGCTGCCAGTATCCGCAGACCTCATCGTCCTCCTGCAGGAGCTTTACGGTGAAGGAGATCAGATCGTCAAAATCCATGGCCCCGGCGGCAAACATCCGGCGCATGTACTCGCTGTAGATCTCCCCGATCCGGATCCGGCGCAGGTCGCCGGTGGTCCGGGCCTGGCGCAGGTACTCGGTGGCGGAAAGCTGTGCGTCCTTTGCCCGGCTGATCTCCGAGAGCATGGCCTTTGGCGCGAAGGTCTTTTCGTCCAGGTCCATGTCCTTGATGATGTGCTTCATCAGGCTCTGGCTGTCGGAAGTGTCGTAGATGGTGAAGTTTGCGGGGAAGCCCAGCTTTTCCGCGTCCCGGCGCAAAATGCGCACGCAGGCGGAGTGGAAGGTGCAGGCCCAGATATCGTTTGCGCTCTCCCCCAGCATCCGTTCAAGCCGTTCCTTCAGCTCTCCGGCGGCCTTATTGGTAAAGGTGATGGCAAGGATGCGCCAGGGCGCCACCGGGTCCAGGGCTGCGACGCGCTGTGCCGCCTCGCCGCCTTTGCGGAGTATGGCTAGCTTTTCCTCGTCCGCGTCGGCGGGAAGCTCATCGCTGTCTCCGGCCTTGCCGTATTTCAGAAGATTGGCAATGCGGTTGATGAGCACCGTGGTTTTGCCGCTGCCCGCGCCCGCCAGGATCAGCAGCGGGCCCTCCGTGGCCATCACTGCCTCGATCTGCATGTTATTCAGATGTTCAAAATCGGCGCGGACCACATGGCGGCGCGCCTCAAGGTATTTTTGTTCAAATTCAGTCATCATAGCGACAATTTTAGCACAAAGCCCAAGGATAGACAAGGCGCAAATTAAGTTGAAAAAACGCTTTAGCTGTGATACTGTTTTGTGCAAAAGGAGTGATTTTGCATGAAAACCATCGCGGTGATCGACGACGATGTTTATATAGGCGACCTTTTGCAGGAGCTGCTCAGCCGGGAGGGCTACCGGGTGCTCCGGGCCTATTCCGGGACGGAGGCGCTGCTGCTTCTGAAAGCGGAAAAAGCGGACCTGATCCTGCTTGATCTGATGCTGCCCGGCCTCTCCGGCGAGGAGCTGCTGCCCGAACTTACGGGTACGCCGGTGATCGTCCTCTCCGCCAAAAGCGACGTGCAGGGCAAGGTGCAGCTGCTTTTGGGCGGGGCGGCGGACTATATCACCAAGCCCTTTGACACCGGGGAGCTGCTGGCCCGGGTGGCGGTGCAGCTGAGAAAGTCCGCCTGCGGGCAGAGCGCCCGCCTATCCTATCAGGACATGGAGCTGGATTTAAGCTCCCACCAGCTCACTGTGGGCGGCGTGCCGGTAAAGCTGACCCGCACGGAGTACGCCATTATGAAGCTTCTGCTCCAGTCCCCCGCTCAGGTCATTGCCAAGTCTGTGATTCTGGACGGGATCAGCCTGGACACCCCGGACTGCACCGAAAGCTCGCTGAAAATTCACGTCAGCAACCTGCGCAAAAAGCTGCGGGACGCTGACGGGCAGGAGCATATTGAAGCGGTCTGGGGCATCGGCTTCAAGCTCATCTGATCTTTACCAAATCTTTACCCTTTTCTTTACCGCCCGCTTTACGCCCCGCTGCTAAACTTTGGCCGTAGTAAACAAAAGGAGGCAATTTCATGGACTATATACTGGAAACCAGGTCCCTGAGCAAGCATTACGGGCACTTCAAGGCCCTGGACGGCATGGACATGCACGTCCCCAAAGGGGCGATTTACGGTCTGGTGGGCAAAAACGGTGCGGGCAAGACCACGCTGATCCGCCTGATCTGCGGCCTGCAGGAGCCAAGCGCCGGCAGCTTCACCCTGTACGGCACGGAAAACCGGGACAAAGCCATCGTCAAGGCCCGCCGCAGAATGGGCGCGGTGGTGGAGACCCCCTCCATCTATCTGGACATGACGGCGGAGGACAACCTGAAAATGCAGTACCGGGTTCTGGGTCTCCCTTCCTTTGAAGGGATCGGCGAGCTTTTACAGCTGGTGGGCCTGGAAAACACGGGCAGGAAAAAGGCCCGGCATTTCTCCCTGGGCATGAAGCAGCGGCTGGGTATCGCCGTGGCTCTTGCGGGAGATCCGGACTTTCTGGTGCTGGACGAGCCGGTGAACGGCCTTGACCCCCAGGGCATCATCGAGATACGGGAGCTGATTTTGAAGCTGAACCGGGAGAGACAGATCAGCGTGCTCATTTCCAGCCACATTCTGGACGAGCTGTCCCGCCTGGCCACCCACTACGGCTTTGTGGACAGCGGGCGGATGGTCAAGGAGATCAGCGCGGAGGAGCTGGACGCGGTCTGCCGCAAGTGCGTGCGCCTTGTGGTGTCTGATGTGAAGCCCCTGGCCCGGGTGCTGGACAGCATGGGCATCGAATACAACATCCTCTCCCCCACTCAGGCGGACGTCTTTGCCCAGGTAAATCTCAGCGGCCTGGTGAACGCCCTTGCCAAAGAGAACTGCGAGCTGATCGCCGCCCAGGAGCGGGACGAGAGTCTGGAAAGTTATTATGTAAACCTTGTGGGAGGTGCCCGCCATGACTAAGCTGCTCTCCGCCGGTTTTTCCCGGCTGTTCAAAAGCCGTGTTTTCTGGATCATGCTGGTGATCTGTATACTTCTTCAGGGTTTCGTATGCGTGGATAATTTTCGCTATGAACAGGAAAGGCCGGAAAATACCGTAATTTTGGACGATATTGTCTTTTCCATCCTCCCTGCCATCGGTTTTATCTCCTCGGCGCTGATCAGTCTGCTGCTTGGCGAGGAATACAGCGACGGCGTGGTGAGAAACAAGCTGACCGTCGGCCATCGGCGGTCCGATATTTACTTTTCCAACCTGATCGTCTGCACCGCAGGCTCTTTTCTCGCCCTGGCCGCGCTGTTTCTTACCGGTGGGCTTTTGGGCTTTGCCCTTTTCGGCGGCTTTACCTATGACGTCGGCACGCTTTTCCGGCTTTTCCTGTGCAGCTTTCTGTTGACGGCGGCGCTTTCAGCCATCAATGTGCTGGTGGCCATGGTCTGCCAGAATAAAGCGGTGGCCGTTGTCGTCTCTCTCGGTCTTGTGCTGGTCATGCTTTTTGCCGGTTCTTATCTGGACAGCGTTCTCAACGAGCCGGAAATACAGTACGGCGCCATGGTCATGGATGAAAACGGCGTCATGGCGTTTGAGGACCCCGCTCCCAATCCCCACTATGTCAGCGGCATGACCAGAACGGTCATGGGCGTTGCAGAAGATTTTATTCCCATGGGGCAGGCTATACAGATCAACAATTTTGATTTGGAGCGCAGCGCCCGCTGGCCGCTGCTGTCCCTTGCAGTGTTTACCGCCGTCTCCGCGTTGGGATACGCAATATTCAAAAAGAAGGACATAAAATAACATGGAAATCTGGGTCTGGGCTGTTTTCGGCGCGATGGCCATTCTTATCGCCGCGCTGATAGGAAAAATACACCTGCTGAGAAAATCGGCAGCTGAGATCAGCCGCGCCTTTGAAGACAGGCTCAGCCAGGACACCAACACCCTGATCGACATTTCCAGCCGTGACCGCTGTATGCGGAGCCTTGCCGATGACATCAACCGGCAGCTCCGCCTGCTGCGTCAGGAGCGGCAGCGCTGCCAACAGGGAGACGCGGAGCTGAAAGCGGCGGTGACCAATATATCCCACGACCTGCGCACCCCGCTCACCGCCATCTGCGGCTATCTTGATCTTCTGGCCCGGGAGGACTGCTCCGATGAGGCCCGGCGCTATCTGGACATCATACAAGGCCGGGCCCATTCCCTGCGGGAACTGACCGAGGAGCTTTTCCGTTACTCGGTGATCGTCTCCGAAGAGAAGGAGCCGGTGCTTGAAGCCCTCAGTCTGAACGCCGTGCTGGAGGAGAGCATCGCCTCCGCCTACACCTCTCTGTCCGCCGCCGACATAAGCCCCTGTATACACATCTGCGAAGAAAAAGTGATCCGGCAGCTGGATAAAGGTCTGCTTTCCCGGATTTTGGGAAACATTCTCTCCAACGCCGCCAAGTACAGCGACGGAGATCTGGATATCCGTCTTGAAAACAACGGCGAGATCCGCTTCAGAAACAGCGCCTCCCGCCTGGACAAGCTGCAAACGGAAAAGCTCTTTGACCGCTTTTATACCGTGGAGGCCGCCCGGCATTCCACCGGCCTGGGCCTTTCCATTGCCCGGGACCTGACGGAGCGCATGGGCGGAAAAATCAGCGCCCGGTATGAAAACGGGAGCCTGACCGTGATCCTAAACTTTCCTTAATGAAATCCTAAACTTCCGCCTGCTGTTATCTTAATTTTCTTCTGTGTATAATCATGGCTGTAAAGCTCTCACAAAGGAGGAACAGTCATGAAACCCATTGAGCTGATCAATTTTCTCATCATAAGCCTGTTTTTTCTCTGCTATTCCTATCAGTTTTTTTACATACCCGTTTCCCTCTTCAAAAAGCCGAAAGCCCACCGGGAGCCCAAGCCCCATCGCTTTGCCGTGCTGATTGCGGCAAGGAATGAGCGCTCGGTGATCGGTGAGCTGATCGACAGCATCAATGCGCAGGATTACCCCGCGCATCTCATTAAAATTTTTGTCATTGCGGACAACTGCACGGACGACACAGCCCTGATTGCCCAGGTCCACGGCGCGGAGGTCTGCACCCGCCGGGACAGCCTCCATGTGGGCAAGGGCTACGCGCTGAATTTTCTGCTGGAAAAGATTGCCCGGGACTATCCCGCCGGCAGCTTTGACGCCTTTATCGTGCTGGACGCGGACAACGTGATCGCCCCCAACTATATCACGGAGATGAATAAGACCTTCTCCGACGGCTACGGCATTATCACCAGCTACCGCAACTCCAAAAACTACGGTGATAACTGGATCTCCGCCGGCTACGCCCTGTGGTTTCTGCGGGAGGCCCGGTATCTGAACAACGCCCGGATGCTGCTGGGCAGCAGCTGTGCCGTGTCCGGCACCGGCTTTCTCTTCTCCAGGGATATCCTGGAGCGCTGCGGCGGCTGGAACTTCTTTTTACTGACGGAGGACATTGAGTTCAGCATCGACAACGTGGTCCGGGGCGAGAAGATCGGCTACTGCGGCACGGCGGTGCTGTATGACGAGCAGCCCACCAGCTTCCGCCAGTCCTGGAAGCAGCGGCTCCGCTGGTCCAGAGGCTATTTGCAGGTGTTTTCCCGCTACGGGGGACGGCTGATGCGGGGCATCTCCCACGGCAGCTTCTCCTGTTACGACATGGCCATGAACATCATGCCCGCCGCGGTGCTTACGGGCTTAAGCCTTGTGGTGAATCTGTCCGCCGCCGCTGCGAATTTCTACATCGGCGGGGACCTGAAGGTGCTGGGGCTGTCGGTGCTGCAAACGGTAATAAACCTGTATCTGACGCTCTTTGTCATCGGCAGCATCACCACCATCACCGAGTGGAAGCAGATCCACTGTTCAAGCGGTAAAAAGCTGCTCTACGCCCTGACCTTCCCCGTTTTCATGTTCACCTATGTGCCCATCACCGTGGCTTCCCTGTTCTGCGACGTGCAGTGGCAGCCCATCCGCCATGAGCGCTGCCTGAACGTGAGCCAGATCACCCGGGTCTGCGGCAAAAGGGTCAGCTGAGGAGCTGCCGCAGCTGTTCCACCGCTCTTCGCTCCAGCCGGGAGATCTGCACCTGGGAAACGTGCATCACCTTGGCGCAGTTTTGCTGGGTCATGCCGTGGTAGTACCGGAGGGACAGCACCTGCCGCTCCCGCTCCGGCAGCTTCTCCATGGCGGCGCGCAGGGCCACATGCTCCACCATTTTTTCCTCCGCGCTGTAATCGCCCAGCACCAGCTCCAGGGTAAAGCCGTCCTCCCCGCTCTCCCGCTGGAGGCTCTCCGCCGGGCCGGTGGCGGTCTCCGCAAAGGCGATATCCTCCGGGCTCAGTCCCATCTCCCGGGAAAGCTCCGAGATGGTGGGTTCCCGGCCGATCCTCTGCTCCAGCTGCATACGGGCGGCGCGTATCTGCGCCGCCTGTTCTTTTATTCCCCGGCTGACCTTTACCGCCCCGTCGTCCCGGAGAAAGCGCCGTATCTCCCCGGAAATTTTCGGCACGGCGTAGGTGGAAAACCGGGTGCCGAAGCTCTCGTCAAAGCCCTCGATGGCTTTGAGAAAGCCCACGCAGCCCAGCTGATACAGGTCCTCCGGGTCAACACCCCGGCCAAAAAAGCGCCGGGCCACGCTCCAGATCAGGCCGGAGTTCTCCTCCACCAGTTTTCCTGCCGTCTCCCGGTCGCCGCTCTGGGCCCGGCGGATATCCGAATAGATGTCCTCACTCATCGTTTGCCGATGCGGGGGCATATGGTCCGGAGCATGGTGACGGTGGTGCCCTTGCCGGGGGTGGAGCGCACTTTCAGCTTGTCCATAAAGCTGCCCATGATGGTAAAGCCCATGCCGCTTCTGTCCTCCCCGCCGGTGCTGTAAAGGGGCGTCATGGCCTGATCCACATTTTCAATGCCCTTGCCCCAGTCCCGGATGGAGATCTCCAGCACATGGTTGTCCAGGATGCGCAGGCGCATGGAGATGCGGCCAATGCTGTCCGGGTAGGCGTGGACAATGGCGTTGGTCACCGCCTCGGACACCGCGGTTTTGATATCGCCCAGCTCCTCCATGGTGGGGTCAAGCTGGGTGGCAAAGGCCGCCGCCGCTGTGCGGGCAAAGGCCTCGTTGCTGCTTTTGCTGGGAAACTCCAATTTTATGTAATTCAGACTGTTCATTCCTCTCCTCCTATTTTCCTGTGGCCACAGGCACAAGCCGGTCTATGCCCGAGGCGTCGATGACCCTCAGGGCCTGCTTTGCCGGGTTTTCGATCCAGACTCGTCCCCCCAGAGCCTTCATCCGGCGGCTGGTCCTGATGATGACCGCTATGCCGGACGAGTCCATAAAGGTAAGGCCGGCCATGTCCAGAACGCAGTCCCGGGGCAGATACTCGTCCAAAAGCTCGTCAATGGTGTTCAGGGTGCATCTGGCCTCGTGGTGGTCCAGCTCTCCGCTGAGAAAGATGGTCAGACGGCCTGAGGAAAAAGCGGTACTGATATTCATAGTCTTATCTCCTGTCTATAAACAAAAATGGCATCGCATAAACTCTATGCGATGCCATTTTATTTCTTTTTCATTGCATATTCCGTCGAAATGGGGACCTCAATTCGTTTTTCCGCACCAACAGATGAATTTATCGGAAAAATCCATGCCCAGCTTCTCCTGAAGCTGCCGGGAGGGGGTGTTTCCCACAAAAATCTGCCCGTAGGGCACATTTCCCTGGGCCAATTCGCGGTTTACATAATTTCTTTCCAATGCCTCGGCTATGCCCATACGGCGAAATTGAGGGAACACAAAGAGCATGCCGACCGAGCCTTCGTCGTGCCGGCCGATGAAGCCCGCCAGTGCTCCGTCCACAAAGGCCCCGAAAATGACCCCCGCGTCCAGCTGTGCGGTGATCTCCTCCTCATCCGCCAGATCGTAATTTTCATCGATCAGCTTTGCATAGCTTCTGTCCAGCTGCCGGATATCCGCAAGGGTCTCCTCCATGGGCGTGGACTTTGTATAGGCGCTCTGCCAGCACTCGTCACCCAGGCGGTAGCCAAGTCCGGCCACAGCTTCCCTCATGTCCATCTGGTGCAGCACCACCCAGGGAGGCTGGTGGGTTCGGATCAGCTCCAGGCCCAGCTCCCTGTCCTCGCAGGAGAGCATATAGACCCAGTCGTTGTCCGCCACGATCAGCACCGCCTGGTCAGAGGCATACAGGATGCGGCAGATATCCCGGCGGATGCACTCGATGATGTCCACATTCAGCAGATAGTCTTTATTCAGAAATTCCAGTGCTTTTTCTTTCATATTCGCTCCAAACGGCCCTCTGTGGTGAGGGCCGTTTTTCTTATTTTATTTGCCCAGGTTTTCCAGACTGGCTTTCAGGTTCTCGATAAGGGCCTCCAGCTTGGCCTTCTTCTCCCGTTCCACATTGACCACCTGTTCAGGCGCACGGGTGACAAAGTTCTGGTTAGAAAGCTTTGCGTTCTGGGAAGCCAGCTGCTTTTCGGCGTTGGCCAGCTCCTTTTCGATACGGGCCTTCTCCTTTTCCAGATCCACCAGCTCTGCCATGGGCATGAACATACGGGCGTTGTCGGTGACAACGGAGACCATACCCTCGCTGCCGGCGGGAGCGTCGTCCACCACGCTGACCTCGCTGGCGTAAGCCAGCTTGCTGATATAGCTGAGACCGGCCTCAAAAGCGGCCTTCTTGTCGGTGGCGATGATCAGATGCGCCTTTCTGGAGGGGGGCACGTTCATCTCGCTGCGGCGGGCGCGGACGGCCTTGATGGCGGTCATGACCATCTCAAAGTTCTGCTCGTCGGCGGGGAAGCTGAGTTCGCTCCTGTACTCGGGATAGCGCTCGATCATCAGGGCCTCGCCCTCGTGGGGCAGCGCCTGCCAGATCTCCTCGGTGATGAAGGGGATAAAGGGATGGGCGAGCTTCAAAATCTCGGTCAGGACGTACAGCAGCACCTTCTGGGCGGAGAGCTTCAGCTCCTCGCTGCCGCCGTTGAGACGGGGCTTGGTCAGCTCAATGTACCAGTCGCAGAAGCTGTCCCAGATGAAGTCATAGATCTTGCCCGCGGCCACGCCCAGCTCAAAGCTGTCCATGTTCTCGCAGACCTCTTTGATGACGTTGTTCAGCTTGGAGAGGATCCACTTGTCCTCGATCTCCAGCTTCTCCGGCAGCTCGTTTTTGTCGATGGTCAGATTCATCATCACGAAGCGGGAGGCGTTCCAGATCTTGTTGCAGAAATTGCGCATGGCCTCGCACTTCTCCACATAGAAACGCATGTCGTTTCCGGGAGAGTTGCCGGTGATCAGGTTAAAGCGCAGAGCGTCGGCGCCGTAGGTCTGGACCATCTCCAGCGGGTCAATGCCGTTGCCCAGGGACTTGGACATCTTGCGGCCCTGGCTGTCGCGGACCAGGCCGTGGATAAACACGGTCTTGAAGGGCTCCTTGTCCATCTGCTCCATGCCGGAGAAGATCATGCGGGCCACCCAGAAGAAGATGATGTCGTAGCCGGTGACCATGACAGAGGTGGGATACCAGTAATCCAGCTCCTCGGTCTTATCCGGCCAGCCCATGGTGGAGAAGGGCCAGAGGGCGGAGGAGAACCAGGTGTCCAGCACGTCCTCATCCCGGGTGATGTTCTTGCTGTGGCAGTGCTCGCACTCGGTGGCGTCCTCCCGGGAGACGGTGATGTGGCCGCAGTCGGCACAGTACCAGGCGGGGATCTGATGGCCCCACCAGAGCTGGCGGGAAATGCACCAGTCGTGCACGTTCTCCATCCAGTTCAGATAGATCTTGGTGAATCTCTCCGGCACGAATTTGATGCGTCCGTCCTTGACCACCTCAATGGCCTTCTTGGCCAGAGGCTCCATTTTGACAAACCACTGGGGGCTGGTGAGGGGCTCCACCACGGTGCCGCAGCGGTAGCAGCAGCCAACGTTGTGGCTGTAGGGCTCAACCTTGACCAGATAGCCCTGCTCCTCCAGGTCGGCCACGATGGCTTTTCTGGCCTCGTAGCGGTCCATGCCGTTATACTTGCCGCCGTTGATGATCTTGGCGTCCTCGTCGATGCACTTGATCTGTTCCAGATTGTGGCGCAGGCCCACCTCGTAGTCGTTGGGGTCGTGGCAGGGGGTCATCTTCACCGCGCCGGTGCCGAAGCCCAGTTCAACATACTCATCGGCCACGATGGGCAGCTTTCTGCCCACCAGGGGCAGGATGGCGTTTTTGCCCACCAGGTGCTTGTAGCGCTCATCATCCGGGTGGACGGCCACGCCGGTGTCGCCCAGCATGGTCTCGGGACGGGTGGTGGCGATGATGAACTCCTCATCGGAGTCCTCAATAGGATAGCGGATGTGCCAGAAGTTGCCGGGCATGTCCTTGTATTCCACTTCCGCGTCGGACAGGGCGGTGCGGCAGTGGGGGCACCAGTTGATGATGCGGCTGCCCTTGTAGATCAGGCCCTTGTCGTAAAGGTCGCAGAAGGTCTCGCGCACGGCCTTGGCGCAGGTCTCGTCCATGGTGAAGCGGCTGCGGTCCCAGTCGCAGGAGACGCCCATGCTCTTCTGCTGCTCAACGATGCGGTCGCCGTACTGGGCCTTCCAGTCCCAAACCCGCTCCAGGAACTTGTCGCGGCCCAGATCGTAGCGGGTCTTGCCTTCTTCCTTGCGGAGCACCTCTTCCACCTTGATCTGGGTGGCAATGCCGGCGTGGTCAACGCCGGGCAGCCACAGGGTAGCATAGCCCTGCATACGCTTATAGCGGGTCAGGATATCCTGCAAGGTGGCGTCAAGGGCGTGGCCCATATGGAGCTGGCCGGTGACGTTGGGAGGGGGCATCACGATGGAGAAGGGCTTTTTGTCCGGGTCGATCTTGCCCTTGAAATAGCCGCCTTCCATCCACATATCATAAATTTTCTTTTCCACAGACTGTGGTTCATAGACTTTCGGAAGTTCTTTCATGTTCATTTCTCCTATATCAATTTATCTTCTTTCAGGCAATCAAATCAGGTACGCTCCCGTGGACACTCCACGAAGCGAAACTACTCTTCCTGCGTTCCACAGGCTCACCCCCTTTAGATGGCAACAAATGAATACGCCCTGAAACCAAAAGGTTTCAGGGCGATAAAATACCGTGGTACCACCTGAATTCCGCGAAACGCGGCGCTCATGGGCTTGATAACGGCAACCAACCGCCGGGGGCTACACAGGGCAATCCCCTTTCACTCCCGATGCTCCGGGCCGACCTTCCGCAGCGCCTCATGGAAGCTTGCACCAAACGCTCCCTCTCTGCAAATCCGCGCTCCGCGTACTCCTGCCCTTCTCAGCAAGTGGAAATATTATAATTTACCGGTCTGCATTTGTCAACACAAACAAAACAAAAGGTGAAAATTTGTGTACTATTTTGAACTGTCCAGGTATTCGCAGGCGCTGAGTGCGGCAATATTGCCCTCCCCTACCGCCTTGGCCAGCTGATAGGGCTTGCCGGTGCAGTCCCCGGCGGCGAACACGCCGGGCAGGTTTGTGGCCATGCGCCGGTCTGTGACGATGCCGCCCTTTTCCACTTCCAGTCCCGGAACCAGTCTGGTGACAGAGACCGTGTCTTTGATGATAAACACGCAGTCCACCTTGTATTCCTGTCCACGGAACTTCAGAGTATCGGCCTTCACGCCGCCGCTGATCTCATACCGGCCGTTTTCCGCAAAGCGCAGTACCTTGCAGCCGATGTCTTCCAGGAATTTGGCGTCCTCTTCCGCTTCTTTGTTGTTGCCCACAAGGGCCACGGTCTTGCCCCGGTAGAGCATCCCGTCGCAGGTGGCGCAGTAGCTGACGCCCCTGCCCAAATACTCCGCCTCGCCGGGGTAGAGATTTTCCCGGGTGATGCCGGCGGCGATGATCAGCGCGCGGCACTGGGTAAAATCGTTCCCCACAGCCACGCCGAAAATGTCCCCCATGGGCATCACGTTCAGGGCCCGGCCGGAGATCAGATCCGCCGCGCTGTCTTTCAGCTGGCGGTGAAACAGATTGCACATCTCCTCACCGCTCATGGGCGCAAGGCCCGGGTAATTGGTGACCAGCTCCGCCTTATAGAGGCTCCCGGTCTCCACGCCGTTTGCGATGACCGCCACGGTCTTGCCCCGGTTCAGCCCCGTAAGCGCCGCCGACACGCCGGCCGGCCCTCCGCCTACTATTATGATATCATACAGCTCCTGCATCTGCGCACCGCCTTCTTTTTTTCGTATTGTACCACTTTTTTGTTGTAATTACCAGCCTTATCGTATATAATATCAGAGAATTTCTTAAAGGAGAAAGAGAGTTATGGAAGAGGCAAGAAACTTTATAGAAGCCTTTGTTCAGGAAGACCTTTCTGAAGGCAACCGCTGCTACAGTATGCAGGTACATACCCGTTTTCCGCCTGAGCCCAACGGTTACCTGCACATCGGACACTGCAAGGCTCTGACCATAGATTTCAGCACCGCCGAACACTTCGGCGGCATCTGCAACCTGCGCATGGACGACACCAACCCCGCCAAGGAGGACACCGA